>NZ_JBHXIG010000003.1:0-129317 GCF_042723855.1 Microbacterium sp. NPDC058345
CAACCGGGTTCCACTGGGCGGCCGACCCCGCCGCGGCGTCAACCCCCGTCTCCCGGCCCGGCCCGGCCCTTTTTTGCGGGGGGGGGGGGGCCCCGCCCCCCCCCCCCCCCCGCCCCCGCTCTACCCGATTGGATCGAGATGACCCTCACCGCTTCCGCGCCGCAGAGCGCGACGGCGCGCGTCCGCCGGCGTCGCCGCGGCTACGGCGGACCCGTCCTTGGCTGGTTGTACGCCGCTCCCACGGCGGTCTTCGTCGCCTGTCTGTTCGTCATCCCGCTGCTGCTGGTGTTCCAGATGTCCGCGTCGGACTGGCCGCTGCTGGGAGGCAATCGCGGCATCAACTTCCCCGAGAATTACGTGGATGCCGTGGACCACCGGCTGTTCTGGGACTCGATCCGGTTCACGCTGCTCTACACCGTCATCACGACGGTCATCCTCATCGCACTCGGCCTCGGGCTCGCACTGCTGGTGCAGGAGTCCACCCGCTGGAAGGGCTTCCTGCGCACCGCCTTCCTGGTGCCGAGCGCCCTCGGGCTGGCATCCGCGTCCCTCCTCTTCTACGTGCTCTACTCGCCGATCGCCGGTCCGTTCGCCGATCTGATGGCCTCCTGGGGGATCACCTTCCTCGGCACGCCGGAAGGCGCCCTGTGGTCGACGATCTTCCTCATCGTCTGGCGCTACGCGGGTTTCTACATGCTGCTCATGCTCGTGGGCCTTCAGGGGATCCCCGATGACGTCTACGAGGCGGCGCGCATCGACGGCGCGAGTCGGTGGCAGACGTTCCGCGACATCACCGTGCCGCTGCTGCGGCCGACCTTCGCCCTGACCACCATCATGTGCGTGACGGGCTCGCTGCTCGCCTTCGAGCAGTTCTACATCCTCACCAAGGGCGGACCCGACAACTCGACGATGACCGTCGTGCAGCTCATCTACAACGTCGCCTTCCAGGGCCAGAACAGCCTCGGCATCGCCGGCGCCCTCTCGGTGATCGTGCTGCTCGCGCTGATCGTCATCAATGTCTTCCAGATGCGCGCCTTCGGACGCTCCGAGGAGAGCTGAGACCATGACCACGACCACCACCGCGCCCGTCACCACTCGCGCTGTCATCGCGCCCGGCGCGCCGCACGCGCCGGAGAAGCGGATGCCGCTCGCCTTCGGCATCCCGTACTGGGTCTTCACCGGCGCGCTCGCGCTCATCTTCCTGTACCCGCTGATCTGGACCGCCGTCTCGAGCGTGGGTCCGCGCGCGGGAACCAGCCAGACCGGCGGATGGGGCTTCGGCAACTACGCCGCGCTCACCGAGTACCAGGCCGGCATCTGGGTCTACCTGTGGAACTCCGCCGTCGTCTCCGTGCTCACCGTCGCCCTAACGCTGTTCATCTCGCTGCTCGGCGGCTACGCGTTCGCGCGCTTCCGCTTCCCGGGCAAGAACGCTCTGTTCCTGCTGACGCTGGCCATCCTGATGGTGCCGTACGCCACCCTCCTGATTCCGCTCTACGTGATCTTGAACGCGGTCGGACTGCAGAACTCCCTGGTCGGGGTGGCGCTGGTGATCACCATGTTCCAGCTGCCCTTCTCGATGTTCATGATGCGCATCTCGTTCGAGTCGATCCCGAAGGAGCTCGACGAGGCCGCCATGGTCGACGGCTGCTCCAGCTGGGGCGCGCTCTGGAGAGTGCTGCTGCCCGCGGTCAAGCCCGGATTGGTCACTGTGGGCCTGTTCGCCTTCCTCACCGCCTGGAACGACTTCATGGCGCCGCTGATCCTCATCAACGACAGCAACAGGATGACGCTGCCGCTCGCCGTCGCGAATCTGCGCGGCCAGGCGCAGGGCGTCGTCGACTACGGAGCCACGGAGGCCGGTGTGGTCGTGCTCGCACTGCCGTGCATCCTGCTGTTCCTGATCCTGCAAAGACACTACGTGCGCGGCTTCATGTCGGGTGCATTCAAGGGCTGAACCATGACCGACATCATCTGCACCCACCCCGTCCTCGCCACGGCGGCCAGCAGCGTCGTCGCACCGGTCGTCCCGGCCCGGGGGCGCCTGCGCCCGCTCGGTATCGACGAGGTGCGCATCGCGGACGGCTTCTGGGGCGACCGCCAGCGCGTCAACGGCGCGAACACGCTCGCGCACATCGAGTCCAAGCTCGAGTCCGAGGGGTGGCTGCGCAATTTCGACCTCGCAGCGGCGGACCGGCTCCCCGAGGGGCGTCGCGGCCGCGAGTTCTCGGACTCCGAGGTGTACAAATATCTCGAGGCGCTGGCCTGGGAGATCGGCCGCACGGACGACGCATCGCTCGAGGCCAGGTTCCGCGCGATCGTGGCGCGCGTCGCCGCGGCGCAGGAGGCCGACGGCTACCTGAACACGAGATTCGGTCGTCCGGGCCAGGCACCGCGCTGGTCCGACCTGGAGTGGGGTCACGAGCTGTACTGCCTCGGCCACCTCTTCCAGGCCGCTGTGGCGCGTGCGCGCACCCGTCCTGGTGCCGACGACGGTCTGCTCGAGCTCGCAATGCGCGCCGCCGATCTGGTGTGCCGGGAGTTCGGCACCGCCGGGCGCGACGCCATCTGCGGGCACGCGGAGGTGGAGGTGGGCCTGGCGGAGCTCGGCCGGCTGACGGGCGAGCAGCGCTTCGTCGACCAGGCCGGGCTCTTCGTCGAGCGTCACGGGCGCCACACGCTCGCCGACATCGAGTTCGGCCGGTCGTATTACCAGGATGACGTGCCGGTGCGCGACGCCGAGACCCTGCGCGGGCATGCCGTGCGAGCGAACTACCTCTCGTCCGCGGCGGTCGACGTCGCGGTGGAGAACGGCGACGACGCGCTGCTCGACGCGCTGCGCCGGCAGTGGCGGCGCACCGTGGAACGGCGCACCTACGTGACCGGAGGGCAGGGCTCGCATCACCAGGACGAGGCCTTCGGCGACGACTGGGAGCTGCCCTCCGATCGGGCCTACTCCGAGACCTGCGCGGGGATCGGCTCGATCATGTTCTCGTGGCGGCTGCTGCTCGCCGACGGCGACCCGCGGTACGCCGACCTGATCGAGCGCACTCTGTTCAATGTGGTGGCCACGTCGCCCGCACCCGACGGCAGGGCGTTCTACTATGCGAACACCCTGCACCAGCGGGTGCCGGCGCAGCCGGCCGACCCGGACGCCACCTCGCCGCGCGCGCACTCGTCGCTTCGGGCGCCGTGGTTCGACGTCTCGTGCTGTCCGCCGAACGTGGCACGCACCTTCGCGAGCCTCGCCGCCTACCTCGCCACCGCGGACGACGAGGGCGTGCAGGTGCACCAGTACGCCGCCGCATCCGTGCGGACGACGCTGCCCGATGGCACCGTCGCCGCGTTCGACGTCTCGACCGCCTACCCGGCCGAGGGACGCGTGCGGGTCACGATCCGCGAGGACGGCGAGTGGACGCTCGGTCTGCGCATCCCCGAATGGGCGGACGGGGCCACCGTGCGCTTCGGCGACGAGCAGGCCGCGGAAGCCATACCAGGCACGGTCTCGCTGCACCGCGCCTTCCAGGCAGGCGACGTCATCGAGCTGGACCTGCCGCTCGCGCCTCGCGTGATCGCACCGGACCCCCGGATCGACGCCGTGCGCGGGTGTCTGGTCGTCGAACGCGGGCCCGAGGTGCTGGCGCTGGAGTCGGTCGATTTCGGCGCGGACGTCGCCGAAGCGGTGATCGACTCCGCCCCCGAGCCGACCGAGACCGACGGGCAGGTGCGCGTGCGCATCGCGAACCGCGAGACCGGCGTGGCATCCGATGTCGTGCTGATCCCGTACCACGAGTGGGCGCAGCGCGGCCCCTCGACCATGCGAGTCTGGATACCCACGAGTTGACCCGCCGCGTGTGGTGCCCATCCCGAGGGCGCCTCACGCACCGCACGCCGCGCGACCCTGACACCAGGAGCGGGGCTCGACGAGAACAGGGAGTGCGGCTAGGGAAGACGGGCGGCGTACTGCGACCGGATGCCGGGAACGTGGCCGCCCGCCGCGGCATCCGTCTCTCCGACGCTCCAATCCGGACGTGAGCCGAGGAGAGTCCAGGCGGCCTGGGTGGCGGCGCCGAACGCCACGTACTCCTGCGGCTCGGGAACGACGACGGGAAGGTCGAACACCTGCGCTGCGATCGTCTGCACCGCCCGGCTCTGTGCCGCGCCGCCGATGAGCAGGATGCGGGTCGGCGCGACGCCGTGGGCTCGGATCGCGTCGAGCCCGTCGGCCAGTCCGCACAGCACGCCCTCGATCGCGGCGCGCGCGAGGTTCTCGCGCGTGGCGTTCGTCAGCGTCATGCCGAACAGCGTCGCGGTGGCATCGGGGCGATTCGGGGTGCGCTCGCCCTCGAACCACGGCTGCAGCACCAGCCCGCCGGCGCCGGGCTCCGCCGCCAGCGCGAGCGCGGCCAGCCCGTCGTGATCCACTCCGAGCAGCGCGGCCGTCGCGTCCAGCACGCGCGCCGCGTTGAGCGTGGCGATGAGCGGAAGCCATCCTCCGGCGGCATCCGCGAAGCCGGCCACGGTGCCCGTCGCGTCGCGCACCGGCGCATCCGTCACCGCGAACACCGTGCCGCTCGTGCCGATCGACACCACGGCGTCGCCGCCGCGCGCGCCGAGTCCCAGGGCGGCACCGGCGTTGTCACCCGCGCCCGGCGCCACGCGTCGGCCGTCGGCGTCCGTCACCTTCTCGTCCGGCCGCAGCACTCGAGGCAGCACGACGGATGCCGAATCGCGGCGCAGCGCGAGCGAGAGGATCTCGCGGTCGTAGCCGTCGGCGCCCCAGTAGGCGGTGCCGCTGGCATCCGACCGGTCGGTGATGAGCTCATCGAGCACCGGGTTCTCGGGGCCGAAGCCGCGCAGCCGCCAGGTGAGCCAGTCGTGCGGCAGGGTGATCGCGGCCACCCGTGCGGCATTCGACGGCTCATCGTCGGCGA
The DNA here is from genome assembly GCF_042723855.1 of Microbacterium sp. NPDC058345. Lineage (NCBI taxonomy): Bacteria > Bacillati > Actinomycetota > Actinomycetes > Micrococcales > Microbacteriaceae > Microbacterium > Microbacterium sp. NPDC058345. The sequence continues at coordinate 4,935 of NZ_JBHXIG010000003.1, forward strand.
GCCAGCGCAGCTTCGTCGCGGTGAACGACGCGACCGGCACGACGCCGGTGCGCGCGCTGAACGCCCCGGCACCGACCTCCTCGACGAGGGCGGCCGCGGCAGCGGCCGAACGTGTGTCGTTCCACAGCAGGGCCGGCCGGATCACCCGGCCCTCGGCGTCGAGCACGACCATCCCGTGCTGCTGTCCGGCGATCGACCACGCCTCGACGTCGGCCATGCCGCCGGCATCCGAGATCGCCGCCCGCAGCGCCTCCCACCACGCCTGCGGGCCGACCTCGGTGCCATCCGGGTGGGCGGCCCGTCCGGAGCGCACCACGTCACCCGTCGCGGCGTCCGCGATGACCACCTTGCACGACTGCGTCGAGGAGTCGACGCCCATCACGAGCGTCACGTCAGCGTGCACCCATCAGGTGCTCGGTCGCCAGCTGCTGCAGCCGCACGAATCCGAAGCCGTGCCCGCCCAGGTAGGCAGAGGCGTCGAAGTCCTCGAAGGCACCACGGTCGGCGATCAGATCGTCGTAGCTCTCGCCCTCGCCGAGCGTCGGCTGCGACAGCTCGGCGACCTTCGCGGCGGCCAGCGCCTCCTGCACCTCAGGGTCGGCGCGGAAACCGGCGGCGCGCTCCTTCAGCAGCAGGTACATGCGCATGTTGGCCGCGGCCGACTCCCACACGCCCTTCTCGTCCTCGGTGCGGCTGGGCTTGTAGTCGAAGTGCCGCGGGCCGTCGTAGGCCGGCGTGCCGCCGGGGCCGCCGTTCTCGAGCAGGTCGACCAGCGAGAACGCGTTGTTCAGGTCGCCGTGACCGAAGACGAGGTCCTGGTCGTACTTGATGCCGCGCTGACCGTTGAGATCGATGTGGAAGAGCTTGCCGTGGTACAGCGCCTGCGCGATGCCGGCGGTGAAGTTCAGGCCCGCCATCTGCTCGTGACCCACCTCGGGGTTCAGGCCGACCAGTTCGGGACGCTCCAGCGAGTCGATGAACGCGATCGCGTGCCCGAGGGTCGGCAGCAGGATGTCGCCGCGGGGTTCGTTCGGCTTCGGCTCGATGGCGAAGCGGATGTCGTAGCCCTTGTCGGTGACGTAATCGCCCAGCAGGTTCACCGCCTCGCGGTAACGCTCGAGAGCCGCGCGGATGTCTTTGGCGGAGTCGTACTCGGCGCCTTCCCGGCCACCCCACATCACGAACGTCTTCGCGCCCAGCTCGGCGGCGAGGTCGATGTTACGCAGCACCTTGCGCAAGGCGAAGCGGCGCACCTGCCGGTCGTTCGACGTGAATCCGCCGTCTTTGAAGACCGGGGCGCTGAACAGGTTCGTGGTGACCATCGGCACGACGATGCCGGTGTCGGACATGGCCTGCTTCAGCCGGTCGACCTGGGTCTGCCGCTCGGCATCCGTCGATCCGAAGGCGAACAGGTCGTCGTCGTGGAAGGTGAGGCCGTACGCGCCCAGCTCGGCGAGCTTCTCGACCGCGTGCACCACGTCGAGCGCAGGACGGGTCGGGCCGCCGAACGGGTCGGTGCCGTTGTAGCCGATGGTCCAGAGGCCGAACGAGAACCGGTCGGCCTTCGTGGGGATGAGAGACATGGGAGCCGCCTTCAGCGTCATCGATGAAATGTTGTAGAGTCGAACATATCACGGGGGTCGGCGAGCCGCGATCGCGTCAAAAACCGACACCCCGAGGGCTCAGAGCGGCAGGAGGCGGGATGAGCGAGCGCGCCACGACCGCCGAAGGCGTGCGACGGACCAATCTCGGTGAAGTGCTGCGACTCGTGCACCAGGTCGGTCCGCGTTCGCGCGCCGTCATCACCACCGAGACGGGGCTCAATCGCTCGACGGTGTCCGACCTCGTCCTCCGGCTGGTGACGGCGGGACTCGTCGAGGAGCGCGAACCCGATCCCACCCGCCGCGTCGGCCGTCCGTCGCCCGTCGTGGTGCCGAGTGAGAACATCGTCGCCATCGGCGTCAACCCCGAGATCGACGCGATCGAGATCGGCGCGGTCGCGCTGGGCGGCCGGGTGCGCGAACGCGTGCGCGTCGACGCGGCCGAGCCCGGCATCGGCGAGGTCGTGGCCGTGGTCGCCGACGTGGTCGCCCGGTGGCGTGCGGAGGCGCTCGCCGGATGCCGCATCGTCGGCGCCGGCGTGGCCGTTCCCGGACTGGTGCGCATGGCAGACGGGCTCGTGCGCCTTGCGCCGCACCTCGGATGGCAAGATGCCGATATCGCCGCGCCGCTGACGGAGGCGAGCGGGCTGCCGGTCACGGTGGGAAACGACGCCTCACTGGGGGCGCGTGCCGAGCGACTGTTCGGCGCGGCACGCGAGCACGAGGACGTCGTCTATCTGAACGGCGGCGCCAGCGGCATCGGCGGCGGGCTCATCCTGCACGGCCGGCTCATCGGCGGTGTCGGGGGATATGCCGGCGAGTGGGGGCAGACGGCCGCGAGCATCACGGATGCGCGGGATCGGCGCGTCGAGGGCGGCGTGCTCGAGGACGAGGTGAACCGGGCGCGCCTGCTGGCGTCCGCCGGGCTGGGCAGTGCGGACGACGCCCGCCTCGCGCAGGCGCTCGGGGCGCCGGACGTTCAGGTCGGGGCGGAGGCCGCGCGGCAGCGCCGCATCCTTGCCGCGACGCTCGGCAACGCCGTGAACGTGCTGAATCCTTCGATGATCGTGCTGGGCGGATTCCTCGGCGTGCTCCGCCAGACCGACGCGCAGGGATTCGACGACGAGGTCCGCCGTCGCGCCCTGGCCGCGTCGGCCGAAGGTCTGGTGCTGTCGTCTGCGGCTCTCGGGGCCGACCGGCTCCTCATCGGCGCCGCGGACGCGGCCTTCGAGCGGCTGCTCGCCGATCCGCTCCGCTGAGATCGGGGCGGCCTGAAGACCCTTCCGCGGTGCGCGGTCGCCCGGTCTCGTGTGCCGTGGCGACGGCGCGAACCGCCGTACCATGCCGTCATGGGCACGCAGACCAACTGGGCAGGGAACATCCGCTACGCCGCCGAGCGCGTCGAGCGTCCCCGCGACCTCGAGGCGCTGCGCCGTCTGCTGGCCGACGCCCGCGCCACCGGCCGGACGGTGCGGGCGCTGGGATCGCGGCACAGTTTCAACGACATCGCCGACACCGACGGGGTGCTCGTCGAGCTCTCGGCGCTCACCGGTGAGGTCGTGATCACCGGCGATGGCCGTGCGGTGCGGGTGCCGGCCGGCATCCGCTACGGCGAACTCGCACCGCTGCTGCACGAGCGGGGGCATGCGCTGGGCAACCTCGCCTCGCTGCCGCACATCTCCGTCGGCGGCGCCGTCGCCACCGGCACGCACGGCTCCGGCGACCGCAGCGGCTCTCTCGCGGCCGCGGTGCGCGCCGTGACGATCCTGGATGCCGACGGCGAACTGCGGATGCTGCGCCGAGGCGATCCCGATTTCGCCGGATCCGTCGTCGCCCTCGGCGCACTCGGCATCGTGACCGAACTCGAGCTCGACATCGAGCCGGCGTACGAGGTCGCGCAGACCGTGCACGAGTCGCCGTCGTGGGATGCGCTGCTCGCGGAGTTCGACCGGGTCACCGCCCTCGGCACCAGCGTCAGCATCTTCTCGCGCTGGACGGATGCCGACGCGGCCGACCAGCTCTGGGTGAAGAATCGCACGGATGCCGTCGCGCCCGACGCGCAGCTGCTGCAGAGCCTGGGTGTCACGTCCGCCGTCGTCGAGCGGCATCCCCTCCTCGGCGCACCGGCCGGGGCCGCCACCCCGCAGCTCGGCGCGGCCGGTCCCTGGCACGAACGCCTGCCGCATTTCCGGCTGGAGTTCACGCCGTCCGCCGGTGAGGAGCTGCAGAGCGAGTACCTGCTGCAGCGTTCCGACGCGGTCGCGGCGATCGAGGCGATCCGCCGACTGGCCGATCGGATCGCACCGGTGCTGCTGGTGAGCGAGATCCGGACGATCGCGGCGGATGATCTCTGGCTGAGCCCGTCGTACGGGACGGATGCCGTCGGCATCCATTTCACCTGGCGTCGCGACGAAGCGGCCGTGCGTGCGCTTCTGCCGGCGATCGAGTCGGCGCTGCCGGCCACAGCCCGCCCGCACTGGGGCAAGGTTTTCACGCTGGATGCCGCCGAGGTGCGCCATCGCCACCCGCGCTGGGACGACTTCGCGGCGCTGCGCGCGAGGATGGATCCCGAGGGTCGCTTCCGCAATGGGTTCCTGGAGCGGCTCGGGCTCTGAGCCGCAGGCGCTGACCGCATCGGCCGGGCAGCGCGCTGCGGCCGTCGCGACCGGCCCCTTTCCGTTCATGACGGGGCAGGATGGAGGCATGAGCAGCGAAGCCGTGATCGTCGACGTCGTCCGCACCCCGGTGGGGCGGGGCAAGCCCGGCGGAGCGCTGTCCGCAGTGCATCCCGTGGACCTCGCCGCGGGCGTGCTGCAGAGCATCCTGGGCCGCAACGGACTGGAATCCGAGCAGATCGACGACGTGCTGCTCGGCTGCGTCAGCCAGGTGGGCGACCAGGCCATGAACATCGCGCGGCAGGCCGTACTCGCCGCGGGCATGGACGTGACCGTGCCGGCGACGACGATCGACCGGCAGTGCGGTTCGAGCCAGCAGGCGGTGCACTTCGCCGCGCAGGGGATCGCCGCCGGTGCCTACGACATCGTCATCGTCGGCGGAGTCGAATCGATGAGCCGCGTACCGCTCGGGTCATCCACGGCCGGCGGCTCGCCGATGTCGCCCCGGCTGCGTTCGCGCTACCCCGACGGACTGGTGAATCAGGGTGTCAGCGCCGAGCTGATCGCGCAGCGCTGGGCTCTCGACCGCGACCGCCTCGACGCGTACGCGGCCGAGTCGCACGCGCGCGCCGCGCAGGCATGGCGCGACGGATTCTTCGACGCCACGGTCGTTCCGGTTCCCGAGGCGCCGGATACTGTCGCCGATGAGACGATCCGCGAGGGCACCACCGCCGAGAAGCTCGCCGGCCTGCCGGCATCCTTCCGCACGGACGCCCTGGCGGAGCGCTTCCCCGAACTCGACTGGCGCATCACCGCGGGCAACTCCTCGCCACTGACCGACGGCGCCTCGGCCGCCCTGATGATGAGTTCGGAGCGGGCGTCTCAGCTCGGGCTCACGCCGCGGGCGCGGTTCCGCGCCTTCGACGTGATCGGCGACGACCCGATGTTCATGCTCACCGGTCCCATCCCGGCCAGCCGGCGTGTGCTCGATCGCGCCGGGCTGACCATCGACGATGTGGACGCCTACGAGGTCAATGAGGCGTTCGCGTCGGTGCCGCTGGCCTGGGCCGCCGAGCTCGGCGCCGACCCGTCGAGGCTCAATCCGCGTGGCGGTGCGATCGCGCTGGGGCACGCCCTCGGTTCTTCTGGCACCCGGCTGCTCGGCACGCTGCTCGGGCACCTCGAGGCGACCGGCGGCCGGTTCGGCCTGCAGACGATGTGCGAGGGCGGCGGCATGGCGAACGCCCTGATCCTCGAGCGGCTCTGAGGAGCGGACGCGCGCGTCGCCTCGGCCACGAGGGGCGCTTCGGACGCCAGGGCCGCCTCGGGAGGAGGTGCGTCCTACGGGGGTGGATGCGCGAAAGACGGGGCGGAACCCCGATGGCGTCCGTCCGGCTCGGGAGGAGAATCCAGGCGGGTCGTCATCGAGGACGACCCGTACCGAGATCGGAGACAGGAATGCGCAGCACCAGAACCATCATCGCGGCGGCGGCTGCCGCGGCGTTGGCACTCTCACTCCCGACGGCCGCGTCGGCCGACTCCCCACCACCGCCCCCGCAGGAATGGTCCTCGCAGCTCGGCGCGCCCTTCAGCATCGCTCTCGACGGCTCGCGGGTCTACGTCGCCGACGGCGCGACAGGCACGATCGGCCAGCTCCAGCCCGACGGGGGGATCGCCCCCGTCGTCGAGGGCATCCCCGGGCTGACCGGCCTGGCGATCCGCGGAGCCACGATGGCCTGGGGCTCTTCCGTCGAGGACGGCTCCACCGAGCCTCCCGTGATCCTGGAGAGCGGACTGAACATCCGGGGGCCGAAGGGCGCCGTCGTGTACGCCGATCTGCATGCCTACGAGTTCGCGAACAACCCCGACGCCGGCAACGTCTACGGCATCACCGACCCGAACCCGTGCGTCGTCGAAGCCAGCGGTGGCGCTCCGCTCAGCTACACCGGCCTCAAGGACGCGCACGCATACAACGTCGCCTCCTGGAAGGGCGAGTGGCTGGTCGCCGACGCGGCGGCCAACGCCGTGTTGCGGGTGACCGACTCGGGGCAGATCAGCACGCTGGCCGTGCTGCCGCCGGTGCCGGTGACGCTCACCGCGGAGACCGCCGGGATGCTGGGGCTGCCCGCGTGCGCGGCGGGGGAGACGTACTACGTCGAACCGGTGCCCACCGGTGTCGCCGTCGGCAGCGGCGGGAAAGTCTACGTGACGACGCTGCCTGGTTTCCCCGGCGAGAGTGCTTCGCAGGGAGCGCTGTGGCAGATCGACCCGAGAAGCGGCTCGGTGACGCAGCTCGCGTCCGGGCTGTCCGGACCGACCAGCGCTGCAGTGAAGGGTGGCGACGTGTATGTCGCCGAGCTGTTCGGCGCCGGCGTGACGAAGATCAACGGAGGCGTCTCCTCGCTCTATGCCCCGCTCAGCGGAGCGCTGTCGGTGGCGGTCGCCGCGAACGGAACGGTATGGGCGGCCACGATGGATCTGGCCGGAGGCCCGGGGAAGATCGTCAGCATCGCCGACGGCAAGGTGCGCGTGAACGGCAACCTGGTGCGCTGAGTCGGCGCGATCGAACGGAAGAGACCCCCGCCGACCCGATTCGGCGGGGGTCTCGCGGTCTGTGACCGCTGCGGGAGCAGTGCTCACCGCGGCGCGGCGGTCATCGGCACCCGATCCGGTCTCAGCCTCGCCCGCGCAGGAACAGTTGTACCCGCGCAAGGTGACGGGGTGGTGAACGCCGGGGAACATCTCGAAGGTGAGCGCCGGCGCGCTTCCCCATGCCGCGCTCGGCTCCGAGCCCCGACATCGGCAGATGCTTGGTGTCCCTAGTATTTCGTCTGCCCGCCGACTATCCTCATCACTGTGCCAAAGAAGGCACGGAGGAGCGTCAGCACAATGACTCGTTTGATCCCACATTTCGTAGGCGGAAGGCACGTCGAGACCGCGGGCGGCCGCGTCGCGGACGTCTTCGACCCCAGCACGGGGGCGGTGCAGGCGCGCGTGCCGCTCGCCACCGCCGACGAGGTGCGCACCGTGATCGAGAACGCCGAGGCGGCCCAGCCGGAATGGGCGGCGACGAACCCGCAGAAGCGCGCCCGCGTGATGATGCGCTTCGTCGAGCTCGTGCACCGCGACATGGACGAGCTCGCCCGGCTGCTGTCGAGTGAGCACGGCAAGACCGTCGACGACGCCAAGGGTGACATCCAGCGCGGCATCGAGGTGATCGAGTTCTGCATCGGAGCCCCGCATCTTCTCAAGGGCGAGTACGCCACGGGGGCGGGTGCCGGCATCGATGTCTATTCGCTGCGCCAGCCGCTCGGCGTCGTCGCCGGGATCACCCCGTTCAATTTCCCGGCGATGATCCCGCTGTGGAAGGCGGGCCCCGCACTCGCATCCGGCAACGCCTTCGTGCTCAAGCCGAGTGAACGCGACCCCTCGGTGCCGGTGCGCCTCGCCGAACTCTTCCTCGAGGCGGGTCTGCCCGCCGGCGTCTTCAACGTCGTGCACGGTGACAAGGAGGCGGTCGACACCCTCATCACCGATCCGCGCGTGCGGGCGGTCGGCTTCGTCGGCTCGACGGCCATCGCCGAGTACATCTACACCACCGCGACCGCACACGGAAAGCGCGCACAGTGCTTCGGCGGTGCGAAGAACCACATGATCGTCATGCCCGACGCCGACCTCGACCAGGTCGCGGATGCGCTGATCGGCTCGGGCTACGGGTCGGCCGGTGAACGCTGCATGGCGATCTCGGTCGCGGTGCCCGTCGGCGAGCAGACCGCCGAGGCGCTCGCCGCCAAGCTGACCGAGCGGGTGGCCGAGCTGAAGGTCGGCCCCTCGCTGGACGAAGGCATGGACTACGGCCCGCTCGTCACGCGCGCCGCGGTCGAGAGGGTCACCGCGTACATCCAGCAGGGCGTCGACGAGGGAGCAACCCTGCTCGCCGACGGTCGCGGCTTCAGCGTCGAGGGGCACGAGGAGGGCTTCTACCTCGGGCCCACCCTGTTCGACCACGTCACGACCGACATGGCGATCTATCGCGAGGAGATCTTCGGGCCGGTGCTGGTCATCGCCAGGGCATCCGACTACGAAGAGGCGCTCGCGATGGCATCCGACCACGAGTACGGCAACGGCGTCGCGATCTTCACGCGCGACGGCGACGCCGCCCGCGACTTCGTCGCCAGGGTGAACGTCGGCATGGTCGGCGTGAACGTGCCGATCCCCGTGCCGATCGCCTACTTCACCTTCGGCGGGTGGAAGCGCAGCGGGTTCGGCGACCTCAACCAGCACGGCGCCGACGCGTTCCGGTTCTACACCAAGACCAAGACGGTCACCAGCCGGTGGCCCGCCCACGGCATCCGCGAGGGGGCCAGCTTCGTGATCCCCACCCTGCACTGATCGCCACGCCCACTCCACCCAAGGAATGTCATGAGCATCACCACCGTCACCACCACCGCCGAGGAGCGCGAGGCGATTCTCGGCGCCGTACGCGAGTTCGCCGAAGCCGAGCTCACGCCGTTCGCCGCCGAGCGCGACGAGAAGCACATCTTCCCCCGTGAGAGCCTGCACCGCGCGGGCGAACTGGGGCTGGGCGGCATCTACGTACGCGAGGAGTTCGGCGGCACCGGGCTCGGCCGTGTCGACACGGTCGCGATCTTCGAGGAGCTCGCCAAGGGCGACACCGCGGTCGCCGCGTACATCTCGATCCACAACATGGTCGCCTGGATGATCGACACGTACGGCACCGAGGAGCAGCGCGCGCAATGGGTGCCGCCGCTGACCGCGATGGAGGCCTTCGGCGGGTACTGCCTCACCGAGCCGGGCGCGGGATCGGATGCGGCGAACATCGCCACCAGTGCCGCGCGCGACGGCGACGACTACCTGCTGACCGGCGTCAAGCAGTTCATCTCCGGCGCGGGCGAGGCGGGCGTGTACGTCGTCATGGCCCGCACCGGCTCCGCATCGTCCGGCGCCAAGGGCATCTCGGCGTTCCTCGTGCCCGGCGACGCCGAGGGGCTGAGCTTCGGCGCTCCGGAGAAGAAGATGGGCTGGCACGCGCAGCCGACCCGGCAGGTCATCTTCGACGGGGTGCGCGTTCCCGCTTCCGCGAGGCTGGGTGGCGAGGGCGAGGGATTCGCCATCGCGATGTCGGCGCTCAACGGCGGACGCCTGAACATCGCGGCCTGCTCGATCGGCGGCGCGCAGTGGGCGCTCGACCGCGCGGTGCAGTACGTGCACGAGCGGGTCGCCTTCGGTGAGCCGCTCGCCGAGAAGCAGTCGATCCTGTTCACCATCGCCGACATGCGCACCGATCTGCAGGCGGCGCGGCTGATGATGCGCGACGGCGCGCAGGCGGTGGACGACAAGGCGCCGGATGCCACGATGCGGTGCGCGATGGCCAAGCGGTTCGCCACCGATGCCGCGTTCGACGTCGCCAACCGGGCGCTTCAGCTGCACGGCGGCTACGGGTACCTGCAGGACTACGGAATCGAGAGGGTCGTGCGCGACCTGCGCGTGCACCAGATCCTGGAAGGGACGAACGAGATCATGCGACTCATCGTCGGACGCGAGATCCTGCGACCCGCAGGCTCCGCGTCCCTCCAGCGCAGCGGCGAGAACCCGATGCGGAGCGCATCATGACCCGCATCGCGTTCCTGGGCCTCGGGCACATGGGGCTGCCGATGGCTAAGAACCTCGTCGCCGCGGGGCACGAGGTTCACGGCTACGACGTCGTTCCCGCCGCGGATGAGGCAGCCAGGGCGGCCGGCATTCCGATCGCCGAGAGCGGCGCGGCCGCCGTCTCCGACGCCGACGTGGTCATCACGATGTTCCCCGCGGGCAAGCACGTCATCGCCGCGTATCAGGAGGAGCTGCTGGCCGCGGCGAAGCCGGGCACGCTGTTCATCGAGTCGTCCACGATCGCGGTGGATGAGGCGCGCACAGCGCATGGGCTCGCCGTCTCCGCCGGACACCGCAACATCGACGCGCCGGTGTCGGGCGGCGTGGTCGGCGCCGAGAACGGCACGCTCGCGTTCATGGTCGGCGGCTCCGACGACGACTTCGCCGAGGCGCTGCCGCTGCTCGAGGCGATGGGCAAGCGCATCGTGCACTGCGGCGGGCCCGGTCTGGGCCAGGCGGCGAAGGTGTGCAACAACATGATCCTCGGCATCTCGCAGATCGCCGTGGCCGAAGCGTTCGTGCTGGGGGAACGGCTCGGCCTCGAGCATCAGGCGCTCTATGACGTCGTCTCGCAGGCGTCCGGTCAGTGCTGGGCGCTGACCACGAATTGCCCCGTGCCCGGTCCGGTGCTCACCAGCCCGGCGAACCGCGACTATCAGCCCGGCTTCGCAGGAGCGCTGATGGCCAAGGATCTCGGGCTCGCGCTGCAGGCGATCGAGGGCACCGGCACGGAGGCCAGGATGGGGCGCCTCGCCGAGCAGATCTACGCGACGTTCGCCGACGGCGACGGCGCCGGGCGCGACTTCTCCGGCATCATCACGGACATCCGCGACGCCGGCTGAACCGCGCGTCGGCGCGGAACGCCGACCGAGGGCCGGCATCCGAGGACAGACGGTGACGTGCGCCGGCGCGGGTGCCGCGGCGCCCTGCCGGCGCGCGCCTGGAATACTGGAGGGGCCGCAACGTCGCGGCGGAGGGAGTGAACATGGCCGAGTACGAGACGATCCTCGTCGAACAGCGAGGACGGGTGGGCTGGATCACCCTCAACAGACCTGAGGCCCTCAACGCCCTCAACGGCCGGGTTTCCGAAGAGGTCGCCGCGGCGGCATCCTCCTTCGACGCCGACGACGGTATCGGCGCGATCGTCGTCACCGGGTCCGAGAAGGCCTTCGCCGCCGGTGCCGACATCAAGGAGATGGAGTCGAAGACCGGTGCCGAGATGATCGCCACCGATCACTTCGGCGCCTGGAACACTTTCGCCGCCGTGCGCACGCCCGTCATCGCCGCCGTCTCCGGCTACGCCCTGGGCGGTGGATGCGAACTGGCCATGATGTGCGACATCATCCTCGCCGCCGACACGGCGACGTTCGGGCAGCCCGAGATCAACCTCGGCGTCATCCCCGGTATGGGCGGCACGCAGCGCCTGATCCGGGCGGTCGGCTACTACAAGGCCGCCGAGCTGATCCTCTCCGGTCGGCTGATCAAGGCCGACGAGGCCGAGCGCATCGGGCTGGTCTCGCGCATGGTGCCCGCATCCGATCTGCTCGACGAGACGACGAAGCTCGCCGAGACCATCGCCTCCAAGTCGCTGCCGTCGCTCTACGCGGCGAAGGCGACGCTGGATGCCGCCATGGAGACCTCGCTCGCCGACGGTCTCGCGCAGGAGAAGCAGGCGTTCGCCGTGCTGTTCGACACCGCCGACCAGAAGGAGGGGATGGCCGCGTTCCGAGAGAAGCGCCCCCCTCACTTCCAGCACCGATGAGCGGCGCGATCGACGTGCTTCCCGACGACGCAGATCTGACGCTTCCCGAGAGGGACCGTCGCGAGCTCGTCGAATGGACGGTGGCGTGTGCCGAGCGGATGCTGCCGCTGTTCGTCGCGGAGCGGCCGGATGACATCAGGCCGCGCGAGGCGCTCGACGCCGCGCAGGCGTTCCTGCGCGGCGAGCTGGGGATCGGCGAGGTGCGCGAGCGCGCCTTCGCCTGTCACGCCGCCGCACGCGAGGCGAGCGACCCGTCGGCGATCGCCGCCGCGCGCGTCTGCGGCCAGGCGGCCGCCGTGGCGCACATGGCCGGCCACGCCCGCCAGGTGCCCCGGTACACGGCCAAGGCGTTCCCCGGCAACCGGTCGCGGCGCGACGAGGAGCTCGCCTGGCAGCGCATGCAGGTGCCAGAGCGCTTCGACCACTACGTGTATCACGGCGACTAGCGTCGCCGCGCTGCCCGACGCGAGCGGTCCCGCAGGCGAGAACCGCCTCGTGCGCGAGAAACCACTTCTGGCACGAGACACCCGTGCGCACGTGGTTTCTCATGCCGAACGTGGTTTCTCGCGAACGCGCGGCACGCAAGGCGCGCCGACACGAGGGGCGCGCGCGTCAGCCCCGCAGCTCCTCCAGTGCCTTCGCGAGGCGTCGCTCGCGGGTGGCATCCTGCTTGGCTTCGGCGATCGTGCGGGCGATCTCCTTCCGACGGGAGTACGACAGCGCGCCGAAGGCGGACTTCGCCGCAGCATCCGATTCCAGCGCCGCGGCCAGCGCATCCGGGATATCGATCGTCCGCGCGGCGGTGTCGGCCGTGATCACGGCGTCGAACTCATCGCCCAGCTCCACGCCCATCTCGGCGCGCACCGCCTTGCTGAAGCCGATCAGGTTCTGCCCGCCCATCCGCGCCAGGCGCAGTCGGGCGATGCGGTCGCCGATCGCCACGACGACGGGGAACGTCTTCGCCGTGCTCAGCACCGCGACCTGCTCGTCATCGAGCACGATCGCGCCGGCGGGGCCCATCGGCTGAAGCACAGTGTGCAGACGGAGTTCGCTCATGGCGGTCATCTTACGACGGCTCGCATCCGGCCTAACCGGGCACCCGTTTCGTCGCAAGGGGGTGCCGAAGGCGTGACGCGCGTGGCTATCGTCGCCGCATGAGCGACGTGACGATCTTCGCCCCCTCGCCGACACTCACCGTGACCGTCGAGAACGCGGGCGACGCGGATGAGATCCACATCCACGCCGGCGGGCAGGGGGTGTGGCAGGCGCGGATGCTGCGCCGACTCGGCATCTCGGTGACGATGTGCTGCTCGCTCGCCGGCGAAGCGGGAGCAGTCATCCGGCACCTGCTCGAAGACGACGGGGTCGACGTGGTCGGCGTCGAACGCGCCGGCCGGGCGTCCGCTTACGTCCAGGATCGCCGGGAGGGCGAACGCCGGGAGGTCGGCCGCGAGACCGGAGACCCCGTCGCGCGCCATGACCTCGACGAGCTCTACGGGGCGGTCATCCGCGAGGGCATGCGCACCGGCATCGTGATCCTCAGCGGCCCGGACGGCGACGACGTGCTGCCCGCCGACACGTACCGCCGGCTGGCGACCGATCTGCGTGAGGCGGGGTGCACGGTCGTGGTGGACCTCTCCGGCGAGCGCCTGGATGCCGCACTGGAGGGTGGCGTCGATCTGCTGAAGGTCAGCGATGAGGAGCTGCACGCCCACGGTCTCGCGACTGATTCCGTGCCGGCGACCGCAGACGCCATGCGCGCCCTGCGATCGCGCGGTGCGGCGACCGTCATCGTCACCCGCGCTGCGGAGCCGCTGCTCCTGCTCGACGGCGAGGGGATGCTGGAGATCACGCCGCCGAGGGTCGAGGTCGCCGACAGCCGGGGAGCGGGGGATTCGCTCATCGCCGGCGTCGTCGCCGGACTCGTCCGCGGGGACCCGGTCCGCACCGCGATCACTCTCGGTGCCGCCGCGGGGGCGATGAACGTGACGCGGCACGGGCTGGGCACCGGTGACGCCGACACGATCGCCGAACTGCGACAGCGCGTGCGCACCCGGACGCCGGAGGGCGGAGAGGACGACGAAAGCGGGGGCGTGAGCCCTGACGGCCTGGCCTCGATGATCGACACGGAGGAGGAAGGATGACCCGCGTTCTGGTCACCAACGACGACGGGATCACCTCACCGGGCCTGCATGCCCTGGCACGAGCGCTTCTCGCCGCGGAGATGGACGTGGTCATCGCCGCGCCGGTGTCGCAGTCCAGCGGTTCGAGCGCGTCGATCATGGCGGAGGACGCTCACGGAAGCATCCGCGTCGAGCGGCGCACCCTGGAGGGACTGGAGGATGTCCCCGCGTTCGCGGTGCACGGCGGGCCCGGCCTGATCGCGCTCATCGCCGCACGCGGCGCCTTCGGCGATCCGACCGACGTCGTGGCATCCGGCGTGAACCACGGCGCCAACGTCGGGCGGGCGATCCTGCATTCCGGCACGGTGGGTGCCGCGCTCACCGGAGGGCTCAACGGCGCATGGGGCGTCGCGGTGTCGCTCGATGTCGGCATGGCGCCGAAGGAGTTCCAGTGGGATGCGGCGGCGCAGGCGGCGGCCGAGCTGGTGCCGGCACTGCTGCGGCATCCGCGCGGCACCGTCATCAATGTGAATGTGCCGAACACACGCGAGCAGCGCGGCGTCATCGAATCCGAGCTCGCCCCGTTCGGTATCGTGCAGACCACCCTCACCCAGCAGGACGAGCACAATGTGCGCCTGGCGGTGGAGGATCTGCCCCGCGACCCCGTGCCGGGCAGTGATGCCGCCCACCTCGCCGACGGCTGGATCACCGTGACCGGGCTGGATCCCGTGTCGCACGTGCCGCTCGGCATCGTCTGACCGGGTCGGACGCCCGGCGCGACGCGCACTCAGGCGAAGTGCGCGCTGATCGCGTCGTTGCGCTCCGAGATGACGCCGATGAGATGCCGTCTCATCACCGCAGCGTCCACGATGCGGCCCAGGGGGCCGAACGGCGAGCGGAACTCGATCGTGTCGCGCATGCGGGTGCCTTCCGCGTCGGAGAGGAACTCGTGGGTGTGCACGAAGGACGAGAACGGGCCGCGGGTCTGCCGGTCGCGGAACCGGCGCGGGCGGTCCACGTCGTACACGACGGATGCCAGCCGGAACCGGATGCCGAAATGCCGGGCGCTCCACGTGATGCCGTCGCCGTCGCGGAGCATCCCGGACGTCGGGCCGGCGACCACCCGTTCGCGGCGGGATCCCTGCGATCGCACGTGCAGCTCGACATCGAGAGACGCGTCGAACACCTCGCCCGGGCTCGCGGGGATCAGGCGTTCCAGCACGAAGGACGACATCGGTGAAGTTACCGGATCAGAGCGGATCGGGCAGCGGACGGGGATCGGTGAAGTCGCCGGCGTTGCGGCGCAGCCGCGCCACGATCCCGACCAGGGCGCCGGCGTCGTCGGCATCCACCCCCGGATTCGTGAACACCTCGGTGTTGAGTGCGAGCGTCGCACGTTCGACCAGCTCACGCCCGGCGTCGGTGAGGGTGAGCATCGCCGCGCGGCCGTCGTGCGGATGCGGCTCGCGATTCACCAGCCCGTCGCGCACCAGCCGCTCCGCCGTGCTGGTGAGGCTGGTGGCGTGCACCTGCAGGCGGGCGACCACGCTCGACAGGGGCAGACTGCCGTTGCGGCTGAAGGCGAGCAGGCGCAGCACCTCGTAGCGGGCGAAGCTCAGGCGGAAGGGCTTGAGTGCGGCATCCACCCGCGCCAGCAGCAGCTGTTGCGCGCGCATCACCGATATCACCACGGCCATGCCGTCGGCCGATTCCGTCCACCCGTGCGCGAGCCATTGCCGCTTCGCCTCGGCGAGCGGGTCGATGGGGAGGGGGCGAGGACGGGGCACGGTCACAGCGTATCGCTGTCGCGGGGCCTGCTCGGGGTGCGACGATTCCGAGCGGATAGACTCGGATGCGGCGTGAGGAGATGTCGATGAAGATCTACGTCCTGGTGAAGGAAGTGCCCGACACCTACGGTGACCGCAAGCTCGATCTCGAGACCGGACTGGCCGATCGCGGCGCCGGTGATGTCGTGCTCGACGAGATCACCGAGCGTGCACTCGAGGTGGCGCTGTCGTACGCCGATAAGAACGCGGGCACCGAGGTCGTCGCGCTGTCGATGGCGCCCGAGACGTCGACGGCATCCGTCCGCCGGGCGCTGGCGATCGGCGCCGCATCCGCCGTGCACATCGTCGACGACGAGCTGCGCGGCGCCGACATGGGGCTCACCGCCGAGGTGCTCGCCGCCGCCATCCGCCGTGGCGAGCCCGACCTCGTCATCACCGGGAACCTCTCCACCGACGGGTCCGGCGGAATGATCCCCGCCATGCTCGCCGAGCACCTCGGGTTCGCTCAGGCAACGGCGCTGAGCGCGGTCGAGATCGGCGAGGGCCGGCTGACCGGCACCCGTGCGGCCGATGCCGGTTCGCAGCCGGTGACCGTTCCGCTGCCGGCGGTCATCTCCATCACCGAGGCTCTGCCCGATGCGCGATTCCCCAACTTCAAGGGCATCATGGCCGCGAAGAAAAAGCCCCTCGAGGTGCTCTCGCTCGCCGATCTCGGGGTGTCGGCCGACCCCGCGGTGGCCCCGCGCACCATCATGACCGCGGTGGCCGAGAAGCCGCCTCGCGCCGCGGGCGTCAAGATCACGGACGAGGGCGACGCCGCCGCGCAGCTCGTCGAGTTCCTCGTGCAGAACAGGCTGGTGTGAGATGGCATACCCCGAGAACCCGATCCTCGTCCTCGTCGACGTCGACCCGTCCGGCGCCGCGGCCAGCAGCACAGCCGCGCTGATCGGCGCGGCCTCGACGATCGGCGCGCCGGTGGCGCTCATCGTGGGCGGTAGCCAGGCGGCGACGGATGCCGCGGCCGCGGCCGGCGCGCAGGTCGTGCTGACCGCCCCCGACGATGCCACCGCGCTGACTGTGCCGATCGTCGACGCGCTGCAGGCCGCGTACCGCCAGGTGCGCCCGGACGCCGTGCTCGTCTCGAACTCCCTCACCGGCCGCGACGTCGCCGGCCGTTTCGCCGTGCGCGAGAAGCTCGCCGTCTCCGTCGATGCGATCAGCGTCTCTCGTGACGACGAGGGGATCGTGGCCCATCACTCGGTGTACGGCGGCTCCTACCTCACCGACTCGGTGCCCACCTTCGGCGCCCCGGTCATCACCGTGCGCCAGGGCGCCGTCGACACGCGTGCCGAGGCGGCGACAGCCGTCGTCGAGGAGCTCACGGTGACCGCATCCGGCGCCGTGGCGGCCACGGCCGGCGAGATCGCCGCCGTCGAGCAGACCTCCTCGCGACCCGAGCTGCGCGGTGCGACGAGAGTCGTGTCGGGCGGGCGCGGCCTCGGCTCCAAGGAGCAGTTCGCGCTCGTCGAGCAGCTCGCCGATGCGCTGGGCGCCGCGATCGGCGCCTCGCGCGCCGCGGTCGACGCCGGGTACATCCCGTACGCCCACCAGGTCGGGCAGACCGGCGTCTCGGTGTCACCGCAGCTGTACGTCGCCCTCGGCATCTCGGGCGCGATCCAGCACCGCGCCGGCATGCAGACCGCGAAGACCATCGTCGCCATCAACAAGGACGGCGATGCCCCGATCTTCGACGTCGCCGACTTCGGCATCGTCGGCGATCTGTTCACGGTCGTGCCGCAGGTGATCGAGGCGCTCGAGGCGCGGAAGAAGTAGTCATGGCAGAGCGGATGCTGCGCCGCGGCCTCCCGCGGGTGAAGGGCGGGGAACCGTGGCCTCCCGGCGGCGCCGTCGACGTGGCGGATGCGCCGGTCGAGGGGGGCGCACCTCCGGTGGCGGAGGCGCCGAGTGCACCGGTTGCCGCCGAGAGCACCGCTTCGCCGCGCCCGCAGGTGGTGTCGTCGACGGCAAGTGGTGCAGTCGCGGAGCATCCGGATGCCGCCGCAGCCGCCGCTGCCCCTGCCGCCGCTTCGGCATCCGGGGTCGCGCTGCGGCGCGGCCTGCCACGCGTCCCAGGCGGGGAGCCGTGGCCTCCCGCCGTCGCGGCGGCCGCCGCGCCGCCGAGTGCACCGGTTGCCGCCGAGAGCACCACTTCGCCGCGCCCGCAGGTGGTGCCGTCGACGGCAGGTGGTGCAGTCGCGGAGCATCCGGATGCCGCCGCAACCCCCGCATCCGCTGCCGCCGCTTCGGCATCCGGGGTCGCGCTGCGGCGCGGCCTGCCGCGCGTCCCCGGCGGGGAGCCGTGGCCTCCGGCCGCAGCGGCGGCCGCCGCGGCGCCGAGTGCACCGATTGTCGCCGAGAGCACCGCTTCGCCGCGCCCGCAGGTGGTGTCGTCGACGGCAAGTGGTGCGGTCGCGGAGCATCCGGATGCTGCAGCGGCGCCCGCTGCCACTGCCGCCGCTTCGGCGTCCGGGGTCGCGCTGCGGCGCGGCCTGCCACGCGTCCCAGGCGGGGAGCCGTGGCCTCCCGCCGCAGCGGCGGCCGCCGCGCCGCCGAGTGCACCGGTTGCCGTCGAGAGCACCACTTCGCCGCGCCCGCAGGTGGTGTCGTCGACGGCAAGTGGTGCGGTCGCGGAGCATCCGGATGCCGCGGCAGCCGCCGCTGCCCCTGCCGCCGCGACCGCTGCAGCGAACGCTGAGGGCGCTGCGCTGCGTCGCGGGCTGCCGCGCGTGAAGGGCGGAGAGCCGTGGCCCCCGGCCGGCACTGCGCCGATCCTCGCGGCCGTCCCGTCGGCCCCCGCAGCGGATGCTCCCGCGACCGACGCTCCCGCGACTGACGCTCCCGCGACCGGCGCTCCCGCGACGGCCCCTGCGACATCAGCTCCCGCCGCGGCCCCCGCGGCCACAGCTCCCGCCGCGGCACCCGCGGCCACAGCTCCGGCAGCGGCTGCAGCGACCCCCGCGACCGCCGCTTCCGCAGCAGCCGTCGTGCCTGCGGGCCGGGACGTCTCGTCGCCGCTGCCGTTCACGCGCACGGTGTGGCACGGTACGGCGCCCCGGCACGGGGCGGCGGAACCGGCGGCATCCCGCTTCCGGCCGACATGGCCGCAGGCCATCTCGGGACTGCTCGGCGCCGCGGCGCTCGGCATCCTGGGCCTCGCCGCGATCGCCCTGGTGCGAGCCTTCCTCAGCCTGCCGTTCATGCAGGACTTCCTCGCCGCCTTCCCCGGCGAGTACGAACCCGCCGTGCACGTGGAACCCGGGTTCGCCCCCTGGGTCGGCTGGCAGCACTTCTTCAACATGTTCCTGATGGTGCTGATCATCCGCTCCGGCCTGCGCGTGCGCTCCGAGAAGCGCCCGACCGTGTTCTGGACCCCGCGCGGCAACAGCAAGGGCAAGATCAGCCTCACCCTGTGGTTCCATCAGGCGCTCGACCTGCTCTGGCTGATCAACGGCGTGACCTTCGTGATCCTGCTCTTCGCGACCGGGCACTGGGTGCGGATCGTGCCCACCAGCTGGGAGGTCGTCCCCAACGCGGTCTCGGCGGGGCTGCAGTACGTGTCGTTCGACTGGCCGGCCGAGAACGGCTGGAACAACTACAACAGCCTGCAGCAACTCGCCTACTTCGTCACGGTGTTCATCGCCGCCCCGCTGGCCACCGTCACCGGATTCCGCATGTCGGGCCTGTGGCCGAAGAGGGCAGAGAGGCTGTCGAAGGCGTACCCGGTCGAATGGGCGCGGGCGCTGCACTTCCCGATCATGCTGTACTTCGTGGCGTTCATCATCGCGCACGTCGCCCTGGTGTTCCTCACCGGCATGCTCGGCAACCTGAACCACATGTTCGCCTCTCAGCAGTCCGACAGCTGGCTCGGCTTCTGGGTGTTCGTCGCCGCGATGGCGGTGATCGCGGGCGGCTGGTTCGCCGCCCGCCCGCTCGTGCTGGCGCCGATCGCGAAGCTGTTCGGCCAGGTTTCGGGGCGCTGAGCCGGGCCACGCGGCATCGACCGCGCGGCCCGGAGCACGTCAGCGCAGCGTCCGGAAGAACTCCCGCACGTCGGCGAGCAGCAGTTCGGGCTCCTCGAGTGCGGCGAAGTGACCCCCGCGGTCCTCGACATCGGTCCAGCGCACGATGTTGTTCGCCTTCTCCTCGGCGAAGCGCAGGCCGACGTCGTGGGCGAAGACGATGACCGCCGTCGGCACGCCTGAGCTGGTGGGCTGAGCGCCCCAGGCGGCATCCTGTGCGTAGCCGACGTACGCCGAGGTGCCGCCCGAGGCGGTGAGCCAGTACAGGCCGGCGTTCTCGAAGACGAAGCGCTCGCCGAGGATGTCGATCGCCGACCGTTCGGCCGGATGCGTCCAGGCCTGCAGCTTGTCGAGGATCCAGGCGAACTGAGCCACGGGGCTGTCGGCGAGCATCTGTCCGACGAGGGCCGGCCGGGTCGACTGGATGGCGATGTACCCGAACTCGCGCTGCATGAACTCCCCGACGCGACGCAGCCGGTCGCGCTCGAGCGGAGTGAGCGACGCCGCGGTCTCGTCGTCGACCTGGCCGACGAAGGAGCCGAGCGAGCCGTTCACATGCACGCCGAGCACCCGGTCGGGAGCGAGCCGGCCGATCTCGGGGGCGACACCGGCGCCGACATCGCCGCCCTGCACGGCGAAGCGACGGTAGCCGAGGCGGGTCATCAGCTCGAGCATGACTCGGGCGATGTCGCCGCGCGACCAGTCCGCGCCCACGAGCGGCATCGAGAACCCGAAGCCGGGGTGTGAGGGGATCACGACGTCGAACGCGTCGGAGGCTTCACCGCCATGGGCGACCGGGTCGGTCAGCGGACCGATCAGCGACTCGAACTCGAGGAAGGAGCCGGGCCATCCGTGCATCAGCAGCAACGGCGTCGCATCGGGGTGCGGGGAGCGCACGTGCACAGCGTGGATGTTCTGCCCGTCGATGTCGGTGATGATCTGCGGGAGAGCATTCAGGCGCTCCGCCGTGCGCTGCCAGTCATGGTCGGCGTATCGGGCGATGAGCTCGCGCAGCTGCGCAGAGGGGATGCCGGTGCGCCAGTCGTCGCCGGGCAGCGCCTGCGGGAACCGGGCATTCTGCAGACGTGCGCGCAGATCGGCGATGGCGGTGTCTGCGATCTCGATGCGGAAGGGGTGGATGCGGGTGTCGAGCTGCGTCGTGTTCATGACCCCACTCTCTCGACCAAAACGGTCATAGCATGGCCGGATACCGAAAGAGGATCGAGATATGACGCGCACGACCGGTCGGACCCTCGAACTGCTCTCTCTGCTGCAGGCACGGCGCGAATGGAGCGGTGCCGCGTTGCGTGCCCGACTCGGCGTCAGCGAGCGGACGCTGCGACGCGACATCGAAGATCTGCGCGCGCTCGGTTACGGCATAGAGGCCACCCGCGGCAGGCACGGAGGCTACCGCCTGGGGGTGGGTGCCGCGGTTCCGCCCCTGACCCTCACCGCCGACGAGTCCGTCGCGATCGCGGTGGGACTGCGCGCCGCCGCCACCGGTGTGGTCACCGGGCTCGACGAGGCGTCGGCCAGAGCGCTGGCCAAACTCGAGCAGTCGCTCTCACCGGCCACCCGTCGGCAGATCGTCGAGGTCGAACGGGCCATGGTGCCCCTTCGTGGTCAGCGCGACGAGGTCGACGTCGCCGTCGTCACCACCATCGCCGCGGCGATCGCCGAGGGCAGGCGGCTGCAGATGGAATACACCCGACACGACGGCACCGAAGTGCGCCGGGTCGTCGAGCCGCATCGGGTCGTCCACACCGCGGAGCGCTGGTACCTGGTCGCCTGGAACCCGGAGCGCGGGTCGTGGCGCACTCTGCGGGTCGACCGAGTGCGGCGTCCCGTCATGTTGCGAGAGGAGTTCGCCCGCCGCGACATCCCGGACGAGGCTCTCCGCCGCTTCACGACGCGCAGCATCTCCACCGCTCCGTACCCGATCCGGGCACGGCTGCGCATGCGCGCACCCGCCGATGTCGTGGCACGACACTTCTCGGCGACGGTGGCCGAGGTGATCGACGAAGGACCGGACACGAGCATCCTCAGCGCGGGGGCCCGTACCCCCGAGGAGTTCGCGCTGTATGTGGGGATGTCGGGTATCGACTTCGAGGTGATCGAGGGCGAGGAGGTCCGTCGCGCGCTGCGTGCCCTCGCCGAACGCTTCGGCCGCGGCGCCCGCGAACCCATCGCAAGTGACCCGGCGATTACGCAGGATTGAAAGAAGCCGGATTCTTGTGCGGTGACAGTGCCGGAGAATCGCCCTGTCCTCCCGCGGTGTCGATAGTGTCGACACGCATCAGGCCGTGATCCCGACGCGGCCGTCGACGGCGCAGTGGCCGGAGGGAAGGATCGCAGTGTTGCAGATCGGAATCGTGCAGGAAGGGCCGGATGAGGCGCGGGTCGCCGCCACCCCGGACACCGTCAGGACGCTCCTCGGACTCGGCTACCGCGTCGCGGTGGAGACCGGGGCGGGCAGCCGCGCGTCGTATCCGGACGAGGCGTACCGCGAGGCCGGCGCGCAGATCGTCACGGCCGACGAGGCGTGGGGGAGCGGGATGGTGCTGAAGGTCGCTGCGCCGACGGATGCCGAGATCGCCCGCCTGTCCGACGGTGCGGCCATCGTGGGTCTGCTCTCGCCCGCGCTGCGCCCCGACCTGGTCGAGAAGCTGGCGCAGCGGCGGATCACCGCGATCGCCCTGGAGGCGGTTCCGCGCATTTCACGGGCCCAGTCGATGGACGTGCTCAGCTCGATGGCGAACATCGCCGGCTACCGCGCCGTCGTCGAGGCCGCGCACGAGTTCGGCCGCTTCTTCACCGGCCAGGTCACCGCCGCCGGCACGGTGCCCCCGGCGAAGGTGCTCGTCGCCGGTGCCGGCGTCGCAGGCCTCGCCGCGATCGGCGCCGCATCCAGCCTGGGTGCCGTCGTGCGGGCCACCGACCCCCGCCCGGAGGTCGCCGACCAGGTCTCATCGATCGGCGGTACGTACCTCGCGGTCGACGTGGAGGTGGAGAAGTCCACCGACGGCTACGCCAAGGCCACCAGTGCGGACTACGATCGCCGCGCCGCCGAGATCTACACCGAGCAGGCGGCGGACGTCGACATCATCGTCACCACCGCGCTGATCCCCGGCCGTGCCGCGCCGCGGCTCATCACCGCGTCCGACGTCGCCCGCATGAAGCCGGGCAGCGTGATCGTGGACATGGCCGCGGCTCAGGGCGGCAACGTCGAGGGCTCGGTGGCAGGGGAGCGCGTCGTCACCGACAACGGCGTCGTCATCCTCGGCTACACCGACCTGGCGTCGCGCCTCGCCACCCAGGCGTCGCAGCTGTACGGCACCAACGTCGCCAATCTCATCGCCCTGCTCACCCCCGGCAAGGACGGCGTGCTGAGGATCGACTTCGACGACGTCGTGCAGCGTGCGGTGACGGTCGTGCGCGACGGTGGGGTCACCTGGCCACCGCCTCCGGTGCAGGTGGCGGTGGCGCCCGCCGCATCCACCCCGCCTCCCGAACCCGTCGCCCTGCCGCAGAAGAAGCCGATGAGCACCGGTCGCAAGGCCGCACTCATCGGCGCGGGTGTACTCGCTCTGTTCCTGGTGAACCTCTTCGCGCCCGCCCCGCTGCCGCAGCACTTCACCGTGCTGATGCTCTCGGTCGTGATCGGCTTCTATGTCATCGGCAAGGTGCACCACGCGCTGCACACCCCGCTGATGTCGGTCACCAATGCGATCAGCGGCGTGATCGTCGTCGGGGCGATGCTGCAGATCACCGACCCGAACCCGGTCGTGCAGGCATTGGCGGCGGTCGCGGTGCTCGTCGCCAGCATCAACATCTTCGGAGGCTTTGCCGTGACCCGACGGATGCTCGCCATGTTCACCCTTGGAAACTCCGCGAAGGGCGGCCGGAAGTGACCGTCGACGCCATCGCGGGCGCGGCGTACATCGTCGCCGCCCTGCTGTTCATCCTGAGCCTCGCGGGGCTCAGCCGCCACGAATCCGCCCGTGCCGGCGTGATCTACGGCGTCGCCGGCATGACCATCGCGCTGGTCGCGACGATCGCGCTCACCGTCGCCCAGGCCTGGGGCGGCGCGGGATCCGCGACCGGCCTCGTGCTGCTCGGCGTCGCCGTGCTCGTCGGCGCCGCCATCGGCCTGTGGCGCGCACGGGTCGTGCAGATGACCGGCATGCCCGAGCTCATCGCCCTGCTGCACAGCTTCGTCGGCCTCGCCGCCGTGCTCGTCGGTTGGAACGGCCACCTGGCGCACCCGGTGCTGCCGGCCGAGCTGGTCGGCATCCACAACGCCGAGGTGTTCATCGGCATCTTCATCGGCGGCGTGACCTTCACCGGCTCGATCGTGGCCTACCTGAAGCTCTCGGCGAAGATCTCCTCCCGTCCGCTCATGCTGCCGGGCAAGAACCTGCTGAACGTGCTCGCGCTCGCCGCGTTCCTGGCGCTCACCGTGTGGTTCGTCGTCGATCAGCAGCTCTGGCTGCTCATCGCGGTGACCGTGCTGTCGTTCGCTCTCGGCTGGCATCTGGTCGCCTCGATCGGCGGCGGCGACATGCCCGTGGTCGTGTCGATGCTGAACAGCTACTCGGGCTGGGCGGCCGCCGCCGCCGGATTCCTGTTGAACAACGACCTCCTCATCGTCACCGGTGCACTGGTGGGCTCGTCCGGTGCCTACCTGTCGTACATCATGTGCAAGGCCATGAACCGCTCGTTCCTGTCGGTGATCGCGGGCGGATTCGGCATCGTCGCCTCCGCCTCAAGCGACGAGGAGTACGGCGAGTACCGCGAGGTGACGGCGGATGCCGCCGCGGCCCTGCTCGCCGCGGCGAAGAGCGTGGTCATCACGCCCGGCTACGGCATGGCCGTCGCGCAGGCGCAGTACCCCGTGGCCGAGCTCGTCTCGCGGCTCCGTGACCGCGGCGTGGACGTCCGCTTCGGCATCCACCCCGTCGCCGGGCGGCTGCCGGGCCACATGAACGTGCTGCTCGCCGAAGCGAAGGTGCCCTACGACATCGTGCTCGGCATGGACGAGATCAACGACGACCTGGCGTCGACCAGCGTCGTGCTGGTGATCGGCGCGAACGACACGGTCAACCCCGCCGCCGCTGAGGACCCGGGGAGCCCGATCGCCGGGATGCCGGTGCTTCGGGTCTGGGAGGCCGAGAACGTGATCGTGTTCAAGCGCTCGATGGCCGCCGGCTACGCGGGCGTGCAGAATCCGCTGTTCTTCCGCGAGAACGCGCAGATGCTGTTCGGCGACGCCAAGGAGCGCGTGGAGGACATCATCCGGGCGCTATGACGCTTCCGGACACGATGAAGCCCCTCCCGCTGATCGCGGGAGGGGCTTCATCGTGAGAGGTCAGGCCCGCACGAAGCGCACCTCGGTGAGCGTCTCACCCAGGAACGGCTCGGTGTGGCTGGCGCCGTCGAGCGAGAAGCCGTTACGCGTGTAGAAACGGTGTGCGCGGGGGTTGTCCTCCGCGACCCACAGGTACAGCGGCTCGTCCTCTTCGACGGCGGCGTCGAACAGCTTCTGGCCGATGCCGGTGCCGTGCCACTGGTCGAGCAGGTAGATGAAGTACAGCTCGCGGAACGCCGGAGCATCCTTGTCGCGCGCGGGGCCGGAGCCGACGAAGCCGACGATCTCTCCGTCGACCAGCGCCGCGCTCATCTTGAAGTCGGGACCCTGGGCGGCCCAGTGCGTCCAGAGCTCGGCCATGCGGCGAGGGGAGATCTTCTCCAGCGCGGCCTTGCTGATCAGGTGGTCGTAGGTCTCGTGCCAGCACTGCGCATGCACACGACCCAGAGCCTCCGCATCCACATCGCGGACCGGACGGACGATGATCTCGGGCTGGGCTTCGGCGCTCATGCGAGGACTCTAGACATACCCGCGGCGAAACAGGAAATCGGGCGACGGCTCTGTGGAAATGCGACAACCGAATTGGGTGATCCGTCGAGGATGGCTACCATCACTGAACGTGAACGTGATCTGGCGCACCCTCCTCATCATCTGGCAGGCCCGCCGGCGCGCCCGCCGCGGTGACACGCTCGAGCCCACCGCGGTCGGTCGCATCCGGCTCACCACGCTGC
Organism: Microbacterium sp. NPDC058345; assembly: GCF_042723855.1. Classification (NCBI taxonomy): domain Bacteria; kingdom Bacillati; phylum Actinomycetota; class Actinomycetes; order Micrococcales; family Microbacteriaceae; genus Microbacterium; species Microbacterium sp. NPDC058345. Next base: position 30,674 of record NZ_JBHXIG010000003.1, read on the forward strand.
CGACCGACCTCGACATCCTGCGGCACATGAACAACGGCCGCTACCTGTCGCTGTTCGATCTCGGCCGCTGGGATCTGCTGATCCGCACGGGACTGTTCGACGCCATGCGCACACGCGGGTGGTACGCGGTGGTGTCGAGCGAGACGGTCACGTTCCGCAAGTCGCTGGAGTTGTGGCAGCGCTTCGACATCGAGTCGCGCTTCACCGGACACGACGACCGCGCCCTGTTCATGGAGCACCGCGTGGTTGTCGACGGCGAGGTGTACGCGCGCGTCATCGTCAGAGCACGGATGCTGCGCCGCAGCGGCGGCACGGTGCCCCACGACGAGCTGTTCGCCACCCTCGGCCGGCCCGAGGGCGTGCCCGACATCGACGAATGGATCCACGAGTGGGCAGCCGCATCCGCTCTGCCGTCCACGAAACGACAGGCACCGAGCGTCTGGAGCTGAGCGCCGCGTCGGCGGTCGGGAACTCCCAGCGGCGCATGCCGGATGGAAAATGCTGCTCGCAGCGGCCGCGGAGCAGCATCTCTGATCCGGCCCGGTGCTCAGCTGGCGGTAATCTGAGCGCGTGAAGGCGATCCTGGTGTCGACCGGCCGAAGCCTCTGGCGGCACTGGCCGGCCATGTTCGCGTGGTATCTCGCCGGTGTGCTGGCGCACTACGCCATCGTGCAGTTGGCGGGAGCCGTCGGCGGCCGCTCGGCCACGCTCGGATTCCTCATCCTGCCGCTCGCGATCCTCGCCCGGCTGATCAGCTATGTCGCGATGTTCCTCGTGCTCCGTGACGGACTGCGCGAGCTCGGCGCCGTCGCCCCGCTTCCCGAGTCGCCGGCCGAGCGCCGGCGCACCTTCCTCTCGGCCCTGCTCGCCGGCATCCTGCCCTTCTTCGCGGTGTACTGGGCACAGGGGCTGCTGAACGAGGACGTGCAGGCGTACTCCGCTCGGGCCCTGAAGATCCGCACCGACGTGATCGTCACCGCGGCCGTCGCGGGCGAGGAGCCGGTGAGCAGCGTCGACACGGTGCTGAATCTGCCCCTCAACGTCTGGACCGTGTCGATCATCGTGGTGTCGTTCGCGGCACGCTGGGCATGGTCGAAATGGTCGGCACGCCTGGCGAAATGGCTGTCGCCGCTGGCCGTGTACTTCGAGGTCGTGTGGGTGTTCTTCTCGGTGATGGTCATCGGTGACCTCACCGACTCCGTCAGGAGCTGGATCGACAGCAGGGCCGCGATCGCGTTCCTCGAGCGGATGCGCGAACAGGTGCTGGATGCCGTCGCGCCGCTGCGCTGGCTGTGGGACGCGCTGGGCTGGATCATCGCCGAAGCCGGACCGGTGCTTCTGGCGCCGCTGGCGTGGCTGACCATCGGCGGCATCGTCTACGGCCAGGCCATCGTCGCCGAGAAGCTGCGGATCGAGCACCGGGTGCTCGTCCGGCTGCGTGAGCACGCGGCGTTCGTGCCGAACCCGCTGATGCGCAGGCTGAAGGACCTCGGAGAAGAGCTCGGGGCTCGGTTCCGGCCCATCGGGCGCGCTCTGCTGCTGATGTGGCGGGCCGGGCCGCTTCTGGTCGCCTCGTACTCGCTGGTGTACGTGATCGTGAAGGCACTCCAGTCGTACCTCGATCTCGCGCTGACCAGGGTGGTCGGGCCGCACGAGTTCCTGTTCTGGGCCATCGCCGGATCCGTGCTCTTCCTCATCCCGACGCTCATCGTCGAGCCGCTGCGCATCGCGGTGATCGCCGGTGCCTACGACGCGACACTCGGCCGGCTGCGCAGGAAGCGGAGCGACAACCGGGATGCCGCGCATCTGTCGGCGGAAGAGGCGGAGGTTCGCGCCGTCGCCGACGCGGCCGGCCTGCTGCCGGCATCCGTCGACGCGGTGGCCGCCGCCGTCGTCTCGGCGCAGAGCCGCGACGCGGTGTCGGGTCAGGGATCGACGGGGAATCTCACGAACTCGCCGGCGCCGGCCGAGGGCGACACATCCACCCAGAACGGGCCGTCGACGTCGTCGGGCAGCACGAAGGCGACGATCAGCTCGTACGGTGCGGTGCCCGCGGACGAACAGGTCGACGGCTCGTCGGCGTCGTAGTCCAAACCGATCTCCGACCGCACCGGCTTCCACATGCGCCCGGTGCTCTGCTGCACCAGTTCGGGCGCGGCGCATCCCACACCCGCCACTGCCGGGTCGACGGGAATGGCCGCGGCGATGACGGTGGCGCCCTCGGGTACGTCCAGCCCGCGCAGGTCGTCGATCTCGGTGCTGCGCACCGGGCCCCAGGTAGCGTCAGCCAGCTCGACACTGCCCTCGGCCGCGGCGACGACCGGCACGTAGGGGCGGACGCCGTAGCCGTACCAGCCGTACCACTCTTGCCAGATGATGCTCAGGGCGGTCACCGGAACAAGGGCCGCCAGCGCCAGCAGCGCCCACCGGTTGCTTCGCCACCAGGATGCCGGTCGGCGCACCGCCGCGCCTGGACGCGCGCCCTCCTCCTCCCCAGGACGGGACTCGCCGCACCCATCGGGCACCGGTGGGATCGTCATCGCTGCGCCCATCCGTTCTCGAGCAGCACGGCCTCGTTCTGCACGGTGACGTCATCGAGGTCGATCGGCACTTCGACGACGGCATCGAGCGGTGCGTCCAGGCGCAGGCCGGTCGGGGTGCCCAGCCGGAGCACCGCCTGCCCGTGCAGGTCACCGGCCGGCAGCTCGAACGCCAGGCTGCCGGTGCGCGCGACGCCGGGGATGAGCGCGTGGCCGCGGAAGGTGGTGCCACGCTCCGTCGCCGAGAACGTACGCTCGCCGATGACAAGCTCGTGCAGCTGCAGCGCCGCGTCCTGCGAGAGCACGGCAGCGGCCTCGAGATCGACGACGAGCCACGTCCCCTCGGCCGACCAGCCGGTGGAATCCATCACGCGTCCCGCCGCGCGCACGTCCGTCACCGTGACGGACAGATCGCGCACGGTGACCCGCTCACCGAGTCCGGCGCGGGTCGGGAACGGGGCGGTCGCGGCGTCGTCGGGAAGGGTCGCCTTCGACACCGCCCAGGCACCGGCCAGGAGCGCGCCGGTGAGCAGCCACACGGCAAGCCGGGAACGTCTCGCAGTCACCGCGTGACCACCGCCTCGACGTCGGCGGTCACCCAGGCACCGATCCGCACGTCGGACCAATAGTCGCCGCTGGTCACGCTCCGACCCACGTAGTGGGTGGAGTCCGGCAGAGACAGGCGCACCTGTTCGCCTGCGCGGAGATCTCCCGGCCCGACAACCCAGGCGGCGATCACCTGCGCGGGTACATCGGGCTGAAGGATCGGCGTGGTCAGGCCGTCGTCGCGGGACAGTGCGGGAGCACCCTCGACCCCCTCGACGCGGATGCCGTCCAGAGTAGGCGACGGCTCGCCACCGCTCCCGGCGCTCCGCGGAGCAGGGAAGGTATTCACCACGTCCAGCACGACGATGAGCACCTTCTCGCCCTTCTCCTCGTCGGGGAACACCGCGGCATCACCGCGCTCGTCGCGCAGTTCGACGGCCCGCACGGTGACCTCGAGGTCGGACCCCGCGAAGGTCTCGCCGACGGCGAGCTCGGGCACCGGCGCGGCGGCGACGCTCTTCCAGCCCGCCGAAGGCCGCGGTCGTCGCCAGCAGCACCGCACCCGCTCCCGTGATCAGCCATCTCGTCGGGATGAGGTCGATGCTGCGCCTCGCCCAGGCGAGCACCTTCGCACGGGCGCCCGCGTTGGCCCGCGCCACGGCGGCGGCATCCTGGTGCGACGCCGTCCCCTCCGGCGGTGTGCTGCTCACGGCATCAGCATAGGGGGATCTTCGCGCGCCACCGTGCCGATCGTCCGCCTTCCGGGCGGCCACATGCCTAGGCTGGACGCATGTCAGAGCAGCCGTCGTCCGCCGCAGGGGCGCGTCTCGCCGACGCGGCCGTCGAACTCGCGCACCGCTGGGTGCAGGAAGCGGCATCCGTCGAGGTCGATCCGGCCGCCGAGCGGCTCGCCGGCGTGCTGCGCGATCCGAGCGGACTGGCCTTCACGCTCGGCTTCGTCGACGGCGTCATGCGCCCGGAGAGCATGGCGGCCGCCGCATCCAACCTGCACCGGGTGGCCCCGCTCGCCCCCGACTTCCTGCCCTGGTACCTGCGGGGTCTGGTGCGCGTCGGCGGCGGCGTCGCTCCGGTGCTGCCGGTCCCGACGGTGCCGATGGCCCGGCGGGCCCTGCGCGAGATGGTGGGGCACCTCATCGTCGACGCTCGTCCCGACAAGCTCGGTCCGGTGCTGGAGAAGATCCGCGAGTCCGGGGCCCGCCTCAACCTCAATCTTCTGGGCGAGGCGGTGCTCGGCGAAGCGGAGGCGAAGCGCCGGCTCGACGGCATCCACGAGCTGATCCGGCGGCCCGACGTCGACTACGTGTCGGTCAAGGTGTCGGCGATCATGAGCCGCATCTCGATGTGGGCGTTCGATCAGGTTGTCGACGAGGTGGTGTCGCGTCTCACGCCGCTGTACGTCACCGCCGCCGAAGACGGCACCTTCATCAACCTCGATATGGAGGAGTACAAGGACCTCGACCTGACCATCGCGGTGTTCACCCGCATCCTCGAGGACCCCCGGCTGAAGCGCCTCGAGGCGGGCATCGTGCTGCAGGCGTATCTTCCCGACGCGCTGCCGGCGCTGCGCGAGCTGACCGCCTGGGCCAGAGAGCGCGTCGAGCATGGCGGGGCGCCCATCAAGGTGCGACTGGTCAAGGGCGCGAACCTCGCGATGGAGAAGGTGGATGCCGTCATGCACGGCTGGCCGCAGGCCCCCTACGGTTCGAAGCTCGACACCGACGCGAACTACCTGCGCTGCCTCGATGAGGCGTTCCAGCCCCGCAACGCCGCCGCGGTGCGGGTCGGCGTCGCCGGTCACAACCTGTTCGACATCGGCTACGCCTGGCTGCTCGCGGGAGAGCGGGGCGTGCGCGACGCCGTCGAGTTCGAGATGCTGCTCGGCATGGCGCAGGCGCAGGTCGCCGCGGTCTCGCGCACCGTCGGACAGGTGCTGCTGTACGTGCCCGTCGTGCGCCCCGACGAGTTCGACGTGGCGATCAGCTACCTGGTGCGCCGGCTCGAGGAGAGCGCGTCGCCGTCGAACTTCCTCTCCGCCGCGTTCCACCTCGCCGATGACCCCGCACTGTTCGAGCGGGAGCGACTGCGCTTCGTCGACTCGGTCAGCCGCGCCACCGATCACTCGCTGCTCGTGGGGCAGCGCCGCACGCAGAACCGCGCGGCTCCGGTGCATGAATCGGTGCGCCCGCTCACTCAGCCGGCCGCCCCGGACGAGGACCTCACCGGCGTCGTGCTCGGCATCGCCCGCGGCTCCTCCGACGAGGACGCCGGCGATGCCTTCCTCGAGACCGCCGTGTACGCCCGACAGGAGCTCTCCGCCGCGGGCGCCGGATCGGGCGCTCCCGGTTTCGCGAACACCGCCGACAGCGATCCGGCCCTGCCCGCCAACCGTGACTGGGCGCGGGGCGTCTTCGATCGGCTGGCCGGCACCGCCCCCTCCGCGCTGGGACTCGCCACGGTGCGGGCATCGCGCATCGACGACGAGGGGATGCTGGTGCACACCATCGCGCGGGTGAAGGATGCCGCCGCCTCGTGGGGCGCGCGTCCGGCAGCCGAACGCGCCGAGGTCCTGCTGCGCGCCGCGGCGGCGCTGTCCGCACGCCGCGCCGAGCTGATCGAGGTCGCCGCCGACGAGACCGGCAAAATGTTCGCCGAAGCTGACATCGAGGTCAGCGAGGCCGTCGATTTCGCAAAGTACTACGCGGCCACGTGCCGTGAGCTCGACGGGGTCGCGGGCGCGGCCTTCGAGCCGGCCAGGGTGATGGTGGTCACTCCGCCGTGGAACTTCCCGCTCGCCATCCCCGCCGGCGGCGTGCTGGCGGCGCTCGCCGCGGGCTCCGGCGTCGTCTTCAAACCCGCGCATCAGGCACGCCGCTGCGCGGCGGTCATCGCCGAGGCGCTCTGGCAGGCGGGCGTGCCGCGCGACGTGCTCGTGCTCGTCGACGTCTCGGAGCGCGACCTGGGGCAGCGGCTGATCAGTCACCCCGACGTCGACCGGGTGATCCTCACCGGGGCGTGGGACACCGCGGCCCTGTTCCGCTCGTGGCGCCCCGACCTGCCGCTGCTCGCCGAGACCAGCGGCAAGAACGCGATGATCATCACCCCCACCGCCGACGTCGACCTCGCGGTGGCCGACCTGGTCAAGAGCGCCTTCGGCCACGCCGGGCAGAAATGCTCGGCGGCATCCCTCGCCATCCTCGTCGGCCCCGTCGGCCGCTCGAAGCGCTTCGCCCGACAGCTGGTCGACGCGACCCGCTCGCTGCACGTCGCCTGGCCGGCCGATCCCCGCGCCGAGGTCGGCCCGGTCATCGAGAAGCCCCAGGGCAAGCTCGCATGGGCGCTCTCGGAACTCGAGGGTGAGGAGAAGTGGCTGATCCGGCCGCGCTCGCTCGACGACAGCGGACGGCTGTGGAGCCCCGGCATCCGCGTCGGCGTGCAGCCCGGCTCGCGGACCCACCGCGAGGAGTTCTTCGGGCCCATGCTCGGCGTCATGCACGCGCCCACCCTCACGGCGGCGATCGAGATGCAGAACGCCGTCGCCTATGGCCTGACCGCCGGCCTGTACACCCAGGATCCCGACGATCTCGCGCTGTGGCTCGACCGCGTGCAAGCCGGCAACCTGTACGTGAACCGCGGAATCACGGGTGCGATCGTGCAGCGCCAGCCGTTCGGCGGCTGGAAGCGCTCGTCGGTCGGACCGGGCGCCAAGGCCGGCGGACCGAACTACCTCATCGGGCTCGGCTCCTGGCGGTCGCGGCCGCGCGGCAAGGCGTCGAGCACCCTGCACCTCCGCGGGCTCGACAGCCGCATCTCGGGCCTGATCGAAGCCGCGCAGCCGTCGCTCGGCTTCGACGCGTTCGAGTGGCTTCGGCAGGCCGCCCTCTCGGACGCCGTCGCCTGGGACCGCGAGTTCGGCCAGGTGCGCGACGTGTCGCAGCTCGCGGTGGAACGAAACCTGTTCCGCTATCGTCCCGTGCCGGTGATCGTGCGCGCGGCCGCCGACGCCGGGCTGCACGAAGTGCTGCGCGTGGTGCTGGCCGGCATCCGGTCGGGGGCGCCGTTCTTCGTCTCGGTGCCCGAGGGTATCCCCGCCGCTGTGCGCGCCGAACTCGGCGCGCTCGGCGTGCTCGTCGCCGTCGAGAGCGACGAGGAGTGGATCGACCGGATGCTGCGCCGCGGCGAGAACGTCACCGACAGTGCCGCCGTGGATGACCCTGCCGTCGCGTTCGCGCACGCCGGTCGGGTGCGTCTGATCGGCAGGCGAGACGCCGTCTCGACACTGCACGCCTCGCTGGCCGCGGCCGTCGACGGCGACCCCGACCTGGCGGTGTACGACGACGAGGTGACATCGGCGGGCCGCATCGAGCTGCTGCCCTTCGTGCACGAGCAGTCCATCTCGATCACCGCGCACCGTTTCGGCAACCCCGACGCGTGGAGCGCCACCGTCATCTGATCCCGCGGGCGCCGGTCGCGCGTTCGGCCGGCTGTCAACGCCCTTCTGCCCCGCGTGGCACTGCCCTAGCGTCGGGCCATGGACACCTCACAGCGCATCTCTCGCGCCAAGCAGCCCCGCACCGTCGTCGCCGGTCCGTACGGGCATCCCTTTCATCCCATCGCGGTGACCATTCCGATCGGGGCATGGATCTCGAGCATCGTGTTCGACATCGTCGCGCTGGCGTCCGATGAGCCTGCGGCTTTCGTCGCGGGCGCGAACGTGCTCATCGTGATCGGGCTCGTCGGGGCCGTCGTCGCGGCCGTGCTGGGGCTGATGGACCTGTCGCAGCTGACGGCGGGCACCCCCGCTCGCCGGGTCGCGCTGACGCACATGACGCTGAACCTCTCCGTGACGGCGCTGTTCGTCGTCAGCCTGATCCTGCGGCTGACCGGCGATGCCGATGACCTCAGCATCCTGGGGTTCATCCTCAGCATCGTGGCGGTGCTCGTTCTCGGCGTGTCCGGATACCTCGGCGGCAAGCTCGCCTACCGCTACGGAGTGCGCGTCGCCGACGAAGACACCCAGGAGGAGGGGTTCCGCCGCACCGCGACGTGATCGGCGGCGTCGGGGCGATCCGGGGGGCGCTGTTCGACGCGGCGTCGGGCTCACTCCTTCTTCAGGGCGTCCTGCGCGGCTCCCGCCACCTTCTCCACGACGTTCGGCATGTCGGTCGTGCCGTAGAAGCGCACATCGGGTCGGGTGGGCGGCGGCATCTCGGCGGTCGTGGTCGCTCCCTCGTGGTAGCTGAACTCGCCCAGCCCGTCAGGCGCCGGGCCCTGCGCCCAGGATCCGTCCGCCGCGGCTTCGCCGTCGCTGAAGTTCAGGTACTGGTACGAGACCTCGCGGTGCTCCTGGGCCAGCGGGAAGTTGCTGGGAACAGGCAGCGTCTCCGCACCCTCGGCCTTGAGCTCCTCGACGGCCGCGAGCCACTGGTTCTGGTGCATCGTGTCGCGGGCCAGCAGGAACGCGAGGAGGTCTCGCACGCCGTGGTCGTCGGTCATGTGATACAGCCGCGACACCTGCAGTCGACCCTGCATCTCGGCGTTCGCGTTGGCGGTGAAGTCGGCGAGGAGGTTGCCGCTCGAGGTGATGTACGACCCGGACCACGGATTCCCGTTGCTGTCGACCGGACGGGCGCCCGCGCCGGCCACGATCCCCTGCTGAACGTCGGTGCCGCCGACGATCGCGGCGACGGTCGGATCGTCCTGCACCGCGTCCTCAGTGACACCCAGAGGCGCCTTCTCCAGCAGCTGCGCGATCATGATCGCCAGCATCTCGACGTGGCCCATCTCCTCGGCGCCGATACCGAACACCAGGTCGCGGTACTTGCCGGGTATGTGCATGTTCCACGCCTGGAACTGGTACTGCAGGGCCACGGTGATCTCGCCGTACTGTCCGCCGAGCACCTCCTGCAGCTTTCTTGCGTAGACGGCATCCGGCGCCGTCGGTGTCGCCGCGTATTGCAGCTCTTGACGATGGAAGAACATGAGGAAAGACCCTTCTGATCGGAGTGGCGGTGAGCGGCCCATGCAACGCCCGATGTTGAAATCGCAGCAGAGGGCTTCCCCGCGGATGCAGCGAGTGGGACAATCCGCTCGGCGACCCGCCGCCGCTGCGGCGCACACTCTGCGGCGCGCGCTCTGGCGACATCCAGGCCGCGGATGCAAAAATGGGACCGGCGTGCCCGAGTCGCATCTTCCCCGCGCGCTGCCCGGAACGGGTGGCGCGGGTCGAACTTCCGCCGGGCCCCTGGACAGCGTCCGCCGCGTCTTCTGAGGAGCATCCATGTCCACGCCTGAGATCGCGACCGCCACCGCACCGGCCCGCGTCGCACACCACCGCCGCTACCTGATGTGCCGCCCCGAGCACTTCACCGTCAGCTACGCCATCAATCCGTGGATGGAGCCCGCCAAGCCCACCGACACCGCCAGGGCGCTCGCGCAGTGGCAGACGCTGTACGACCTGTACCTCGAGCTCGGTCACGAGGTCGAGTTGATCGAGCCGCTCGCCGGCTACCCCGACATGGTCTACACCGCCAACGGCGGATTCGTGATCGACGGCCGCGCCTACGTGCCGGAGTTCCGCTTCGTCGAGCGGCAGGGTGAGGCGCCCGCGTTCGCCGACTGGTTCCGCGCCAACGGGTTCGACACGGTGATGCCGGAGCAGGTCAACGAGGGCGAGGGCGACTTCCTGCTCGTGGGCGACGTGATCCTCGCCGGCACCGGTTTCCGCTCGACGGACGACAGCCACAGCGAGGTCGGCGAGGTGTTCGGCCGCGAGGTCGTCTCGCTCAACCTCATCGACCCGCGGTTCTACCACCTCGACACCGCGATCGCCGTGCTCGACCCGGTACAGGGCGTGGAGAACGGCGGGCCCGAGCGCGCCAACATCGCCTACCTCCCCGGTGCATTCGACGACGCCGGACGCGCCATCCTCGCGGAGCGCTTCCCCGACGCGATCCTCGTCTCCGATGACGACGGCGCCGTGTTCGGCCTGAACTCCGCCAGCGACGGCTACAACGTCATCATCTCGCCGCGCGCGAAGGGCTTCGAGAAGCAGCTGCGCGAGCGCGGCTACAACCCGATCACCGTTGACCTCTCCGAGTTGCTGCTCGGCGGCGGCGGCATCAAATGCTGCACCCTCGAGCTGCGAGGTGCCAAGTGACCGCCGTGGTGCCGGAGACGACGACGGCCGCGGAGCCGCACGTCGCGAACAACTACAGCCCGCTCGCCGTCTCGATCGCGCGCGCCGAAGGCGCATGGGTGACGGATGTCGAGGGCAAGCGCTACCTCGACCTGCTCGCCGCCTACTCGGCGGTGAACTTCGGTCACCGCCATCCCGCTCTCGTCGCCGCGCTCACCGAGCAGCTCGGACGCGTCGCGCTGGTCAGCCGTGCGTTCCGCAGCGACCGTCTGGAGCCGTTCGCCGCGGCGCTCGCCGGGCTGAGCGGCAAGGAGATGGTGCTGCCGATGAACACCGGCGCCGAAGCCGTCGAGACCGGCATCAAGGTCGCACGCGCCTGGGGCTACCGCGTCAAGGGCATCGCCGAGGGCCGGGCGCGCATCATCGTCGCCGCGGGCAACTTCCACGGGCGCACCACGACCATCGTCAGCTTCAGCGACGATGAGCAGGCGCGCGCCGACTTCGGGCCCTACACGCCCGGGTTCGACGTCGTCCCGTACGGCGACGCCGACGCGATCGCGGACGCGATCACCGACGACACCGCCGCCGTGCTCATCGAGCCGATCCAGGGCGAGGGCGGCGTGATCATCCCTCCGGAGGGCTACCTGCGCCGCATCCGCGAGATCTGCGACGAGCGCGACGTGCTGTTCATCGCCGATGAGATCCAGTCCGGTCTCGGCCGGGTGGGCGAGACCTTCGCCTGCGACCGCGAGGGCGTCGTGCCCGACCTGTACCTGCTCGGCAAGGCGCTGGGCGGGGGCCTGCTGCCGGTGTCGGCCGTGGTCGGCAACAGCGATGTGCTGGGCGTCATCCGCCCCGGCGAGCACGGCTCGACCTTCGGCGGCAACCCGCTCGCCGCGGCCGTCGGCGAACGGGTGGTCGAGATGCTCGCATCCGGTGAGTTCCAGGAGCGCGCACGCGCGCTGGGCGCTCACCTGGCGGGCAGACTCGAGCCGCTGATCGGCCACGGCGTGACGGGGGTGCGCATCGCCGGCCTCTGGGCCGGCGTCGACATCGATCCCGCCGTCGGAACGGGACGCGAGGTCGCCGAGAAACTGCTCGATCGCGGCGTGCTCGTCAAGGACACGCACGGTCAGACCATCCGGATCGCACCGCCGCTGGTCATCCGCGCCACGGAACTCGACTGGGCGGTCGAGCAGCTGCGTCTCGTGCTCGAGGGCTGACGTTTGCTCGAGAGCTGACGTTCGCTCAGGCGGGGGAGTCGTCGGGGTCGAGCCCCTTGAGCGCGTCCTCCTCGACGGCGGTGTCGGCCTCGAGCTGCTCCTCGGTGGTCTCGTCGCCGCCCAGGGGCGCGTCGTCGCGCTCGCCGCGCTGCCCGTCGGGGGCGGTGTTGTGCGCAGGGTTGTCCTCCGGTTCGCCGGTGTGCCCGCCGGCGCCGGTGTCTCCGGGCGTCGCGGCGTCGGCCGCGCCGTCGGTGTCGCTGCGCTGCGACTCGGGGACGACCGGGCTGCGCGAGGGTGCGTCGTCCTGACCGGTGGCGCCCTGGGGCTGACGGGGCTCCCCGCTGCCGCTCGGGTCCTGGCCCGGCGTGTGCGGATGCTGGCCCGTGTCGCTCTGCTGATCGTTCATGACAGCGACGTTAGAGGGCGCCGCCGACGGCGGCGAGGGCATTGACAGGAACCGCGTCACGTTGTGTGGGTGCTCGGCGGGAGGTGGACGCCGATCGGCGCCGAGGGCCGGCAGCAGCGCGCGCGGGTGCCGGTGCACGGGTCAGTCCGCTCGCCGGTCGCCTTCGCGTGGCAGCCGGATCGGCGTCGTCGCGGTGGTGTGGTCGTCGAAGGACGCCGGGTCCATGGCCCGCACGACCGACAGGGGCCGCGTCTCGTCGAGCGTGAGCAGGAAGCGGGTGTGCTCCTGGCGATGCAGGCGACCCGACCACAGCATCCAGCCGATGCCGATCGAGAACGCCAGGATGCCGGCGAGGCCGCCGACCATGATCGAGGTGCGTGCGGAGAACGCGTCGACGATCCACCCGGCGATCGGAGCGCCGATGGGCGTGGACCCCATGATCACCGCCATGTACAGCGCGAGCACGCGACCGCGCAATCCCGCATCCGTCGTGGTCTGCACGTACCCGTTCGCCGTGGTGAGCATGGTGACGGTCGAGAAGCCGACGAACACGAGCACGGCCGCGTAGGTCCAGTACGAGGGCATCAGCGTGGAGACGACGGATGCCACCCCGAACCCGCCCGCCGCGAACACCAGCACCCGCACGCGTGCGCGGTCGCGCCGTGCGGCGAGCAGGGCTCCCGCCAGCGAGCCGATCGCCAGCACCGAGCTGAGCAGGCCGTAGCCGTCGGCGCCGCGACCGAACTCGAGCGCCATGGTCGAGGCGAAGATCGGGAAGTTCATCCCGAATGCGCCGATCAGGAACACCATCACGAAGACCACGAGCAGGTCGGGCCGACCGAGCACATAGCGGAAGCCGGCGGCGAGGCCCCCGCCACTGCGGCTGCTGACGACGCGGGGGATCAGCTCTCTTGTGCGGATCAGCATCAACGCGATCAGCATCGCGAGGAACGTGACGGCGTTCGCGACGAACACCCAGCCCGAGCCGAGCGCGACGATCAGCAGACCACCCACCGCCGGGCCGATCAGCCGCGCCATGTTGAACGACGCGGAGTTCAGGGCTACGGCGTTCGAGGTGTCGTCGATGCTCACCATGTCGGAGACGAACGCCTGACGGGCGGGCGCGTCGAAGGCGTTGGTGATGCCGAACGCGGCGGCGAAGCACAGCATGAGCGGCAGCGTCATCACGCCGGTGAGCAGCAGCACGGCGATCGCCACGGCCAGCAGCATCAGCGTCGACTGGGTGACCAGCAGCACCCGGCGCCGATCGAAGCGGTCGGCGACCCACCCGGTCAGGCTCACGAGCACCAGCGGCGGACCGAACTGCAGGGCCATCGTCGCGCCCATCGCGGTCGCGTCGTTGTCGGTCAGCTCGGTGAGCACCACCCAGTCCTGCGCAGTGGCCTGCATCCAACCGCCGATGTTCGAGATGACGGCGCCGAAGAACCACGTCCGGTAGTTGAACGAGCGGAATGAGCGGAACATCGCCGGGGTTCCGCGCCCGGCGGCTCGGCGTGACGTGCCGGCGGAGCGGCGAGTGGGTTTGCGGATCATCCCTCCGCCACCTTCCTCAGCAGTACGGACGCCTCTCGCAGCACCGACAGGTCGTGATCGTCGAGATCGACCTCGCGCAGCATGCCCGCCAGCAGCTCGTCGCGGCGGCGGATCGTCTCGGCGACGACGTTCGCACCCTGCTCGGTGATCTCGACATGCACGCGACGACGGTCCTCGTCGTCGGGGATGCGCACGACGAAGCCCTGCTCGGCGAGTCCGTTGATCATGGCGCTCATCGTGGGAGCCGTCACGCGCTCGCGCTCGGCGAGGCGGGAGAGCGTGTGCCGCCCGTGCATGCGCAGCGCGGCGAGCACGGCGAGCTGTGCGTCGCTCATCGCGTCGAGCGCGCGGGCTGAGCGCAGGCGACGGGCGAGCCGGAAGACGGCGAAGCGGAGTTCCGTCGCCGTGTCGTCGAGATCTTCGGGGGAGGCGGTCATTACTTAGATAGTCTAACTAACTTTGCCGCCCGACGGAAAGCGCGACCTGCACCGCCGAGCGCACCGTGCGCGGAATCGGCGCTGGCCGGTGAGAAAATAGTGGGATGCCCCTCGCGTTCGAACTCGCCGTCCAAGACACCGCCGGAATCCGCATCGCTCGCGAGATCGGCGCCGCTCGTGTCGAACTCGGGCAGGCACTGGCCCTCGGAGGCCTCACTCCGTCCGCCGCGACGGTCGAGGCTGCGCTCGAGGCGGCGGGCGACACCGGACCAGAGGTGCATGTGCTGGTGCGCCCGCGCGCCGGCGGCTTCCACTACGACGTCGACGAGCTCGACCTCACCGTGCGCGACATCCGCCACGCACTCGGTGCCGGTGCGCACGGCGTGGTGATCGGATGCCAGCGGCCCGACGGAGCGCTCGACCGCGATGCTCTCGCCATGCTGGTGGACGCGGCCGGCGGAGCATCCGTCACCCTCCACCGCGCCATCGACGTGACGCCGGACCCCGTCGCGGCGCTGCGCGTCGCGCGCGAGCTCGGGATGCGACGCGTGCTCAGCTCGGGAGGGGCGTCGTCGGCCGTCGACGGACTCGACGTCTTGCGCGCGCTCGTCGCCGAAGCCGACGGGGCGATCGAGGTGATGGCCGGCAGCGGGGTGAACGCCGCGAACGTCGGCGAGATCGCGGCCACCGGCGTCGACGCGGTGCACTTCTCGGCGAAGCGCACCGTCGTCTCCGACATCGTCGGCGCGAGCGGCTCGGTGCGGATGGGTTCTGCAGCCGACGGCGTCGGCGGCCACGAGGTCACCGACGCCGACATCGCTCGCGCCGTCGTATCGGCGCTCGCCGCGGTGCTCCGGCCCGCCGGCACGGCTGCCCGACCGTGACCGTAGAGTCCCGATAACCGTCGCCCCCGGCCGTCGTCCGCACGCCCTCGTGGCGCCAGTATGCGTGCTCCGTGGACGTCACGCCACCCCCTCGCGTTCGCCGCTGTCCGAGGGCAGGCTTGCGACAGAACGGGAAGGAGACCGACATGGACAACGAACTGGTCACACTGCAGGACAGCGACCGCACGGTCGCAGCCGAGGACGACATCCGCGGCAGGACCGTCAGGGATGCCGGCGGCGAGGAGGTCGGTGAGGTCGAAGGCCTGCTGATCGACACCACGGAGAACAAGGTCCGATTCCTCGTGGTCGCCTCCGGCGGATTCCTCGGCATCGGCGAGCACAAGTCGTACATCCCCGTCGATGCGGTGACGAGTGTCGGCGACGATGAGGTGCGGGTCGATCAGAGCCGCGAGCACCTGGCGGGCGCCCCCACGTACGACCCCGAGCTCATCAACGACCAGGAGTACAACCAGAACGTGCTCGACTACTACGGCTACACGCCATTCTGGGCGGCGGGATACGTCTACCCCGCTTTTCCGTACTACCGGTGAGTCACGCGTCGCGCGAGGGTGTCGGCGCGGCCGCGCGTCCGTAGACTCGCACCATGACGACGATGCGGACGACGGAGTTCACCGACGCTCACGGGATCCCCATCGTGTACGACGTGTACGACGCGGTCGGCACGCCGAGGGGCGCGGTGCAGCTGCTGCACGGCGTGGGCGAGCACGCCGGGCGGTACGGCGCGGTGATCGACGCGCTCACGAGCGCGGGATTCCACGTCTACGCCGACGACCATCGCGGGCATGGGCGCACCGGCATCCGGCAGCACGGCGGGCCGGCGAGACTGGGCCGGCTCGGACCCGGAGGGCTGCGGGCCGCGGTGGCGGCATGCGCGCAGCTGACCGACATCATCCGCACCGAGCACCCCGAGCTGCCGCTCGTGCTGATCGGCCACTCGTGGGGATCGTTCCTCGCGCAGAAGCTGCTCAACGAGAATCCGACGGCGTATGACGCCGTCGTGCTGAGCGGCTCGGCGCACCTCACGCCGGCCGATCTGAACGCCGCGCCGCTGAACGCGCGCTGGAAGGGGCCGGATGCCGACGGGCTGGAGTGGCTGTCGCGTGATTCGGCCGTCTGGAAGGCGTTCCGCGACGATCCGCTGACCACCGAGACGCCGCTGCTGCGGCTGTTCGGTCCCGTCGAGGCGGCGCGGCTGTACGGCCGGCCGCGCCGCGACCTGGAACGCGACGTGCCCGTGCTGCTGCTGGTCGGACGCGACGATCCGGTGGGCGGGCCGCGCAGCGTGCACAAGCTCGCCGATGCGTACCGCCGGCGTTCCGGTCTCTCCGACGTGACGACGCTCGTCTATCCCGACGCACGGCACGAGCTGTTCAACGAGCTCAATCAAGCAGAGGTCCGCGCCGACCTGCTGGCCTGGCTCGACAAGCACGTGCCCGCCGAGGCCTGAGCTCCGGTGCGTCGGCCCGCCTAAGCTGGACACGTGCATGGTGAGTACAAGGTCCCAGGCGGAAAGCTCGTCGTCGTCGACCTGCAGGTCGAGAACGGGCTGATCCGCGACTTCCGGCTGGCGGGCGACTTCTTCCTCGAGCCCGACACGGCGCTCGACGCCATCAACGCCGCGGTCGAGGGGATGCCCGTCGAGACGGACGCGTCGACGATCGCCGCCGCCGTGCGCAGTGCGCTTCCCGACGGCGCTCAGCTGCTCGGATTCTCGCCCGAGGCCGTCGGAACGGCCGTGCGCCGAGCGCTGGTCACCGCGCCGGGCTGGCGGGACTTCGACTGGGAGATCGTGCACGAGAAGGCCGTCTCGCCGCGGATGAACCTCGCCCTCGACGAGGTGCTCACCGCCCGGGTCGGGGAGGGCCGCCGCCGGCCCACGCTGCGCATCTGGGAGTGGGACGAGTCGGCCGTCGTGATCGGGTCGTTCCAGTCGTATCGCAACGAGGTCGATCCGGACGGTGCCGCGAAGCACGGCTTCGATGTGGTGCGCCGCATCTCGGGCGGCGGGGCGATGCTGATGGCGGCCGGCCAGATCATCACGTACTCGCTGTACGTTCCCGCATCCCTCGTGCAGGGCATGACGTTCGCCGACTCCTATGCGTTCCTCGACGACTGGGTGCTGCAGGCGCTGCGCTCGGTCGGGGTCGACGCGACGTACCAGCCGCTCAACGACATCGCCTCGCCGACGGGCAAGATCGGCGGCGCCGCGCAGAAGCGCCTCGCCAACGGCGGAGTGCTGCACCACGCCACCATCTCGTACGACATCGACGGCCAGATGATGACCGAGGTGCTGCGCATCGGCCGCGAGAAGCTCAGCGACAAGGGCACGACCTCGGCTGCCAAGCGGGTCGACCCGCTGCGCACTCAGACGGGCATGGCCCGCTCCGAGATCATCGAGCGGTTCAAGGAGACCTTCCGATCCCTCACAGGCGCCGAGGACGGCGCGATCACCGCAGACGAGTACGCCGACGCGGAGGCGCTGGTGGAGTCGAAATTCGCCACCGAGGCGTGGCTGCACCGGGTCCCATGATCCCGGCGCCTCGCGTGAAGCGGGAGAAGCGGGACGAACCACCCGGATCGGTGGAGATCATCGAGGGTGACAACCTCCTCGTCGCGGGCGCGTTGCCGTCGGCATCCTTCACGCTGATCTACCTCGATCCGCCGTTCAACACCGGACGCGCGCAGGAGCGCCAGATCATCGAGGCGCGCCGCAACCTGCCGGCGAGCGCCGACGAGCCGGGGCCGTCGGAGCCGGTCGCGGCGAAGGAGATCCGGCACGGTTTCCACGGCCACGCCTATGAGCGGGTGCGCGGGATGCTGCGCACCTACGACGACCGCTTCGACGACTACGGCGATTTCCTCATGCCGCGCCTCGCGGAGGCGTGGCGGCTGCTCGCCGACGACGGCACCCTGTACCTGCACCTCGACTACCGCGAGGCGCACTACGCCAAGGTCATGCTCGATGCCGTGTTCGGGCGGGATGCGTTCCTCAACGAGCTGATCTGGGCCTACGACTACGGAGCCAAGTCGCGCCGACGCTGGCCCACCAAGCACGACACGATCCTGGTCTACGTGAAGAACCCGCGCGCGTACGTCTTCAACTCCGACGAGGTCGACCGCGAGCCGTACATGGCGCCCGGCCTGGTGACGCCAGAGAAGGCGGCGCGGGGCAAGCTGCCCACCGATGTCTGGTGGCACACCATCGTGCCGACCACCGGGCGTGAGAAGACCGGGTACCCGACGCAGAAGCCCGAGGGCGTGCTGCGCCGCATCGTGCAGGCCTCCAGCCGACCCGGCGACCGGGTGCTCGACCTGTTCGCCGGCTCCGGCACGACGGGCGCGGTGGCGTCGGCGCTCGGCCGCGACGCCGTTCTCGTCGACCACAGTCCGGAGGCGATCCGCGTCATGCGTGAGCGGATGCCGCACGCCCGCGTCCGGTCGGTCTGACGCGGGCGAGTGCCGTCGGACGCTACGGGCTGACCCGTCTGTGTGCCGCGAACGCGTCCGCGAGCGCGGCGCGTACCAGCTCGACCGCCTCGTCGTCGCGGGATGCCGCGCGCACGGCTGTGAACACCTCGCGCACCGGCGATCCCGGCAGATCGGCGACGGTGAGCGGGCTGGGCTCATCGCCCCAGATGAGATCGGGGAGCATCCCCACGGCATGGCCGGCGGCGATCAGCCGCACATGCGCGGTCAGGTCGGCCGCGTCGAAGCGCACGTCCGGTTCGAAGCCGGCGGCGCGGCACTGCTGCACGGCCCACTGGCGCGCCGCCGTGCCCTCGGGTTCCATCACCCAGGCGTGATCGCGCAACTGTGCCAAGGGGGTCGGAGGCTCGAGCGAGGGCAGCGCGATGCGGATCGGGTCGTCGCCGAGCAGCTCGTGCACGACGCCGTCACGGCGCTCGCGGGTGTATCCGGGATACTGCTCGGCGATGACGAGATCGAAGCGGCGCGCCCACAGCTCGAACAGGCTCTCCTCGGGCGCGAGCTCGGCCAGCTCGACGCGCAGCTCCGGCGCGCGCTCGGCGAGCAGCGTGAGCGCGGCGGGGACGATGGTCTCGGCGGCGGTGGGCATGGCTGCCAGCCGAACCGGCTGCCAGCCGGTGTGCGCGGTTAGGGCGGCACGGGCCCTCTCGTCGAGGTCCAGAGCACGGGCGGCGTGCTCCGCCAGCATCCGCCCCTGAGGCGTCAGCCGGACCCGGCGTCCGTCGGGCTCGAGCAGGGCCACGCCTGCCTCGCGCTCCAGCAGCGCAAGCTGCTGCGACACCGTGGAAGGGCTGTACGAGAGCGACGCCGCCACCTCGGCGATGGTGCCGCGCAATGACAGCTCATGCAGCAGTCGCAAGCGGCGCAGCTCGAACATCGCGGGGGCTCCTCACCATTCGTTGACATCGAACATTATCCTTCAGGAACGTTCGCTTTTCATATCGGGTGCGGCGCGTCATCCTGAGACCATGAGCACCTCCGTGTCCGCCCCCTCCGCGGCATCCACCCCCGAATCCCGTGCCGAACTGGCCGCCCTCGCCGACGACGCCGTCGCGCTGGTGCGCCGCTGGCTCGCGGAGAGCCGCGACATCCCTGTCGACGTCGCCGCCCAGCGCCTCGCCGGCGTGCTGCGCGACCCGAACGGCCTCGACTTCACCGTCGGCTTCGTCGACGGCGTCGTCCGGCCCGAGGACACGAAGGTCGCCGCCCGAAAGCTGCGCGAGCTCGTGCCGCTCACCCCGAAGTTCCTGCCCGCCCCGCTGCGCGGTGCCATCGCCCTCGGCGGCGCGTTCGCGCCGATCCTGCCCGGCATCGTGGTGCCGATCAGCCGGCGCGTGCTGCGCGGCATGGTGCGCCACCTGATCGTCGACGCGCGTGACTCGCAGCTGGGCTCCGCGATCCGCCGCATCCGCTCGGCCGAGAACGTGCGCCTGAACATCAACCTGCTCGGCGAGGCCATCCTCGGCAAGGAGGAGGCCGCTCGGCGTCTCGAGGGAACCCGTCGCCTGCTGCAGCGCGACGATGTCGACTACGTCTCCATCAAGGTGTCGTCGACCGTCGCTCCGCACAGCCCGTGGGCCTTCGACGAGGCCGTGCAGCACGCCGCCGCGGCGCTGCGTCCGCTGTACGACATCGCGGTGAAGCGCGGCAAGTTCATCAACCTCGACATGGAGGAGTACAAGGACCTCGACCTGACGATCGCGGTCTTCACCGCGATCCTCGACCGTCCCGAGTTCACGAACCTCGAAGCCGGCATCGTGCTGCAGGCCTACCTGCCCGACGCCCTGTCGGCGATGATCCGCCTGCAGGAGTGGGCCGCCGCACGCGTCGCGGCCGGCGGCGCACCCATCAAGGTGCGCGTCGTGAAGGGCGCCAACCTGCCCATGGAGACCGTCGATGCCGAGTCGCACGGCTGGGAGCTGGCGACCTGGTCGACCAAGCAGCAGTCCGACTCCTCGTACAAGGCCGTGCTCGACTACGCGCTGCGCCCCGAGCACATCGGCCACGTGCGCATCGGCGTCGCCGGCCACAACCTGTTCGACATCGCGCTGGCCTGGCTGCTCGCTGAGCAGCGCGGCGTGACGCAGGGCATCGAGTTCGAGATGCTGCTGGGCATGGCGTCGGCGCAGGCCGAGGTCGTCAAGCGCACCGTCGGCTCACTGCTGCTCTACACGCCCGTCGTGCACCCCGACGAGTTCGACGTCGCGATCGCCTACCTGATCCGCCGTCTCGAAGAGGGCGCATCGCACGAGAACTTCATGTCGGCCGTCTTCGACCTCGACACGGATGCTGCGCTCTTCGAGCGCGAGAAGCAGCGCTTCCTGGCCTCGGTCGAGACGATGCCCGCGGAGGTGCCGGGTCCGAACCGCGTGCAGAACCGTCTCGAGGCGGCCGCACCCGCACCGCGCGACGGCTTCGAGAACACGCCCGACACCGACCCGTCGCTGGCCGCCAATCGGGCATGGGGCGACAGCATCCGCTCCCGCATGAAGGACTCCACGCTCGGGAACGACACCGTCGCGGCGAACACCCTGAACGAGGTCGACCAGGTCTCCGAGCGCATCGCAGCGGGCGTCGCCGCCGGCGAGGCCTGGCGCGCGCTGGGCGCCGACGGCCGCGCCGAGATCCTGCACCGCGCGGGTGACGTGCTCGAGGCGCGTCGTGCCGAGCTGCTCGAGGTCATGGGCTCCGAGGCCGGCAAGGTCATCGAGCAGGGCGACCCCGAGGTGTCGGAGGCGATCGACTTCGCGCACTACTACGCGGAGAGCGCGAAGAAGCTCGCCGACGTCGACGGCGCGGTCATGCAGCCGGTCGGGCTCACCGTCGTCACCCCGCCGTGGAACTTCCCGGTGGCCATCCCGGCCGGATCGGTGCTCTCGGCCCTGGCCACCGGGTCGCCCGTCATCATCAAGCCCGCCCGCCAGGCGCGTCGCTCGGGTGCCGTGATGGTCGAGGCGCTGTGGGAGGCCGGCGTGCCCCGCGACGTGCTGCAATACGTGCAGCTCGACGGCCGCGAGCTCGGCACCAGGCTGGTCAGCGACCCGGCCGTCGGCCGCGTGATCCTCACCGGCGGCTACGAGACGGCCGAGCTGTTCCGCAGCTTCCGCCCCGACCTGCCGCTGCTCGCCGAGACGAGCGGCAAGAACGCCATCATCGTGACGCCCTCTGCCGACCTCGACCTGGCCGCGAAGGATGTCGCGTACTCCGCCTTCGGTCACGCCGGCCAGAAGTGCTCGGCCGCATCCCTCGTCGTGCTGGTGGGTTCGGCGGCGCGGTCGGAGCGCTTCCGCCGTCAGCTTGTCGACGCCGTGCGCGCCTATGAGGTGGGCGACCCGAGCGACGGCAGCAATCGCATCGGACCGCTGATCGGCCCGGCAGAGGGCAAGCTGCTCGGCGCCCTCACCGAGCTGCATCCCGGTCAGTCGTGGCTGCTCGAGCCCGAGAAGCTCGACGACGCGGGGCAGCTGTGGCGCCCCGGCATCCGTGACGGCGTGCAGCGCGGCAGCGAGTTCCACCGCGTGGAGTACTTCGGGCCGGTGCTGGGCATCATGACCGCCGAGAGCCTGACCGAGGCGATCGACATCGTCAACGACATCGACTACGGGCTGACCAGCGGCATCCACTCGCTCGACGAGGACGAGATCCAGCAGTGGCTCGCTCGCATCCAGGCGGGCAACGTGTACGTCAACCGCGGCACGACCGGCGCGATCGTGCAGCGCCAGCCCTTCGGCGGCTGGAAGAAGGCCGCCGTGGGCGCCGGTTCGAAGGCGGGCGGCCCGAACTACCTCGTCGGCCTGTCGGAGTGGACGGATGCCGCGGTGTCGACCGCCACGGAGCTCGACGAGCTGGGCCGGTCGGCCGCCGCACTGGTCGACGGCGACGACGCGGCGTGGTTGCGCGGTGCGCTGGCGACCGACATCGACGCGTGGGCGGGGGAGTTCGGCGTCGTTCGTGACGCCACCGGCCTGACCACCGAGCAGAACGCGCTGCGCTACCAGGCGCTGCCGGTGACCGTGCGCTTCGCGGGCGAGCGCCTCGCTGAACTCATCCGCGTCGTCGCCGCGGGCCTGCGCGTGCGGGCACGGGTCACCGTGAGCACCGCGGCCGCGCTGCCGGCATCCGTCGTGACCTGGCTCGGCGCCCACGATGTCGTCGTCGTCACCGAGGACGCCGACACGTGGACAGCCCACGCGAAGCGCCTGGCGGCTGCGGGCGGACGGGTGCGGGTGATCGGGGCGGATGCCGCCGCGACCGCGTCCGCCGTGGACGGCTCGCCGAGCCTGGCGATCTACGCCAACCCGGTCGTGTCGGCGGGTCGCGTCGAGATGCTGACGTTCCTGCGCGAGCAGGCGGTGTCGGTCACCGCGCACCGCTTCGGCACGCCGCACCGCTACGACATCCCGCTGCTCGACCCGGTGCGCTGAGCCCCTCGCCCTGCGCCCCTGCCCGGACGACGCCGGCGTGGATCAGAAACGCACCTTCCCGTACCAGCGGGGTGCGTTTCTGATCCACGCAGCGGGGGTCAGCGGTGCAGCGTCGTCACGACCGTCGTGTCGTCCTTCCTCACCGTCGTGATCGCCGCGTCCGCGGCCTACTACCTCAGCCGGGTCGAGAACCGAGTGACAAGCTCGCTGACGCTGTACTTCCTGCTCGCCTCGGGATTCCCGCTCGATCTACCTGTGGCTGGGGCGCCGGCTCACCGAGGGGCTCACCCTCGGCATGGGCAAGTAGCGCCGCACCCCTCTGCCGCACGTCGTCGGTGTGAGCGCTCAGCCGAGGAGGAGGAGGCCCAGAACCGCCGCGGCAACCGACCCGACAGCGAGCACAAGGGGAACCAGGAACGGCTCGCCGCGACGCGCGTGCGTGATGACCGCGCCGGCCATGAGGGCGGCGAGCGAGAACCCGGCGACCGGGCTGAGCCCCATCGCGATCCCCGAGAGCATCGGCAGGATGAGCCCGGCGGCCCCCGCGATCTCCGCTGCGCCGATCAGCTTCACCTGAGCATCGGTGAAGTCATCGACGTAACCCATGCCGGCGGTCTTGAGCGCGGTTCTCGACCGCAGCAGCTTGGTGACGCCCGCCACGAGGAAGAGGGCGGTGAGAGAGCCGGCCGCGGCCCAGTAGGCGATCCACATGATGATGTCTCCTCTCGAGCACCGTATCGATGGTGCTGGCATGCCTTCTGTGAGCAGGGTGATCCTGCGATTCGGAACAAATGGAATGTAGGGTTCTCCGGAACAGCCGTCAGGCGCGGCGCGAGCGCGGCGGACGGATTCATCGCCGCCGGATGCGACGGTCGACCAGCATCGCCACGACGACGCCGATGATCGCGAACGTCGGCATCAGGAGCCCGAACAGCATCGCGAGCTCCAGGGGAAGGTCGCCCGCTCGCCCATTCAGCGCTCCGCCGGCCACAAGCGCGATGGCGACCGCATCCTGAATCAGGAAACCGCACAGGAGTCCGGCCGCGAGCCCGAGGGCGGTCACGGCGAGGACGCGCACGGGGCCCGCAGGGCGGGGCGAGGTCGCGCGCGGCGCCGGTGGGTCGGGAGGAGCGCCGAAGCTGCGGTTATTCGTGTGATCTTCAGGTGAGGAAGTCATCCTTCTCCGTTCGCAGAGTCGTCAGGCGCTCGTGCGCTTGGCGGCCGACTGGATACCCCACGCGATGAGGCCGCAGACGGCACCGGTGAGCGCGCTGGTGAACATTCCGCTGAACACGGCCGCCACGCGCGGGATGACGGCAGCAGCCGGGCTGTCGCCGAGCGCCGGTGGATCGCCCTGGTACGCCGCGTCCCAGAGGACCTGATGGGTGATGACGAGCATCGCACCGAAGATGACGCCGATGATCAGCACCGTGATGAACGGACTCGGAACCTTCCTGACCACGGCAGCCGCGACCCAGATCGCCATCGGGCCCAGGGCGAGCACCCAGTTCAGGACGTCGTTCTGCTCGATGATGTGGAGGTCATGCAGGATCACCCGTGGAAGCCCGAGGGCCGCAAGGCCGACCAGTGCGACGAACGGGAACCCGAGACCGGTCTTCCGGGGAGGGGCGGAGGGCGTGTCATGAATCATGCCGCCACGGTAGGCGGCGGAGTCGGGCTGCAGCGTCTGCCCTGAGGCGACAACTCGGTCGCACGAGGGAGACATCCGCATCGACTCGGTGCGAGGAACCCGATCGGATCATCGTGTGCTCGACGAGAGCCGGTGCAGGGCGATCACGGAACGGAGGCCGATGATGAGGCCTGCGGATCCCAGAACGGCGCCGACCAGGGGAAGGACGGCGACGCCGGGAGGAAGCGAAGGACCGCCGGTCTGCAGCAGGAGGACGAACGCGGCGGCGCACAGGAGCGCGCCGAACGCACATCCGCTCAGGACGGTGAGGATGCGGAGCCGCCATCCGCGCCGGGAGCTCTCCCTGGCGCCACTCGACCTCGCCGATGCCGTGTGCGCCTCCGTCAGGATGTCGAGATTGCCAGGCAGCCGGCGCAGGTACTGCCCGAGGGCCATCGCCTGTGCGGCAGCCAGACGGGGGAGTCTGCGGGGGTCGAGGGTCCGCGTGGCCGTGTCGCCGACTCGATCGAGGATGAGATCTGCGTAGTCCGAGCCGGGATCGAGTGACGCCACAGCGTCCTGAAGCGTCGCCAGGGTCCGCACGGCCGCAGCCAGGTTGCCGGGTACGGCGAGCCCGTGGCGGTGGAGCAGACGCAGCAGCCGGTCGCTCAGCACCGCGGTGTCGGGTTCGAGCGCGGTGAGGGTGAACAGCTCGCCGATGTCGCGGCGCAGCGCATGGTCGTCGAACGCGTCGCGGCCGAGGGTGAGGTGACGCACCGCGACGACCGCGGAGCGGGCGTCTTCCGCCCGCAGCGCCGAGAAGAAGCACACCAGCAGCTCGCGCTGCTCGCGATCGAGCACCGCGACAGACCCGAAATCGATCAGGGCGAGCTCCCCGCGTCCGTCGATCAGGATGTTCCCGGAGTGGAGGTCGGCGTGGAACACGCCGTCGATGAGGATCTGCTGCAGCACGACGTCGATCAGCTCTGCGGCGACCTCGCGTCGTCGCAAGGCCGGAAGCGCTCCGATGACGGATGCAGCGGAGGTCAACGGGGTGCCGGCGACGCGCTCCATGATCAGCACCCGACGTGTCGAGGCGTCGAGGTGCACCCGCGGGATGGTGATCCGCGGCCGGCCGCGCGTGGCCGCCGATCGCATCAGAGCGAGGTTGCGGCCCTCGACGCGGTAGTCGAGCTCGGCGCGCAGAGATGCGGCGAGCTCGTCCATCAGACGATGCAGGCCTGCGCGGCGCGCGTCATCCGAGCGCGCCTCGATCCGCCGGCAGACGCGAAGGGCGATGTCGATGTCGACCTCCACCTGCGCGCGGGCGCGCGGGCGCTGGACCTTGACGACGACCTCCTGACCGTCGGCGAGCGTCCCGACGTGAACCTGGCCGATCGATGCTGCGGCGAGAGGAATCGGGTCGAGGTGAGCGAACACGTCCGATGGGGGCCTGCCGAGCTCTGCCTGGAGCAGAGCCCCGACGTCATCCCAGCTCTCGGGGACGGCTTGAGTCTGCAGTGTCGCGAGCCGATCGGCCAGCGCTGCCGGCACCACATCCCGCCGAGACGCGAGCACCTGACCGAGCTTGACGAAGGCGACGCCGGCCTCGTTCAGCGCGCTCACCAGCGGTGGCCCCAGTTCGTCGAGGCGCACGGCGCCGCCACGGAGCAACGGCCCCAGGCCGTGCCGCATCGCGATGCGGACGATCTGGACGTAGCGCGCCGTCCGGCGAAGGCGGTCCCGCCAGCCTCGAAGGCGCGCGAGCAGGCCGACGCTCCGTCGGGACGGCCAGAGCAACTCGGAGGCGACCACGAAGGCCGCGCTCAGCGCCAACACCCACAGTGCAGAGACGAGCACGACGGCGACGTCGCCGGGAAGGGTCTCGACCTGCCCCAGTCGTTCCGCGTCGATCGCCGTGGCACCGGCCGCGAGGAAGGCGGCGGGCAGCACGAGGAAGAACCCGACGACGCCGGCGAGCACGGTGCGCACGGCGCCGATCGGCGCCCCGAGCAGCCAGCGGACGACGAGGCCGAGAGCGATCACGTAACCGCAGACCAGCACGGACGCGAAGATCGTGGCCAGCATGTCGCCCCCGCATTCGCTCGCACTGCTCGACGGAACTGCTCGGCCGCCCGGTCAGCCCATCCTCATGGTGCCGGCCGTGCGCCCCGCTCCGCGCCGTCGCCGGTCGACAGGCGAGGTCGCCCCGGAGCGACGCGACCGTCCTCCGGGATCGCAGGAAGAGTCGCCCGCCGAGGGCTTCGGCGCCCTCGGATGACGAGCAGGATGTCCGTGCATCATCCCCCGACCAGCAAGGACCGACGTGAGCATCCACGAGCCGAACCTGAACGTCGTCCGCCTCGACCGCACCGCCGCGAACGACGTCGCGGCGCTCCTCGGGCGAGGGATGGCCGACAATCCCGTCCATGCCGCCGTGTACCGAGGTGATGAGCGACACCGCGCCCGCTGTCACGCGCGGATCACGCGAACGCTGCTGGCGACGTCGGCAGCGCTGGACATCGAGGGTGTGGAGCAGGCCGGTGAGCTCATCGGCGTCGCCGCCGCCGCCGCGCCAGGACGATGCCAGCCGGGCGCCTCGGCACGGATGAGACTGCTGGCGACCGCCTCGGCGCTCGGAGCGCCGACGCTCTCGCGGCTGCTCGAATGGAACGGGATATGGGCGCGTCATGACCCGACGGAACCGCACGTGCATCTCGGCCCGGTGTCGGTCGATCGCCACCTCCGCGGCAGAGGCATCGGCAGTCTGCTGCTGCTGCGTCACGTCGGGAGGCTGGATGCGGTGGGTGCGGTCGGATACCTGGAGACGGACCGCCCCGAAGCAGTGGACTTCTACAGCCGGTTCGGTTACGCGATCGTCGGCGAAGAGGACGTTCTCGGCGTACCGACCTGGTTCATGCGCCGACCGGCGGCGTGATCGGTCACTCCACGACCAGCCCGGATCTGTGCGCGATCACCACCAACTCCGGTCGGTCACGAGCGCCGAGCTTCGCGAGGATGCGGCTGACGTAGGTTCGTGCGGTGGCCGGGCTCAGGTGCAGCCGGGCGGCGATCTCATCGTTCGTGTCGCCGTGGCCGATCCGGCCGAGCACCTCGAGCTCGCGGGTGCTGAGGAACGCCAGCCGGGGGTCGGGTGAGGGTGCGCCGGGCCCCGTCGCCACCATGTCCATCAGCCGCTCGGTGATCGCCGGCGACAGCAGGCGCTCACCGCTCGCCGCGCGGTGGACGGCGGAGCGCAGCTCGTCGCGGGGCGTGTTCTTGAGCAGATAGCCGACGGCGCCGGCCCGGATGGCCTCGACGATGTCCCGGTCGTCGTCGAACGTCGTGAGAACCACGACGCTGGTACCCGCGAGAAGGTCGTCCGCCCGGATCATCCGCGTCGCCTCGATACCGTCCATGACCGGCATGCGCAGATCCATCAGCACCACGTCGGGGCGGTGCCTGCGCACCGCTTCGACGCCGCGACGCCCGTCGGTCGCCTCCGCGACCACGCGGATCGCCTCGTCGCGCGAGAGCAGCGTCCGCAATCCGGTCCGCACGAGGTCCTGATCATCGACGAGCACGACGGTGGTCATCGCGCGTACTCCGCCGGAAGCGACACGCGCACGGCGAATCGCGAGCCTTCTTCTCGGCCGGCCGAGAAGCTGCCGCCGAGGAGCGTGGCGCGCTCGCGCATCCCAGCGAGACCGCGTCCCTTCTCGACGCGGTCACGCGAATCCGCCGTCGCTCGATCCATCACCCCGTCGTTGATGACGCTGACGTCCACGCTGCCCTCCCGCTGGGCGATCTCCACGTCTACTCGTGACGC
This sequence comes from Microbacterium sp. NPDC058345, assembly GCF_042723855.1. NCBI lineage: Bacteria > Bacillati > Actinomycetota > Actinomycetes > Micrococcales > Microbacteriaceae > Microbacterium > Microbacterium sp. NPDC058345. The sequence continues at coordinate 58,810 of NZ_JBHXIG010000003.1, forward strand.
GGCGGAATGGCGCACGACGTTCGTGATCGACTCCTGGACGATCCGGTAGATCGCCTCCTCCACGCCGGGCGGCAGCGCTGATCGCACCGACACCTGCGTGCGCACCGCGAGCCCGGCCTGGCGCGCCGGACGGATCGCCGTCTCCAGTTCGCTGAGCCTGGGCGCCGCATGTGCTGCGCCGTCCTCCTTGCGCAGGCGCGCGACGGTGCGCCGGAGCTCCTCGAACGAGGCCGACGCCGTCTCGGAGATCACACCGAGCGCATCGCGGATGGTGACCTCGTCCGGGTGCGGTCGTTCGTCGGCATCCAGGGCCTCCTCGGCGATCTGCGTATGCAGGGTCACCACCGTCAGCGCGTGACCGACGGAGTCGTGCAGCTCTCTGGCGATCACCAGTCGTTCGGACATGGCCTGCTTCTCCGCCTCTCGCTGTGACCGCTCGGCGACCAATGCCGCGATCTCGGACGCTCGCTGCCGCAATGACCGCCGGGAGCGCACGCTGTCACCGAAGGCGATGGCCCCGCCGAGGAGCAGCGCATGCCCCGGCAGGTCGTAGCCGACCACCACGGCCGGGGCCTGCCCCACGGCGAGGCGGTATGCGACGGACACGAGCAGGAGGGACGCCGCCGTGACGACGGCCGCCGTGATCCGCCCGCGCTCCGCCGCGGAGAACACCGCAGCGGCGAGGGGCACGGCGACGCCGATGGCGGGGTATCCCGCCGCATAATACGACAGGACTGCGGCGGCCGAGAGGACGACGACCACGACCGGGTACCGCCGGCGGGCGAGCATGAGACCGCCGAGACCGAGTGCCCATACGTACGCCCACCCGTCCGGATCGGCGTTCTCGATGTCGGCCACGATGAACAGCGAGACGATGAGCATCACTGCCATCCCGAGCACGGCGTCGAGCACCCACGGCCGCTGCTGCGCGATGTGACCGTCCTCCACGGGGCCCTTGCCTGTCATGCAGTCATGCTAGATCCTGCCGTCATCGCGGGGGAGTCGTCCGCAGGCGACATCCCGACTCCGCGCGGCGCACGCCACGCGGTCGCCGCGCGGATGCCGTGGCGGGTCACCGCATCAGCAGACGAACGGCGGCGTCACGCACTCGCGTGGCACGTTCGGCCGTGGCAACACGGTTGAGCATTCGCGCGGCGCGCACCACACGACGGCCCCGGGGACGTCGATGCCGGTCGTAGAGCAGCAGCCCTGAGCGGACGTCCGGCTCGGCGTCGAGCGCGCGGGCGAGCGAGACGGCGTCGAGGAGAGATTCGCAGGCGCCACGACCGAGGTTCGGCGCCATCGCATGCGCGGCATCCCCGACGAGGGCGACCCGGCCGCGCACCCATCGATCGGGTATGGAGACGTCGAAGAGCTCGCGGCGGTCGACGTCGACCTCCTCGACTTCCTCCACGACCGTCCGCACCGCCGGATGCCACGCGGAGAACGCGTGGCGAAGCACGGGCACGGCGTCGTCGCCAGGGTCTCCGGCGCGCCCGCGGCGGAGGCAGGCGAACCAGTTCGTCCGTCTGCCGTCCATCGGCGTCAGGCCGAACAGCGCGCCAGGTCCCCACGTCTCCGTCACCGAATCGGCGGGTCGATCCAGCACGCCGCGGAAGGCCACGGTGCCGAGCGCTCGTTCGGCACCCCGTCCCCAGTACTGTGCCCGGACACGGCTGCGGATGCCGTCGGCGCCGACCACGAGATCGGTCGCCGGAAGATCCTCCGGTGCGGTGACGGGGTGCGCCCAGTGGACGGCATCCGACGGCAGACGGTCGAGCAGCGCGGAAAGCAGCCGCTCACGAGAGACGAGATGAGCGCTCCGACGAGCCGGGATCCGGCCGACCACGGCGCCGCGGGGGTCCAGGATGCTGGCGCCGCGGCTGTGGGCGGCGAAACGGCGGATGGGTTCGTCCACACCGAGACGGAGGAGCGCATCCATCGCCTCCGGCCACATCCCCAGCGCCGTCCCGCCGGAAGGGAGGCCGCCGGCCCGCTCGTGCACCTCGACGCTCCATCCGACGTCGCGCAGCGCCACCGCCGTCGCCAGCCCGGCGACGCCCGCACCGATGACGATCGCGTGCCGGCTCATGATCCGCGCTCCGCGGTGACCTCGCCCCGTTGCACACGCAGTCGCCGCTCCGCCCGTCGCGCGACCTGGTCGTCGTGTGTGACGATCACCGTCGTGATGGCGTTACTGCGCCGGATCGACGAGAGCGCGTCCAGCACCGCATCCCGCGTCTGCCCGTCGAGGTTCCCGGTCGGTTCGTCCGCGAGCAGGATCGACGGACGCTTGACGATCGCACGTGCGATCGCGACGCGCTGCTGCTGGCCGCCCGACAGCTCGGCCGGCAGGTGATCGCGCCTGTCACCGACGCCCAGCTGCTCGAGCGCATCCAGGGCGCGTACGCGCCGCTCGCGTGCCGGCACCCGCAGCGGCACCAGCGCGGACTCCACATTCTCGCGGGCGGTGAGCGTGGGGATGAGGTTGAACGACTGGAACACGAATCCGACGTGGCGGGCGCGGTACGCGGTCAAGAGCCGGTCGGATGACGTTGCGAGATCCTTCCCCTGGAACAGCACCCGGCCTCTGGTCGGTCGGTCGAGGGCACCGAGGATCTGCAGCAGCGTCGACTTGCCGCCCCCGGTGGGACCTTGGATGGAGATGAGCTCGCCGGATCGGATGGTCAGGGTGACATCGCGCAATGCGCGCACCGCCCCGTTCCTCCCGGGATACTCCTTGCTCAGGTGCTCGACGGTGTACACGGGTTCCCCTCACTCGACGCTGCGCAGCGCAGCGGCTGGACGAAGTGCGGCGGCTCGCCACCCACCGATGGCAGCGGAGAGCACGCCACCGACGGTGGCCAGCGAGACGGCGGCCAGCACCATCAGCGGCGTGACCGGAGCCTGGAGGATCACCTCGGTGCCTGTATCCGCGAGCCCGGGCAGACCCGCGCCGACCGGTCGGGCAGGGCGGGGCGGTGCGGCCGTGAGCACCGGTGCGGTGGCATTGACGACGAGTACGCCGCCGAGGCCGGCCAGTGCACCCAGCGCGCCGCCCAGAAGCCCGTGCACGAGGGATTCGACGCCCACGTGCGCGGCGATGCGCTGGTTGCTCCATCCGATGGCCTTCAGCGTTCCGAACTCGCGGGTGCGCCTCGTCACCCCGGTGACCGCCGACAGCATCGACAGGACGAACGCGGTCGCGAGTGCGATCGCTGTGAGCCAGGTACCGAGACCGCTGACCAGATCGGACGCCGCGCCCAGTGAGCCGGTCACATCGCCGGCGAGCTCGGCCTGCGTCTGCACCGTCGCGGTCGGTGAAAGCGCTGCGAGCTCGGCCTCGAGCTCCTCGATCCCCGCCGCCGACCGCGCCTGCACGTAGATCGTGCTCAGCCGGTCCTCGAGCCCTGCGAGCGTCTGGGCGACGTCGAGCGGCACGTAGACGTCCGAGGCGGTGGTCGCCTCGGCCGTGGCGGATGCGACGGTCCCGACGACCTCGAACGGCACATTCTCGACGGTGACGCTCTCACCGATCCCGATGCCGGCCGACAGAGCATAAGAGCTGTCCAGGACCGCGACGTGCGAACCGTGATCGCGTTCATCGAGGAGCCGCCCTGCCTCCACCGTCACACCCGACAGCAGGCCGACCATCTCGGCGGAAGGGTCGACACCGCTGACCGTGAAGGAATCGATGTCGAGCGCGCCGGCACCCGGGCCGGCGCTGCGTCGGTCCGTTCGCTCTCCGGCCGGGGGGAGCGTACCGCTGAGCGTGGTGTTGTTCAGCGTCAGGCCTCCGCCGACGCCGGCGACGGAATCGAGACGGGCGATGTCGTCGACGAGCGAAGCCGGCACGGTTCCGGTGCCACGCGGAAGACCGAGCCGCACCTGCCGCAGCTCCCCGGTGTCGCCCGTGGCCGCGCCCGGGATCTCGAACCGCATCCCGCTGCCGCTCTCCGGCTCCGCTCTCTCGCTCACGGTCACATCCGTGCCGACGCCGTACATCGACTGCAGCACGGACGACTGCGCCTCACGGACTCCCTCCGAGGCCGCGTCGACGACGATCACCAGGCCGATCGCCGCGGCGACCCCGGTCGCCAGGATCACCGTCTGGCGACGGCGGCGAGTGAGCTCACGGCGCACATGGGTGAAGAGCATGACATGTGTCTAGACGAACGCGGCTCCGCGGCGCTGTCGCCTCCGGGCGACGGGTGTGTCGATCGCGGACGGACGCGGTGGCCGTTCCGCGATCCATATCGTCCCCGATATGACGCGGAGACCAGATCATGACCGGCATGGACGGAGCCGGATGCGTGTCGGCAGGCTGATCGGTCCTGGCATCCTCCTCGGCGCCACCGTGCTGGGTGTGGCGACGACGTTCACCGCCTGCGCCTTCGAGTCGGACTTCCGCTCGGACTCCACGGTCTTCGCGCCCAAGAGCCCACCGTCCTTCGACACGCCCCTGCCCATCCCGCCCCTCGCCGAATCCGAGGTGGTCGACGGCGTGCGGATCTTCTCGCTGACCGCCGAGGAAGGGGCGTCGGAGTTCGTGGACGGCGTGACGACCACGACCTGGGGCTACAACGGCGACTACCTCGGGCCGACCCTTCGCGCGAAGCGCGGGGAGAGGGTCGCCGTCGACGTGACCAACGACCTCGCCGAGACGACGACGGTGCACTGGCATGGCATGCACCTTCCCGCCGCCATGGACGGCGGGCCGCATCAGCCGATCGAAGCCGGCGGGAGCTGGCGTCCGCAGTGGCGCATCGACCAGCCGGCGGCGACGCTCTGGTATCACCCGCACCCGCACGGCGAGACCGAGGAGCACGTGATCCGCGGACTCGCCGGGATGTTCATCCTCGACGACGAGACGTCCGGCTCGCTCGGCCTGCCGACCCGGTACGGTGTCGACGACATCCCGGTGATCGTGCAGGACAAGCGGCTCCGCTCCGACGGGCAGTTCGAACTGGACTCCCAGGGCAACGAGATCGGCCTGCTGGGAGACATGGTGCTCGTCAACGGCACCTGGGGTGCGGCGCTGGACGTGACGACCGAACTCGTGCGGCTGCGCATCCTCAACGGCTCCAGTGCCCGGACCTACGACTTCGCGCTCGACGACGGACGAGACTTCGCGCTCGTGGCCACCGACGGAGGATTGCTCGAGCGGCCGTTCAGCACCGATCATGTGCGGCTCTCACCCGGCGAGCGCGCCGAGATGGTCGTCGCCATGCAGCCGGGGGAGGAGACGATGCTGCGCTCTCTGCCACCTGATCTCGGTGACGTCGCCGCACCCTTCGCCTTCGGAGGGAACGCCGAGTTCGATGTGCTCCTGCTGCGAGCGGCCGATGCGCTCGAGCCGTCCGCGCCACTCGCAGGGCAGTTCGCCGAGATCGAGCGATTCGCCGAGGCGGACGCCGACAACACCCGGACGTTCGACGTGCAGAACCGGGAGATCAACGGCCTGCGCATGGACATGGACCGCATCGACGAGGTGATGCAGGTCGGCTCGACCGAGCTCTGGAATGTCACGAATCGCGACCTCTTCCCGCACAACTGGCACGTGCACGACGTGCAGTTCCAGGTGCTCGACATCGACGGAGACGCCCCGCCGGCGGAACTCAGCGGCTGGAAGGACACCATCTACCTCGAACCGCGACGGCGGTACCGGATCATGATGCGATTCGAGGACTACGTCGACGACGAGAAGCCGTACATGATCCACTGCCACCTGCTGCTCCACGAGGACGAGGGACTCATGTCGCAGTTCGTCGTGAGCACGGACCCTCCCGGCCGCAACTCCGGTCAGGACGCCGGCTCCAGTGACGGACACGGGCATTGACCGCGCTACCGGGCGGTGAACCCCGCACCGCCGGCCTGAGCCGACGCGCCCTGCTCGGCTCCGCGATCGCGACCGTGGGCGGGTCCGCCGCCCTCGGTCTCGCGGGTTCGGCCCTGTTCGCGGGCGGCGGGCCGCCGGTTCCCGCCGAAGGCGAGCATGGTGTCGTCTCGCCGTTCGGTGCTCACCAGGCCGGTGTCGACACTCCGCAGCAGCGTCACGCCATGTTCGTCTCGGCCGATCTCACCGTTCCGGATGCAGCGACGCTGCGGACCTTCCTGAGAGACCTGACCGCGACCATCACCCGGATCACGCGCGGCGACCATCCTCCCGCATCCGGGATGCTGAGTCCCGGTGCGTCGACAGTCACCGACTTCGCGACCGGCCTGCCCCCTGCACGTCTCACCGTCACGGTCGGACTCGGACTCCGGGTTCTCGCGCTGCCGGGAATCGCAGCGCCACCACCGCGTCGGCTGCGGCCGCTGCCGGCCTTCGACGGTGACGCACTCGATCCGCGCTGGAGCGATGGCGACCTGCTGCTGCAGCTCTGCGCCGATGATGCGCAGGTCCTCAGCGCGGCCATGAGGTCGCTCCGGGCCCGGATGCCCGGTTTCGCCACTCTGCGGTGGACGCAGTCGGGGTTCTCGAGCGCGCCCCCGGCGGGCGGCACGCCGCGGAACATGTTCGGTCAGAAGGACGGGACGTCCAATCCGCGCCCGGGCACGGCCGCGTTCGACGACACGGTCTGGGCCCGCGATGACGAACCCGGCTGGTTCGCCGGTGGCACCTACCTCGTGTTCCGCAAGATCCGTATGAAGACGGCGGACTGGGATCTGACCGGCCGTGATGAGCAGGACGCCGTCATCGGGCGGCGTCGCTCGGACGGCGCACCACTCACCGGTCGGCAGGAATTCGACGAGCCCGACTTCGACGCAACGGTCGGGGCCGACCCGGTGATCGCCGCGGACGCCCATATCCGGCGCGTGCGAGGGTTCCCCATGCTGCGGCGCAGTTACAGCTACGACTACGGGCAGCTCATCGCCACCGCCGGCGGGCATCCCGAACCCGCTGCCGACTCGCGGCATGAGCATCCGAAGGGCGCACCGGGACATGTGCACGGCGCGGATGAGCATGCGCACGTGGGGCACGGGCAGATCGACGTCGGACTTCTGTTCTGCGCGTACGGCAATGACCCGGAGCGCCAGTTCATAGCCGCCCAGCGCCGCAGCGCCGAATCGGATCGCCTGAGCAGATTCATCACGCACACCGGCAGCGCTCTGTTCGCCGTACTTCCCGGCTGCCGGGAAGGCGGATATCTGGGGGACACGCTGCTGTGAGCATCGAGCCCCATCCGCAGCGCGGCGTGCCGGACGCGCGCCACGCCGCCGCGGCCCGCCGTACGGGTCGCGCCCTGACGGCCGCCGCGGGCATGGCGGCGGGTGGCGCGGCGTTCACCGTGCTGGCCCGCGGACTTCCCCTGCCAGTCGCGATCGTGTCCTTCGCAGTGAGTGCGGCGCTGACGTCCGCCGTCCTGCAGGCCGCCGCGCTGGTGGCGGCGATCGCCCGACGCCGGAAGGGGGTTCGCGAGCGCAGCGTCCGCCTCGCCGGCACGATCGCCGCACTCGTCGTCGCGGTCGTCCTCGGCGTCCTGCGCGGATGGGACGCTGCCGTGTACTGGGCATCGGTGATCGGTCCGGGCGCCCCCGCGGTCAGTGGCGCGGCGGCGGCGATGCTGGCACGATCGCTGTGGTGGATGCGGTCCCTGCGGAGGCCGCCCGATCCGGGCGAGGAGGTCTGACGTGAGCATCGGGCCCGATGAGCAGGAAAGAGACCTGCTCCGTCGCGTGAACAGCCGCCACCGGCTCTGGAGCCACGCCGACGCGGTGACGGTGCTCGCGAGGCGCGTCGAGAGCACGACCTTCGCCATCGGCGGCTGCATCGTCCGGCACGCCGACGGCGACGCCGTCTCGCGGGAAGCGACGCTGCTCGCCGCGCTCGCGAGCGCGGGGGCTGTTCTCGTGCCGACCCCCCTCGTCCACGAGGCTGCCCTCGGGGTGCTCATCACGCGACGGCTGCCCGGCACTCCGGTCATCGGCCGTGTGCGGCGCGACCCCGGATCGCTGCCGCGTGCGCTGATCGAGACGCTGATCGCACTGCGCCGCATCGGCGGAAGCGTGGGGCTGCCCGCCGACCCGTATCCGAACGACCTGTGGCACGCCGACGCGGTCGAGCAGTTCCGTGCGGTCCGGGGGCAGCTTCCCGGCGAACGCATCCGTCTCCTGGAGGAGTTCCTCGAAGCGGCTCCGCCGCCGACACGAACGGGGACCGTGCCGCAGCACAACGACCTCGGTGCCGAGCACGTCCTGGTGGATGACGCGGGAAGGGTGACGGGGATCGTCGACTGGGCCGATGCCGCGCTCGCGGACCCCGCCCGCGACCTCGGCTCGATCTTCCGTGACTTCGGCGAGAATGTGGCCCGCGGGGTGGCAGCAGGCCTGGGCATCGCGGTGACCGAAGCGGAGTTCCGCAGGATCGTGTTCCACGCCCGATGCAAATGGATCGAAGACGTGGCGTTCGCTGTGCAGGATCCCGAGCGTCGTGCGGACTATCTCGCGAACGCCGATCGCACCTTCGCGCACACCTTCGCCGCGACGCGATGAGCGTGGCCGTCAGCGCAGCAGCCGCCGCGCTTCCGCCAGAGCGCGCGCCAGCGGATGATCGGCATCTCCGACGACGACATCCGGACTGATGCCGACCTGATCCCAGTTGGTGCCGGTGCGCGGATCGACCGGGGCCCCGGTCGGGATGAGTACATGGAAGCCGCTGCGATCGGCGAAGCTCTCCACCGGGTTGGCTGCACCGGCGGTCCGCCGCCCGACGATCACGGCTCGGCTCGTGGTCTGCAGCGTGTAGGTCAGGCTCTCCGCCGCCGACGCCGTTCGCTCATCCACGAGGACGACAAGCGGAATCTCTGCGAGCCGGCCGACCGGCCGGCGCGGACGAGTGCGGACGACCCGTGCCGACTCGCCCCTACGGGTGAAGGTGAGGATGTGCACGGCCTCCGGTCCGAGGAACGCGGACAGCAGGTGCTCGGTCATCGACGGCCACCCGCCAGGGTTGCCGCGCACATCGACGATGGCCGCTTCGCTGTGCTCGAGGCGGGTCAGGCAGTCGTCGGCGAGTGCGACGGCATCCGCCGACATCGCGTCGTCGAACCTGCGGACCGTGAGGATGCCGATTCCGCCGACGTCGAGCATGCTCATCGCGGGATCGGAATCGTCCTGGAGAACCCAGCGGCTCAACGATGACGGCGCTCCCCAGGTCACCGCGAAGTGGCGATCCTGGGTGCGCAGCTGCGCCGTGAGTTCGCGAGCGAACACCGACGAGGAGAGGCCGCTGGAACGCACCGGGCGGCCACGCAATCCGGTCGCGCATACGTCCGCGACGGCGGGGAAGACGTAGTGCTTCTCGATGAGGTCCGCAAGCCCGTCGAGCGCCCGCCGCTGGGCGGATGCCGTGATCCAGCGGATGGACTGGGCGGGAAGGCTGGTGGGGCTCGCCACGACGCGTCTCCTCTGTGCGGCAACGGGGTGCCGGCCACGATAGTGAGCAGTCCCGTCCAGGCGATGTCGCCCCGAAGCGACGACTCGCGTCGATCGTCGTCGAAGTCGCATGGCGGTCACCCGCGCGACGGCGCGTGGGCAGCGGGATGGTGGGGTACGACGAGCGGCTCAGATCAGCGCGAGCGCGTCGTCGTAGGCCGACCGCGACAGGGCCGGCTGGTCGCCGAAGACGCGGGTCATGCCGGGTTCCGTGCGCCACGCCGGCCAACCCGGAGCCCCGTCGCGCACGAAGGCGACCGCAGCGGCGTGCATGTCGTCGGCGAGCGTCTGCGGCGGAGCGTCGCCGGCGAGCTTCGCGACGTGCTCCTCGTCGAGGCAGTCCCACCAGAACGGCACGTCCAGGCAATGGCACGCCCAGCGCTGCGCCGGTGAGACCCAGGCGAACCGGTACACCCAGGTGTCCGACGCTCGCCGCGTCTCGGCCACCCGCACCACGAGCGAGCGGAACACGCGATCGGTGACGAACCGTCCCAGCACGGCGACGGCTCCGCGGCGCGTCCGGTTCGCGTGCAGCCAGCGACGCCGCAGAGGGCCGGCGGCCTCCAGCAGCCGCAGCGCGAGTCTCGCCGGCACGCGCCGCAGCATCCGCGGGGCCGTGTCGAAGGCCATCGTGAACTCGTCGTCGGTGGCGCCGAGCAGCAGCGGCTTGTCGGCTCCGACGCCCAGGGCGAGCGATGCGGGTGCCGGCCGTTCGATCAGCTCTCCGTCGATGACGGGACCCCACGGCAGGCCGTCGGTCAGCACGGCGGTGGTGGCGGCGAGCCCCCGCTTGCCGAGCAGCGACGCCTCATACTGCCGGCGCGTGAGCTCGCGCTCCCGCACGGCGCGGAAGCCGTCGAGAGTGGGCGCCGCCGCACCGACCATCTCCGCCAGCCGGATACTGCGCTTTCGGGCGAGTTCGCGCGGGAGGTCTCCGCCCGCCGCGCTGAAGGCCATGCCGGCGCGGAACAGGTGCTGCGCGCTCGCCATGCCGAGCAGGGTGAGCACGGCCCCGCCTCCCGCGGACTGCCCGGCGATCGTCACCTTCGCCGGGTCGCCGCCGAAGGCGGCGATGTTGCGCTGTGCCCATTCGAGAGCGGCGATCCAGTCGCGCACGCCACGGTTGTCGGGTGCGCCGTCGATGATGCCGAAGCCGTCGAACCCGAGCCGGTACGAGATGCTCACGGTGACCACGCCGTCGCGGCTGAAGGATCGCCCGTCGTACCACGGGCTCGCCGAGGAGCCGGCCGAGTATCCGCCCCCGTGGATCCATACCAGTACGGGAAGGGCGCCGTCCGTGTCCGGCGTGAAGACGTTGACGTTCAGCGTCGCGGAGCCGGGCACGCTCGGTTCGGGGATGAGTGCGTTCGGCTCCTCCCGGCGCTGCGGAGTGGCTCCGTACGCGGTCGCGTCGAGCACCTCGGTCCACGGCTCCACCGGCTGCGGGGCGAGGAATCTACGGCGGCCGGTGGGCGCCGCGGCGTACGGGATGCCGAGGAATGCGAGGTCGCCGGAGCGGCGCAGCCCGCGCACCGGACCTTCGACCGTCCGCACCACGGGTCCATCGGCCATGAGCACCACCCCCGCCTCCAGTATCGCCGCATCGGCCCGCATACGGCATCCCTGTGAATGACGGGAGTGTGATCGGTGGATTCGTTGTCGAAAGGAGATCTCACAACGGATCCCGTCGCATTCACGCGAAACTTCTTCGCTTTTCGGTTCCCAACCGGGTCTCCATGTGGTTGACTGTCGGCACGGTAATCCTCGATGCGGAGGTTTCATGCAAGCGGAGGCAACGTCGCCGGACGGCGGCACGCGCACAGGCGGAGTCGAGATCGCAGGGGTCACGAAGACCTATGGCGACGCGACCGCCGTCGACGATCTGTCGCTGTCCGTCCAGCCGGGCGAGTTCCTCTCGCTGCTCGGCCCGTCGGGATGCGGCAAGACGACGACGCTGCGCATGATCGCGGGCTTCGAGCACCCCGACGACGGCGACATCCGCATCTCCGGCCGCAGCGTGCTCGGCCTTCCCCCGCACCGGCGCGAGGTCAACACGGTCTTCCAGGCGTACGCGCTCTTCCCGCACATGACGGTCGCCGAGAACGTCGCATACGGGCTGCAGCAGCGGCGGGTGCCCAAGAGCGAGCAGCGGCAGCGGGTCGCCGAGGCGCTAGACATGGTGCAACTGCGCCGCTTCGCCGACCGCAAGCCCACCCAGCTCTCGGGCGGTCAGCAGCAGCGCATCGCGCTGTCGCGGGCTCTCATCAACCGCCCGAGCGTGCTGCTGCTCGATGAGCCGCTCGCCGCCCTGGACCGCCAGCTGCGCGAGGAGATGCAGGTCGAGCTCAAGCTGCTGCAGGCGCGGCTCGGCACGACCTTCGTGTTCGTCACCCACGATCAGGGCGAGGCGCTGTCGATGAGCGACCGGATCGCGGTGATGCGCAACGGCCGCATCGAACAGCTCGGCGACCCTTCGAGCATTTACGCCGAGCCGGCCTCGGCCTACGTCGCCTCGTTCATCGGACAGCAGAACTTCCTGCACGGCACCGCCGATGAGGCCGATGCCGTGCAGACCACACGGGGCACGTTCGCGGGGCGCTGGGGCGGAGAACGGGTCGCCGCGGGAGCACCTGCGCTCGCGGCGATCCGGCCGGAGTTCATCCGGCTGGAGAGTCCGCACTCCATCGAGACCGGCGTGGACGGGCGCGTGCTCGGCGTCTCGCACCTGGGCGAGACACTGCAGGTGGTGGTCGGGATCGGCGACGGGCAGACCCTGCTCGTGCGCACTCCGGCGCCCACCGCGCCCCGCGTGCGCGAGGACGATCCGGTGCGCTGCGCCTGGTCGCCGGAGCACGTCCGGCTTTTCGCGGCCGAGGGCGTCCCCACCACCGCCACGCACGTCATCGCGCTCCCCGACACGGTGAACGCCTGACCGGAGAACCACCGACCACTGCCCGAAACGCACGAAGGAGTGCACACATGAACGACGCATCCGGCATCCGCATCCTCGCCGACAGCAGCCTCGCACCCGTGCTGCGGCACCAGCTCACCCGCCGCGGATTCATCGGCACCCTCGCGGCGCTGGGCGCCGCGGGAGTCCTCACGGCGTGTTCGCCGGGCGGCGGAGGTCAACCCGCACCGCAGGCCACCGGCGGGACCGTCGAAGACACTCTCTCGGTCTACAGCTGGGGAGAGTACGACGCCCCGGAGGTCGTCGAGGCGTTCACCGACGAGCACGGCACGAAGGTCGTGATGGACACGTTCGCGTCGAACGAGGAGATGATCGCCAAGCTCGTCGCGGCGAAGGGCACGAGCGGTTACGACCTCGTCGTGCCGACCGGCGTGTTCATCCCGCAGATGATCGAGAACGGCCTGCTCGCCAAGCTCAACCTCGACCTGATCCCGAACATCGAGCACATGGACCCGGCGTTCCTCGGCCGCGAGTGGGATCCCGAGAACGAGTACTCCATCTGCAAGGCCTGGGGCACCACGGGATTCGTGTACGACAAGACCGTCATCACGCGCGAGCTGAAGACCTGGAACGACTTCATCGACGCCGCCCAGAACGAGGCCTCGGGCAAGACCTCCGTGCTCGACGACCCGGCGCCGCTCGGCGGCATCTACTACTGGGCCAACGGGATCGACTGGAACACCACCGATCCTGCGGACCTCGACGCGTGCGAGAAGTTCCTCGTCGAGGAGCTCGCGCCGCACATCTCGGCGTTCGACTCCTACCCGGGTGGCAGCGCCATCCCGCAGGCCTCGCACGTGCTCATGCAGGTGTGGAACGGCGACGCCCGCATCGGCATCATGGAATCGCCCGACCCGGAGCGCTGGCAGTGGGTGCTCGGCGCGCCCGACACCGAACTGTGGATGGACAACTGGGCCCTCGCGACCGGTGCACCGCATCCCGAGGCCGCGCACGCCTTCCTGAACTTCATCCTCACCCCCGAGAACCAGCTCGCGCAGGTCGACTACATCGGCTACGACACCGGCGCGAAGGGCATCCGCGAGGCCGCCGAGGAGGCCGGGCTCGAGATGCTCGACATGGTCTTCTTCGACGAGGCGCAGGTGAAGACCATGCACGAGGGCGAGGTCACCGAGGCGCAGGAGCGCATCGTCGAGATCTGGAACAAGACGAAGGCCGCCGCCGGTGCGTAGCCCGCGCTTCGCGCTGGCGCTGCCGGCGTGGGCGTGGCTGCTGATCTTCTTCGTCGCGCCCATCGCGATGGTGGTGTGGTTCAGCTTCGGCTACAAGCCCGGCATCTTCGGCACGCACGCCAACGACCGGCTGTCGTTCGACCGATACCTCGAAGCCCTCTCGCCGACCTTCTTCGCCACGTTCCAGAACACCCTCTGGGTCGGCGTGCTCGGCACGCTGCTGTGCCTGATCATCGGACTGCCGGTCGCCTACTGGATGGCGGTCAAGGCGCCGCCGGAACGCCGGGGGCTGCTGCTCGCGCTCGTGATGGTGCCGTTCTGGACGAACTTCCTGGTGCGCACGCTCGGGTGGCAGGTCGTGCTGGCGCCGGAGGGGTGGCTGTCGTCGCTGCTGCAGGGCGCGGGGCTCACCGATGGGCCGCTCGAGATCCTCTACACGCGCTCGGCCGTGCTCATCGGGGTGGTCTACAACTACCTGCCGCTCATGATCCTGCCGCTGTTCGTCGCCTTCGACCGCGTGACCGCCCCGCTGCGCGAGGCGAGCAACGATCTCGGCGCCGGCCCGGCGTCGACGTTCCTGCGGGTGACGGTGCCGCTCGCCCGGCCGGGCATCATCGCCGGCGTGCTGCTGGTGTTCATCCCGCTCATGGGCGACTACATCACGGCGACCGTGCTCGGCGGCGCCCAGGGCAACATGATCGGGCAGCTCGTCGCGAGTCAGTTCGGCACCGCGCAGAACTGGGCGCTCGGCTCGGCGATGGCGGTGATGCTGATCCTGGTCATCGCCCTGACCGTGGCGGTCGCGGCCGCGGTGCTCTGGCTGGTGTCGCTGCCGTTCCGGATGCGGAGCCGCCTCGTGCTCGGACCCGTGCCGGTGGAGTCCGCCGCCGGCCCCGTCACGAAGGAGGCGGCCGTATGACCGCGCAGTCACGGCGTCGTGCAGGCCGCGCCGGAGACCGGATGCTGACCGTCTGGGCGGTGCTGGTGTTCGCCTTCCTGTTCCTGCCGATCGTGGTCATCATCATCTCGTCGTTCAACTCGGGGCGCCTGCTCGTCGCGTGGGACGGCTTCAGCTTCGCGCCGTTCGCCGCCCTCGTCGAGCGGCCGGTGATCCGCGAGGCCGTCATGGTGTCGCTGCGCACCGGCCTCATCGCCGCGCTGCTGGCATCGCTGCTGGGCACGCTCGCCGGCATCGCGATGGCACGGCGTCCCGGCCGGTGGGCCTGGTGGTTCCTCGGGCTGCTGCTGCTCGTGTCGGTGACGCCCGAGATCGTCGACGCGGTCGCGCTGCTGCCCTGGCTCGTCTTCCTGGGCCAGGACCTGGGCATGGCCCTCTTCAGCGACGGCACCGCGCGACTCGTGATCGGCCACTCGCTGTTCTCGATCGCGATCGTGTCGTACATCGTCAGAGCGCGCCTGGTCGGTCAGGACGCGCGTCTCGAGGAGGCCTCGGCCGACCTCTACGCGACGCCCGCGCGCACGTTCCTGAAGGTCACGCTGCCGCTCGCCATGCCGGCGGTGCTCGCCGGGTTCCTGCTCTCGTTCACCCTGAGCCTGGACAACACGATCGTGTCGGCGTTCGTGCAGGTGTCGGGCACGACGCCGTGGCCGGTGTACGTGCTCAGCTCGCTGCGCAGCGGCCTGCGTCCCGAGATCGCGGCCGTGTCGACCGTCATGCTGGCGCTCACCCTGGTCGCACTCGGGCTGGTCGCCCTCGTCCTCAAGCGCGCTGGAGACTCGGCGTCCCAGATCGCCCGCACCATGGCAGGAGGCTGACATGCCCGCCGATCTCGTCTTCACCGGCGGCGCCCACGGCGGGCGCGTGTTCCTCTCCGACGCGTCGCGCGCCCGCGCCGACGCCGTCGCCGTGCGCGACGGCCGCATCGTCGCGGTCGGTGCGGATGCCGCCGAGCTGATCGGCGCCGGCACCGAGGTCGTCGACCTCGACGGCCGCCTGCTCATTCCCGGGTTCCAGGACGCCCATGTGCACCCGCTGTGGGGCGGACTCGACATGCTGCGCTGCGATCTGGCCGACATCGGCACCCAGGACGAGTACCTGGATCGCATCCGCCGCTATGCGGAAGAGCATCCGCGCGACGAGTGGGTGCTCGGCGGCGGATGGCAAATGTCGGCCTTCCCCGGCGGCACCCCGACGGCCGCCGCGCTCGACACCGCCGTCGCGGACCGGCCGGCCTTCCTGCCCAACCGCGACGGGCACGGCGCGTGGGTGAACAGCCGCGCGCTGGAGCTCGCCGGCATCACCCGCGACACCCCGGACCCGGCGGACGGCCGGATCGAACGCGACGCCGACGGTCACCCCTCCGGCACGCTGCACGAGGGGGCGATGGGGCTCGTGAACCGGCTGCTGCCGCCCGAGCCGCACGCACGCCTGCGTGAAGCGCTCGCCGTCGGGCAGCGGCATCTGCACTCCTTCGGGATCACCGCCTGGCAGGACGCCATCGTGGGCACGCAGTACGGCGACGCCGGTGATCCGCTGCCGGTCTACGTCGCGGCCGCCCGGGCGGGAGAGCTCTCCGCCCGCGTCGTCGGCTCGCTGTGGTGGGACCGAAACAAGGGGCTGGAGCAGATCGACCACCTCGTCGCGATGCGCGCGGCGGGGCGGGCGGGCCGCTTCGCCGCGACGAGCATCAAGATCATGCAGGACGGCGTGGCGGAGAACTTCACCGCGTCGATGCTGGAGCCCTACTGCGACGGACACGGACACCGCACCGACAACTCCGGCATCTCCTTCGTGGAGCCCGAGCTGCTCAAAGAGGCGGCCGCCCGGCTGGACGCCCTCGGGTTCACCCTGCACTTCCACGCCATCGGCGACCGCGCGGTGCGGGAATGCCTCGACGCCGCCGAGGAGGCGCTGCGCCGCAACGGCCCGCGGGGAAACCCGCATCACATCTCGCACATCCAGGTGGTGCACCCCGACGACGTGCCGCGCTTCCGGCGGCTCGGGGTGACCGCCAACATGCAGATGCTGTGGGCGACGCTCGAGCCGCAGATGGTCGAGTTGACCCTGCCGTTCCTCGGCGATGAGCGCTCGAGCTGGCAGTATCCGTTCGGCGACCTGCTTCGCGCCGGCGCCGCGCTCGCCGCCGGCAGCGACTGGTCGGTCTCCACACCCGATCCGATGGCCGCGATCCACACCGCGGTGAACCGGCGCTCCGCCCCGTCGGAGTGGGAGGGCGACTATCCGGCGTTCCTGCCCGAGCAGGCGATCGACCTGGGCACGGCGCTGCAGGCGTACACGGCGGGATCCGCCCGGGTGAACAGCCTGCCCGAGACCGGCAGCATCCGGGTCGGGATGCTCGCCGACCTCGCCCTGCTCGACCGCGATCCCTTCGACGGCCCCGCCGACGAGATCGGCGACACCCGGGTGCTCGGCACGTGGGTCGAGGGCGAGCGGGTCTACGAGGCCGGCTGAGACGCGTCAGACGAGAACCGCCCCGTGGCCTCCGAGGAGGAGGGACGGGGCGGCCTTCGTCGTCCGGACGCCTCAGAGGATGCCGGAGGCCTCGCTCAGCACCCCGCGCAGGATGTCGGCGATCTCGCGGAACTCCGGCTGCCCGATGGTCAGCGGCGGGGCGAGCTGGATGACGGGGTCGCCGCGGTCGTCGGCGCGGCAGTACAGGCCGGCGTCGAACAGCGCCTTCGACAGGAACCCGCGCAGCAGCCGCTCGGACTCATCGGCGTCGAAGGTCTCCCTGGTCGACTTTTCCTTGACGAGCTCGATGCCGAAGAAGTAGCCGTCGCCGCGCACATCGCCCACGATCGGCAGGTCGAGCAGCGTCTCGAGCTCGGCGCGGAACAGGGGAGAGTTCTCGCGCACGTGCGCGTTCAGGCCCTCCTCCTCGAAGATGTCGAGGTTCTCCAGCGCCACGGCCGCCGACACGGGGTGCCCGCCGAACGTGTACCCGTGCGGGAAGAAGGTCTGCCCCTTCGAGAACGGCTCGTAGACGCGGTTCGACACGATCGTCGCCCCGATCGGCGCGTAGCCGCTGGTCATCGCCTTGGCGCAGGTGATCATGTCGGGCACGTATCCGTACCCGTCGCACGCGAACATGTGGCCCAGCCGCCCGAACGCGCAGATCACCTCGTCGGAGACCAGCAGCACGTCGTGCCGATCGCAGATCTCGCGCACCCGCCGGAAGTAGCCGGGAGGGGCAGGGAAGCATCCGCCGGAGTTCTGCACCGGCTCGAGGAAGACGGCGGCCACCGTGTCTGCGCCTTCGAAGAGGATCATCTCCTCGATGCGATCGGCGGCCCAGCGGCCGAACGCCTCGGGGTCGTCGGCGGGTGCGCCCATCTCGGCGGCGCGGTAGAAGTTCGTGTTCGGCACTCGGAAGCCCCCCGGCGTCACGGGTTCGAACATCTCCTTCATCGCCGGGATGCCGGTGATCGCCAGCGCGCCGTGCGGGGTGCCGTGGTAGGCGACCGACCGCGAGATGACCTTGTGCTTGCCCGGCTTGCCGACCAGCCGCCAGTACTGCTTGGCGAGCTTGAAGGCGGTCTCGACGGCCTCACCGCCGCCGGTGCTGAAGAACACCCGGTCGAGGTCGCCGGGGGCGTGATCCGCCAGTCGGTCGGCCAGTTCGATCGCCGACGGGTGCGCGTACGACCACAGCGGGAAGAAGGCCAGTTCCTGGGCCTGCCGGGCTGCGGCCTCGGCGAGACGGCGCCTGCCGTGCCCGGCGTTGACCACGAACAGTCCCGCGAGCCCGTCGATGTATCGGCGGCCGTCGGCATCCCAGATGTGGTGCCCCTCGCCCCTGGTGATGATCGGCACGTGCCCGGCGTGCATCGTGGACTGCCGGGTGAAGTGCATCCACAGGTGATCGGACGCCTGCTGCTGCCACCGCTCGCTCCGCGCGTTCATGCCGTCGTCCTCTCGTCCGCCGCATCCGCGTACTCGTCCGCCACCGACAGGGCCTCGTCGATCGCGCCGAGTCCGCGGACGAGCTCCTCCTCCGAGATCACCAGTGGCGGGGCGATGTGCGTGCGGTTGAAGTGGGTGAACGGCCGCACGCCGGCCTTCTTCGCCGCCGACGCGAACGCGCCCATCGGGGCGGCATCCGGCCCCGAGGCGTTGAACGGCACGAGCGGCTCGCGGGTCTGCCTGTCGCGCACCAGCTCGACGGCCCAGAAGAGCCCGAGGCCGCGCACCTCGCCGACGCTCGGATGCCGGTCGACCCAGGAGCGGATGGTCGGGCCGACGACGCGCTCGCCCAGGTCTCGCACGCGCTCCAGGATGCCGTCCCGTCGGAAGACCTCGAAGGTCGCGACACCCGCCGCGCAGGCGAGGGGGTGGCCGGAGTAGGTGAGTCCGCCGGGGAACGGGACGGTGTCGAAATGGGACGCGACCCGGTCGGAGATCACCACGCCGCCCAGCGGCACATAGCCGGAGTTCACGCCCTTCGCGAAGGTGATCAGGTCGGGTTCGGCGTCGAACGCGTCGATGCCGAACCACTCGCCGAGGCGCCCGAACCCGACCATCACCTCGTCGGCGATGTAGAGGATGCCGTGCCGGTCGCACAGTTCGCGCACACCCTGCAGGTAGCCGGGTGGCGGCGGGATGACTCCGTTGGTGCCGACCACGGTCTCGATGATGATCGCGGCGATCGTCGCCGGGCCCTCGAGCAGGATGGTCTGCTCGAGGTGGGCGAGTGCGCGCTCGGCCTCCTGCTCGGCCGTGTCGGAGTGGAACGGCGAGCGGTACAGGTACGGGCCGAAGAAGCGGACCGCGCCGATGTCGCTCGGATCGTTCGCCCAGCGGCGCGGGTCGCCGGTCAGCGAGATCGCCGTCGACGTCGAGCCGTGGTAGCTGCGGTACATCGACATCACCTTGCGGCGGCCGGTCGACTGCCGGGCCATGCGCACCGCGTACTCGACCGCCTCTGCGCCGCCGTTCGTGAAGAACACCTTCTCGAACCCGTCGGGCGCGACCTCCGTGATGAGCCGGGCGAGCTCGCCGCGCACATCGTTGGCGACAGAGGGCTGGATGGTCGCGAGGCGGCCGGCCTGCCGCTGGATGGCGGCGACCAGGTCGGGATGCTGGTGACCGAGGTTCAGGTTCACCAGCTGACTGGAGAAGTCCAGGTACGCGTTGCCCGCATAGTCCCAGAAGGTCGACCCCTCGCCCGCGGCCACCGGCACCGGGTCGATGAGAGCCTGAGCGCTCCACGAGTGGAAGACGTGCCTGCGGTCGTCGGCCCGCACCTGCGCCTCGGCGTCCGGGGAGGGGAGGGGGTGCGTCATGCCGTGACGGTCGGTGAACTGTGCCATGTCTGTGCTCCTTCGCCGTCGGCGTCAGTGGTTGCTCGGGAAGCCGAGGTCGACCTGGGCGGGGGTGTGGTCGGGCCAGCGCGTGGTGACCACCTTCGAGCGGGTGTAGAAGTGGATCGACTCCGGACCGTAGATGTGCGAGTCGCCGAACAGGGAGTTCTTCCACCCGCCGAACGAGAACGCGCCGACCGGCACCGGGATCGGCACGTTCACGCCCACCATCCCCACCTCGATGTCGAACTCGAACTGCCGGGCCGTGCCGCCGTCACGCGTGAAGATCGCGGTGCCGTTGCCGAACGCGTTGGCGTTGATCAGGTCGACCGCCTCGGCATAGCTGTCCACGCGCACCACGGCCAGCACGGGGCCGAAGATCTCGTCCTCGTAGACCTTCATGCCCGGCCGCACCCGGTCGAGCAGCGAGACGCCGATGAAGAAGCCGTCGCCGTCGAAGCTCTTCGTCGTGCCGTCCACGACGACCGTGGCGCCCTCGGCTTCGGCGCCCGCGACGTACGAGGCGACTCGGTCGCGGTGCTCGCGGGTGATCAGCGGGCCCATCTCGCTCGCGGCATCCGTGCCCGGCCCGATCCGCAGTTCGCCGATACGGGAGCGGATGCCCTCGACGAGGTCATCGGCGATGTCGCCCACCGCCACCAGCACGGACACCGCCATGCACCGCTCTCCGGCGGAACCGTATGCCGCCGAGACGGCGGCGGCGGCCGCGCCGTCGATGTCGGCATCCGGCATGACGACCATGTGGTTCTTCGCTCCGCCCAGCGCCTGCACCCGCTTGCCGTTCGCCGAGGCGCGCTCGTAGATGGACTTCGCGATGGGAGTGGAGCCGACGAAGCTCACGGCAGCGACGTCCTTCGACTCGAGCAGCGTGTCGACGGCCTCCCTGTCGCCGTTCACGACGTTGAGCACGCCGTCGGGCAGACCCGCCTCCTGGAAGGCCTTCGCGAGCCAGATCGCCGCCGACGGGTCCTTCTCACTCGGCTTGAGCACGACGGTGTTCCCGCAGGCGATGGCACTGGCGACCATCCACAGCGGCACCATCACCGGGAAGTTGAACGGCGTGATGGCGGCGACGACGCCCACCGGCTGCTTGACCGAGTGCACGTCGACGCCACGGGCGACCTGCTCGGCGCGCTCGCCCTTCAAGTGGTGCAGCAGGCCGGCGGCGAACTCGACGTTCTCGATGCCGCGCGACACCTCTCCCGCCGCGTCCGACAGCACCTTGCCGTGCTCGCTGGTGACGATCGCGGCGAGCTCGTCCGTCCGCTCGGCGAGGATCTGGCGGAGCCGGAAGAACACGTCGGCGCGCTTGATCAGCGTCGATGACCGCCAGGCGGGCTGCGCCGCCCTCGCCACCTGGATGGCCTGTTCGACCTCGGCGGCCGAGGCGGCGGCGACCTGGCGGTGCGCGTCGCCGGTGGCCGGGTCGTAGACGGGCAGCGTGCGGGCGGCTTCGCCGGCGTCTGCGCCGCCGATGAAGTGTCGGATGGTGGTCACGCGTTCTCCTCCTCGGGTCGGATCGGGCCGCACCGAACAGTCTGACCGAGAGGCGGTCGCGCGGCTTGCTCGCCATGCTTCCAGAGGACAGGATGGATGTATGCCTTCGGACCGTCGGGATTCCGCGTCCGTTCGGACAGATCGTCCGGACAGTTCCGCGCTGCCCCGCGTGCGGGACGTGCTCGACGTCGAGCCGTTGCGTCGTGGGGTGCCGGAGGTGCTCGTCGGCGGTGCCGCACTCGACGCCGCCGTGCGCTGGGTGCACGTCTCCGACAGTGATCGGGTCGCGGCGCTGCTCGATGGCGGGGAGCTCGTGCTGACGACGGCTGCCGGGTGGCCGGGAAGCGCCGAAGCGCTCGGTGCGCTCGCCGCATCCCTGGCCGCGGTCGGCGCCGCCGGTGTCGTGCTCGAGCTGGGTACGCGCTTCGCCGTCGCGCCGCCGGCCTTCGTGGCGGCGTGCCGCCGGCGAGGACTCGCCCTGATCGTGCTCGAGAGCGAGGTGAAGTTCGTCGCCGTCACCGAGGCCGTGCACCGGCGGATCATCGCCGGGCAGCTGGACGCGCTGCAGGAGCGGCAGCGACTGCACGAGCTGTACACCGGGCTCAGCCTGCGCGGGGCCGCCGTGGAGGTCGTCGTGCAGGAGACGGCCCGTGCCCTGCGCGCGCCGGTGGTGCTGGAGGATCTGACCCACGAGCTCGTCGTCGGCGACGCGTTCGACCTCACGGACGCGGACGCGTTCACCGGCTGGATCGACCGCTCTGTGCGCCGGCCGGAGGGATGGACGCGGGTTCCGGTCGCGGCGCGCGGCATCCACTGGGGGGAGCTCGTCGCGCTGCCCGGGCCACCGCACCCCGCCGGACGGGCGACGGTGCTCGAGCAGGCGGCGACGACGCTGGCGCTCTCGCGCCTGGCCGAGCCCTCGGACGTCTGGACCCGACTGCGGGGAGATCTGTTGCTCGGGGCGCTGCTGGGCGAGCGGTTCGTCACCGAGGCGGACATCCAGGCTCGCCTGCAGGCGGCCGGATTCCCGGTGCACCGGCGCGCACTCCACGCCGTGGCCGCGGGCCCCGGGACGCCGCCCGCCGATGCCTGGCTGCCCGAGGCTCTGACCGATCGGCTCGCGGTGCACGGCGGGCGGTGCCTGTCTGCGGTGGTCGGCGCCGAGCGGCTGATGCTGGTCTCGCTGCCCCGAGGGCATCGGCTGCCGGATGCCGCCCTGTCGGGGCTCGGCGCGCTGGCCGTGAGCGATGCGGCCGACTCGGTCGAGGAGCTGCGTGCTGCGCTCACCCTGGTGCGCCGGCTCGCGCGCACCACGAGCGCGGGCGAGCTGCTGCGGGTCGCGGAGCGTCCGCTCGCACGCCTGGCCGCGGAGCTCGGCGGTGACCACAGGCTGCGCGAGCACAGCACGCGGCTGCTGGCGCCGTTGATCCGCCACGACGAGGCCACCGGCGGCGACCTCATCCGGGTGCTGCGCGCCGTGGTCGCGCATCCGGGCAGTCGCACGGCCGCCGCGGGGGCGTCACACCTGTCCCGTTCGGTGTTCTATCAGCGGCTGGCCCTGATCTCCGAACTCACCGGTGCCGACCTCGACGACGGCGAGACGCTCGCGGCGCTGCACCTCGCCGTGCTCGCGCACCGCGATTGACGAGCGCGCCCAGCGCCCGGCGAGACGGAGATCAGCAGGCCAGGTACACCTTGCGCAGGGTCTCGGTCACGGTCCAGACGGTTCGCATACCCGACGCCAGGCGCACGACGGCGCCGGGGCCGATGTCGATGGACGGCAGCTCCGGCGACGCGAAGTCGACCCGGGCGCGGCCTGACAGCACGACGAAAACCTCGTCGCTCTCGACATCCGCGGCGACCCCCGGCGTCATCTCCCACACCCCGATCTCGACACCTCCGAAGACGCCGAGCTCGAAGGCGCCGGCGCGCGGGGCCCCCTTGCGACGCTCCGACGCCGGGAGGGGCTCGTGCGCGAGAGGGATGCCGGCGGCATCCGTCACGGCGCCGGCCCGCGCGATCCCGGTCATGAGTCGAACCCCATCCCGACGGCGTCGAGTGCCTTCAGGAACAGGTTGCGCCGGCCCTGATTGTGATCAGCCCGGTTCATGGCGGCGCGCACGAGGTTCACGCCGATCGCCGCGGCGGGTTCGGGCGGGAAGGGGATCGGGCGGGTGCGCACCATCTCGAGCGCGGTGCGCTCCGTGCGCAGGCCTTCCAGCTCGTCGAGCATGACGTCGGCGGCGAAGCGGGTCGCGCCGACGCCGAGGCCGGTGAAGCCGCTGGCATAGGCGACGCGGCCACGGCGGGCGGTGCCGAAGAACGCGCAGAACCGGCTGCACGAATCGATCGCGCCCGCCCACCGGTGGGTGAACCGCAGTCCCTCGAGCTGCGGGAACGTCGTGAAGAAGTGCGACGCCAGGCGACGGAAGCTCTCGGGCCGCTCCTCGTAGCGCTCGCGCACCTTGCCGCCGAAGTGGTAGATCGCGTCGTACCCGCCGAACAGGATCCGGTCGTCCGCGCTCAGTCGGTAGTAGTGGAACTGGTTGCCGCTGTCGGAAAGACCCTGCCGGTTGCGCCAGCCGATGTCCTCTCGCTGCGCCGCGGTCAGCGGCTCGGTCATCAGCACGTAGTCGTAGACCGGAACGGTCATCAGCCGGTTGCGCGTGAGCAGGGAGGGGAAGGCGTTGGTGGCGAGGGCGACGTGGTCGGCGACGACCGAGCCCCGCTCGGTGCTCACCGTCTGGGTGCCGGTGCCCGAGACCCCGGTGACCCGGGTGCGCTCGAAGATCTGCACGCCGAGTTCGGTCGCGACGCGGGCCAGCTCGAGTGCGAGCTTCGCCGGATGCACCATGGCGCACCCGTCGCGATCCCATGAGCCGGCGAGGTAGGTGGGCGAGGCCACCTCGGCCTGCACGGCGGCCTGATCGAGGAAGCTCTCGCCCTGCATCCACTCGACTTCGTGGGGCTCGACGGCGACGGCCAGCTGCCCGGTGCGCTCCCACTCGACGTCCATCCCGTAGCGCTCGACCGTGCGCTGGATGCCGTCGAGGTTCTCGAGCCCCAGCCGCTCGAGCTGCGCCATCTCCCGGGGCCACCGGTTCATGCCGTTCTCGCGGCCGTGGGTGAGGCTGGCCTCGCAGAATCCGCCGTTGCGACCGGATGCCGCCCAGCCCACCCTGTTGGCCTCGATCAGCACGACGCTGCGCTGCGGGTCGCGCTCCTTCGCGCGGACGGCGGTCCACAGCCCGGCGTACCCGCCGCCGACGACGACGAGATCGGCGCGGACCTCGCCGGTCAGCTCCGGGTGGGCGGTGCGCTCGAGCTCGTCGAGCCAGAACACGCCGTGCCGCGTGTCGCGCAGCGCGTGGTCCACGACTGCCGCGGCGGGGCGGAGCCGTTCGAAGACGGTTGTTCCCATGAGTGTCGCTCCGTTGCGAACGGTCACACGCTCAGCGCGTTCCCCAGTTGTAGAAGTCTTTGTGCAGCCCGGCGTAGAGGAAGCACTCGGTGTGCACCACGCCGGGGATGGTGCGCACCCGCGTGGAGACCAGGTCCAGTAGATCCTCGTCGCTCTCGCAGATCGCCTCGGCCAGCACGTCGTACGCGCCGAGCGTCACGACGACGTACGCGATCTCGTCGTACGCCTTGACGGCCTCCGCGACCTCGCGCGGATCGCCCTGCACCCGGATGCCGATCATCGCCATCCGCGAGAAGCCCAGCTGGCGCGGGTCGGTCACCGCGACGATCTGCATGATGCCCGACTCGGTGAGGCGCTGCACACGCTGGCGGACCGCCGCCTCGCTCAGGCCGACCGCGCGACCGATCTCGGCGTACGGGCGGCGGCCGTCCTGCTGCAGCAGTTCGATGATGCGCTTGGACACATCGTCGAGCACGGGAGCCTTCGTCTTGTCGGTCATGTGTCGATTCTGTCAATAGGGCGCACCTCTGGCAACTGAATTCGCAGAGTTTCTATCAGAACACTGCCGAATTCGTAGCAGAGCGGCTATCGTGTCGCGCATGCAGACCACGTTGCAGAACCACATCGCCGGGGCGTCGTGCGACGCCGCAGGCACGGGACGACGCGCACTGATCGATCCGGTCACCGAGGAGGTGCACGGCAGCATCCCGATCTCGGACAGCACCGACGTGGACGCCGCGTATGAGGCGGCGACCGCCGCCTTCCCCATCTGGCGTGACACGACTCCCGCCGAGCGGCAGTTGGCGCTGTTCCGCATCGCCGACGCGATGGCCGAGCGCGCCGAGGAGTTCGCCGATCTGGAATCGCAGGACACCGGCAAGCCCCGCGCGACACTCGTCGCCGACGAGATCGACCAGTCCGTCGACCAGCTGCGCTTCTTCGCCGGCGCCGCGAGAAGTCTCGAGGGCCGCGCGGCGGCCGAGTACCTCGCCGGGCACACCTCGTTCGTGCGCCGCGAGCCGATCGGGGTCATCGGCCAGGTCACACCGTGGAACTATCCCCTGAACATGGCGGTGTGGAAGATCGCTCCTGCGCTCGCCGCCGGCAACACCGTGGTGCTCAAACCCGCCGAGACGACCCCGCGCTCCACGCTGCTGCTCGCCGAGGTCGTGGCGCAGCACACGCCGGCCGGAGCGCTCAACGTCGTCCTCGGCGATCGCGAGACGGGTGCCGCGCTCATCGCGCACCCGGCCGCGCAGATGGTCGCGATCACCGGATCGGTGCGCGCCGGGATGGCGGTCGCCCGGTCGGCGGCATCCGATCTCAAACGGGTCCATCTCGAACTGGGCGGCAAGGCTCCGGCGGTCGTCCTCGGCGACGCGCCGCTCGAGAAGGCGGCGGAGGGCATCGTCGCTGCGGCGTTCTTCAACGCGGGTCAGGACTGCACGGCGGCCACCAGAGTGATCGTGCACGCCGCGGTGCACGACGATCTCGTGCGCGCGCTCGTCGACCGTACACGGACGCACGCTCGCACCGGCGGTCCGCACGAGGAGGGCGTCTTCTTCGGGCCACTGAACAGCGCGGCGCAGCTCGCCCAGGTGCAGGGCTTCGTCGATCGCCTGCCCGCGCACGCACGGGTGGAGACCGGCGGGCACCGTCACGGCGACCGCGGGTACTTCTTCGAGCCGACCATCGTGTCGGGGATGCGGCAGGACGACGAAGCCGTGCAGAACGAGGTGTTCGGGCCCGTGCTGACCGTGCAGGCGTTCGAGACCGACGACGAGGCGCTCGCCCTGGCGAACGGCGTGCGGTACGCGCTGGCCGCGTCGGTCTGGACGCGGGATCACACCAGGGCGATGCGTTTCACCCGCGAGCTCGACTTCGGCTGCGTCTGGGTGAACACCCACATGCCGTTCGTGTCGGACATGCCGCACGGCGGCTTCAAGCACTCCGGCTACGGCAAGGACCTCTCGCAGTACGGCTTCGACGACTACACCCGCGTGAAACACGTCATGACCGCCCTCGGCTGAGGTGCGGCCGCGCCCACTTATCCGCGGTGCTGCAACCCGCCCACATGTCACACTTTTCTGCGAATGGCGCTCCGATAGACGTGACACATGCTGAAAAGTGTGACATCGGGGAGGGCTGGGCGACCGAGCAGCGCCTTGCCCTCCTCGTAACCGGCGGCGGACTGCAGGCCTCGACACGTGCGCCCTCGACACGTGTGACGCGAAATGCCATACTGGCCCGATCGACGCGCAAGGAACACCGTGACACGACCGCTGGCCGGACCGCAGACCCTGCTGCGATCGCTCAACGCGAGGGCGCTCCTGGAGGCTCTCGCTCGGCGCGGCCGCTTGACCCGCGCCGAGCTGATGCAGGAGACGGGGCTGTCGCGGACCGCCGTCACGCAGGTGCTGCGGATGCTCGAAGCCGCAGACTTCGTCGTACCGGCAGGAGAGGACCGCGCGACGAAAGGACCGGCGGCGACCCGTGTGTCGCTGCACCCGCACCTCGGCTTCGCCGCCGCCGTTCATCTCGACCACCACACCGCGCACGTCGTGATCGTCGATCCGTCCGGCAAGGTGCGAGCGCAGGACAGCGCGCCGGTGCCGACCGGTCGCGAGCGCGCGGACGCGATCGCCGGGCTGATCGACGGCTGCCGCCGGTCGGCGCCGTTGCACGCGGTGATCGTCGGCGCCCCTGGCGTCGTCACCGCCGACGGGCAGGTGCGCGACGATCTGGGACCGGACGGCGGCGCCCTGCGGCAGACACTCGGCGACCTGCTCGGCTGCCCGGTGCGCATCGAGAACGACGTGAACCTCGCCGCGCTCGCCGAGCTGTCCGGCCCGGTCGGCGATGACACCACGAGTTTCGCGCTGCTCACCGTGCTGGACGACGGGATGGGCGCCGGCATCGTCATCGACGGAGTGCTGCATCGCGGTGCCTCCGGCTTGGCGGGCGAGGTGCAGTACGTGCCGCAGACGCCATTGCCGGTCGGCGCCCCGGTGCTGAACGACGAGGTGATCGCCGACCTCGCGCTCGCCCACGGCAGTGACCCCGCACGGGGTCTGAGCGGCCAGCTCGCCGCGGCGGAGGACGGCGATCCCGCGGCGGGCGAGGTGGTGGCCGAGGTCGCCAGACGCATCGTCCTCACCTGCGGCACCATCGCGCTCGTGCTCGATCCCGAGGTGTTCGTGCTCGCCGGCGCGGCGACGCACCCGCAGCTGGCCGGAGCGGTGCGGAAAGTGGCCGCCGAGTTCGCCGACCGCCTGCCGCTGCGATTCACGACCGCGGCGTTCGGCACGGAGGCGCCCCTGGTCGGCGCGATCAGCCAGGCGGCAGCCGCCCTGCGCTCGACGCTGTTCGGCCGTGCGCTGTCCCCCGAGGGCAGGAGACGCTGATGCTCACCACCCGGCTGGGTCTCGCCGAGGAGACCAGGGCGATCATCCTGAACGCCGACGACTTCGGCATGTGCCATGCGGCCAACCAGGCGATCGCGGCGCTGTCGGATGCCGGTCGGATCGACTCCGCCACCGTCATGGTGCCGTGCCCGTGGTCGCCGGAGGCGCTCGCCTTCGCGGCGGCCCGCACCGATCTCGACGTGGGCGTGCATCTCGTGCTCACCAGCGAGTGGACCGCCTACCGATGGCGTCCGCTCACCACCGGTGCGAAGCTGAGCGACCCCGGCGGGTTCTTCCCCAGCACGGTGCGCGCCGTGGAAGAGCAGGCCGATGCCCGTGAGGTGGCGGCAGAGCTCGCCGCCCAGCTGGACGCGGCGCTCGCCGCCGGCGTCGACGTCACTCATCTCGACAACCACATGGGGTCCGTCTACGGTCTCGAGACCGGGCGCGATCTCCTCCCGGCCGTGCTGGATCTCGCCGCGCGGCACGGCCTGCCGTTCCGGCTGCCGCGGCATCCCGACGGCGTGCCGCTGGACGCGGATCAGCTGCGGCGCTTCGGCGAGGCCGTCGCCGCCGCGGATGCCGCGGGCATCGTCATCCCCGACCGATTGTGGACGCACCCGTTCGAGCTCGCGGCGGAGGGCACCGCGCAGGAGGAGACCTACGAGCAGGTGCGCGACGGTTTCCTCGCCCTACTGCGCCGGGTGCCGGCCGGCGTGACCGAGCTCTACCTGCATCCCATGGTCGACGGCGACGAGTTGCGCGGCGCGGTCGATTACGCCGCCGCCAAGCGCGGATACGAGTTGCGACTGCTGAACGACCCCGTGGTCGAGCAGGCGATCGCCGACGAGGGTCTCGTGCGGCTGGGATGGCGTGCGCTGCGCGATCTGCAGCGCGGATCGGAGGTGCGAGCGTGACGCTCTCCGGCATCCGCGAGCGCCGCCTCGACGGCGCCCCCAGCCGCGCCCGCTCGATCGCCTTCGGAGCGTCCGGGTTCCCCATCCAGCTGATGGCCCAGACGTTCTCGGCCTTCGCGGTGTACTTCTACGTCGCGCAGCTCGGCGTGCCGGCTGACGCGGTCGCCGCGGCGATGATCGCGCACGGCGTCCTGAACGCCGCGCTCAATCCGCTCGTGGGGGCGCTCTCCGACCGGCTGCGCTCGCCGTGGGGCCGGCGCATCCCGTGGATCGGCCTCGGTCTGGTCCCGCTGGCGGTGGCGTTCGCCCTGATCTGGATGCCGCCGGCGCTGCCGGTTCCGGCACTGATCGCCTGGTTCCTCGTCGTCGTCGCCGTCTACGACATCGCGTTCGTGGTGGTCGTGCTGAACATCTCCGCACTGTTCCCCGAGATGTTCCGCACGACGGAGGAGAGGGCGCGCGGCAACGTGCCGCGGCAGATCTTCGCGATCGTCGGCATGGTGCTCGGCACCGCGGGGGCGCCGCTGCTGTACGGCACGATCGGGTGGCCGGGGATGGCGATCTCGCTCGCTGCGGTGTGCCTGGCCCTGCTGATCTGGTCGTTCGCCGGCGGCATGGTGGAGCGCCGTGGCGCGCCGGTGCTCGCGCAGCCGATGCCGTGGCTCGACCAGCTGCGTCACACGTTCGCCAACCGCGCCTTCGTGCCGTACGTGCTCGGCTCGCTGCTCGTGCAGAGCGCGATCGCGGTGATCCTGGCGGCCATCCCGTTCTACGTGGAGTTCTCGCTGCTGGCCGACGAGACCAGCGGCAGCATCCTGCTCGGTGCGGTGTTCGTCACCGCGATCCCCTCGATCGTGCTGTGGAGCGCCGTGGTGCGCCGCACGACGCCGCGCACCGCGCTGCTGTGGTCGGTCGCGGCGTTCGGCGTCGCGGTGGTGGGGTATCTGCTGCCCGGCGACGTGCTCGGCGCGGCGCTCGTGGGCGTGGGTGTCGGGGTGGGCGTGGGTGGGCTGCTGCAGCTGCTCGAGGTGGTGCTCGCGCAGATCATCGACCAGGATGCCGCGCACACCGGTCACCGCCGCGAGGGCGTGTACTTCGGGGTGAACGGCTTCGTGGTGCGCGGCTCGGTCGTGCTGCAGGCCGTCGTCGCCGCCGGGGTGCTGAACGCGAGCGGCTTCGACGCGGCGCTCGGCGACGCCCAGCCCGGCTCGGTGGACATCGGCATCCGGGTCATGCTCGGGATCGTGCCGTTCGGTCTCGCCGCGCTCGCCTGGCTGTGCTTCTGGCTGTACCCCATCCGCACGCGCGATCTGTGAGACGGTTCAGCCGAGCCGCTTGACGTGCCGCCGCTCGTCGAGCACCAGGCCGGGCCGCTTCTCGACCTTCGCGCCGCCGTCGGCGTGCCAGCCGTGCCGCTCGTAGAACCGCGACGCGCGTTCGTTGCCGGCCAGCACCCACAGGTAGGCGATCTCATGCCCCTCGGCGCGCAGCGCCTCCTCGACCCCGACCAGCAGCGTGTGACCGACCCCGGTCGACCAGGCATCGGGATGGGCGTAGATGCCCCACAGCTCGGCCGAGCCCGGGGCATCCGCATCGCGCGCGGCGCCGAACCCTGCCCAGCCCGCGATCGCGCCGTCGCGCTCCA
Source organism: Microbacterium sp. NPDC058345 (assembly GCF_042723855.1). Lineage (NCBI taxonomy): Bacteria > Bacillati > Actinomycetota > Actinomycetes > Micrococcales > Microbacteriaceae > Microbacterium > Microbacterium sp. NPDC058345. Next base: position 89,596 of record NZ_JBHXIG010000003.1, read on the forward strand.
CCACCAACGTGAGTGAGCGGCGCTCCGGGTCGTCGAGGATCTTCTTCCATCCGGCCTCGCGGTCGGGGATCGACAGGCCGTCGAGCACATCCTGCGGCATGAGGCCGCGGTACGCCTTCTGCCAGCCGCGCACGTGCACCACGGCGATGCCGTGCGCGTCGCGCGGTTCGGCCGTCCTCAGCAGCATCTCGCCCCTCAGCATCCGATCATTCTGCCCGAGGCGAGCGCCTCACACGTCGCGGCGCGGTCCCTCCGACGGGGTGACCGTGAAGATGTGCGGGGCGGTGAAGCCGGCATCGACGAAGACGCGCTCGACGGCATCCGCGACGGCGGCGACCTGCGTGCGTTCGACGAGGGCGATCGCCGCGCCCCCGAATCCGCCGCCGGTCATCCGCGCGCCGATGGCGCCGGCCGCGAGAGCAGCGTCGACGGCGGCGTCCAGCTCGGCGACCGAGATCTCGAAATCGTCGCGCATCGAGGCGTGCGATGCCACGAGCAGCTGGCCGATACCGTGCGGTCCCTCGGCCTCGAGCACCGCGACGGTGTCGAGGACGCGCTGGTTCTCGGTGATCACGTGACGCACCCGGCGGAATGTGGTGTCGTCCATGAGCGCGGCCGCGCGGGGCAGGTCGGCGGTGGTCGCGTCGCGCAGCGACCGGATGCCGAGCAGGCCGGCCCCTCGCTCGCAGGCCTCCCGTCGCTCGCGGTACCCGCCGGTGGAGTGCGCGTGCTTCACCCGGGTGTCGATCACCAGCAGCTCGAGACCCGCGGCCTCGAATCCGGTGGGGATGGAACGGGTCTCGAGCGTGCGGCAGTCGAGGAAGGTGGCGGCGTCCGCGCGGCCGAGCGTCGACGCCATCTGGTCCATGATGCCGGTGGGGGCGCCGACGGCCTCGTTCTCGGCGCGCCGCCCGGCCTGCGCGAGTGTGACCGGGTCGATGCCGAGCGCCCACAGCTCGGCGAGCGCAGCCGCCACGGCGCCCTCGATCGCCGCGGACGATGACAGCCCGGCACCGACCGGCACATCCGAGGCGATGGCGATGTCCACGCCGAACATCGTCCTGTCCGCGCGCAGCGCGCGGAGTGCCCACGCCACGCCCAGCGGGTAGGCCGACCACTCCGGCACGGCGGGCGCGCTGCCGGAGGCGGTGGGGAACAGCGTCTCCAGGTCGCGCAGGGAGACCTCGACGGGCTGCTCGGCGAAGGTCGAGGCCACTCGGATGCGGTCGTCATCGCGTGCCGCGGCGGCGGCGAAGGTGCGGTGCGGGATGGCGAACGGCAGCACGAAACCCTCGTTGTAGTCGGTGTGCTCGCCGATGAGATTCACCCGCCCCGGCGCCGACCAGACGCCGTCGGGCTCTCGGTCGGTGAGGTCGGCGAACAGGCCGCGGGCGTCGTGCAGGGCGGTCATGGTGTCTCCCGGATCGGGTCGGAGGTCGCGCTTCTTCGCAGATCTGCGGGTCGAAGGCGGGTCAGGGCGCGGGGACGGATTCGACGGCGGCGCGCAGGCGCTCTGCGGCCGTCTCGGGCAGGATCTCGGCGGTCCAGGCGTGCATCGCCGACTCGGATCCGGCCAGGAACTTCAGCTTGTCGGCGGCGCGTCGGGGGCTGGTCAGCTCCAGTCGCAGTCGCACGCTGCCTCGTCCGACGTGCACCGGCGCCTGGTGCCATGCGGCGATGTACGGCGTCGGGGCGGTCACGAGCGCCGATGCTTCTGCCTGCCCGACGCCGGCGGACGGGGTGCGCTCGGGGGCGTACAGGGCATCGACCCCCCGCAGCAGACGCAGGTACACCGGCGCGAGCTCGTCGCGTTCGGCGTCGTTCAGCGCGGCGAGGTCGGGCACATGGCGGTGGGGCATCAGCTGCACCTCGAGCGGCCAGCGCGCCGCGAAGGGCACGAAGGCGGTCCAGTGCTCGCCGCTGAGCACGACCCGCTCGGAGGCCTGCTCGAACTCCAGCACACGGGCGAACAGGTCGGGTGCGGTGCGGCCGATGCTGTCGAGCAGCCGCTGGGTGCGCGGGGTGACGTACGGATAGGCGTAGATCTGGCCGTGCGGGTGGGGCAGGGTGACGCCGATCGCCTCTCCGCGATTCTCGAACGGGAAGACCTGTTCGATCCCGGGAAGCGCCGACAGGGCGGCGGTGCGGTCGGCCCACGCCTCGATCACGGTGCGTGCCCTGGTGACCGACTGCGTGCCGAACGAACCGGAGTGTTCGGGGCTGAAGCAGACCACCTCGCAACGGCCGATGCTCGTACGGGTGCGGCCGAGGTCCAGGTGAGCGAGGTCATCGAGATCGCGGGGCGGATCGGATGCTTCGGGGGCACCGCCGGTCGCCTCGGTCAGCGCCGGACCGAACGACGGGGAGCGGTTCTCGAAGACCGCGACGTCGTAGCGCGACGGGATCTCGGAGGGGTTGGACGGCGTCTGGGGTGCGAGGGGGTCGGCGTCGGCACTGGGCAGCATCACCCGGTTCTGCCGTCGGGTGGCGAAGGTGATCCAATCGCCGCTGAGCACGTCCTGTCGCATGGTGGCGGTGTCGGGCCGAGCATCGAGCGCCCGCACATCCACCCGTCGCTCGGGGCCGAGGGAGGTTCCGGGGTCGTCGTAGTAGAACAGCTCGCGACCGTCGGCCAGCGTGCCGCTGCGCTTGACCACGCCTGCCCCTAGCTCTTCGGCGGACAGCGCAGCAGACTCGTCGATGTTCACGTAAACACAGTAGCGCGAGGCCGTGATAACGTCAACATGCGAACGGAGGGTGCGGATGCCGCAGGCGAGACGGGTGTCGATGGCGATGGTCGCCGAGCGGGCCGGGGTGTCGGGGCAGACCGTCTCTCGGGTGGCGAACGACAGCCCGCGGGTCGACCCGGAGACGAGGCGCCGGGTCGAGCAGGTCATGGCCGAACTCGGCTACCGCCCGAACCGGGCAGCCCGTGCGCTGCGCACCGGCCGCACGCGCACGATCGGGCTGGTCGCACAGACGCTCGCCACGGTGGGCAACTCGCGCATGCTGCAGTCGGTGGCCGAAGCGGCGGCATCCCGCGGTTACGCCCTCACCGTAGTCACCCTCGGGGAGGACGGCGACATCGCCGGCGCCTTCGACAGGCTGCACGACCAGGGAGTCGACGGGGCGATCGTGCTGAACGAGGCGAGCGCGCTGGCGCGCGAGGATGCATCATCGACCGGGCTGCATCTCGTCGTCGTGGACTCTCCACCCGACGAGCGCTTCACCGTGATCGCGACCGATCACGCCGAAGGCGCGCGCCGCGCCGTGCGGCACCTGCTCGCGCGAGGCCATCGCACCGTGCACCACGTCGCGGGCCCCGCCGCATCCTACGCCGCTGACGAGCGGGAGCGGGGCTGGCGGCAGGCGCTCGATGAGGCGGGGATCGCCGCGCCGGAGCCGTTGCGCGGTGACTGGTCCGCGGCGGCGGGAGAGGTGTGCGGCGAACGTCTGCCGCCGGAGGCGACGGCGGTGTTCGTCGCGAACGATCAGATGGCGCTGGGCGTGTTGCGCTCTCTGGCGTCCGCAGGCCGGCGTGTTCCCGAGGACGTCGCGGTGGTCGGATTCGACGACGTCGCGGATGCCGCCCAGTACCGCCCCGCTCTGACCACCCTGCGTCAGGATTTCGACGCCCTGGGCGAGCGGGCGCTCCGTCTGCTCATCGCCCTGATCGAAGACCGGGACGAGCACGCCGATGAGCGCCTCGCGCCGGCCCTCGTGCTGCGGGAGAGCGCCTGACGAGAGAGCGCCCGGTCCAGAAACGGCGTGAGCGGCCGCAGACGCGAATCGATCATAAACGTTCACGGTAGAACATAAATCTCCTTGAATGGAACACATTCCGTTGCTAATCTCCTGAATCAGTCACCTCGTCCGGTGACCGCTCACACGCTCAAAGGGGACCCAGTGATCAGGCCGACCTCGCCCAGCCCTCTGCGCAGCGGATCGCGCGATGCGCTGATCGCGCACGCGGATCGGCTGCTGCGCGGAGCCGCTGCCTGGGCGTCGCCGAGCTTCGCCCGGATCACCCCGCCCGGCGCCCCGGGCGGATACGGCACCGAGGTGGACGGTCTGGAGGGATTCGCGCGCACCTTCCTGCTGGCGGGGTTCCGCATCGCCGGCGCCCGCGGCCACGGCGTCGACTCGCTGATCGCCGATTACACCCGCGGCATCACCGCGGGCGTCGACCCTGAGGCCCCCGATCGGTGGGTGCGGCTGGACGAGCACCCGCAGGCCAAGGTCGAGGCGGCATCCATCGCCCTCATCCTCGACATGACCCGCCCCTGGATCTGGGACCGCCTCGACGCCGGCACGCAGCAGCGGGTGATCGACTACCTCGCCCCCGCCGTCGGCGACGACACCTACCCGCGCAACAACTGGCTCTGGTTCCGCCTCGTCGTGCAGACCTTCCTGCGCTCGGTGGGCGGGCCCTGGTCGCCCGACGACGTCGCCGCCGATCTCGCCCTGCACGAGTCGTTCGTGCGCCCTGGTGGCTGGTACTCCGACGGCGACGAGCGCGCGTACGACCACTACGTCGGCTGGGCGCTGCACCTTTACCCCGTGCTGTGGTCACGGATGCAGGGGGCGGACGACCTCGGTGCCGCTGAGCGGATCGAGCGCGACATCGCCGCACTGGACCGTTACCTGCAGGATGCGGTGCACCTGGTGGGCGGCGACGGCGCCCCTCTGTTCCAGGGCCGCAGCCTCATCTACCGCTTCGCGGCCGCCGCGCCCTTCTGGGCGGGGGCGATCGCCGAGGTGCCCTCCACCCCAGTCGGGGTGCTGCGCACATGCGCCACCGCGATCGCGGCGCACTTCGACGAGCACGGCGCGCCGGACGAGCAGGACCTGCTGACCATGGGCTGGTTCGGGCCCTGGCGGCGGCTCGCGCAGAACTACTCCGGTCCCGCATCGCCGTACTGGGCCGCGAAGGGCATGCTCGGCATCGCGCTGCCCGCCGATCACCCGGTCTGGGCCGCGGCGGAGGCACCGCTGCCGACGGCGGTCGCCGACGGGCTGCGCGTTGTCGAGGCGGCCGGCTGGATCGTGTCCGGCACCGCCGACGACGGCATCGTGCGTGTCGTCAATCACGGCACCGACCACGCCCTGCCCGGCGCCCTCGTCGGCGACTCGCCGCTGTACGCCCGGCTGGGATACTCCACCGCCACCGCGCCGCTGCACAACGGCGACGCCTGGGCTGAGCCGCTCGAGCAGTCGGTCGCCCTGATCGACGCGCGCGGCCGGGCGACCCATCGCGCGGGGATGACGCTGCGGCGCGCCGGCAGGGAAGGACGCATCGCCGTCGCGGGTTCGTCGGCGCGGGCGCACTGGATCGAGCCGGATGCCGTGCAGACGCGGCACGGCTCGGGCATCACCGGTCACGTCGACATCGCCGGCGATGTCACCACCTGGTCGATCGTGCGCGGTGCGTGGGAGGTGCGTGTCGTCGTCATCCACGGCGTCGAGGACGGGGCCGCACCGGTGCAGCTGCGCATCGGCGGGTGGCCCGTCGCCGGCGAAACCGTCGAGGATGACAGCACGGATGCCGTCGGCCGCGCCCGTGCGGGCCGCGTGGTGTCCAGCATCCTGCCGCTGACGCCCGGCGGGGCGACCGGGCTCGAGAAGCGCGAGCACGCCAGCCCGCTGGGGCCGATCGCCGCGGTTCCGGTCGTGCGCTACCCGGTCGCCGCAGGCGTGCCGAGGGCGGTCGCGGTGCACCTGGGAAGGTCGTCCCCGTCGGCCGCACCCGCCGTGGAGCTCGACGGCGACGCGGTCGCCGTCACCTGGCCCGACGGCATCCGCACGGTCACGAGTCTCGAATCCGAAGAACGCCGGACGGCATCCTGAGCCGCCCGAACACCCGAACCCCCATCGCGGGCCATCCGCAATCGCAAAGGAGCACCACAGCATGAACCGCAAGATCCTCGCCGCCGGCAGCATCGCCGCCGTCGCGGCGCTCGCCCTGGCCGGCTGCAGCAGCGACGGCGGCGACGCTCCGTCGGAGCCCTCCGGACCCGTCACCCTGACCCTCTCCGGGTGGAGCATCGACACCACGCCCGAGTTCCAGGCGCTCGCAGACGCCTTCCACGAGAAGAACCCCGACGTCACCATCACGCTCAAGGAGTACGACGCCGCGGAGTACAACACCCTGGTCACCGCCGACCTGGCCGCCGGTTCGGGTCCGGACATCATCACCCAGAAGGAGGTCAAGTACCTCACCACCTTCCAGGAGGGCGGCCAGCTGCTCGACGTCTCCGACGTGAAGGTTCCCGAGGGCATCGGCGGCGCCGACTCGTACAAGGTCGACGACACCGCCTACGCCGTGCCGTACCGCCAGGACTCCTGGGTGCTGTACTACAACAAGGCGCTGTTCGACGCGGCCGGTGTGGACTACCCCGACGGCAGCTGGACGTGGGACGACTATGCCGACGCCGCGACGAAGCTGACCTCGGGTGACGTCAAGGGCGCGTACCTGCACCGCTGGCAGTCGGTGGTGCAGGGCTTCGCGAACGCGCAGAGCGACGTCAGCGCGCTCGACGGCGACTACAGCCACATGAAGGACTACTACGACCTCGCGCTGAAGCTCCAGGACGAGGGCGCGCAGGTCGACTTCAACACCTCCAGTGCCAACCAGCTCACCTATCAGGGAGAGTTCGGTACGCAGAAGGCGGCCATGATGCCCATGGGCACCTGGTACACCGCCACCCTGATCGCCCAGCAGGCGTCCGGCGAGGCGGACGACTTCGAGTGGGGCATCGCTCCCGCGCCGCAGCGGGACTCGTCGACGACCGGTACCGACAGCACTCCGGTGACCTTCGGAGACCCGACCGGTTTCGGCATCAACGCCGCGCTCAGCGGCGACAAGGCGGCCGCCGCCAAGCAGTTCCTCGAGTTCGCCGCCAGCGAGGAGGCCGCCACGGTGCTGGCGGGCATCGGCATCACCCCTGCGCTGACGAACGACGCGGTCACCGAGGTCTACTTCGGCGTCGAGGGTGCGCCGACCGACGACCTGTCGAAGTTCGCCTGGTCGACGCACGAGGTGCTCGCCGAGAACCCCACCTCGAGCAAGACGGCCGCGATCCAGGGGATCCTGGGCGACATGCACACCGCGATCATGTCCGGCTCGACGGACGTCGATGACGCTCTCCAGGAGGCGCAGGACCGCGTCGCCAACGAGGTCGGTCTGGACTGATCCCCCCGGGGCCGGTCCGCGAGGGCCGGCCCCCCACATCCGCTGACGAAAGAGCCACCGCATGACCAGCACCACCGCGCCGGATGCCGCCGCCAGGGCGACCGGTCGCCGCCGTCGCTCGGCGCTGCGCCGCCGGAACACCCTGATCGGCTGGACGTTCATCCTGCCGAACTTCCTGGGTTTCGCCGCCTTCACCCTCGTGCCGGTGGTGGTGCTGTTCTACATGGCGTTCACCAACTGGAACGTCTTCGGCAAGGCCGACTTCATCGGCATGGCCAACTTCGAGCGACTGCTCGGCGACGGCAGCTTCCGCACCGCGTTCTGGAACACCATCTACTACTCGGTGATGCACATCCCGTTGACGATCGTCGTCTCGCTGGGTCTCGCCCTGCTGCTGAACAACAAGCTCCGCGGCGTCGCCTTCTTCCGTACCGCCGCCTTCTTCCCCTACATCACGTCGATCGTGGCGATCGCGGTGGTGTGGAACCTGCTCTTCAGCCCCGACTACGGGCCGATCAACGCGATCCTGCGCGCCGTGGGCTTCGAGAGCCCGCCCGGCTGGCTCACCTCGAAGGACTGGGCGATGCCGGCGGTCGTGATCGTCAGCACCTGGCGCGACATGGGCTACTACATGATCCTGTTCCTCGCAGGTCTGCAGACCGTGCCGCGCGAGCTGCACGAGGCCGCGCGCATGGACGGGGCGAACGTCTGGCAGCGCTTCACCAACGTGACCCTGCCGTGCCTGCGGCCAACGATGTTCTTCGTCACCGTGATGCTCACGATCAACTCCCTGAAGATCTTCGACCTGATCCTGGTGATGACGGACGGCGGACCCGGTCAGGCGACCATGGTGCTGTCGCAGTTCATCTACCGGAAGGGCTTCGAGGAGTCGCAGTTCGGATACGCCTCGGCCGCGGCCGTCGCGCTGTTCTTCATCTGCATCCTCGTGACCATCGCCCAGTTCCTCTGGAACAAGAAGCGGAGCGTGTGATGACCGAGACCCAGCTTCTGGTGGCCGGCGAGAGCAAGCTCCGCAAGCTCACCGACCAGCCGCAGCCCCGCGTCGGCGAGCCCAGCGGGGGCCGGAGCATCGCCCGCGGGTTCGGCTACCTGGCCCTGATCGTGTTCGCGATCGGCCTGCTGGCTCCGTTCGCCTGGATGGTGCTCAGCTCACTGAAGAACGCGAACGACGTGTTCTCGGTGCCGGTGGTGTGGTGGCCCGAGACCTTCGTGTGGCAGAACTACCTCGACATCTGGGCGAAGGCCGACATGCTCACCTGGATTCGCAACACGCTGCTGCTGGCGGTCGTGGTGACGTTCCTGCAGGTGCTCACCGGCTCGTTCGCCGCGTACGGCTTCTCGCGTATGCGCTTTCCCGGGCGCGACGTGCTGTTCCTGGCGTACATCGGCACCATCGCCGTGCCATGGCAGTCGTACATGATCCCGCAGTTCATCCTGCTGTCGAACCTCAAGGTGTCCAACACGCTGTGGGCGATCATCCTCATCCAGGCGTTCGGCGCCTTCGGCGTCTTCCTCATGAAGCAGTACTACGAGACCATCCCCGAGGAGCTCAGCGAGGCCGCCCGGCTGGACGGGCTGAGCGAGTACGGCATCTGGCGGCGCATCATGATCCCGCTGTCGGTGCCGGCCATCGCGAGCCTGACGCTGCTGACGTTCGTGAACACCTGGAACGACTACCTGGGCCCGCTGATCTACCTGCGCAACCCCGATCTGTGGACGATCCAGCTCGGACTGAAGAGCTTCGTGTCGAACCTGTTCGACACGAACTACGCCCTGCTGTTCGCCGGCCTGTCGATCTCGGTGATCCCGATCGCGGTGATCTTCCTGCTCGGCCAGAAGTACTTCGTCGAGGGCATCGCCACCAGCGGCATGAAGGGCTGAGCCATGAAGCGCATCCGGCACGACACGTGGGCGTCGATCCTCGGCGTGATCCACCTCGGGCTGATGGTGAACCTGCTCGTGCTGGTCACCGCGTCGCCGCTGGTCGTGCTGCTCGTCACCACCGACCCGATGCGATCGTGGCCGCTGCTCGCCCTCGCGGCGCCGCCGGCGGCCCCCGCGCTCGCCGCGGCGTTCGCCACGTTCCGTGCGCACGACGAGGGTGAGACGCAGGTGGTGCGGGCCTTCCTGCGAGCCTGGCGCGCCACGGCGCGCGCGTCGCTGCTCATCGGCACCGCGGCGACGGTCGCGGTCGTCGTGCTGCTGGTCGACGTCCGGATGCTGGCCGCTACGGCGGCATCCGTCGTGGTGGTGCCGCTGCTCCTGCTGCTGGTGGCGCTCGCGGCGGTCGTCACGCTGCTGTCGCTGGCGGCGGTCGCCGAGGTGCCTCAGGCCCGTCTGCGCGACGTGGTGCGCGCGGCGCTGTACCTCGGCGTGCGTCGCTGGTACCTGCAGGCTCTCTCGTTCGCGGTGCTCGGCGTGCAGTGCGCCGTCTTCACCGTGATGCCGGCCGTCGCGATCGGCATCACTGCCGCGGCCGCACTGTACGTGGTGTGGGCGAACAGCAGACACAGCCTGCGTCCGGTGCTGGAGCGGGAAGAGGCGCCGGCCGACCGGTGAACGGAAGCGCGCCTCAGGCGCTCAGCCCCAGGTCGTCGGGTCGCACCGGGTACCGGGGCTCGGCGCCGGCGACGTACGCCTGCAGTTCGTCGAGCGCGGCATCGGCGAGCCGACGGGTCTCGGTGCCGAGCGAGCCGGCGATGTGCGGTGTGATGACCACGTTCGGCAGACTGCGCAACTCGGCGGTGGCGGGCAGCGGCTCGGGCTCGGTGACGTCGAGAAGCGCATCCAGGCGCCCCGTGCGCGCCTCGGCGAGCAGCGCCTCGTGGTCGAGGATCGAGCCGCGCGCGGTGTTGATCACCGTCGCGCCGTCGCGAAGCGCGGACAGCTGCGCGGCCGCGATCATGTGGGTCGTGGAGGGAAGCGCGGGCGCGTGCAGGGAGAGCACGTCGACCTGCGGCAGCATCCGCTCCAGCGGCACCAGCGTCGCTCCCGTCGCGGCGACGGCTGCCGGATCGGCGAACGGATCGGCGACGAGCACACGCAGGCCCGAGAAGGCGCGCAGCAGGTCGACGACGCGCCGGCCGATGCGCGAGTACCCGACGATGCCGATCGTTCGATCCAGGTTGCCGATCGAGCGCTGCATCAGCTGGTCGCCCCAGCCGGCGTCGTCCATCGCCGGCGTGCGCACGTGCGTGAGCACTCGCTTGCCGGCGAACAGGATCGCCGCCAGCGTGAACTCGGCCACGGGCACGGCATTCGCCTCGGCAGCGGTCGTGATGCGGATGCCGCGTGCCCAGAACTCGTCGGAGACGTGGTGTCGCACGCTGCCGGCGGCATGGAACACCGCGCGAAGGCGGGGGAGGCGCGCGAGCAGCCGAGAGTCGAAGTGCGGTGCCCCCCAGGAGGTGACCAGCACCTCGACCTCGGCGAGGGTGTCGTCGAGGTCGGGAGAGGAGAGGTCCTCGAGGAGCACCGGCGCGGGCACGTCCGCCAGGTCGGCGAAGCGGGCGCGTCGGGTGTCGTCGAACAGCAGGTCGAAGGCCTCGGCCGACATGACCGCGTGTGCTCGGGGCCGGGATCTGGCCATGTGTGTCTCTCCGTCGAAGAATCCGCTTGCGATGGCGGTCCTCTCAGTGAAGACTGAACACCGAACATTTGCAACCAGTTCGAAACATCTCAATCGAGTTCGAACATTATCGATCGTTGCGCATCCGCGAAGCGAGGAGAGCCCATGCTGATCCCCCGAGGCGCCCTGCGCGCACTGTGGGAGGCGTCGGGCGATCCGCACGGCCGGATCGCCGTGCCGGTGGCGACCGACCGCCTGTTCTGGGACGGCCTCGGCGACAGCGTGCGCGCGGTTCTGCTCGCCGAGGCCGACGGGGCGAGCCGAGAGCCCTGGCCGCAGCCGCTGCTCTCGCAGTGGTCCGCCTACGCCCGCACCGGGGATCGCTCCCGGTACGAGACCCAGAACTTCGATCGCAATCGCCGGATCCGCATCGCCGTGCTCGCCGCCGCGATCGAGCCCTCGGACCAGCGCGTGCTCGCGGCGGCGGACGGTCTGTGGCTGAAGAGCGAGCAGGCCACCTGGTGCTGGCCCGCACACGACGACGTCTTCACCCGCGGGCTGAGAGTCCCCGACCGGGAGCGCCCGTTCGTCGACCTCGGTGAGGGGGAGGACGCCGCGCTCGTCGGCTGGTCGTCGCTCGTGCTCGCCGAGGCACTCGACGCACTCGCGCCCGGCCTGCGCGATCGGCTCGCGGCCGAGGTCTGCACCCGCGTGCTGCGGCCTTTCGTGGAGAGGCGCGACTGGCACTGGGAGGGTGCGGAGGGCCGGGTGCACAACTGGGCGCCGTGGATCCACAGCAATCTGCTCGTGGCGGCCGTCGCCTGCGCCGATGACGCGCTGCGCGAGCAGGTGTTCGCGCTGTGCGTCGACGGCATCGACCGCTACCTCGCCCAGCTGCCTGCCGACGGGGCCATCGACGAGGGCTTCGGGTACTGGTGGCAGGGAGCGGCGCGGACGTTCGACGGCCTGGCGCTGCTGGATGAACTCTGCGGCGGCGCCGTCCGCGCAGCGATCTCCTCCGGTGAGCTGGCCGGCGTCGGCGAGCTCGTGCGGTTCCCGCAGCGCATGCGCCTCGGTCGTGGCTGGTTCGCGAGCTTCTCGGATGCCGAGGCGCGGACCGACGCCGGCACGCCGTGGCACACGCTGTATCGCGCCGCGCGGTTGTGCGCGGACGAGGACGCCGCCCGCGTCGCCCTGGAGGAGCGCAGCCGGCCGCTGTGCGGTCTCGACCGGGGAGTGGCCGCGGGGCTGGGACGGATGCTCGCCGAGCTGGCCGACATCCGCTCGGGCGTGGTGCCCGCGGTCATGGAGGGTGGAGCGTCCGCGGCTGCCGAAGACGGCGTGCGCCGTGTCGCATCGGCGGAGCGCATGGCTGCCGCGGGAACCGTCTTCCTGGCATCGATCGGCGTCGGCATCCGGCGCAGCGATGCGGTGACCGTGGTCGCCAAGGGCGGGCACAACGGCGAGAACCACAATCACAACGACCTCGGGTCGGTCGCCGTCGCCGTCGACGGCATCCCGCTGCTGCCCGATCTCGGCCGCGCCGAGTACACCGCACAGACCTTCTCCGAGCGTCGCTACGAGCTGTGGAACGTGCGCAGCGACTGGCACTCGGCACCCATGCCCCGAGGTGCCGTGCAGGCTGCCGGTGAGCGATGGGCCGCGCCGATGGCCGCGGTGGACGGCGGCTGGCGCATCGATCTCGGCCGCGCGTACCCGGCCGCGGGGGATACGGTCGCGGACGCCTGGACCCGCACGGTCACGGCCGCCGACGGCGTGCTGAGCATCGTCGACGAGTCGGATGCGCTCACCGACCCTGCCACGCGCATCGTGGTGATCTGCGCGGGTGTGCCGGAGCGCACCGCCGACGGCATCGTCGTACCAGCCCGTGAGGGATCCCGCGGGCTGCTGCTGACGCACGACCCTGCCGACGTCGAGTTCGAGGTCAGGGCGGTCGAGGATCCGTATCTGAGGACGTCATGGGGCGACCGCGTGACGCGAATGCTGTTCGCGCCGGTCGCGACGCCCCGCTGGGAGATGAGGGGAAGGGCACGATGAGCGACGACGCCAAGCCGGTGTTCGGAATCGCCAGACGCGAGCGGATCATGGACGAGCTGCGCCTGCACGGGGCGGTGCGCGTGGCCGACCTGGCGCGCGAGTTCGAGGTGTCCGAGCTGACGATCCGCCGTGACATCGGCGAGCTCGCCGATCGAGGGCTCGTCACGCGCGTGCACGGCGGGGCCACTCTGCGCAGCCGGCTGGACACCACGGTCACGCCGCGAGCGGTGTCTGCCCCGCGCTACCGCGTGGGCATGGTGGTGCCGTCGTTGAGCTACTACTGGCCGCAGGTGGTCATCGGGGCCAGGGCCGCCGCCACCGAGGTCGGCGTGCAGCTCGTGCTGCGCGGGGCGAGCTACGAAGCCGCCGATCAGCGTCGCCAGATCACGTCGCTGGTGGAGTCGGGCAGCATCCACGGTCTGATCGTGGCCCCCGAGAACCTCGGACCCGACGGCCACGCTCTGCTCACCTGGCTCGAGCAGCTTCCCCTGCCCGTCGTGCTCGTCGAGCGGCGCACACCGTCGTCGCTCGCGCTCACCAGCCTGGAATGGGTCACCACCGATCATGTGTTCGGCGGCTACCTGGCCGCCTCGCACCTCGCCACCCTCGGCCACCGCTCGGTCGGCATCCTCGCCTCAGCGCAGTCGCCGACCTCCTGGCAGCTGCGACGCGGCTGGAGTCAGGCCGTCGCCGAACTGGGGCTGACCCAGACGCTCGACCTGAATGCATCGCTCGACGACATGGAGGGGCCGGAGCGCGCGGACTTCGTCGGCGCCCTGCTCGACCAGCTGCGCGAGACCGGCACGTCGGCGATGCTGATCCACTCCGACCCGCAGGCACTGCTCGTGCAGCAGAACGCGCTCGATCGCGGCTGGGCCCTGCCCGAGGATCTGTCGATCATCGCCTACGACGACGAGGTCGCCGAGAACGGCTCGCCTTCCATCACGGCCCTGCGGCCGCCGAAGCAGCACGTCGGCCGGCGGGCGGTCGAGGTCATGCTCGCACGCCTCACGGAAGGAGCGGGCAGGCCGGTCGAACGGGTGCAGGTGGTGCCCACCCTGCATCCGCGCGAATCCACGGCCGCCGTCTGACGATCCCTGGATCGGAGGACATGGTTGAGCTCGGGCAATAGTTGACTGCTATCAACGATCGGTGCTATCGTTGACGAAGATCAACCATTCTCCAGGAGCGTCACTCTTTTGAATTCCACCCCTTCACCGTCCGCAGGAACCGTGCGCTCGGCGCGCGAGGTCTTCACCGCGATCTCTGGCCTCATCGTCGGCATGTTCGTCGCCGTGCTCTCGGGCACCGTCGTCTCGACCTCGCTGCCGGTCATCATCGCCGACCTCGGCGGCACCCAGGCGCAGTACACCTGGGTCATCACCGCCAGCCTGCTGGCGACCGCCGTCTCCACTCCCATCTGGGGAAAGCTGGCCGACCTGCTCGACCGCAAGGTGCTCGTGCAGCTCTCGCTCGTGCTCTTCACCGCCGGCACGGTGATCGCCGGATTCTCGACCGACACCAACATGCTCATCGCCGTCCGCGTCGTGCAGGGCATCGGCGTCGGCGGCCTGATGTCGCTGGTCATGGTCGCGGTCGCCCTCATCATCTCGCCCCGCGAGCGCGGAAAGTACATGGGCGTCGTGGGCGGAATCATGGCCTTCGCGACGATCGGCGGACCGCTGCTCGGCGGCCTCATCACCGATGTCTGGGGCTGGCGCGCCAACTTCTTCGTCGGCGTCCCGTTCGCCGTGCTCGCGCTCGTCCTGCTGCAGTTCACCCTGCACCTGCCCAAGCCGCAGAACGCGAAGGTCTCGATCGACTACCTCGGCATCGCGCTGCTCGCCGTCGGCGTGTCGGCCCTGCTGATCTGGGTCTCGATGGGCGGCTCGCAGTTCGACTGGGATTCGTCGACCAGTTGGGTCCTGGGCATCGGTTCCGCCCTCGTCATCGTCGCCTTCGTCGTCGTCGAGTTCATCGTCAAAGAGCCGATCGTGCCGATGTCGCTGTTCCGCAACAGGACCTTCACCCTGTCGGTGATCGCCTCGATCGCGATCGGCGTGTCGATGTTCGCCACGTCGGTGTTCCTCGCCCAGTACTTCCAGCTCGCGCGCGGCGCGACGCCCACCGAGTCGGGGCTGATGACGATCCCGATGATCGTCGGGCAGATGGGCGCGTCGATCATCATCGGCCAGCTGGTGAGCCGCTTCGGCAAGTGGAAGGGCTGGATGATGCTGGGCTCGGTGCTCGCGCTCATCGGCGTCGTCCTGATGTCGACGCTGCACTACGACACCCCGTTCGTCCTGGTCGCGGCCTTCATGTTCGTGCTCGGCGCCGGCCTCGGCATGGTCATGCAGAACCTGACCCTCATCGTGCAGAACGACACCCCGCCGCAGCAGCTCGGCGCCGCGTCGTCGGGCGTCAACTTCTTCCGCACGATCGCGGGCACCATCGGCGTCACGATCATGGGCTCGATCCTCGCGACCAACGTCGGCACCTACATCAAGGACGGTCTTGGCGCGTTCGTCCCGAAGTCGCCCGGCGAGATCGAGGCGCTGAAGTCGCTCGGCTCGGGCAACGTGCCCGACATCTCGACGCTGCCCGACAGCATCCGTCGCGTCGTCGAATCGGCCTACGGTCTCGGCATCGCCGATGCGTTCATCGTCGCCGTGCCGCTCGCAGTGATCGGCGTGATCGCGATCGCGTTCATCCGCAACAAGCCGCTGTCGACGAAGAATTCGGCGGAGCAGCTGCGCGAGCAGGCCGAGGGCTCGGCCATCGAGGTCGCCGGCGCCGAGGTCGGAGCGTCGACCGGCAGCATCCGTGTCGTGGAGGACGGCGGGCGCGTGCGCGAGCAGGTGCGCTGAGATGGATGCCACGCAGGCGGCCGACGACGCGCTCGCCGACTTCCAGGGCCACCTGAACCTCATCTTCGCCCGCGCCAGGACGCTGTGGAAGGAGTCGGCCGCCCGCGTGCATCCCGAACTGCAGCCCTCGGGCTACAAGCTGCTGTCGTACATCGCCCGCACGGGCGATGCGAGCGCCCATCAGCTCGCAGAGCTGTTCGGCATCGACAAGTCGATGGTCAGCAGGCAGATCCGGATGCTGGAGGACTTCGGTCTTCTCGAATCGCGCCCCGACGAGCGCGACGGGCGGCTGCGCGTGCTGACGGCCACTGCCGAGGCGGAGCGTGTGCTCGCGACGCTGCGCCGGGAGAACGCCGAGCGGATGCGCGCCGTGCTCGCCGAGCTCGCGCCCGAGGAGGTCAGGGCCGCCTCCAAGGCCTTCCGCCTGCTCGCCGAGGTCTGATGCCGTATCGGCGATGCCGACGTCGGTCCCGTCGGGCGGATGCCGGAGGCCCCGCCGTTAAGCTGGCGGCATGAGCGACGTCCCGGCCGATCCGCACGCGTCAGAGGCGACCCTGGCCGATGAAGCGCTCGACGACGCCGTCGCCCGTGTCGAGCGCGAGCTGGGGCGGCTGTTCGCCCGGATCCGGGTCGGCTGGCGCGAAGCCGCCGCCACGGTGCATCCCGACCTGCAGCCCCTCGGCTATCAGGTGCTGACGTCCATCGTCAGCGGGCATGCGACGACCGCGGGAGCCATCATCGAGCGCCTGCAGACCGACAAGTCGGCCGTGAGCCGGCAGGTGCGCCAGCTCACCGAGCTCGGGCTGGTCGAGAGCGTCCGCGATCCGGACGACCGGCGCGCGAGACGCCTCGTGGCGACGCCGCTCGCCACCGAGCGCGTCACCGCCGCCCGCGCCGCCTACGAGAGCCGGCTCAGCGCGCGCCTGCGCCGCTGGTCGGCCGAGGACCTCGACCACGTCGCGGATCTGCTGGACGAACTCGGCCGCTGACACGAGGCGCACCCGCGGGCTTGCGCTCGCGACCCGAACCTGCTTACATATGGGAAAGCGCTTACCAGTTGCATCCGAGCGCGACGACTTCCGACCGAACGACAGAAACGGACAACCATGGCAGACGCGCGCCAGATCGGCATCATCATGAACGGCGTCTCCGGACGCATGGGCTACCGACAGCACCTGGTGCGCTCGATCCTCGCGATCCGCGACCAGGGCGGCATCGAGCTCGCCGACGGCTCGAAGGTGACCGTCAAGCCGCTGCTCGTGGGGCGCAACGAGACCAAGCTCGCCGAGATCGCCGCGCAGCACGGCATCGACGACTACACCACCGATCTCGACGCCGCGCTCGCCGACCCGCAGTGGGAGATCTACGCCGACTTCCTCGTCACCAAGGCGCGTGCGAGCGCGATCCGCAAAGCGATCGCGGCAGGCAAGGCGATCTACACCGAGAAGCCCACGGCCGAGTCGGTCGATGAGGCCATGGAACTCGCTCGTCTCGCCGAGAGCGCGGGTGTGAAGACCGGCGTCGTGCACGACAAGCTCTATCTGCCCGGCCTGCAGAAGCTGAAGCGCCTCATCGACTCGGGGTTCTTCGGTCGCATCCTCTCGGTGCGCGGCGAGTTCGGCTACTGGGTGTTCGAGGGCGACTGGCAGCCGGCGCAGCGTCCGAGCTGGAACTACCGCACCGAGGACGGCGGCGGGATCATCAGCGACATGTTCCCGCACTGGAACTACGTGCTCGAGAACCTGTTCGGCGAGGTGCGCAGCGTGTACGCGCAGGCCGCGACCCACATCCCCGAGCGCTGGGACGAGAAGGGCGAGAAGTACACCGCCACCGCCGAGGACGCCGCCTACGGCATCTTCGAGCTCGAGGGCGGGATCATCGCCGAGATCAACTCGTCGTGGACCGTGCGCGTGAACCGCGACGAGCTCGTCGAGTTCCAGGTCGACGGCACGCACGGCTCGGCTGTCGTCGGGCTGTTCGGCTGCAAGATCCAGCCGCGCAACGCCACCCCCAAGCCCGTGTGGAACCCCGACCTCGAGGACGCGCACGACTACGACGCCGACTGGCAGACGGTGCCGACGAACGACGTCTTCCTGAACGGCTTCCGCCAGCAGTGGGAGGAGTACCTGACCTCGTACGTGCTCGGCACCGAATACGCCTTCGACCTTCTCGCCGGTGCGCGGGGCGTGCAGTTCGCCGAGGCCGGGCTGGCCTCGAGCGCCGAGGGCCGCAAGATCTCCCTGTCGCCGCTGAGCCTGGACTGACCGATGAGCACACTGCGACTTCTCGCCGCGGACGGCACGGTGTCGGACGCGTCGCTGAACGACTCCGGCGGGTACGCACGGCCGTCGGCCGCGCTGCAGAGCCGTGTCGCCTACGCCGCCGCGCACGTCGTGCCGAGGGTGCACGCCGACAACACGCCGGGGCAGCCGGCCGACATCGACTGGGACTCGACGCTGGCGTTCCGCCGCAACGTGTACTCCTGGGGTCTCGGCGTCGCCGACGCCATGGACACCGCGCAGCGGAACATGGGACTGGACGCCGCGGCGACCCGTGAGCTGATCGCCCGCAGCGCCGAGGTCGCACGCGAGGAGGGCGGCTCCGTCGTGGTCGGCGTCAACACCGACCACGTCGACGAGAACCGCATCTCCCTCGCCGAGGTGATCGACGCCTACCGGTCACAGCTGCACTTCACCGAGGAGCAGGGTGCAGGACCCGTGCTGATGGCATCCCGCCATCTCGCCCGGGTCGCCGCATCCGCCGACGACTACCGTCGCGTGTACCGTGCCGTCCTCGAGTCGGCGACCACCCCGGTGGTGCTGCACTGGCTGGGCACCGCCTTCGACCCCGAGCTGCAGGGCTACTTCGGCGCCGATGACTGGCAGACCGCATCCGGCGTGCTGCTCGACATCATCGCCGAGAACCCGGGCAAGGTGGCGGGCGTGAAGATGAGCCTGCTGAACGCCGAGAGCGAGATCTCGGTGCGCGAGCGCCTTCCCGAGGGCGTGCGGATGTTCACCGGCGACGACTTCAACTACGTCTCGCTGATCGGCGACTCCGGTGCCGGCGAGCGGCCGTACTCCGACGCGCTGCTCGGCGCCTTCGCCGCCATCACGCCGGTCGCCTCCGCGGCGATCCAGGCGCTGGACGCCGGCGATCCCGCCGCGTACCAGCGCATCCTCGGTCCCACCGAAGAGCTCAGCCGCCAGGTGTTCGCCGCACCCACGTTCTACTACAAGACCGGGGTCGCGTTCCTTGCCTGGCTGAACGGACACCAGCCGGCCTTCCAGATGGTCGGCGGCCTGCACTCGGCGCGCAGTCTTCCGCATCTCAGCCGGATCGTCGAGCTCGCGAACGCCTCGCTCGCCCTCGAGAATCCGGAGCTCGCGCGCGAGCGCTGGCACGGGATGCTGCGCCTGAACGGAGTGGACGCATGAGCGCCGTCGATCCCCGCCTGTCGATCAACCAGGCGACCATCAAGTACGCCGACCTCGAGACCGCTCTGGCGGTCACGGCGAATGCCGGCATCCAGGCGATCGGGCTCTGGCGCGAACCGGTGAACGCCGTGGGCCTCGACGTCGCGGCGAAGATGCTGGCCGACTCCGGGCTGCGCTTCACGACGCACTGCCGCGGCGGGTTCTTCACGCTGCCCGACGGTCGCGAGCGGTCTGCCGCGCTGGACGACAACCGTCGCGCGATCGAGGAGACCGCGACGCTGGCCGCCGCCGGCGCCGAGGGCTCCACCGCGGTGCTCGTCCTGGTCGCCGGCGGACTGCCCGCCGGGTCACGCGACCTGGTCGGCGCCCGGGAGCGGGTGCGCGACGCGCTCGGCGACCTCGCCGACGACGCGAAGGGCAGTGGCGTGACGCTGGCGATCGAGCCGCTGCATCCGATGTACGCCTCGGATCGCTGCGTCGTGTCGACGCTCGGGCAGGCGCTCGACATCGCCGCGGACTTCGAGCCGGAGGTCGTGGGCGCCGCCGTCGACACGTTCCACATCTGGTGGGATCCGCAGGTGCTCGCGCAGATCGCCCGTGCCGGCCGTGAGCGCCGCATCGCCACGTACCAGGTGTGCGACTGGAGAACCCCGCTCGCCGAGGATGTGCTGCTCTCGCGGCACTACACCGGCGACGGCGTGATCGACTTCGGGTCACTCACCCGCGCCGTGGTCGAGACCGGCTACGACCGCGACATCGAGGTGGAGATCTTCAACGCCGACATCTGGGCCGACGCACCGGATGCCGTCGTACGCCGCACCGCAGAGTCCTTCGCCGACGCGATCAGCCCGCACCTGCCCTGATCGGCGGACGGGAGAGGATGGGGAGATGACGATCAGACCAGGGCTCTGCTCGGTGACGTTCCGGCAGCTCACCCCCGAGCAGATCGTCGACCTCGCCGCCGACGCGGGGCTCGAGACGATCGAGTGGGGCGGCGACGTGCACGTGCCGCCCGGCGACGCGAAGCGCGCCGCCGAGGTCGCGCGGCTCACGACGGATGCCGGCCTGGCCGTGAGCTCGTACGGATCCTACTTCCGGGCGGGTTCCGACGAGCGTCTGACCCCCATCCTCGACAGTGCCGAGGCGCTCGGCGCGGACCGCATCCGCGTGTGGGCGGGATCGGTCGATGCGGCCGACGCCGACGAGGCGGACTGGACGGCCGTGATCGGGCGGCTGACCGAGGCCGTCGCCGAGGCCTCGGCCCGCGGCATCCGGCTCTCGCTCGAATACCACCGGCGCACCCTCGCGCCCGACCCCGCGTCGACGACCCGGCTGCTGGATGCCGTGCCGGGGCTGGGCACGTACTGGCAGCCGGCCGTCGACGCTCCCGACGCGCAGGCGCTCCGCGAGTTCGCGGCGCTGACCCCGCGCGTCGACGCCGTGCACGTCTTCTCGTGGTGGCCGGCGGCCGAGCGGCGACGTCTGCACGAGCGGGCCGGGCTGTGGCAGGGCCTCTTCGCGGCGGCATCCGCGCTTCCCGAGCCTCCTCGCGACGCCCTGCTGGAGTTCGTGCCCGACGACGAGCCGGCACTGCTGGCGGCCGAGGCGGCCACGCTGCGCGGCTGGATCGCCGCGGCGCCGGAGCAGAACGCGCCCGCTCGGTAGGCTCTGCTCATGACTGATGCGGTACGGCGCGCGGGACGCGCCTCGACCCCGACGCTGCACGACGTCGCGCGTGCAGCGGGCGTCTCGCTGGCCACCGCGTCGCGGGTGCTGAACGGCTCAGAGCGCAAGGTCGCCGAGTCGTTCCGCGAGCGTGTCGAGCAGGCGGCGGCCGAGCTCGGGTACACGGCGAACGTCTCCGCGCAGGCGATCGCGCGCGGCACCTCGCAGGTCATCGCCCTGCTCGTCGCCGACATCGCCGACCCGTACTTCGGACTGATCGCGTCCGGCGTCGCGCGTGGCGCCGATGAAGAGGGACTCATCGTCACCGTCGCCATCACCGAGCGCGAGCCCCAGCGCGAGGCGCGCATCCTCCACGCGCTCCGCGGCCAGCGCCCGAGGGGCGTCATCCTCGCGGCATCCCGCTCGGGCGAGAGCGAGAAGGTCACCGTCGACGAGCTGACCGCGTTCCGCGCCCTCGGCGGGCGCACGGTGACCTTCGGGCCCGGGGGAGACCGCACCATCGGCATCGACAACCGCGGCGGAGCAGAGCGGCTGGGTCGCGCCATGGCGCAGCGCGGATATCGGCGCGCGGTCGCCCTGGGGGCGGCCGAGGGGGTGCGCACCTCCGACGATCGCCTGAGCGGCTTCGCGGCCGGCTTCGCGGCAGACGGCGGCGAGGTGAGCCGCGTGTACCGCGGCACGTTCGAGCGCGAGTCGGGCGCCGCCACGATGGCCGCAGCGCTCGCCGACGGCATCGAGCCCGGCACCCTGGTGTTCGCACTCAGCGACGTGGTCGCCATCGGAGCGATGACCGCGATCCGCGACGCCGGGCGCACCGTCGGCTCCGACATCGCCGTGTGCGGCTTCGACGACGTGCCTGTCAGCCGCGACGTGACGCCGCAGCTCACCACCGTCCGCGTGCCGCTGAGCGACCTCGGGTACCAGGCCTTCCGGGCGATCGTCGACGCCGACTGGCAGTCCGTTCCCGCCGATCTCGAGGTTCTCGTGCGCGCCAGCACGCCCGGGATCGGATGATGCGGATCGTCTTCGCTCCGGACAGCTTCAAGGGCACGATCACGGCGGCGGACGCCGCCCGGGTGCTCGCCGGCGCCTGGCGCACGGTCCACCCCGGTGCCGAGGTCGTGCTGCGTCCGATGGCCGACGGCGGCGAGGGGACGGTGGCGGCCTTCGCGGCGGCCGTGCCCGGCGCCCGCCGGATGCCGGTCACCGTCGACGGTCCGGCCGGCGCCGCGGTCGCGGCGAGCTGGCTGCTGCTGCCCGCATCCGATGGCGCCCCGCAGGGCACCGCAGTGATCGACCTCGCCTCGACCTCGGGCATCGAGCTGCTCGACGAGCTGAGGCCGTGGGACGCCGACTCGGCCGGCTTCGGGCAGGCCATCGCCGCGGCCCTCGATCACGGGGTGTCGCGGCTCGTGCTCGGCATCGGGTCGAGCGCTTCGACCGATGGGGGCACCGGGATGCTGCGCGCGCTCGGCGCGCGCTTCCTCGGCGCCGACGGCACCCCGGTCGCACGGGGAGCCCGTGGGCTGGCCGACATCACGCACGTCGACCTCTCCCGGCTGCGCGCCGCGCCGGAGGTGCTGGTGCTCACCGACGTGACCAACCCGCTCACCGGGCCGCGCGGCGCGGCCGAGGTCTTCGGCCCTCAGAAGGGGCTCACGGATGCCGGTGACCGTGCACGCGCGGATGCCGGACTGACCCGCCTGGCCGGGCTGCTGGGGCTCGATGTGTCTGTTCCCGGCGCGGGGGCGGCGGGCGGCGTGGGCGGTGCGCTGGTCGCCTGGGGTGCGCGGCTGCTGCCCGGCGCGGGAGAGATCGCGCGGCTGATCGGGCTGGCCGACGCCGTGGCCGGGGCCGACGTCGTCGTGACCGGCGAGGGGTCCTACGACGGGCAGTCCGGCGACGGGAAGGTGCCCTTTTTCGTCGCCGCGATCGCCGCCGGCGCCGGAGTGCGCGCGGCCCTGGTGGCCGGGCGCATCGCCGACGATGCGGACACCGCCGGCTTCACCGCATCCGCCTCGCTCATCGAGCTCGCCGGCTCCTCGGAGTCCGCCCTCGCGGAGCCGGTGCGCTGGCTGCACGAGGCCGGGGTGACGCTGGCGCGCGCGCTCGCCTGATCTCATCCCCTTCAGGTGTCACGATTCGCCGCATCCTGGCCCCGTGAGGCGACCATGTGCGCCACCCGAAGGATGCGCGGGTCGGCGCGGGTCGGGCTGGTCTTCTTCGGGTGTCACGATTCGCCGCATCCCGGCCCCGTGAGGCGACCGTGTGCGCCACTTGAGGGATGCGCGGGTCGGGCTGGCTTTCTTCAGGTGGCGCGACATCCCGGATCGTGAGGCGACCATGTGCGCCACCCGAAGGATGCGGGGCGTCGGCTGGTCCTCTTCGGGTGTCACGATTCGCCGCATCCTGGCCCGTGAGGCGACCATCTGCGCCACTCGAGGGATGCGGGGGTCGGCGCGCGTCGGGCTGATCTTCTTCGGGTGGCGCAATTCGCCGCGTCCCGGCCTGCGAGGCGACCATGTGCGCCACCCGAAGGATGCGGGGAGACTCGTTCGGCTCAGCCGCCCAGTGCCGCGGTCACGACCGCCCCGGCTTCCTCCTGCACCTGTGCGAGGTGCTCGGCGCCGCGCAGGCTCTCGGCGTACAGCTTGTAGACGTCCTCGGTGCCCGACGGGCGTGCCGCGAACCAGGCATGCTCGGTCTGCACCTTCAGGCCGCCGATCGCCGCGCCGTTACCCGGCGCGTGCGAGAGCTTCGCGGTGATCGGCTCGCCGGCCAGCTCGGTGGCGCTCACGGCATCCGGGGAGAGCCTGCCGAGCGTCGCCTTCTGATCGGGTGTCGCCGGGGCGTCGACCCGCTGATAGGCGGAGGCGCCGAAGGCCTCCTCCAGCTCGCGGTAGCGCTCCGACGGGGACTTGCCGGTGACGGCGATGATCTCGGCAGCGAGCAGGCACAGCAGGATGCCGTCCTTGTCGGTCGACCAGACGCTGCCGTCCCTGCGCAGGAAGGAGGCGCCGGCGGATTCCTCGCCGCCGAACGCCACGGAGCCGTCGAGCAGGCCGGGCACGAACCACTTGAAGCCGACCGGCACCTCCAGCAGGCGGCGGCCGAGCGATTCGGCGACCCGGTCGATGATCATCGACGAGACCAGCGTCTTGCCGATCGCGGCATCCCGCGGCCAGTCGGCCCGGTGCGAGAACAGGTAGTCGATCGCGACGGCGAGGTAGTGGTTCGGGTTCATCAGCCCGGCATCGGGCGTGACGATGCCGTGCCGGTCGGCATCCGCGTCGTTGCCGGTGAGCACGTCGAAGTCACCGCGCTTCGCGACGAGCGACGCCATGGCGCTGGGCGAGGACGGGTCCATGCGGATCTTCTCGTCCCAGTCGAGCGTCATGAACCGCCAGGTCGGGTCGACCTCGGGGTTCACGACGCGCAGGTCCAGGCCGTGCATCTCGGCGATCAGCGCCCAGTACTCGACGGATGCTCCGCCCAGCGGGTCGGCGCCGATGCGCACGCCGGCGCGCTTGATCGCGTCGATGTCGATGATCGAGGGCAGATCGCGCACATACGCGTCGCGGAAGTCGTACTCGCCGATGGAGTCGCCGTCGACGTCGGCGTAGCGGATGCGCGCCACCCCCTCGAGGCCCGCCTCGATGAGTTCATTCGCGCGCTGCGCGATCCAGCCGGTGGCATCGGTGTCGGCGGGGCCGCCGTGCGGCGGGTTGTACTTGAAACCGCCGTCGCGGGGCGGATTGTGGCTCGGGGTGACGACGATGCCGTCGGCGCGACCGGGATCGGAGGCGGCCAAACCGCGGTTGTGGGTGAGGATCGCGTGGCTCAGCGCCGGCGTGGGCACCCACGAGTCGCGGGAGTCGGTGCGCACGTCGACGCCGTTCGCGATCAGCACCTCGATGGCGCTGCGCTCGGCGGGCAGCGACAGGGCGTGCGTATCGCGCCCGAGGAACAGCGGCCCCTCGATGCCCTGGCTGCGCCGGTA
Source organism: Microbacterium sp. NPDC058345 (assembly GCF_042723855.1). Taxonomy (NCBI): domain Bacteria; kingdom Bacillati; phylum Actinomycetota; class Actinomycetes; order Micrococcales; family Microbacteriaceae; genus Microbacterium; species Microbacterium sp. NPDC058345. The sequence continues at coordinate 114,425 of NZ_JBHXIG010000003.1, forward strand.
GTCCACGATGGCCTGCGTGGTGGCGAGGATGTGGTCCTCGTTGAAGCTGGACGACAACGCGGAGCCCCGATGGCCGCTGGTGCCGAAGGCGACTCGCTGCGTCGGGTCCTTCGGGTCGGGATGCCGGTCGTAGTACGCGGCGATCAGCTCGTCGACATCGATGAGATCCTTTTCCTCCGCGGGGAGGCCTGCACGGCTCGTCATGGGGATAGTCTGCCCCGCTGCGCCGCGGGGCGCATCCTCGCCGTCATCCGGATGCCTCCCGATGCCGTCGGATGCCGGGACGGCGGAATCGGCCGCACTAGGCTTGCGGGGTGACCGAACGCCGCACGTACAGCTATCTGGGCCCCGCCGGAACCTTCACCGAGGCGGCGCTCGACCAGGTGCCCGAGGCGCGCGGACACGAATGGAAGCCGGTGCACAACGTGGGCGAGGCGCTCGCCGATGTGCTCGAGGGGCGCAGCGATGCGGCCATGATCGCCATCGAGAACTCCATCGAGGGCGGGGTCTCGACGACCCTCGACGCCCTGGCCACCAAGCCCGGTCTGCGCATCGTGGGCGAGTACCTGGTCAAGGTGAACTTCATCCTCGTCGCGAATCCGGGTACGACGCTGGATGAGGTGACGGTGATCGCCGCGCACCCCGTGGCGTACGCGCAGTGCCACGGTTGGCTCGGTGCACACCTGCCCCGGCATGCGCACGTGCCGGCGGCCAGCAACGTGGCATCCGCGCTCGGCATCCTCGACGGCACCCTGCCCGCCCAGGCGGCCATCGCGGCCCCCGGCATCGTGCAGCACCACGATCTCGAGGTGCTCGCCGAGAACGTCGGCGACAACGACAACGCCGTGACCCGCTTCGTGCTCGTCGCGAGCACCGTCGCGCCCGCCGAGCCCACCGGCGCCGATAAGACCTCGCTCATCGTCGAGCTGCCCGAGGACCATCCCGGCGCCCTGCTCGAGCTGCTCGAGCAGTTCTCCACCCGCGGCATCAACCTGTCGCTCATCGAGTCGCGGCCGATCGGCGACGAGCTCGGCCGGTACCGGTTCGTGCTCGACGCCGACGGGCACATCCACGACGAGCGCATGGCGGACGCGCTGCTCGGCATCCGCCGCTTCAGCCCGCGGGTCGTGTTCCTCGGCTCGTACCCGCGTGCCGACCGCCGCATCGTGCAGTACCCCGACCGCTACGCCGACGACATCTTCGTCGAGGCGCGCGACTGGCTCCGCGGCCTCATCGCCGGCGAGCCCGAGCGCGCCTAGCCCGCGGCGCAGCTCGCGGTCGCGGTTCGCGCCCCGCTTCGCGCACCCCGCTTCGCGCCCGCCGCTTCGTGCCCGCCGCTTCGCGCCCGCCGCGGGACCGTCCCCGTTTCGCCCCGCGCGGATGGATTTCACACCTCCACGTGCCGCCGCAGCGGCGTTTTCCATCCGCATCCTCTGGGAGCGGATGGATTTCGCCGGTGGTCGAGCGCTCGCAGCGACGTTTTCCATCCGCTCCGGAGGAGCCGCCGAAGCGGCGGTCACCGAATGCGGGATGCGATGGCGCGACGGATGCGGGAGAGCAGCGCCTCGGCACCTTCTTCGAGGTCATGCTGGGTGAGGCGGATCACGATCCACCCGCGATCCTCGAGGTCGCGCTGACGTCGAATGTCGCGGCGCCACTGAGCCTTGTCCGTGCGGTGCCCATCGCCCTCGTATTCGATCGCGATCTTCAGCTCGGGGTAGGCCAGATCGGCGCGGGCGACCAGTCGCGCCCCGTCGCAGACCTCGTGCTGCACGACGGGCTCAGGCAGGCCCGCCCGGACGATCAGGCGGCGCGTCTCGGTCTCCTTCGGAGACTCCACGCCTTCGCGAGCGAGTGGGAGCGCCGCCCGGATCGTTCGATGGCCGGGGAACGTTCGCCAATGGCCGAGCTTCGCTTCGATGTCCTCGATCGTGTACACGGGCCGACCCGGAATGAGTCCCGGGTAGTCGTCCGCCGATGTGAGCAGAGCGTCGATCATGACGACGGCCTCTTCGATCGTCACGTCGAGGGCGCTGGTGAACAGCGCGGCGACGGGGTCCACGACCGGTGAGGATCCGAGCCTCCACGTATCCGCACGATGCCCGGCGAGTCGCCGACCCCGCACGCCTGTCGTTCCGGGAGGTGTCATGTCCAGGGGGACGGCGACGTCGATCGGCTCGCTCGGCCGCCACCGGTGCGGATGGGGCAGTCCCCACAGGCGCGCCGCCGTCCTGCCGACGTACCTCTGTCGTGGTTTCAGTCGAGGATGATGGCAGTCGATGCGCTGCAGGAACGTTTCCGGCGCAGTCGTCGAGCGCACGCCGCGGAACGGCCGGTGCAGGTCGCGGCTGTCCCGGCGAGCGCGCCCGACACCGGCGGCCGATGCCTGCGCCAGACTGAACGCGGTGCCGAGCCGTTGGGGAAGCTCGATCCGATGCCGCATGCAGACAGGCTGAAGGAAGCGACGCATCCGGCGACCGTCGATTCCCGGCCGTTGGGGAGAACTCGCCGGCGTCACCGAGGCGTGCAGAACCTTGCGCTCCGGCCCGCGCGGATGGGTTTCGCGGGTCCACGCGCCTTCGCAGCGACGTTTTCCATCCGCATCCCCGTGGGGCGGATGGATTTCGCCGGTGATCGGGCGCCCGCAGCGACGTTTTCCATCCGCCCGCGGCAGAACAACCGCCCCTGCGGGCGGTGTCGCGCGCCCGCCCGCTCAGCCGGCCAGCAACTCCAGGGTCTGCGCGCGGCCGGTCGCGGCATCCAGAGCGTCGCCGTCGTAGGCGCCGGCGACGGGCGAGATCATCACCTCGTCGACGCCGTGGCGGGTGGCGAAGTCGGCCACCGATGCGCGCACATCCGCCGCGGCCCCGACGAACCAGCGCGACCGGATGCCGTCGATCAGCGACCGCTCGTCGGCATCCCCCGCCTCCTGCAGGCCCCGCTGCGCCTGCTCGACGGTCTCGAGCGCGGCGAGCGGCTGGTTGCGGCGCAGCCGCGCCATCATGCGCAGCTGCGGCAGCGCCCGCTCTTCGGCCTCGTCGGCGGTGGGCGCGGCGACCACGTTCGCCGTGAGGAAGGTGCGCGCCTCGGCGAGCGTCTCGCTCGGCCGGAAGCCGGAGCGGTACAGCTCGAGCGCGCGCTCGAGCCCCTGCCCCGAGAAGTGGTTCGCGAAGACGTACGGCAGACCGAGGGATGCCGCCAGCTGCGCCGAGTAGTCACTCGAGCCGAGCAGCCAGATCTCCGGCGTGGCGGATGCGGCGGGCGTGGCCCGCACCGCGTACTCCCCGCCGCTGGTGAACTGCACCGTCGCCCCCTCGGGGCGCAGCATCAGGGCGATGTCCTGCACGTGCGAGGGGAAGCGCTCCACATCGCCGGCCGTGCCCGTCGCGCGCAGCAGCTGGGTGATCACGGGATCGCTGCCCGGCGCCCGTCCGATGCCGAGGTCGATGCGGCCCGGGGCGATCGCCTCGAGTGCCGCGAACTGCTCGGCCACGATGAGCGGTGCGTGGTTCGGCAGCATCACCCCGCCGGAGCCGACCCGGATGCGCGTCGTGCGCGACGCCGCGGCGGCGATGAGCACCGGGGGAGCGGTCGATGCCACCGACGGCATGTTGTGGTGCTCGGCGAACCAGTATCGCCGGAAGCCGAGTTCGTCGGCCCGCTGTGCGAGGGCGAGGGATGCGGCGACCGCCTGCGCGCTGGTCTGGCCGGTGCGCACCGAGACGAGGTCGAGGACGGAGAGTGCGGGAGAAGTCATCGTCAAGGGCAACCGTGTGCGCGGTTCCCGCATTCCGCGAGGGGCTTGACCGTCTCGGCTCCGGTGGCGTAGTCAGGGGTCAGGAGACATCATGTGGAGCTTCGAGGACCGCACGGATGCCGGATGGCAGCTGGCCAGGAGGCTGAGCCAGCGCGCGCAGGAAGATGTCGTCGTGCTCGGGCTTCCTCGCGGCGGCGTACCGGTCGCGGCGCAGGTGGCGCGTGCCCTGGAGGCACCGCTCGACGTGCTGATCGTGCGCAAGGTCGGCGTGCCCGGGCATGAGGAGGTCGCCATGGCCGCCGTCGGCGAGGACGGTGCCGCGGTGCGCAATGATGCGGTCATCGCCGCCGCCGGAATCGACGAGCAGGCGCTCGCCGCGGCGGAGGATCGCGAGCGGGCGGAGGTGGAGCGCCGGTCCCGGATGCTGCGCGCAGGCCGCGCGGCCGAGCCGATCGCCGGACGGGTCGCGATCGTCGTCGACGACGGGATCGCCACCGGGGCCAGCATCCGGGCGGCGTGCGCGATCGCCCGCGCGCGGGAAGCGGCGCGCGTGGTGGTGGCGGTGCCCGTCGCGCCGCCGGACGTGCTCGACGACCTGCGTCGCGGTGCCGACGGCGCTGACGAGGTCGTCTGCCTGTCCGCCCCGCGCGACTTCATGGCCGTGGGGATGCACTACATCGACTTCCGGCAGACCTCCGACGAAGAGGTGGTCCGGCTGCTCGCGCCCGGCGGGTAAGACGCAGCCACCGTCGGGCGCGGCCAGTCCCCGTGACGCGTCGGTGCGCGGCATTAGCCTTACCGTATGGAAGCCGGCATCTTCATCATCATCGTCGGAGCCGTCGCCGTGGCGGCGGTGGCACGATCGAGAGGGTGGCCGGCTCCGCTGCTGGTGACCGTCGTCGCCCTCGCGGCATCCTTCCTGCCTTTCATCCCCGACCTCGCGATCGACGGACACCTCCTGCTCAATCTCGTGCTGCCGCCGCTGCTGTACTCCGCGGCGCTGGACGTGTCGTTCGTGAGCTTCCAGCGGAGCCTGCCGCAGATCCGCCGGCTCGGCATCGGACTGGTGGTGGTCACCGCGGTGATCGTGGGGCTGGTCGCCTGGTGGCTGATGCCGTCGCTGACCCTTCCCGGGGCGCTGCTGCTGGGCGCTATCGTCGCGCCGCCGGATGCCGTCTCGGCCGCCGCGATCGGCCGCAGGCTCGGTCTGCCGCGCCGGGTGATGACGGTGCTGTCGGGGGAGAGCCTCATCAACGACGCGACCTCGCTGACGATGTTCCGGGTGTTCACCGCGATCGTCGCAGGCTCCGCGGCGTTCCATCTGGGCGAGACCCTCTGGCAGTTCGTGCTGGCCGTCGTGGTCGGCGTGCTCGTCGGCGTCGTCCTGGGTGCCGGGCTGCACCAGCTGCGCATGCGGGTCAGCGACCCCGTCGTGCACGGCACGTTCGGGCTGCTCGCGCCGTTCGGCGCGTACGCCATCGCCGAGGCCCTGGGCGGCTCGGGCGTCCTCGCCGTGGTGGCGATGGGGCTGTTCGTCGGCTTCAACGCCCCTCGCACGAGCTACACCACCCGTCAGCAGGAGGCGCCGCTGTGGCTGTCGGCCGACTTCCTGCTGGAGTCGTTCGTCTTCGCGTACATCGGTCTGCAGCTGCCCCGCGTCATCGCCGACCTGAACGACGGCGACGTCGGCCCGGTGCTGCTGCTGTCGTTCGTGGTGCTGCTGCTCGTGCTCGTCGTGCGACCGCTGTTCGTCTACCCCGCCAGCGCGTGGGGCCAGTGGTTGACGCGGATGCGGTTGCGCAAGTGGGAGCGGGTGAAGGCGGTGCGCGGGCAGGTTCCGGTGCAACCGGCCCAGGAGCGGCGGCATCCGCTCACCGAGGAGCAGCTGCGGCGGCGCCTGGCGGAGACGAAGCTGTCGTGGCGCGACAACGCCGTGGTCTCGTGGGCCGGCATGCGCGGAGTGGTGACGCTCGCGACGGCGCTCGCCGCGGCCGACCTGGCAGGGCTGGACGACGGAGCCGCCCATGCCATCGTCGTCGTCGCGTTCGTCGTCACCGTCGGGACGCTGCTGCTGCAGGGACTGACCCTGCCGTGGCTGATCCGCCGGCTCGATGTGGTCGACGATTCCGAGGCGCAGGAGGATGCGCGCCAGCTGGCCGCCGTCCGGGAGCGCAGCCGGGAGGCGGGCAAGGCCTACCTGCGCTCGATGCGCCGGGAGTGGGCGAGCGAGCGGGGCGAGGGTGGGCTCGCTGCGTTCGACGCGTTCGCGAAGCGGCTGGTGAAGACGGAATCGGATGCCGAGCGGGACGACCTCGATGCGCAGCCGCGGCCGACCTACGAGCAGTTCGTCGCGCTGTCGAAGGGCTGGCTGACGGTGCGCAGGCAGGTGCTGCTCGAAGAGCGGGACGCGGGGAACCTCAGCGAGGAGGTCATGCACGAGCTCATCACGGCGATGGATGCGGAGGAGCTCGCGCTGGACACGCGGGGCGCCACCCGGCCGCAGTCCCGCGCGTGAGGGTGAGCGTGCGCTGTGTGATGGTGCGCGTGCGCTGAGGCGCCCGGCGGGCCGCGCACCGGCTCGGCGCGCGGGGGACGGGTGCACGCCTCTACGCCGAGTGCACCGCTTCGCGCCGAGTGCACCGCTTGATGGCGTTGACAGGCGGTGCACTCGGCGGCAGGCGGTGCACTCGACGGCGGCGGACTGACGCGAAGGCGCAGCGTGTACAGGAAGAGCGCCTCACCCCCCGGCGGGGGGGTGAGGCGCTCTTCGAACCGGGTGCCGGTCAGCGTGCGCCGACGGGCTCCTTGCCGGTCGGGTCGGACTCGCTGCCGGACTGCTCAGCGGCATCCGATACTGCGGCATCCGTCTCGTCGATGTCCTCGTCGGCGAACGGCAGACCGTTGCGCGGAGCGTTGTAGAGGTCCTCGTCGAGGATGCCCTCGCGCTTGGCGACGATGGTCGGGATGAGCGCCTGACCGGCGACGTTGACCGCGGTGCGGCCCATGTCGAGGATCGGGTCGATCGCGAGCAGCAGGCCCACGCCCTCGAGCGGCAGACCCAGGGTCGACAGGGTCAGCGTGAGCATCACCGTGGCGCCGGTGGTGCCCGCGGTGGCCGCGGAGCCGAGCACCGAGACGATCACGATCAGCACGTACTGGATGAAGCTCAGCTCGACTCCGAAGAACTGGGCGACGAAGATCGCTGCGATGGCCGGGTAGATCGCGGCGCAGCCGTCCATCTTGGTGGTGGCGCCGAACGGCACGGCGAACGAGGCGTACGAGGTCGGCACGCCGAGGTTGCGCTCGGTGACGCGCTCGGTGAGCGGCAGGGTGCCGATCGACGAGCGGCTCACGAAGGCGAGCTGCACGGCGGGCCAGACGCCCGAGAAGTACTGCTTGATCGACAGCCCGTGGGTGCGGACCAGGATCGGGTAGACGACGAAGAGCACCAGAGCGAGGCCGATGTAGATCGCGCCGGCGAACCAGGCGAGCGAGGTGAGCTTGTCCCAGCCGTACTTGATCACGGCCGAGCCGATCAGGCCGAAGGTGCCGATCGGGGCGATACGGATGATCCACCACAGCACGCGCTGGATGACCTTGAGCAGCGACTCGGTGAAGACCAGGAAGGGCTCGGCCTTCTTGCCCGCCTTGAGGGCGGCGATGCCGACGACCGCGGCCACGACGATGACCTGCAGGATGTTGAAGCTGACGCCGGTGGTGGCTGTGCCGGCTTCGAGGTCCAGAGACGTCGAGGCGCCGATGCCGAGGAAGTTCTGCGGGATGAGTCCGAGCAGGAAGTTCCACCAGGTGCCGACGGCGTACGGTTCGCCGGGCTCGAGGCCGGCGCCGGCGCGGGAGCCGGGCTGGATCACCAGGCCGAGCCCGATGCCGATCGTCACGGCGATGAAGGCGCTGATCGCGAACCACAGCAGCGTCTGACCGGCCAGGCGGGCGGCGTTCTGCACGCGACGCAGGTTCGAGATGCTCGCCACGATCGCCGTGAAGATCAGCGGCACGACCGCGGCCTTCAGCAGCGTGACGTACGAGCCGCCGATGCGGTCGAGCGTGTCGGAGAGGACGGTCGGGTTGTCGTCACTGGCGCCGAGGTTGCGGCCGATGAGGCCGACGGCGATGCCGAGGATGAGGGCTGCGATGATCTGGAACCCGAAGGAGGTCAGCAGCTTGCGGACGGGTCCTCGGGTGTCTGGCGCCTTCTGCGCGCGCGCTGTGCTTGTCACGGGATCTCCATGTCTTTTGCGCGCACGGTGCGCGCCATGGGACACAACGTTAGGAGCGCTCAGGAATTCCCGGACGGATGTGACGAAGGATGACGGATGCCGTGGAGCATCCGCGTTTCCGAGTCGAGGTCCGGTCGCCTCGCCGTGAGCGCAGTGATGAGGCGAAACGCTCGATCATCTTTCGCAGCGGGTCGACGGTGACGGTCACCAGCGTCTCGACCGCTCCCACAGATCGCACGGCGCCGTGCTGCCGCGTCGTACGCCCCGGCAGGGAAAGACTTCGTCGGACCTCGACGTGTACACGTTCCACAGGATCTCGCAGTCGCAGCATCCGCCGCGGTCATGCATCCGACGCTCCAGCGCGGTTGCGCGCGGAGCTTTGATGTCGCGATACCGCCTGGCCAGGCGCAGCGTGCCGTCGCACGGAGCGGTGCGGAGCACGCGATCGAGATAGCACGGAAGGCATTCTGCGGGCTGCGGGGCGATCAACGCCGTCGCGAGGGAGCGGACGATGCCCTCGGCTTCAGAGATGAGTGATGTGTTCATGGCGGAGAGTATCGAACATACCTCCGACATTGCAGAAGCCGTGGGTGGCTCAACCGTGAATGCGTCGGGTGCGCGCACTACAAATGCCCGGCGCAGCGCGGTAGGCCTCGGTCAAGATCGAGCCGCGCCGAGCGGAGTTGTCCACAGGTTGACGAACGCCCCTCCGAATGTCGGAGGCCCGTGCCAGCATGAAGTATGGTAACTTTCACCGAGGTCGCAGCCTTGGTCCCGACGGCGGGATCGCGGCTCGGTGAGGGCGCCACCGTCGAGCGCGCGCAGGCAGTCGTGCAGTCCATGACGGATGCTGATGCTGTCGCTGTGCTGCGCGAGGCCGCCGAGGTGGCGGCCCACGCCGAACAGCTGAGAGTGATCGCCGCGGGGGTCATCGCGACGAGGTCACGTCGGGACGCCGGCCACACCGGACTGTCGCAGACACGTGGCCATCGGACGCCGGTCTCGCTGGTGCAGCAGATCACCGGTGCGACCAAGGCCGAAGCCGCGCGGCACGTGCGGGTCGGCGAGGCGCTGATCGGCGTCGACGCCGCGGCATCCGCCATCCCCGACGTCGCGACGCCGTCGTCCGCTGCACCCCTCGACTGGCGCGAGCCTCTGCGCGCCGCGATGCGGAGCGGTTCTCTCACGTCGGCGCAGTTCGATGCGATCCAGCGCGGGCTCGGCGAACCCCCTTCCGCTGATGCCGCTGATGAAGACGAGCGTTCCGCCGCCGACGCCATCGCCCACGATGCCTGGATGCAGGCCGCACAGCAGTTGGTCGCCGAGGCGACCGAGCGCACCGTCGAGGAGCTCACGGCTGCCGGCCGGACGATCCGCGACATGCTCGACCCCGAGGGTGCCGAGATGCGCTACCTGCAGCGCTTCGAGCGACGCTCGTTCCGCACCTGGATCGACCAGGACGGCATGCGTCGTGCCAGCCTCGCGCTCGATGACGAGGGCGGCGCCTTCCTCGACGCGATCCTCTCATCTGCTCTGCGTCCACGCCGCGGCGGACCGCGCTTCGTCGACTCGGACGAAGCAGCACGAGCAGCGCAGCTCACCGACGACTCGCGCACCATGGAGCAGCTCAGCTACGACCTCCTGCTCGACATGCTGCGTGCCGGCGTGCTCGCCGAACCGGCCGAGGTGTTCGGCACTCGACAGGCGGGCGTGCGGATGGTGCAGGTCGTGGACCAGGCCGGGGTCGCGGGCCCCGTCGCTCTCACCGAAGACGCACTGTCAGCGCTTCCGGCGGCCACCGTGCAGCAGCACGTCTGCGACGCAGGCATCGTGCCGGTCACCGTCGACGCCTGTGGCAACCCGCTCGACGTCGGCCGCGAGCAGCGGCTCTTCACGCCACGTCAGCGCATCGCGCTCGCCCTGCGAGATGGCGGCTGCATGTGGCCCGGCTGCGATCGGCCCGCCTCGTACTGCGAGGCGCATCACATCGACGAGTGGGCGGCCGACGGTGGGCGCACCGATATCGATCGCGGGATCCTGCTCTGTCGGTTCCACCACATGAACCTTCATCACGGCGGCTGGCGCATCACTCGCGAAGGTAGAGCCGATTTCGTGCTGCACCATCCCGACGGTGAGCAGTTCGTGCTGCGCCGCCGCGCGGTCCTGACTTACGCCTGGGCGGGCATCGATCCGCCGCCGAAGAGATTCCGGCCTGCCGCCGCGTGACCGGCGAGATCCCTCGGATCGTGCGTGAACGATCCGGGCGGGAGCGACCGATTCGACGAGCCCGCTGCCCGTCGCCCCGCCGCAAGGCCTGCCAGGGGAACTCACTCACGGTGCGTTGCGCGGATGCTGCTTGGCGGCGGGCTCGTTGCCGCGCCGGTAGTTGCCGGTCCAGCGCGCCATCGCACCTTGCGGGTCGGATGCGACATCCTCCAGAAACTCCTCGGCGCGAGCGCCACGCAGCACCGTCGCCTTGCGGCCGTGATGCGTGAGGACGACGCTGCCGTCGCTCCGCACAGTGAACTCGAACCCGTGCGCCGAACTCATCGCGCCTTCCCGCTGGGAGCCGGCGCCAACACCAGCAGATCGCCGACCTCGCATTCGAGCGCTTCGCAGATCGCGCGCAGCGTCGAGTACCGGATCGCCCGCGCCCTGTCGTTCTTCAACACCGACAGGTTCACGATGCTCACGCCCACTCGGGCGCTCAGCTCGGTGAGAGTCATCCGCTTCTCCGCGAGCAGCTCGTCGAGCCGGCAGTGAATGCCGGTGAACTCCTCGTCACTGTCCGCGGGGCTCACACCAGCCCCTCCGTCTCGCGCTGCAACGCCGACCCACGGCCGAATGCGAACCCGATGAGCCCGAGCGCGCCGATGATTGCGAAGCCCATCCAGTAGCTCAGCGGGGTCCAACTGCCGATCTCGCCGTACCCCGCTGTGCTGCGCACGCTGCGCGCGATCGCGCTGTCCAGCAGATAGCAGCCCGTGGTGCCGATCAGCACGGCTACCGAGATCGCTGTCAGGAGACGCTTCGACCGGCGCGAGAACGATCGGCCGCCGGAGATCTCGAGGGCGAGCGCGACGCACGAGACCACCACCGCGGCGCCCGCGACCGCCGCGAGCACGATCGTCGCGACGATCAGGGCGGTGAGGCCGGCATCCGCATCCGGCACGATCACGATCGCCTGCGTCACCTGCACGGAAGCTCCGGATGGCGACGCGGAAGAAGCGTCTTCCCCCGGAAGCGGCACCTCGACCGCGAGCCCATCGGCGGTGAACGTGGTCAGGAACCGATTCGCCGCGACGAGCGCGATGCCCACGACCGTGAGCACGGCGACGACGACCGTGCCGATGAGCCGCCCGCGGGTGAACCTGTCCCGAGATGCGCCGTTCATCACACCAGTCCCTCCGTCTCGCGCTGCAGGCGCGTGCCCCAGCTGAAGGCCATCGCGACGAGCGCGAGCGCGAAGCCCCATCCGAGCGGAGCCAGGTCGAGATCGAGCGAGAACGCGGCGAAGAAGTCGTACACGCCGTCGTCGGATGCCGCCAGCCGATCGACGATCATCGCGCGGGCGATCGCGCCGAAGATCTGACCGAACAGGCCGCCCGCCGCGACGAGGCAGGCGGCGACGCCGATCGTCGTCGACATGGTCTTCCGGAACGGACGTCCGCGGATCAGCGAGACCCCGAGCCACCACGCGACCGCGCACACGCCCACCGTGGCGAGCGCGGGCAGCGCGCCCTCCAGCAGCAGCATCCATCTAGCACCGGCCGACAACTGCTCGACCACGATGTCCGTCTGCGAGTACACGGCGGTGCGGATGCCGTCGAGCGCACCGACCGCCGCGGCGTCGCCGCCGTCGGCCGGCATCCGCACGGTCACCTCGGCACCGAAGACCTCGAACGCGCCCCGGACGACGGCCACCAGCGCGGCGATCGCGACGCTCACCGCCCCGGTCGCGATCAGTCCGAGGCCGAAGCCGTCAGCGCGGGAGACGTTGCGTGTGCGATTCATGCTCACTTCTCGCTTCCATATCGACAGTCGTTGTTATCGCTTGTCGTTAACATAACGACAGTCGATAAACGTGTCAACACCGACCCCGACACCGGGCCGACCCACCTCGCGCATGTCACGGAAATCAACCCCGCTATGCCGAGGGCGAACACGGCCTTGCCGCATCCGCGCGCTCGTTACGCTCGATGTACAAGGCGCTACCGCCGCTTCGCCGCGTGCGAAAGGAAGTCACAGCATGTTCGAGAGATTCACGGACCGAGCCCGTCGAGTGGTCGTCCTCGCCCAAGAAGAGGCGAAGATGCTCAACCACAACTACATCGGCACCGAGCACATCCTGCTCGGTCTCATCCATGAGGGTGAGGGCGTCGCCGCCAAGGCGCTCGAGAGTCTGGGCATCTCGCTTGACGCCGTGCGCGAGCAGGTGCAGGACATCATCGGCCAGGGCCAGCAGCAGCCGACCGGCCACATCCCGTTCACCCCGCGGGCCAAGAAGGTGCTCGAGCTGTCGCTGCGCGAGGCGCTGCAGCTCGGTCACAACTACATCGGCACCGAGCACATCCTGCTCGGCCTGATCCGCGAGGGCGAGGGCGTCGCCGCCCAGGTGCTCGTCAAGCTCGGCGCCGACCTGAACAAGGTGCGCCAGCAGGTCATCCAGCTGCTCTCCGGCGCTCCGGGCCGTGAGCCCGCATCCGTCGGCGCGACCGCGAACGAGAACCAGCAGGCCGCCCAGGGCGGATCGCAGGTGCTCGACCAGTTCGGCCGCAACCTCACCCAGGCCGCCCGCGAGAACAAGCTCGACCCGGTCATCGGCCGCGAGAAGGAGGCCGAGCGGGTCATGCAGATCCTCTCGCGCCGCTCGAAGAACAATCCCGTCCTGATCGGTGAGCCCGGCGTCGGCAAGACCGCCGTGGTCGAGGGCCTCGCCCAGGCGATCGTCAAGGGCGACGTGCCCGAGACGCTGAAGGACAAGCAGCTCTACTCGCTCGACCTCGGCTCGCTGATCGCCGGTTCCCGCTACCGCGGAGACTTCGAGGAGCGCCTGAAGAAGGTCACCAAGGAGATCCGCACCCGCGGCGACATCATCGTCTTCATCGACGAGATCCACACCCTGGTGGGTGCGGGTGCCGCCGAGGGCGCGATCGACGCCGCCAGCATCCTCAAGCCGCTGCTCGCCCGCGGTGAGCTGCAGACCATCGGTGCGACCACGCTCGACGAGTACCGCAAGTACTTCGAGAAGGATGCCGCGCTCGAGCGCCGCTTCCAGCCGGTGCAGGTCAATGAGCCGACCCTGCCGCACGCGATCAACATCCTGAAGGGGCTGCGCGACCGCTACGAGGCGCACCACAAGGTGCAGATCACCGACGGCGCGATCGTGGCTGCGGCGAACCTCGCCGACCGCTACGTCTCGGACCGCTTCCTGCCCGACAAGGCGATCGATTTGATCGACGAGGCCGGTGCGCGTCTGCGCCTGAGCATCCTCTCCTCCCCGCCCGAGCTGCGCGAGTTCGACGAGCGCATCGCCAAGGTGCGTGAGGAGAAGGAGGCCGCCAGCGAGGAGCAGGACTTCGAGCGGGCCGCCGCGCTGCGCGACCAGGAGAAGGAGCTGCTCGGCGAGCGGCTGCGGCTCGAGAAGCAGTGGCGCGCGGGCGACGTCCAGTCGCACGCCGTGGTCGACGAGGGACTGATCGCCGAGGTGCTCGCCCAGGCGACCGGCATCCCGGTGTTCAAGCTCACCGAGGAGGAGTCCAGCCGCCTGGTCTTCATGGAGAAGGCGCTGCACCAGCGCGTCGTCGGCCAGGAGGAGGCGATCGCCGCCCTGTCGCGTACGATCCGCCGTCAGCGTGCCGGACTCAAGGACCCGAAGCGCCCCTCGGGCTCGTTCATCTTCGCCGGTCCCACCGGCGTCGGAAAGACCGAGCTCGCCAAGGCGCTCGCGGAGTTCCTCTTCGACGACGAGGGCGCACTGATCTCGCTCGACATGTCGGAGTTCGGTGAGAAGCACACCGTCTCGCGTCTGTTCGGCGCCCCTCCCGGGTTCGTCGGCTTCGAAGAGGGCGGTCAGCTCACCGAGAAGGTGCGCCGCAAGCCGTTCTCGGTCGTGCTGTTCGATGAGATCGAGAAGGCGCACCCCGACATCTTCAACTCGCTGCTGCAGATCCTCGAAGAGGGTCGTCTGACCGACGGTCAGGGACGCATCGTCGACTTCAAGAACACCGTGATCATCATGACGACGAACCTCGGTTCGTCGGCGATCGCCGGTGGTCCGGTCGGCTTCCAGATCGAGGGCAACGCGCAGACCACCTACGAGCGGATGAAGGGCAAGGTCGACGAAGAGCTCAAGCGGCACTTCAAGCCCGAGTTCCTCAACCGCGTCGACGACATCATCGTCTTCCCGCAGCTCAACAAGGACGAGCTGCGCCAGATCGTGGGCCTGTTCACGAAGCAGCTCGGCGACCGCCTGCTCGATCGTGACATGACGGTGGAGCTGTCGGATGCCGCGAAGGACAAGCTCATCGACATCGGGTTCGACCCCGCACTCGGTGCCCGGCCGCTGCGCCGCGCCATGCAGCGCGAGATCGAGGACCAGCTCTCGGAGCGCATCCTGCACGGCCAGCTGAACGCCGGCGACCACGTGAAGGTCGACGTGGTGGACGGCAAGTTCGACTTCCAGCACGCGCCGCGCGGCGAGAAGGTCTCGGTCGGTGTGAACACCGGCGGCGGCATCTCGGCCACACCGGACCTCGCTGCCAGCTGAGTCGACGGATCGATCGGACGAGGGGCGGGGGGGGGGGGGGCAAGCCGCCCCCCCGCGGGGGGGGGGGCAATTCGGCCCACCCCCCGGCCGGCCCCCCCCGCCCGCCCCCCCCCCGGGCGTTAAACCAAA
>NZ_JBHXIG010000003.1:129327-458029 GCF_042723855.1 Microbacterium sp. NPDC058345
GCGGGTGCCCCCCCCGGCGGCCCACCCCCGCCCCCCCGGCCCCGCGCGCCACGCCGTCGGCGGTGTCCGCGCGCCGGGGGGGGGGGGTGGGGGCGCCCCCCCCGCCCCTCGTCGTGTCCGGCCGATTTTCGCCGCCGCGCGGGCAGAGCACGCGACGCGGCCCGCGCCGGTTCTAGGCTGGAACCGTGAGCGAGTACATCGTGCGCGCAGCGCGCAGCGCCGACATCAGCGGGATCCACGCACTCCTGGATCCGCTGGTCGAGCAGCGCATCCTGCTCGGCAAGGACCTCGCCGTGCTCTACGGGGCCGTACAGGAGTTCGTCGTCGCCGAGGCCGAAGGGGAGCTGATCGGATGCGGGGCGCTGCACGTGATGTGGGAGGACCTCGGTGAGGTGCGCACCCTGCTCGTGCGCGACGACTGGCTGCACCACGGCGTCGGCCGAGCGATCGTCGAGGATCTCGAGCGCCGCGCCCGTGAACTCGGCCTGTCACGGCTGTTCTGCCTCACCTTCGAGACCGACTTCTTCATCCGCCGCGGCTTCGCGCCCATCGGCGAGCAGATCGTCGACGCCGACGTGTACTCCCAGCTGCTGCGCAGCGGCGACGCCGGCGTCGAGGAGTTCCTCGACCTCGCCCACGTCAAGCCGAACACGCTCGGCAACACCCGGTTGCTCAAGCACCTGAACTAGCCTGGAGTGCATGCCAGGAAAGCCCGCACGCCGCCCCACACCGGCGGTCTACCGCCGCCGCAGGCTGGCCGTGCTCCTGGTTCTCCTCCTCGTGATCGCCGCCATCGGCGCCGGTGTCTGGCTGGCGGTGGCACAGCCCTGGAACACCGCATCCGGCCCTGCCCCGACGTCCACGACGACCGCCGGACCGACACCGTCGGGCACGTCCTCCGGCTCTCCCGCACCCACCGATTCGACCGAGCCGACGCCGTCCGAGACGCCGCAGATCATCGCGTGCACGGCGAAGGACGTCGAGGTGACGGCCGTGACCGATGCCGACACCTACGGCGCCGACGACCTGCCGCAGCTGTCCATCGCGCTCGCGAACATCAGCGACCAGGACTGCACGATCAACGTGGGCTCCAGCACGCAGAAGTTCACGATCTCGAGCGGGTCGGATGTGTGGTGGCGGTCGACCGACTGCCAGACCGACCCCAGCGACATGATCGTCACGCTTCCGGCAGGAACGGACGTGAGCAGCGTGACGCCGGTGGTGTGGGATCGCACCCGTTCGTCGGTCGACACCTGCGATCAGAAGAACCGGGCACGCGCGCCCGGTGGGGGTGCCTCGTATCACCTGGCCGTGGAGATCGGCGGCTTCGAGAGCGCGATGACGAAGCAGATCATCCTGCGCTGACCGCCTCGACGCGCCCGAAACGCGGTTCAGATGCGGCTGACATGGCGAGCATCTTGGGATACCATGGAATCTGGTTCTCCGGATCATGCGGCACAGCCATCCCCAGTGGTGTCGATTCCAGCGTCCCCAGCGCTTCGACAGTCGCCGCTCTGAGAGCCAGAGGGCCCTCTCGTGTTTCCCAGTCCCCAATGGAAGACTCGAGAGGGCCCCATCCTCTCCACCGGCTCGCCCTCTTCTAGGCTGGAGCCATGGCGAAGAAGAGACCTGCCCCCAAGCGCCCGGCTCCCGAGGAGTTCCGCTCCGAAGCGCTGGCGCAGGCGCTCGAGAAGCAGGACATGGCGGCTGTCGCGCTCGCCCTGCGCAACGGCAACACCGTGGTGCCGCTCATCAAGCCCGGCGCGCGCGACAACCCGCTCGACGGCGGCGAGGTCTGGACCTATCGTGACCCGAACAGCGGAGACGTCGCGCTGCTGCTGTTCAGCGACGCCACGAACAAGCCCGCCAACCTGCCGCCCGGCGTGGGCATCTACTCGCCGGCGTGGCTGAAGTCCTTCCTCCGCACGCACCTCGACACGATCACCACGGTGTTCCTCGACATCGCCGGCCCCCACCCCATGCAGGCGCCGCCTGCCGAGCTGCTGAGGGCTCTGGAAGCCTGATGCCGCAGTACCGCGCGATCTTCGACGCCGAGGTGACGTTCGCCAACGAGGGCGCGCTCCAGACGCAGGGCTTCCGCGTCGATCTGCCCGGCCCCGACGCCACGGATGCCGAGATCGGCCGTCTGTTCGTGACCTCGCTCGACCTACTGATGGCCGACACCGTCGAGGTGCGCAATGTGCGCATCATCGAGGAGGCGCACAAGGGAACCAGGGGAGGCCCCAGCGATCCGCGCCGCGCCTGATGCGGCGCAGGCCACGCTCCGCCCCGAATGCTGAGAAGTCAGAAAGCGCCGCATCCGGACCTGCGGATGCGGCATTTTCTGACCTTTCACCGGGGGTCGTGCTCGCTGAGGGGTCGCGGAACGCGGGATGCGGGCCTGCGCGTGCGGCATTTTCTGACCTCTCACGGGGGTCGTGGTCGGTGAGGGGTCGCGGAACGTGGCATCCGGGTATGCGGATGCGGCATCTTCTGGCCTCTCACCGGGGTCGTGCTCCGTCAGGGGTCGCGGAACGCGGCATCCGGGCCTGCGCGTGCGGCACTTTCTGACCTCTCGCCGGGGTCGTGCTCGTTGAGGGGTCGCGGAACGTGGCATCCGGGTATGCGGGTGCGGCACTTTCTGACCTCTCACGCGGGTCGTGCTCGGTGAGGGGTCGCGGAATGCGGCATCCGGGCCTGCGGATGCGGCGTTTTCTGACCTCTCGCTGGGGTTGTGCTCGGTGAGGGGTCGCGGAACGTGGCATCTGGGTATGCGGATGCGGCGTTTTCTGACCTCTCGCCGAAGCGGGTCCGACGCGATGCGTCGAAGCCATGCGCCGGCGTGATCAGAACGCCGGGATCTCGTCCTCCGCGCGGCGCGCCGTCGCCCGCGAGCGCACATCCGCCAGGGCGGAGCGCAGCGTCTTCGAGCGGTCGTCGACCACCTGGCTGTAGCCCAGTCGCGCGGCTTCGCTGCGCCGCTGGGCCGCCTGGGTCACCGGACGGATCTCACCGGCCAGCGACAGCTCGCCGACCGTGGCGACGGTGCGCGGCACGGAGAACTGGCGGATCGATCCGGCGACGGCGACGGCGATCGCCAGGTCGGCGGCCGGTTCGGTGAATCGCACCCCACCCACGGTCGACACGTACACGTCCAGCTTCGAGGTGGCGATCCCCGCCCGCCGCTCGAGGATCGCCAGCACCATCGCCACGCGCGACGAGTCGAGCCCGTGCACCACGCGCCGCGGGTTCGGCGCATTCGACTCGATCGTGAGCGCCTGCACCTCCACGGGCATCGCCCGCCGGCCCTCGAGCGCGATCGCCACGCAGGTGCCCGGTTCCGCCGCCCCCTGCGACAGGAAGAGTCCGCTCGGGTCGGGCACCTCGGCGATGCCGGCACCGGTCATCTCGAAGCAGCCGACCTCGTCGGTCGGGCCGAACCGGTTCTTCAGCGCACGGATGAAACGCAGCGCCGTCTGACGGTCGCCCTCGAAATGGCACACCACGTCGACCAGGTGCTCCAGCACGCGCGGCCCCGCCACCTGGCCGTCCTTGGTGACGTGGCCGACGATGATGATCGGCAGGTCGCGCTCCTTGGCGATGCGGATCAGGGTGGCCGCGACCTCGCGCACCTGACTGGGCTGCCCGGCCGAGCCGTCGATCAGGCCCGACGACACGGTCTGCACCGAGTCGACGATCACCAGGTCGGGCCGCACCTCGTCGATGTGCCCGAGGATCGTGGCGAGGTCGGTCTCGCTCGCGAGGTACAGCTGGTCGTGCAGCGCGCCCGTGCGCTCGGCTCGCAGACGCACCTGGGCCGGCGACTCCTCCGCGCTCGCGTACAGCACGCGCCGTCCGGCGCGCGCGGTGGATGCCGCCACTTCGAGCAGCAGCGTCGATTTGCCCACACCCGGTTCGCCGGAGAGCAGGATGGCAGCGCCCGGCACGATGCCGCCGCCCAGCACGCGGTCGAACTCTCCGACGCCGCTGGTGCGCCGCGGAGCATCCGCCGTGGTGATCTGCGTGATGGGGCGAGCCGTGCGCCCCGCCGCGGGTGCCACGGCATCCAGCTGGCGCAGAACGCCGGTCTTCGCGGTCTGTTCCTGCACGGTTCCCCACTGCTGGCACTCGCCGCAGCGACCCACCCACTTCGCCGTCGTCCAACCGCACTCCGTGCAGACGAAGGCGGGCGGTGCGGGTTTGCGGGTGGCCATGGTGCAAGGCTATCCGCGAGATCCGACACCGACGCGAGAGGCGATGCTCCGGCGCGTAGGGCGCGATGCGCCGGCGCTATCGGCGGCATCCGGCATTCCTATCGTCATCGGGGCTTTTTCCCGGTCCGACACCCCCTTCCCGTGTCATTCTCGGCCGATAATGGATGCAGAGCAGGCGGCGGGCCGTCCCCGGACCGACCCTCAGCCCGCGCAGCGCCGCGCCCCACCTCTTCCGGATCGAGAGCGAGGACACGTGCATGGAATGGCTTGACCCTCTGGTGCTGTCGCGGTGGCAGTTCGGTCTGACGACCATCTACCACTACCTGTTCGTGCCGCTGACGATCGGCATGGCGACCGTCGCGGCGATCTTCCAGACCGCCTGGGTGCGCACCGGCGAAGTGCGCCACCTGCACCTCACCCGCTTCTTCGGCAAGATCTTCCTCATCAACTTCGCGATGGGCGTCGTGACCGGCATCGTGCAGGAGTTCCAGTTCGGCATGAACTGGTCGGACTACTCGCGGTTCGTCGGCGACGTGTTCGGCGCTCCGCTGGCCTTCGAGGGACTGCTCGCGTTCTTCTTCGAGGCCACGTTCATCGGGCTGTGGATCTTCGGCTGGGACCGGCTGCCGCAGAAGCTGCACCTCGCCACCATCTGGTGCGTCTCGATCGGCAGCATCCTCTCGGCGTACTTCATCATCGCCGCCAACGCGTTCATGCAGAACCCGGTCGGCTACGAGTACAACCCGGCCACGAACCGCGCCGAGCTGGTCGACTTCTGGGCGCTGCTCACCAACCCGGTCGCGCTCGCGGCGTTCCCGCACACCCTGTTCGGCGCGTTCATGTTCGCCTCGGGGGTCGTCATCTCGGTGTCGGCATGGCACCTCGCGCGCGGCCGGCACGTCGACACGATGCGGGTGTCGCTGAAGTTCGGCCTGTGGGCGATGCTGGTCTGTACGGCCGGCGTCGTGCTCACCGGCGACCAGCTGGGACTCGCGATGTACGCCACGCAGCCGATGAAGATGGCCGCCGCCGAGGCGACGTTCAACACGGTGTGCGGCAAGGACGCCGCCTTCAGCCTGTTCACGCTCGGCACGCCGGACGGCAAGACCGAGCTGTTCAGCATCCGCGTGCCGTATCTGCTCTCGGTGCTGTCGAATCACTCCCTCGACGGCTGCGTGCACGGCATCAACGACCTCAACGCCGAGTACGCCGACCGGTTCGGCGAGGCGACGGGGCTGACCGAGTTCACCCCGGTGCTGTGGATCACCTACTGGGCGTTCCGCTGGATGATCGGCCTGGGCATGCTGCACGCGTTCATCGCCCTGGTCGGCCTCTGGGCCACCCGCCCGAACGCGAAGAACCCGCCTGCGCCGTGGATGTGGAAGATCGCCATCTGGTCGTACCCGCTCGCGCTGGGCGCCAACATCGTCGGCTGGGTCTTCACCGAGATGGGCCGTCAGCCCTGGATCGTGTTCAGCCTGATGACCACGCAGGACGGCGTCTCGCCCGGTGTGAACGGCGTCGACGTGCTCATCTCGCTCATCGCCTTCACCGCGATCTACGCCGCCCTGGCGGTGGTCGAGATCCGCCTCATCATCCGGGCCGCTCAGAAGGGTCCGGACACCACCGAGACCCACGATGAGGCGGCGCGGGTGCCGTCGGTCGTGTACTGAGTCACGGAAAGGGAACCCATGGATCTCGCATACGTCTGGTTCTGGCTCATCGCCTTCTTCTTCGTCGGCTACTTCGTGCTCGACGGGTTCGACTTCGGCGTCGGCATGACCCTGCCGTTCCTCGGCCGCGACGACGTCTCGCGCCGGCAGGTGATCAACACGATCGGTCCGGTCTGGGACCTCAACGAAACCTGGCTGATCGTGGCGGGCGCCTGCCTGTTCGCGTCGTTCCCCGAGTGGTACGCCTCGCTGTTCAGCGGGTTCTACCTGCCGCTGCTGGTCATCCTGCTCGCGCTGATCCTGCGCGGGGTGTCGTTCGAGTACCGGCACCAGCGGGAGGATGCCGCCTGGAAGGCGCGTTTCGATCGCATGATCGTCATCGGCTCTGTCGTGCCCGCGTTCCTGTGGGGCGTCGCGTTCGGCAACATCGTGCAGGGCGTGCCGCTGAACGCCGATCACGTGCACGTCGGCGGCGTCTTCGCGCTGCTGAACCCGTACGCGCTGCTCGTCGGCGTCACGACCCTGCTGCTGTTCTTCGTGCACGGCGTGTACTTCGTGGCTCTGAAGACCGACGGGCGGGTGCAGGCGGATGCTCGTCGTCTGGCGAAGTTCGCGGCCGCACCGACGGTGCTCGTCTCCGCGGGCACGGTGCTGTGGACGATCGCGCTGGCGGCCGGCCGTGAGGCCCCCGCGTTGTGGCTGGTGATCGCCGGCGGTGCTGTCGCGGCCGTGGCGCTGGTCGCCTCGGTGCGGTTCACCGTGCGCGAGCGCGACGGCAGGGCGTTCGCGGCAGGGGTCGTCACCGTGCTGTTCGCCGTGGTGATGCTGTTCGCCGCGCTGTTCCCGTACGTGCTGCCGTCGACGATCGCCGACGCGAACAGCCTGACGCTCGAGAACGCGTCGAGCACGCCGTACACGCTGCAGATCATGAGCTGGACGGCGCTGGTCGCGCTGCCGCTGGTGATCGCCTATCAGGCGTGGACGTACTGGGTCTTCCGCAAGCGCGTCACCCGACGCTCGATCGAGGCGGCGCCGGCGCACGCATGAGCCCGCGGAACGGACACCACCCTTGAAGCCCATCGACCCGCGGCTGCTGCGGTACGCGCCGGCGGCGCGCCGCTACCTGGCGGCGTCCGCCGTGATCGCGATCGCGCAGACGGCCGTGACGATCGCGTTCTCCTGGCTGCTCGCCGACGGCATCACCGCGGTCGTCGAGGGCAGGGGAGCGGATGCCGCGACGATGGCCTGGCTCGCCGTGATCGTCGTGGCACGCGGCATCCTGCTGTGGGCATCGGAGGCCTGGGGCCTGGCAGCCGCGGCGCGCGCCGGTGCGCAGCTGCGGGCGGCGCTTCTCGCGGCGATCGGCCGGCGCGGACCGGAGTGGCTCGCGCGGCGCAACCAGGCGGCGCTGGCGGTCACCGCCGGACACGGGCTCGACGCGCTCGACCCGTACTTCTCGCGCTACATCCCGCAGCTGGTGCTCACCGCCGTCGCGACGCCGGTCATCGTCGGGGTCATGTGGCTGGCGGACTGGCCGAGCGGACTGACCGCGGCGCTCACACTGCCCCTGATCCCGCTGTTCCTCGTGCTGATCGGCCTCGCGACGCGCGGTGTGCAGCGCCGCCGGCTGCAGGTGCTGCAGCAGCTCGCGGCGCGCTTCGCCGACACCGTGCAGGGCCTGTCGACGCTGCGGATCTTCGGCAGGGAGCGCCGCGCCGTCGAACGCACCCGCGCCACCGCCGAGCAGTACCGCCGCGAGACGATGCGGGTGCTGCGGTACTCCTTCCTGTCGGGTTTCGCGCTCGAGCTGCTGTCGTCACTCGCCATCGCGCTCATCGCGGTGGCCGTGGGGTTCCGGCTGCTGGCCGGTGACATGGCGCTCGGCGTCGGGCTGTTCGTGCTGCTGCTCGCCCCCGAGGCGTTCCTGCCGCTGCGTCAGGTGGGCGTGCAGTTCCACGCCGCCGCCGAGGGCGTCGCGGCGAGCGAGCAGGTGTTCGAGGTGCTCGACGGCGACAGTGCACCGCAAGCCATGCCGCCGGGAAGCGCCCGTCACACGGAGCTCTCCACCGATTCGACCCGCATCGAGAACACGTCCGCGCGCGAAGCGCCCGCGGGTCCGCGCGCGGGCGGGATGCTTTGCGTGCGCGATCTGCGCGTGCGCGACCTGCCGCCGGTGTCGTTCGACGCCGCTCCGGGGACGGTGACGCTCGTCGAGGGGCCGAGCGGGGCCGGCAAGTCGAGCTTGCTGGCGGCGCTGCGCGGCGCCGCGCCCTTCGAGGGCGTCGCGCGACTGGACGGCGTCGACGTGCGCGGGCTCGATCCCGCCGCCTGGCTGGCCTGGGCCGGTCAGCGCCCCGGGCTGCTGCAGGGCAGCATCGCGGCGAACGTCGCGCTCGGAGACCCGCAGCCGGATGCCGACCGCATCCGTCGCGCGCTCGACGCCGCCTGCGCGTCCGGCCTCGACCCGTCCGCGGCTCTGGGCGTGCAGGGCGCGGGGCTCTCGGGAGGGCAGGCGCAGCGCGTCGCGGTGGCCAGGGCGCTGTACCGTCTGGGGGCGGGAGCGCAGGTGCTCGCGCTCGACGAGCCGTCGAGCGCGCTCGACGCCGACACCGAAGCCGCGCTGTGGAGCTCGCTGCGCGCCGCGGCGGATGCCGGGACCACGGTGCTGCTGATCTCGCACCGCCGCACCGCCCGTGACATCGCCGACCGGATCATCGAGCTCGGGGTGCCGGCATGAGCGCTCCATGCAGGAATTCAGGACATCGGCAAGATCTGAGGATGGATGCTGCCGAGCCGTCCTTCAGAATCGCATTCGTCCTTCAGACGTGCGGCGGTTACGACGATCGGGTTTCGGCATGAGCGGCGCGAACGCACGCGAGGTGCTGCGCCGGGCGATGCCACCGCTGCGCCGCTTCGCGCCGGGTCTCATCGCCGGCGTGGCGTCGGCCGCCGCCGCCATCGGCCTGCTGCTGGTCAGCGGCTGGCTGATCGTGAGCGCCTCGGTCGTCGACTCGCTCGTTCCGCTCTCGGTCGCCGTCGTCGGCGTGCGCTTCTTCGCGGTGTCGCGCGCCGTGTTCCGGTACCTGGAGCGTCTCGCAGGGCACGACGCGGCGCTGCGGCAGCTCGGCGAGGTCCGCTCGGGCATCGTGCGCAGGCTCATCCCGTTCTCGCCCGCGGGCCTCGGAGCCACCGATCGCGGCGCGGTGCTGTCGGCGCTCGTCGACGACGTCGAGAACCTGCAGAACCTGCCGCTGCGCGTCGTGCAGCCGCTGGTCATCGGAGGACTGATCGCCATCGCGTCGGTCGCGGTGATGGCGATCGTCTCGCCCGCCGCCGCGCTGGCGCTCGCCGGGTGTCTCGTCGTCGCCGTCGTTCTTGCGGTGCTCATCGGCGGGATGGCGGGCGCTCGTGCCGAACGGCGGATCACCGCCCGCCGATCGGAGCTGTCGGCGGCTCTCGTCGACTACCTCACGGCGCTCGATGTGCTGCTGGCCTATGGCGCGGAGGCCGAGGCGCGTGAGCGCACCCGCGCGGCGGATGCCGAGCTGCGTCGTGCGGTCGGGCGTGCCGCCCTGGCGCAGTCGCTGTCGGCCGCGGTCGTGTCGGTCGCGGCGGGGGCCGCGTCGATCTGGGCGTTGACGGTCGCCGTGCCCGGCGCGGCCGGCGGCGCCGCCGATGGGGCGTGGTTCGCCGTCGCCGTGCTGCTGCCGATGGCGGTGTTCGAGGTGTTCGCCGTCGTGCCGCAGGCGGCGGCCTCGTGGCGGGGTGTGACGGCGAGTGCGGAGCGGATCGATGCGCTGCTGCCGGCCGACGCCCCCGCCGCGCTGCGGCACGATGAGCCGAGGGTGGCACAGAGGCACTCCGCCGGGAAGGGCGATTCCCGCGTCCCGGCGTTGCGGCTGCGCGGCATCCGAGCGTCCTGGCCCGGCGCCTCGGCGCCCGCGCTCGACGGCATCGACCTCGACGTCGCGCCGGGGGAGCGGGTGCTGATCACGGGGCCCAGCGGGGCGGGCAAATCCACGCTGGCCGCCGTGCTCGTCGGGTTCCTGACCCATGACGGGGTGTACGAGCTCGGCGGTCGGGATGCCGCGAGCATCCCCGGTCCCGCGCTGCGCGAGCTCGTGGGTCTGTGCGAGCAGTCGCCGCAGCTGTTCGACGAGGATCTGCGTCAGAACCTGCTGTTCGCCCGTGACACCGCCACCGACACCGAGCTGCTCGCCGTGCTCGATCGCGTCGGCCTCGGTGACTGGGCGCGGCGGCGCGGCGGTCTCGACGCGCGTGTCGGCGATCGCGGTGCGCTGGTCTCGGGCGGTCAGGCGCAGCGCATCGCGCTGGCACGTGCGCTGCTGCGCGGTTTCCCGCTGCTCGTGCTCGACGAGCCGACCGCAGGGGTCGACCCCGAGGCGTCCGATGCGCTGCTCGGCGATCTGCTCGGCGCGGCCGGTGAGCAGACCGTCGTGCTCATCTCGCACGTCGCGCCGCCCGAAGGCACGATCGACCGCGTCGTGCGGATCGCTGACGGACGCACGATCTGAGCGTGTTCGCACGGTGTGCGACCGTGTGCGTCAGTTCAGCGGCGTCGGAGGTTCCATCACGATGCCGTGCGCCTCGAACGCCTGACGGCGCTCTTCGATGCGGCGGTGCATCTCGGTCTGCGCCTCGGCGATGAGCGCGTCGGGCAGGTCGACGGATGCCGGGCGGGGGTCGCCGTGGTGTGCGGCGATGTACCCGTCGAGCTCCGCGCCCGACGACCACGACGTGATGAGCGAGTACCGAGGCGCATCGCCACGGTGCCACACCGCGTGCCAGAAGCGCTGCGTGTCGACGATGATCCGCGAGCCGGACGGCAGCGGCAGACGCACCTCGGTGGTCGGGTCGAAGCGGTCGGCGCGCAGGATCAGCAGCGAATCCGCATCGTCGGTGAGATTGCGCCAGGAGCGCACCACCCAGCCCGCGCCGTCGTCGTTGAGGCGGTTGTTGTCGTCCTGGTGCAGGTTGTAGATCGCGTCGGCGTAGGTGTTCGGCTGCAGCTCGATCACCCGGCAGCGCCCGACGTTCGCGCCCGGCTCGAGGGCGAGCCGCTGCAGGGTGGGCGCCTTCGACACCTGCGACGGCACCCAGACGCCGTCCCTGTCGGCACGCGGCGGGGTGTGGTTCCAGAAGCCGTTGCACTCGAGGTCGCCGGCGTAGCTCGCCAGCGGCGCGAAGCGCGTGATGCCCGACGATCGCCAGCCGATGTACTCCAGGGTGAGCCATTCCGCCGGATCGACTGATCGGTCGTCGCGATCGAGCACGACGTACCCTGTCTCGTGCAGGGCGGCTGAGGTGAGGAATCCCATCGCGATCTCCGTTCCGGCATCCGTTCTCAGGCGATCCTAATCCGCGTTCGTGTGACGGCCGAAGTCGTCGCCGTGGAACGCGGCCGTGCGGCGTCCTACGCTGGACGCATGACCCAACCCCGCGGTGCGCTGCTCGTCGGCAGCGTGAACTACGACGACGCCGAGAAGACCATCCGCACCGCCGCCGAGGTGCTCGGTCCGCGCCTGCGGCGCATCCCCGACGGCGAGGTGGGCAAGCGGTTCCACTGGATCATGTTCCAGCCCGACGTGCTCGGGCAGGCCGAGGGGATCGAGCGCGTGGGCGCCGAGCCGATCCCGTTCGGCGCCGGGCTCGACGCCCGGCCGCTGCGCATCTCCGAGGGCGTGGATGCAGCGGCGATCGAGCTGCCGGCGCTGGGATATGCGGAAGCGGCGATCGCGTCGTACGAGGTGTTCTCACGTCTGCGCGACGCCGGCGCGATCGCCGAGGGCGTGCGGTTCCAGGTGTCGCTGCCCACCCCGGTGGCGATCGTCTCGTCGTTCTTCTCGGGTGACGATCGGGCCGCGATCGAGCCGGTGTACGCCGACGCGCTGCTGCGTGAGCTCGACGACATCCTCGCCGCCATCCCGCACGACGACCTGGCCGTGCAGTGGGACGTCGCCAGCGAGCTGGGCATCATCGAGCGCGCCTCCGGGTACGGAAAGGTGATGGAGGCGTGGTGGGAGGGTGACCCCTTCGACGGACTGGTCTCCCGGCTGGTCGCCCTCGTCGACGCCGTCCCCGCCGACGTGGAGGCCGGCGTGCACCTCTGCTACGGCGATGCCGGTGAGAAGCACTTCATCGAGCCCGCGGATGCCGGCACGCTGGTGCGCTACGCGAACGCCGTGATCGCGGCATCCGGACGGGAGCTGAGCTGGCTGCATCTGCCCGTGCCGATCGCGCGCGACGACGACGCGTACTTCGCACCGCTCGCGACGCTCGCCCCGGTGGCCGAGCTGTATCTGGGGCTCGTGCACCGCGAGGACGGTGCCGAGGGAGCGCGCCGGCGCATCGCCGCCGCGTCCCGGTCCGTCTCCTCGTTCGGAGTGGCGACCGAATGCGGCATCGGCCGCGCGCCCGCCGGCACGACCGAGGGCATCCTCGCGACGCATGCCGAGGTCGCCGCGGCCTGGTGAACTGCACCGTCCCCGCGAGAACCGGTGAGGGAATCGGCTGGGGAAGCTGCTCGCTCTCCGCGGTAGCATGTGCCACATGACACAGCTGGGCGCCGCGCGATGAGCGGGTTCGGGACGGTGCTGACGCCGGCGGAGAGCCTGCGCGAGCAGATCGAGAATCAGCTGTCGTCGCGCATCGTCTCGGGGGAGATCCCGCCCGGGCAGGTGCTCACCGTGCCCACGCTCGCCGCCGACTTCGGCGTCAGTGCGACGCCGGTGCGCGAGGCGATGCTGGACCTCGCCCGCCGCGGCTTCCTGCGTCCGATCCGCAACCGCGGCTTCTCGGTGACCGAGGTCTCCGACGACGAGCTCAACGAGCTGTGCGAGGTTCGCCTGCTGCTCGAGGCGCCGCCCATGCGCCGGATCGCCGGGACGCTGACGGATGCCGAAGTGGCGGAACTGCGCGAGCTGGCGGAGCGCATCGTCGATGCCGGCCGGGACGGCAGGTTCGCCGAGTACCTGGCCGCCGACACCGCGTTCCACCTGCGCATCCTCGAGTTCACCGGCAACCGCACGCTCGTCGAGGTCGTGCGCGAGCTGCGACAGCAGACCCGCCTGGTGGGCCTCGCTCATCTCGTTGAGAGCGACCGGCTCATGCCGACCGCCCGCGAACACGGTGAGCTGGTCGAGCTCCTCGTGGCGGGCGACGGCGACGGCGCCGAAGCGCTGATGCGCCGGCACATCCGCCACGTGGGTGGCGTCTGGAGCGGGCGCGACGAGGACTGACCGCTCGTTCGGTCACGGATTCATCTCGGCTGTTCCCTTCGCCCCATCCGATCAGTAATGTGTCACGTGCTATTCGCGGCAATGCAACGAAGCATCTCAGGAGGATCACCCATGCACACCCGAACCCCGCGCATCCGTCGCGCGCTCTCCCTCGCCGCGGCAGCCGGCGCCATCGTCCTCCTCGCGGGATGCTCCGGCGGCCTCGCCGGCGGCGGCGATGACGACTCCGGTGAGGCGGAAGGCCCCATCAAGCTCGGCATGCTCGCCCCGTTCTCGGGCAGCGAGTCGGCCTTCGGCGAGTACATGCAGAACGGCGCACAGCTCGCCGTCGACGAGATCAACGCGGACGGCGGCATCGACGGCCGCGAGCTCGAGCTGCTCGTCGAGGACGGCGCGTGCGACGCGACCACCGCGGTCGCCGCCGCGAACAAGCTCGTCACCGACGGCATCGTCGCCTCGGTCGGCGGATACTGCTCGGGCGCCACGCTGCCGACGCTGCCGATCTTCGACGAGGCCGGCATCCCGATGGTGATCCCGGCGGCGAACTCGAACGAGCTCGTGTCGCAGCAGCTGCCCGGCGTGTTCCTGATCAACGGCACCGGCACGCAGCAGGCCGAGGCCGCGGTCACCTACGCGCAGAAGAGCGGCGCGGCCACCGTCGCCGTGATCGACGACGCCACCTCGTACTCCGCCGACCTCGCGAAGTCGTTCGTCGATCAGGCCGGTACCGCGGGGCTGGACATCGCCTTCGAGGCCACCGTGACCCCGGGCGAGAACGACTACTCGGCCGTGGCCACGCAGCTCGCCTCCGAGCAGCCCGACCTCGTGTACTGGACCGGCTACTACCAGGAGGGCGGCCTGATCGTTCGTCAGGCGACGGATGCCGGCTACGACGGCGTGTTCCTCGTCGGCGACGGCTCGGTCGACGCGAAGTTCGCCGAGATCGCGGGCGGCGACTACACCGAGAAGGTGCTGGGCACCTTCACCCAGACGCCCGACATGATCGAGGGCGCCGAGGACTGGATCGCCGACTACGAGGAGCTCGCCGGCGGCCAGCCCGGACCGTACTCGACGCAGTCGTACGACGCGGTCCGCGTGGTCGCCGCGGCGATCGAGGAGGCGGGCAGCACCGACTTCGACGAGGTCGTCGCCGCTCTCGAAGGGCTGAAGGACTTCGAGACCTTCGCGGGGCCGCTCACCTTCACCGAGGACCACACCCTCTCCGGCGGTGGCTTCGTGATCGTCGGCATCGACCCGGCGAGCGGCAACTTCGTGCTCGAGGACGACCTCCAGGGCTGATCCGACCGGGTGGGGCGGTGCGAGCCGCCCCACCTCGTCGGCGTCCCTTCGACGCGGAAGGACATCCGCAGTGATGCAACTCATCTGGAACGGCCTGATCGTCGGCTCGTTCTACGCCCTCGTCGCCCTCGGCTACAGCATGGTCTACGGGATCATCAAGCTGCTGAACTTCGCCCACGGCGACATCTACATGCTCGGCGCGTTCGCCGGCTTCGCGACGATGTCGGCCTTCGGCATCTCGAACGAATCCTCCATCCCGCTGCTGCTGGTCATCCTGCTGCTCTCGATGGTCACCACCGGTCTGATCGGCGTCGGCATCGAGCGTGTCGCCTACCGGCCGCTGCGCAAGAGCCCGCGACTGGCCGTGCTGATCACCGCGATCGGCGTGTCGTTCACGCTCGAGTACGCGGTGCGGCAGATCTTCGGGCCCAACCCCGAGGCCTTCCCGGTGCGGCTGGAGTCGAGCGGATTCGACTTCGCGGGCATGCGCATCACCGCGGCGCAGATCGTGCTGGTCGTGATCGCCGCGGCACTCATGCTCGTGCTGGCCCACATCGTCGAACGCACCCGTCAGGGTCGCGCGATGCGCGCCATCGCCCTCGATCCGCAGGGCGCTCAGCTCATGGGCGTGAACGTCAACCGCGTCATCGCGACGGTGTTCTTCATCGGCTCGGCGCTCGCCGGCGCCGCGGGCGTGATGGCCGGGGCGTACTACGGCTCGATCGACTTCCTGATGGGCTTCATCATCGGCCTGAAGGCGTTCACCGCGGCTGTCATCGGCGGCATCGGCAACCTCTACGGTGCGATGCTCGGCGGGCTGCTGCTGGGCCTGCTCGAGTCGTTCGGCTCGGCATGGTTCGGCGGTGAATGGCGAGACGTGTTCTCGTTCGCCTTCCTCATCCTGTTCCTCACTTTCAAGCCGACCGGCATCCTCGGTGCCCGCGTCGTCGAGAGGATGTGACATGTCCCGCTCCACTCTCACGCGCGACGCCGCGCTGCGCGCGCCCGCCCCGCTGTTCGAACGCCAAGCGGCCCCCGGGGGAGTGCTGAACTCGAACCGCGGGTTCCTGCGTGCGCTGGGTCTGCTCAGCGTCGTGCTGCTCGCCGTGCTGCCCTTCCTCGACGCGTCGCGGTACACGATGTCGATCGCGACCAGTGCGCTGATCTACGTCATGCTGTGCATGGGCCTGAACGTGGTGGTCGGCTACGCCGGGCTGCTCGACCTCGGGTACATCGCGTTCTTCGCCGTCGGCGCCTACATCTCCGGCATCCTGACCACGGTGGTCGGCTGGCCGATGTGGGCGGCGCTGCCGGCGACGATCCTGGCCTGCATCCTCGCCGGGATCATCATCGGCGCTCCCACGCTGCGGCTGCGCAGCGACTACCTCGCCATCGTCACGCTCGGATTCGGCGAGATCATCCGCATCACCGCGAACAACCTCGACATCACCGGCGGCCCCTCGGGCATCCACGGCATCCCCACCTGGTCGTTCGGCGGCTGGAGCTTCGCCGACGGCTTCACCGTGTTCGGGGTGGAGTTCCCGCAGCGGGTGGTGTTCTACTACTTCGTCGCGATCGTCGTCGTGCTCGTCGGCGTCATCGGCGCGGGGCGGCTCGCCAAGGGCCGCCTCGGCCGGGCGTGGAAGGCCGTGCGCGACGATGAGGATGCCGCCGAGGCGATGGGCATCAACACCTACATCGCCAAGATCACCGCGTACATCATCGGCGCGGTGTGGGCCGGCGTCGCCGGCCAGTTGATGGCAACGCATCTGTCGGCGATCAGCCCGAACAGCTTCCAGTTCCTCTACTCGGCGCTGATCCTGATGGCCGTGGTGCTGGGCGGCATGGGCTCGACACCGGGCGTGATCATCGGTGCGCTGTTCGTGTCGCTCGCCCCCGAGCTGCTGCGCGACTTCTCGGAGTGGCGCTTCCTGATCTTCGGCGTGCTGCTCGTCGTCGTGATGCTGTTCCGCCCGTCGGGGCTGTGGCCCGCGACGGCCGTGCTGCCGTGGCTGCGCAGGCAGCGGCCGGTGCCGCCGCCGACGGCCGGGTTCATGGCCGTTCCGCCGCCGTCGGCCAACGAGGATCTCGAGACCACGGAAGGGGAGGATGCTCGATGAGCACTCTGCTGGAGGTCAAGGATCTGCGCCTGCAGTTCGGTGGTGTGAAGGCCGTCGACGGACTGAGCTTCTCTGTCCAGGAGGGCGAGATCCTCGCCGTGATCGGTCCGAACGGCGCGGGCAAGACCAGCGCGTTCAACTGCATCTCGGCGTTCTATCTGCCCACGTCGGGGTCGGTGGTCTTCGACGGCAAGGACATCGTGCGCGAGGCGCCGGCGTTCTGGCGCCGCCTGCGCATGCTCGATCTGCTGCAGAGCTTCGGCTTCTACCGGGTGCTGCCCTCGCGGGTGACGAAGTGGGGGATGGCGCGCACGTTCCAGAACCTGCGGCTGTTCCGCGAGCTGAGCGTGCTCGACAACGTCAAGACCGCGATGCACGCGAACCTGCGCGAGGGCTTCTGGGCGACGCTCCTGCACACGCCGGGATACCGCCGCGCCGAGCAGGAGTGCGCGGATCAGGCGCGCGGGTGGCTGGACTTCGTCGGCTTCACCGGCGATGAGAACCTCTACGTCACGCAGCTGCCGTACGGCGAGCAGCGCCGGGTGGAGATCGCCAGGGCGCTCGCCACCGGACCCAAGCTGCTGCTGCTCGATGAGCCCGCCGCCGGCCTGAACTTCAACGAGAAGCAGGGGCTGATGCAGCTGATCCGTCGCATCCGCGACCTGGGTGTCGCCGTGGTGCTCATCGAGCACGACATGGGGCTGATCATGGAGCTGGCCGAGCGCATCGTCGTGCTCAACTACGGCAAGGAGATCGCCGAGGGCACGCCGGAGCAGATCAAGAACGACCCCGTCGTGATCGAGGCGTATCTCGGCGTCGAGGACGAGCCGCTCGACGACACCAAGCTGCAGACCGGGACGGTCGACCTCTCGCTGCTGGAGAACACGCGTAAGGAGAAGCGCTCATGAGCACGCTGACCGTCGAGGCGGCCGACGTCTACTACGGCCGCGTACACGCCCTGCGTGAACTCAGCTTCGAGGTGCGCGAGGGCGAGATCGTCTGCCTGCTCGGCAACAACGGCGCCGGCAAGTCGACGACCATGAACATGCTGTCGGGCCTGGTGCGGCCCAAGTCGGGCGCGGTGCGGTGGGGCGACATGGACCTGACGACGGCGAAGCCGTGGGACATCGTGTCGGCCGGGCTGATCCACGTGCCCGAGGGCCGGCGCATCTTCTCGACGATGACCGTGCACGAGAACCTGCTGCTCGGCGGCTACACCGTGCGCGACACCAAGCTCATCGCGCAGCGCATCGAGCAGGTCTACGCGCTGATGCCCCGGTTGGCCGAACGGCGTCGGCAGCAGGGTGGCACGCTGTCGGGCGGCGAGCAGCAGATGGTCGCGATCGGGCGGGCCATCATCGGCGGCCCGAAGCTGCTGCTGCTCGACGAGCCGTCGATGGGTCTCGCCCCGCTGGTGGTCAAGCAGGTCATGGAGACGATCCAGGCCGTGAACGCCCAGGGTGCCACGGTGCTGCTCGTCGAGCAGAACGCCAGGGCCGCACTGAAGATCGCCGACCGCGCATACGTCGTGGAGACCGGGCAGGCGACCATGTCGGGACCGGCCGCCGAGCTGGCCGCGGATGCGCGCGTGATCGACGCGTACCTCGGCGGCTGAGCCACCGCAGCGCTCGCCGAGCGTCGGGTGGCGCCGCGCTGTCCCAGCGAGTAATATGTCACACGTCGCAGTTTCCCCGACGAGGAGGTGAGATCGATGCGGATCATCGTGATCGGCGCGGGTGCCGTGGGTGCCGCCTGCGCGCTCGCCCTCACCGAGGCCGGCGCCGAGGTGATCGTGCTCGACCGCACCGGCGTGGCCGGCGAGACCTCCAGCCGCTGCGAGGGCAACATCCTCGTCTCCGACAAGGAGCCCGGCGCCGAGGCGCTGATGGCCATCGAGGCGAACCGCGCCTGGCGTGAGCTCGCGGAGCGGCTCGACGCCGACCGGGTGCCCGGACAGCCCGCGACCGAGTTCGAGGCGAAGGGCGGCGTGGTCGTCGCGTTCGCCGGGGGAGCGGCCGTGTTGGAGAGCTTCGCCGCCACCCAGCGCGAGCTCGGCATCCGCGCCGACGTGCTCGACGAGCAGGCGCTGCGCGCCGCCGAGCCGCATCTCGCGCCGGACGTCGCGATCGGCGTGCACTACCCCGACGACGCGCAGGTGCAGCCCAGCCTGGCCGCGCAGGCCATGCTCGCCCGTGCGCGCCACCTCGGCGCCCGGCTGCGCATCACCGAGGTCACCGGCGCCGTCGTCGACGCCGATCGGGTGCGCGGTGTCGACACCCGCGAGGGCCGGATCGACGCGGATGCGGTCGTGAACTGCGCCGGGCCCTGGGCGGGGGAGGCCGCAGCGCTGTTCGGCGCCGAACTCGACATCCGCCCCCGCCGCGGCACGATCCTGGTCACCACGGCCATGCCGCAGCGGGTGTTCCACAAGGTCTACGACGCCGATTACGTCGGCGCCGTCGGCTCGGGGGATGCCGCCCTGCAGACCTCCACCGTCGTGGAGTCCACTCCGTCGGGCACCGTGCTGATCGGCTCGAGTCGCGAGCGCGTCGGCTTCTCGGAAGACGACCTGCTGCCACCGCTCGCCGAGATCGCGGCGAAGGCGACCCGCCTCTTCCCGTTCCTGCGTGACACCATGCTGCTGCGCACCTACTTCGGCTTCCGCCCGTACGCGCCCGATCACCTGCCGGCCATCGGCGCCGACGCCCGCATCGCGGGACTCTTCCACGCCGCGGGGCACGAGGGTGCAGGCATCGGCCTCGCCCCGACGACGGGCGCGCTCATCGCGCACGCCGTGCTCGGCACCGCCGCACCGCTCGATCCGACCCCGTTCCTGCCGTCGCGCAGCACGCTGCAGGGGGTGGCCGCATGAGCGTCGGCATCCGGTTCGACGGCGAGGTGCTCGAAGGGCGCGAGGGGCAGACGATCGCGGGCGTCCTGCTCGCCAACGGGCACCGCACGTGGCGGGATGCGTCCGGGTCAGAGCGCGGCATCTTCTGCGGCATCGGCATCTGTCAGGACTGCGTTCTCACGGTGAACGGCGTCGAGGGCGTGCGCGCCTGCCAGCGCACCGCGTGCGACGGCGATGTCATCGAGCGGGAGGCGCGTTCATGAGCATCCGCCGCGTCGTCGTGATCGGCGCAGGACCCGCGGGCCTGGCCGCCGCGACCTCCGCCTCCGCAGCCGGCGCCGAGGTCGTGCTCGTCGACGAGAGCGAGCGCGTCGGAGGTCAGTTCTGGCGGAACCACCCGGATTTCACCGACAGCAGATTGCAGCACCAGCTCGGCCGCTTCGCCCGGCTGCGGCAGGCGCTCGACGGCGTGCGCGTGCTGTCGTCCGCGAGCGTCTGGCGCGTCGAGCATGCGGCGCCGTTGCGCGTGCACGTGCTGATCGGTGCTGCCGACGGGGCCGATCGTCGCGGTGAGACACTGGGGGCGGATGCGGTCGTGATCGCGACCGGCGCGCACGACCGCGTGCTGCCGGTGCCGGGCTGGACCCTGCCCGGCGTCACCTCCGCCGGCGCGGCGCAGGCCCTCGCCAAGCGCGACGGGATCACGCTCGGCACTCGCACCGTGGTCGCCGGTGCCGGGCCGTTCCTCCTGCCGGTGGCGCAGAGCATCACGCTGCTCGGCGGCGCGGTCGCCGAGGTCGTCGAGGCGGCATCCGTCGGCACGATCCTGCGGGGCTGGGGCGCGCGCGCCTGGGAGCTCACCGCGGCCGTCGGTAAGGCCGGCGAGCTCGGCTCGTACGTCGCATCGCTCGTGAAGAGCCGCACCCCCTACCGGTTCGGCAGCGCGGTTACCCGCATCCACGGCGGCTCGAGTGTCGAAGCGGTCACCGTGCAGCGCGTCGACCGCGACTGGCGGCCCATCGCGGGCACCGCGCGCACCGTCGAGTGCGACGCCGTCGCGCTGGGCCACGGGTTCACGCCCCGGCTGGAGGCCGCCCTGCAGTTCGGCTGCGAGGTCACGCCGGATCGCTTCGTGCGCGTCGACTCCCAGCAGCGCACCAGCACGCCCGACGTGTACGCCGCCGGTGAGATCACCGGCATCGGCGGGGCGGACGCCGCGCTCGCCGAGGGCGAGATCGCCGGCCTCGCCGCCGCGGGCGTCGCCGAGGCCGACCTGCGCTACCGCGCTCCGCTGGCCGCACGCCGCCGCATGCGCGCCTTCGCCGCCCGGCTCGACGTGCACGGCATCCGCGCCGGCTGGACCAGCTGGCTCGACGACGACACCATCGTGTGCCGCTGCGAGTCGGTGCGCAAGGCGACGATCGACGAGTACGCCGGCGTCTCCTCGCGTGGCATGCGCCTGGCGACCCGCGCCGCCCTCGGCGCCTGCCAGGGCCGCACCTGCGGCCGCAGCGTCGAAGACATCCTCGGCACCCCGTTCGGCGTCGACCGACGGCCCGTCCTTTCCTCGGTGCGCATCGGCGAGCTCGCCGCGCACTGCACCCCCGCCGCCCTCGGCACCGAGAACGCGGCCCCACCGCTCACACCACAGGAGAAGAAATGACTGAGCAGAACATGGACCTCGGCGGCGTCGTCGTGGCCACCACCCTCGCGTTCAAGGAAGACGCATCGGCGCCGGCAGGACTCGCGGTCGACTACGACAAGTTCGGCGAGCACGTCGACTTCCTCATGGCGAACGGATGCCGCGGCGTCGGCCCCAACGGGTCGCTGGGCGAGTACTCGTCGCTGACCGACGAGGAGCGCCGCAAGGTGATCCAGGTCGCCGTCGAGGCCGTCGACGGGCGCGGCATCGTCATCGCCGGCGTGCACGGCGTGGGCAGCCACCAGGCCCGCGTCTGGGCCGAGCACGCCCGCGAGGACGGCGCCGACGGCGTGCTGCTGCTGCCGCCGACGATCTACCGCGCCAACGAGCGCGAGGTCATCGCGCACTACGAGGAGGTCGCGAAGGTCGGCCTGCCGATCATGGCCTACAACAACCCGTTCGACACCAAGGTCGACCTGGTGCCCTCGCTCGTCGCGCGGCTCGCGGAGATCCCCGAGGTCGTCGCGATCAAGGAGTTCTCGGGCGACGTCCGCCGCGTCTACGAGATCAAGGAGCAGTGCGACATCGACATCATCGCCGGTGCCGACGACGTGCTCTTCGAGCTCATGGTCAACGGCGCGGTGGGTTGGTTCGCCGGCTACCCGAACGCCTTCCCCCGCGAGGCCGTCGAGCTGTACAACCTGTGCCGCGACGGCCAGTGGCACGAGGCCAAGGCGCTCTACGAGCAGCTCGTCGCCGTGTTCCGGTGGGACTCGCGCACCGAGTTCGTGCAGGCCATCAAGCTGTCGATGGACATCTGCGGCAACTCCTACGGCGGCCCGACCCGCCCGCCGCGCGGTCCGCTCTC
Source organism: Microbacterium sp. NPDC058345 (assembly GCF_042723855.1). Taxonomy (NCBI): domain Bacteria; kingdom Bacillati; phylum Actinomycetota; class Actinomycetes; order Micrococcales; family Microbacteriaceae; genus Microbacterium; species Microbacterium sp. NPDC058345. Next base: position 151,254 of record NZ_JBHXIG010000003.1, read on the forward strand.
CGACGAGCAGCGCGCCCAGGTGACCGCCGACACCGAGCGCGCACTCGCGGCACTCGCCGCCCGCTCAGCCGTGGTCGCGTGACGCATGTGAGAATTCTCGGCGGGGGTGCCGCGCTGCGGCATCCCCGCCGAACCCCCATACTTCCCGGAGGCAGTTGATGCGCGCTCGCCGCACCATCCAGGCCGTCGACTCCCACACCGAGGGGATGCCGACGCGCGTCGTGACCGGCGGCGTGGGCCGCATCCCCGGCGCCACCATGAACGACCGGCGCCTGTACGCGATGGAGCATCTCGACGGACTGCGCGGTTTCCTGATGAACGAGCCGCGCGGTCATGCCGCGATGTCGGGCGTGCTGCTGCAGCCGCCGGCCCGCGACGACGCCGACTGGGGCATCGTGTTCATCGAGGCATCCGGATTCCTGCCGATGTGCGGCCACGGCACCATCGGCGCGGCGACCGTGCTCGTCGAGACCGGTATGGTCGAAGTGACCGAGCCGGTCACCGAGATCCGTCTCGACGTGCCCGCCGGTCTCGTCATCGCCCGCGTGCGGGTGGAGGACGGCCGCGCGGTGGACGTGACCATCGAGAACGTGCCGAGCTTCGTCGACCGGCTCGACGAGCGCATCGACGTGCCGGGCATCGGCGAGATCACCTACTCGGTGGCGTTCGGCGGCAACTACTACGCCCTCGTGGATCTCGACCAGGTGGGTCTGCCCTTCGATCGCGCCCACCAGGACGAGATCCTCGGGGCGGGCCTGGCGATCATGGACGCCATCAACACGCAGGCGCCGCCCGTGCACCCCGTGCTCGAGGGGGCGAACCACGTGCACCATGTGGAGTTCATCGCGCCCGGATCGGATGCGGTGCGCTCACGCCACGCGATGGCCATCCACCCCGGCTGGTTCGACCGCTCGCCGTGCGGCACGGGCACCAGCGCGCGGATGGCCGAGCTGCACGCCCGCGGCGAGCTCGCCCTCGACACCGCCTTCGTGAACGAGTCGTTCATCGGCACCGAGTTCACCGGCCGGCTCGTGGGCGAGACCACGGTGGGCGACCGCTCCGCCGTCATCCCGACCATCACCGGACGGGCCTGGGTGACCGGGCTCGGACAGTACATGCTCGACGAGAACGACCCGTTCCCCGAGGGATTCGTCTTCTAAGGAGAGAAACGTGACCGACACCGAGATCACCGTCGACGAGGTCGCCGCCCGCGCGGCCGCCGCAGCACGCCCGTTCGCCCGCACCAGCCCCCGCGAGCGCGGGGCGGCGCTGGTCGCCGTGGCGGACGCCCTCGAGGCGGCCGGCCCCGAGCTGATCGGCATCGCCATGCGCGAGACCGGCCTGGCCGAGGCGCGCCTCGCCGGCGAGCTGCGTCGCACCGCCTGGCAGCTGCGGCTGTTCGCCGACACCATCGTCGACGGCGGCTACCTCGACGCGCGCATCGACCTCGCCGACCCGGAGTACGTGATCGGTCCGCGGCCGGACGTGCGGCGGATGCTCGAGCCCGTCGGTCCGGTGCTGAACTTCGCGGCATCCAACTTCCCGTTCGCGTTCTCGGTGGCGGGCGGCGACTCCGCCGCGGCGCTCGCCGCCGGCTGCCCGGTGGTCGTGAAGGCCCACTCGGGGCATCCCGAGCTCTCGCGCCGCACGGCCGAGGTCGTCGCGGGCGCGCTGCGCGAGGCCGGCATGCCCGAGGGTGTCTTCCAGCTCATCTCCGGCCAGGAGAACGGCGTCGCGCTGCTGAAGGATGAGCGCATCCGCGCCGGTGCCTTCACCGGTTCCACGCACGTGGGCCGGATGCTCGCCGACATCGCCGCATCCCGCCCGGTGCCGATCCCGTTCTACGGCGAGCTCGGCAGCGTCAACCCGGTCTACGCCACGTATGCCGACGCCGCGCTGCTCGACGGCTTCGTCGCCTCGGTGGCGGGCTCGGCGGGCCAGCTCTGCACCAAGCCCGGGTTCCTGTTCGTTCCCGAGGGGGCGGAACTGGGCTCGATCGGCGATGCCGCGGCATCCGTCGCCGAGCACCGCCTGCTCAACCCCGGCATCGCCCGATCTTTCGTGCAGCGCCGCGACGATGTGCTCGGAGCGGACGGGGTGACCGTGCTGTCGCAGGGTGAGGTGCGCGTCGACGAGGCGGGACAGACCTACGCGACGCCCACGGTCGTGACCGTCGACGTCGACACCCTCGCCGAGCACCGCGAGGCGCTGCTGGAGGAGTCGTTCGGGCCGCTTTCCGTGGTGGTGCGCTACGCCGACCGCGATGCTCTGCCCGCGCTGCACGCGGAGCTGTTCCCCGGCAACCTCACCTCGACCGTGCACGCCCGCGCCGAGGAGCTGGCCGACGGGTCGCTCTCGGAGCTCGTCGAGAAGCTCGCCGAGACCAGCGGCCGGGTGCTGTTCGGCGGCTGGCCGACCGGGGTCTCGGTGACGCCCGCGATGCAGCACGGCGGACCGTACCCGGCGACCACCAGCGATGCGACGAGCGTGGGCACCGCGGCGATCACGCGCTTCCTGCGCGGTGTCGCCTACCAGGGCGCTCCGCAGGAGCTGCTGCCAGCGCCGCTGCGCGACGACAACCCGTGGGGCGTGCCGCAGCAGCGCAGCGAGCCAGGGCGCTCGACCTCGTGGGGTTCCTTCGCGGGCTGAGCGCTTCCGCCGCGCTGCTCGAGCGCACCACGTGCCGTCGACTGCACCGCCTGCCTGCGCGGCCAAGTGGTGCGCTCGGCGGCACGTGGTGCACTGGGCGTGGTTGCGTTACCGTTCCGTCAGCGCAGGCTGAAGCCGTCCGGCAGCGGGTCGCCCGCGTCGAGTTCGAACGTCGAGGTGCCGACCCGGTACGCGTGGCCGCGGACCTCGGGGATGACCCCGGATGCCGTGCGCTCGGCGATGCGGGCGTGGAAGCGGGTGCCGACGATCGAATCGTGCGTGAGCGTCTCGCCGTCGGCGAGTTCGCCGGATGCCGCGAGCAGCGCGACCCGCGCGGCCGTGCCTGAGCCGCAGGGGCTGCGGTCGACCTCGCCGTCGGCGAAGACGGTGACGTTGCGCTGCCACGGTCCGTCGTCGGTGGGGCCGAGGTCGTCGAACAGGATGGTGCCGTAGACGCCCGAGAGGCGGTCGTCGGCGAGCTGGGCGGCAGGATGGTCGTTCAGTGCCCACTTGATCTCGCGACCCACCGCGATGAGCTCTGTGGTGTTCTGCGGCGTGACTTCGAGGCTGACGGATGCCGCCGACAGTGTGGCGTACACCGCCCCGCCGAAGACGAGGTCGACGACGACCTCGCCGCGCGAGGTGCTCAGCCGGATGCCGCGCTCCAGCACCTGGGACTCGACGTTGCGGAACACGATCTCGTCGATCGCGCCGCCGGAGCGCCGCACCAGCGCCTGCACGCGGCCGCTGGGCACGTCGATGGTCACGGCCGTCTCGCCGTCGGGGTCTGACGGCACGCGCCCGGTGCGCACGGCCCATGCGCCGAGCGCGATCGTGCCGTGCCCGCACGCGGTGGAGAAGCCGTCCTTGTGCCAGAACAGCACGCCGAAGTCGGCGCCGTCGTCGTCGGGTGGGGTGATGAAGCCGCCGTACATGTCGTCGTGGCCGCGCGGCTCGAGGCAGAGGAACCGGCGCACGGCATCCGCCTCACCCGTGATCGCCTCGACGCGGCGCTCGGCGACGGTGCTCCCGTGCGTCGGAACGCCCTCGACGATGCGGAACGGCTCGCCGGCGGTGTGCCAGTCCTCGGTGCTCCAGCGCATGTGTCTTCCTCGGGTGGTGGGTGCTCGTTCGTGGGCTCTGCCGCGTCAGACGGCGAGGCGGGCGACCGCGAGATCCTGCCAGCCCATCCCGCACGTCTTGATGACGCGCGGGCGGTCGTCGACGGGCGAGAAACCGGCGGTGAACAGCTCGTGCATGGTCACGACATCATCGTGGCGCAGCATCCCGGCCTCGACGGCGACGATGACGTCGCCGGCCTCGGTGCGTGCGACGCGCCTGCTCTCGACGATCACCTGCGAGCGGCCGAGGAGGACGGGGTCGAGTTCGGTGCGGTCGGGTTCATGCGACCCGATGGCGACGATCGTCGCGTCGTCGCGCACGGCCTCGGAGGGGAACAGGGGAGTGGATGCCGTGGTGGCGCACACGATGAGGTCGGCGGCGGCGATGTCATCCAGGCTGCCGGCGCGGACGTCGGCGTCGGGCGCGTATCCGCGGGCGGCTTCGGCGGCGGATGCTGCGCGTGCGGCATCCCGGCCCACGAGGCGCACCGTGCGGAGCGGCCGGATGGCCGCGAACGCCTCGACGTGCCGGATGGCCTGCGGACCCGTTCCGACGACGACGAGGTCTGCGGCATCCGTGCCGGCGAGCTCGTCGGCACAGGCCGCGGAGACGGCGGGCGTGCGCAGGCTGGTCAGTGCGGTGCCGTCGAGGAGGGCGATCGGGGCGAGCGTGTCGCCGTCCATGAGGATGTAGACGCCCTGGATGCGTTCGAGGCCCTGTGCGGGGTTGCCGGGTGCCACGGTCGCGAGCTTCTGACCGACGGCTCCGCCTGCCGCGGCGGGCATGAGCAGCAGCTGCCCGTTCGGCACGTCGATGATCGAACGGGCGAGGTCGTCTTCGGGGTCGAAGCCGTCGCGCAGGGTGGTCTGGATCGCGGCGATCGCGTCGGACATGCTGACCTGCTCCTCGACCTCCCGGGCACTGACGAGGGCGAGGTTGGCGATGACGTCGGACATGCTCTCCAATCTAAGCGCAGACCAGTAATATGTCACGCGCTAGTGGGTGGCGGCGATGCCCGCCCCCGATTTCGCGCGACGGCCGCCGATGTCGTAAACTCGACGACGGTGACGTGTCCGAGCGGCCGAAGGTGCAACTCTCGAAAAGTTGTGTAGGGTAACCCCCTACCGTGGGTTCAAATCCCACCGTCACCGCCACGGAAGCCCCCGAGAAATCGGGGGTTTTCGCATATCCGGGGCTGCACTCGCGGTGCAGATAGCAAGAACTGAGTCAGTGGATGAGCACTGCTGCAGGAGCACGCTGAGATCTCAGACGCTGGCTTTCGATTGTGCGAGCGAGTGGCATCGGTGAAAGCGCATGTCGCGGGTTGTCCGCTCGGCGATATCAATGCTCCGGCGAGAATGGCAGCGCCCACGTGGTGCTGTTCCCGTGCAGAAGGTCATCGCACCGTTCGCCTCGTTGCGCAGTCATCGGCGCGCAGCCGGTCGCCGGAAGCTTCTCGGCTTCGTTCTTGCCGCGGAGCAGCCAACGGATCGCTTCCGGCCAGAAGGTGTGGCGGAACCGCTGGCGGAAGAGGCCGAAATGTCCGATCTCGTCTACTCCGAGGTCTCGGGGATCGACATACCATTCTTCACACGCAGCCGACGACAGATACCCGAGCGTTCTTCGCACCGCCGCCGGCGTGGCGTACGGATCGTCCGTGGGGTTCACCGAAAGCACGGGCAGCGTGAGCTGGGAGACCCGGTGCATGATCTCCTCGCCGTCGGCGCCGATGGTCTTCGCGTAATCGGACGCTCCGCGAGCCCAATCGAGCGCGACTCCGCGGGGCAGGTTCTCCAGCCAGCCGAGCTTCTTGCCCGGGAAGTATCCGAGCAGCATGGTCACGGCCGGCATGAAGAGGTGCCATCTGAGCATGAAGGCGAGGCGTCGATGCCTGTCGTAATCCGCCCAGTGCGCATGCTGGGCTCCCACGAGCAGCACTCGCTCGAGCTGGTGCGCGTGAGCTGCCATGAGGGTCGCGAAGCCTCCGAAGCTGTGGCCGACGACGCTGATCCGCGGCTGGCCTCCAAGCCGATTCAGAAGCCAGACGATGCACGCCTCGACGTCTTGCGTCCCCCACTCATGCCAGCGGGCCTTGAGTCGTCGATACCCGTTCGCGTCCGGTGGAGCAGAGCGTCCGATTCCACGGAAATCGGGCACCAGGACGCTGAAGCCGTTCTCGGCGAGGTAGCCGGCGAACGGCCAGTAGTACCTGCCCTGCACTCCGGTGGCGGGGGCGATGATCACGCCTCGCTGTTCTCCTTCAGATGGCCCGGGTGCGTACAACCTGGCCTTGATCACCTGGCCGTCACCACAACGAACGTCAACATCCTCGCAACCGAGATCAGTCACCGCGTCCCGCCCGTGACGTCGAGGATCGCACCATTGACGTAACTCGCCTCCGAGCTGATGAGCCATTCCACCGCGGCGGCGACTTCGTCGGTGGTGGCGGGTCTGCCCATCGGTGAGCGTGAGCCGACTTCCTGGGCGCGGTTCGGCTTGCCCGCTTTGGCATGGATCGTCGTGGCTGTGGTTCCTGGACTCACGGCATTCACTCGGATGCCGAGTCTCGCGCCTTCGAGTGCCAGACCGGTGGTGAGCGCATTCACACCCGCCTTCGCCGCGGCGTACCAGACGTATTCGCCAGGGGCTCCGGTCTTGCCGGCGATGGACGAGACGTTGACGATGCTCCGCGGGGTGCCGGCGCCGGGCGCCGACCAGTGACGCATCGCCTCCCGGCAGAGCATGATGGTCGCGGTGAGGTTGACGTCGATCGTGTGCCTGATCGTGTCGTCGTGCGCGTCTTCGAGCCTGCTGATCTGGCCGGTGATGCCCGCGTTGTTCACAAGCGCGACCGGGGTGCCGATCTCCGACGCGCGACGAAAGACGCGTTGCGGCGCGTCCAGCTTGGAGATGTCGCACTTGAGGGAGATGACCTTCGTGGTCTGCGTTGCGCACCGCCGAACCGTCGCCGCGGCGTCGCTTTCGTTGTGTCCGTAGACCAGGAGCACGTGATGGCCGATGCGTGCCAGACGGCGGACGATGTCTGCGCCGATTCCCCGGCTTCCGCCGGTGACGATAGCGACGGTCCCGCTCATCGATCTGCTGTCGCGTTGGTTCCCTCGCCGGGCGAGAACACGACGTACATGAACAGTGGCTCGACGATCTCGACGAAGGAATGATGTTCGCCGGCGGGTACGAAGAGGGCAGCGCCTGGCACCGCGAGTGCGTCTCCGCTTTCGGCGCGCAGTATGCCTTGCCCTTGGAGGATGACGTAGATCTCGTCCTCGGTGTGCGGGCTCTGCGGGTCCGTCGCTCCAGCGGGCAGATAGTAGGTGCCGACGCTCATCGTCGGTACTCTCAGCACTTCGGTGTAGGCGAGGCGGTCGGCCTGTTGTGGCGGGCTCACGAGCTGTTCCATGTCCGGCTTCCTCCTCAGAGAAGTCCACCACCTCACACGCCGAAACCACATGTCCACTTGAACAAAGTGGACACGTGCGGTGTCAGACCATCGAGGGAAGGCGTGACGCCTCGGATCTCGCCGGATCGCGGACGCTGAGCTGCTTCCACGCCTGGGCGAGCAGCAGAACGCCGTCCTCCAGATCGGCCATCGGCGAGGTGAACGGAAGTCTGATGTGGCGTTCGAAGGCGCCGTCGATGGAGAACTTCGGCCCCGCGACGAGCGAGAGCCCATGGGCCTCGCTGAGACTTGTCAGCGCCGAGCTGGCGGGCTTGTCGAGTTGAACCCAGAGCGACAGCCCGCCTTCGGGATGCGGCACGATCCACTGCGGCAGATGCTCCTGCAGCAACCTCGTCAGCAGGGCACGATGTTCGGTGAGCAGCTCGCGACGGTGGTGAAGGAGTTGTGGCATCGCAGCGAGGATCTGTTCGCCCAAGATCTGTTCCATCTGCGGGGTGCCGAGATCGCCGGCGGGGCGGGCGTTCGCGAGACGACGGATCACTGCCGCGTCGGCGCGGATCCACCCCAGGCGCAGGCCGCCCCAGATCGACTTGCTCAACGATCCCACCGTGATGATGCCCGATCCGTCCGACGGGGATCGGCGTCTCGCGTGGCGGGCGAACGGTCCGTCGTCCCATGCGCGGTCGATGTTCAGGTCGGCCGTCGTCTCGTCTATGACGAGGGTCGTGCCGAGCGCACGGGCTGCTCTGGCGACCTCGCCCCTGACCTCGGGCGGCATGGATGCTCCGGTCGGATTGTGGAAGTCCGGCACGAGATAGGCCAGCGTCGGTCTTGCGGATGCGAGGGTATCCCGCAGATGCTCGAGGTCCCATCCCTCGGTGGTCACAGGCGTTGTGACGAGGCGGGCGCCCGCGCGCCGGAGCGCGTCGTAGGCGTGCGGATAAGTGGGCGCTTCTATCAGAGCGACGTCTGCGCGTGCGAGCAACGTGTGGGCGATCAGGGAGATGGCATGCTGGCCGCCCATCGTCACCATGATCTGATCAGGAGTCGTCGGAAGACCGCGTTCCGTGTACCGCTGGGCGATGGAGCCGCGGAGCGTGACGTTTCCGAGAAGGTCGAATCCTGGCCCATCCAGCGCTTCGGCCACTCGATGGCCGGCGCGGACGACGATGTCTCGCAGTCCCTCCACGGGTGGCGGCACTGCCCGCGCGAAATCGATGGCCCGCGATCCCGCCGCCGCGTTGCGCCGGCCCGATTCGGGAAGCGTGACGCGGCTTCCCGAGCCCCGCTGACTCACGAGATAACCGGCATCTCGTAGCGCTTGATACGCGGCGACGATGGTCGTGCGGCTTCTGCCCGTCTGGACGGCGAACTCCCGCTCTGAGGGAAGGCGGGTTCCCGCTGGTATGCGACCGTCCGTGACGAGGAGCCGTACCCGTTCGGCCAGCGCGTCGTAGACGGGCCTGCCCGGATCGAGCTCGCCGATCAACCGGATCAGTTGACGGGCGGAGATACGAGTACCAGCTCCAGCGGACATAGGTCCACATTATTCAGGTGGCCCTGTTCGTCGAGCGCCGGCATCAGATTGGATCGCTGACATTCGTCATTCATCTCGTCGAGGTACCTCAATGAACGCGCATCCCTGGCTGAGCTCCACGCCCCAGACGACGACCTCACCCGTGGGATTCATCGGGTTGGGCCTCATGGGGTCGGCGATGGCGGCGAACCTGCAGAAGCACGTGCCGCTGGCGGTATGGAATCGCACGCTCACCGCGTGTGACCCGCTCCGTAGTGCGGGCGCGATCGTCGCGCCCTCGGCTCAGGCGGTGTTCGAGGATGCCGCCGTCGTCTTCATCATGCTCTCCGACGAGATCGCCATCGACGCCGTGCTGATGACTGTCGACCCGGATTCCATCCGGGGACGGATCGTCGTGCTCATGAGCACGGTCGCCCCTTCCTTCTCAGAAGAGTTCGGGCACAGGGTGAGAGAAGCCGGCGGGAACTACGTCGAAGCACCCGTCTCTGGATCGCGGCAACCCGCAATAGACGGCACTCTGGTCTCGATGCTCGCCGGAGACGACAGCGCACTCGACGACGTCGAACCACTGATCCGCACGATGTGCACGACGGCATTCCGGTGCGGCACCGTACCGTCGGCGCTCACGATGAAGCTCGCCGTGAACACCTTTCTCATCACCCTCGTCACCGGCCTTGCTGAGGCGTTCCACTTCGCGGAGACCAACGACCTCGACCCGGACTTGTTGCGTTCGATCCTCGACGTCGGTCCGATGGCATCGGCGGTTTCTCGTGCGAAGAGCGCCAAGATCACGGCCGAGGACTGGACGCCTCACGCAGCGATCCCCGACGTCCTCAAGAACAGCCGCCTGGTTCAGGGTCACGCGCAGAGAACCGGCAATGCGGCCCCGCTGATGGAAGTGTGCACTGCGCTGTACGCGGAGGCGGAATCGCTGGGACGCTCGGGCGATGACATGGCAGCGGTGATCGCAGCCTTGCGACAACGCACGCGAGCGGCGAAGGGGGCAAGAGCCTCGCCATATGACCTGAATGAAGGCGGGCACCATGACTGATTCATCCACGCGCGGGCAACGCGGCCCTGCAGAGCCAGACTCCTCGAACATCCATCGGTTCGGTGCGAGCGTCGCGCAGAGCATCGGCATCGACTCCGATGAACTGGCGGCCCTCAGCCCTGTTCAAGCCTTGCCGGACTGGAGGTCGAATCTCAGAGTCGGGGAACTCGCGTACGACAGTGTGGCCCTCGCCTCCCTGGCGGTCGCGCTCGTCGGAGCGGATCGAGGCGGCATCCGACCACATGCTCATCTTGTCGCTCCCGACGCAGCAAAGGTGCGAGCATCTTTCGGCAGTGAGAAGGTGCTCCGAGTCGATGGCGTCGCGCCATCGATCTGGGCCCCGCTCTCCGGGTTCTGGAAGGTCGCCGACGGGTGGGTGCGAACGCACGGCAACTATCCCCACCACGCCGAACGGCTCGCGCGGCTGCTCGGCGTTCCGGCGACCGCCGACCGATCCGCCGTGGAGCGCGCGATGCTCGGCTGGTCTCGCTTCGAACTCGAGCGACGGTCGGCCCAGGCGGGAGCGCTCGCCGTAGCGGTCCGAAGCTCATCCGAGTGGGAGGCGCACCCGCAGCACGCGGCGCTCCGTGAGAGCCCCGTCGTGCGATTGGAGTCCGTATCAGGAGCCGTTCCCCGTGCGTGGTCGGATCGCGGTGACCGGCCTCTGTCCGGGATTCGTGTGCTCGACCTGACACGGGTGATCGCCGGTCCCGTCGCCACGAGGGACCTCGCCATCGCGGGTGCCGATGTGCTGCGCATCGATTCGCCCTGGCTTCCGGAGGCAGCATGGCAGCATCTCGACACCGGCCAGGAGAAGCGATCCGCCCTGCTCGACCTCGTCGACCCCGCCGACCTCGAACGATTGCATGCCCTGCTCGACGACGTTGATGTTCTCGTTCACGGCTACCGTCCGACCGCACTCTCGCAGTTCGGACTCGATACCGAGACTCTGCACGAGGAGTACCCAGGGATCGTCGTAGCCCAGCTCTCGGCGTGGGGCTTGCACGGTCCATGGGGAGATCGACGGGGATTCGACAGCCTCGCTCAGGCCGCCACAGGCATCGCCATGATCGAAAGCCCCGACGACGGCGCGACGCCCGGCGCGCTGCCCGTGCAAGCCCTGGACCATTCCGCGGCTCACTTCCTGGCCGCGGCCATCGTGACCGCGCTTCGGGCGCAACGGACCAGCGGTGGCTCACATGAAATCAGCATCAGCCTCGCCAGAATCGCCGATGAACTCCTCGCGGCCGGCCGTAGGCACGGCGCGCCACTGGTAGGTGAAACACCGGAGCTGCCCACCACGCAGGTCCCGATCCGGCCGGCGACAGAGAGCGGGCGGACCGTCGTCACCTGCGCGCCGCCGGCGCTCGCCTTTCCGGGAGCGCCGAGCGAGTACCCCTCGCCCGTACATGTGTGGGGGAGCGATCAGCCTCGATGGGTCGTTGAATGAGGTGTGGTTGTGGACGCGTGACGAAGCGAAGACCTCCGGCAAACCGCACCGCCACCGGGTGTTACCGAGTGAGCCGCGTCCGTCGGCTCAGTGCGCCCGGATGAGATCGACATTCTCCGATCGCGGAGTTTCGTCGCGGAGTCGAGCGCTGGCTCGGCTGGTCGGGGCGGAAGGCGCCATCCCCTTGCTCTTGGACGTAGACGCGCGGCTCGGGTCAGTGCTCTACATCCGTGAGTGCGATGAGTCCTCTTAGTCAACGAGAGCTGAAACCTGCTGCTTCAGCGTCGGTAGCAGCGTTGTCTCAAACCATGGATTCCTCGCCTGCCAGCGGAAGTTGAGTGGCGACGGGTGCACAAGCGGGATCACGTCCGGGAGGTAGTCGCGGTACGCGTGCACCGTGTCGGTCAGAGTCCGCTGGGCGCGTGCACCCAGGTAGTGAGCCTGCGCGTAGCGGCCGATCAGCACCGTGAGCCGGATATGGGGCATGAGCTGCAGAAGCGGCGGATGCCACCGATCCGCGAAGCCCTTGCGGGGCGGGAGGTCACCGGAGGCTCCCTTGCCGGGGTAGTAGAAGTCCATCGGCAGGAGCGCGAACAGGTCCGCGTCGTGGAACTGCTGCTCCGTGACGCCCAGCCAGCTTCGCAGTTTCACACCGCTGGCATCGTTCCACGCGATCTGCGACTCTTGCGCCTTCCGGCCCGGCGCCTGCCCGATCACCGCGATCCGCGCTTGCGCCCCCGCCGTGTACAACGGCAGGTAGCCCTTCGCCGTCATCTCGGCGTTCGCGGCGTCATCGATGATGGCGCGCCGGATCTCCTCGAAGCTCATGGTCGTTCTGGTCTCAATGGATGTCCTTCTCGAATTCCGCGATCTCCGACTCGTCGTCTCTGGGTGCCGCTTCCGGCATCGCCGGGGACGCACCGCTTCCGGGATGCCGCGCGTCGATCAGATCTGCGAACTCCGGGTGCTGCGAGATGAAGGTGCCGACGACGGGGCAGATGATCGTGATCTTCTTGCCCATCCGCGTGATCTCATCGAGAGCATAGGCGACCAGCTCGCTCGCGACGCCGTGGTTGCGATAGCTGTGGTCCACCCAGGCTTTCAGCAGCACCACCCGTCCGCCGACGTATCGGTACGTGAGCTCGCCGATCCCCTCGGCGCCGAGCACCGCGATCCAGCGACCGCGTTCGGCGTCGTTGACGATGGTGAGCTCATAGTCCGACGGGTTCTCGGTGTGGTCGGATGCTGTCATCTCGGTGATGAGCGCCGCATTGTTCGCGGCGCGGCGCGTTGCTTCCGCTTCGAGCGTGGTTGCCATGGTCGCGTTCTCCTGTCTGCGAGCGTCTCATCTCACGTCACCTCGTTCGCACCCGGGGAGTGCAAAGTCTTACCGCGACGCGCGCACGGCACGGCACGCGACCATTTCGCCTCGGCTCATGGCGGCGGCACCGTCGAGGCGATGCGTGAGACCACCGCGCCGGCAGTCCGACGGACCGACGGGTGCAGCGCCCGGCCTCAGCAGGCGGTTACGTCGATGCGCTGTGGGCGATCGATGTCTGTGACGTCGTAGGCGACGTCGGCCGCCGCGCACGGAGCGTCCCGCGAGACGTATCGACGGTGGAGGTGCCGGATGTCGTCGTCGAGAAGCCGGCGCGTCTCCAGAAAGACCGTGAAGTCCCAGGCATCGCGGATGCCGCCGCGCAGCAGTGACCAGCCGTCGACGATCAGCGCGGCGTCGTCGGGAGCATCCTCGAACTCGCCGCCGAACGCGTCGGACCGGAAAAGTCGCACAACCGTACGGACCGTTTCGTCGTCGGTGAAGGGCGCAGCCGTGAGACGCACCGCGGGTCTGCCCACGGCGCGCAAGGCGCGCGCCAGCACCGTGGCGAAGTGCACGCGTGCGGCGGCGTCCACGCCGTCGACCGCGATCAGCAACCTGCCGCCCGGCGAACGCGCCATCAACTGCGCAGCGAGCGCCTCCCACGCGGCCTCCGAGGCGACCCCGCCCAGAGGTTCACCCCGCAGCGGTGGCCGCGCAGCCCGTGCCCAAGGATCCTCGTCGGTGAGCGGACCCGCGAACTCGCGCACGTCGGTTCCCGTCTCGTGATTCATCGCCCCGTCTCCCGGCGTGCGGCGATGTGCGCGGATGCCACGGGGCACGTGACGATCACTTCCGTGCCTGCGGAGCGCGCGACGTCGACGACGTGGTCGATGAACTCGCCCGCGAGTCCGCGGTCTCGGAACTCCGGCTCGATGAACGTCGCGTACAGCTCGGTCTCGCCCCCGGATTCCCGGTAGTCGATCGAACCGATCTCTCGATCGGCGAGCAGCGCCACATAGCGGCTCTCGTCGTCCAGACGTCGCACGATGATCTCGGCGTCCTGTTCGGTGGAGGGGAGATCCACGCTCGCGGGGTGCGGGTCGGGGGTCATGTCACTGTCCTTCGCGGTCGTCGTGTCATATCCATATCCATTCGCGACGCGGCGTGCGCACATCTTCCGGACGTGTGCGCATCAGCGCTGACCCCGGAACAGCGCCACCACGATGACCACGGAGATGGACAGGATCGCCACGGTCGCGAGACCCACGAGCACCAGGTAGAAAACCTCGAGCGCGTGCGGATCGATGTCGCGCCAATCATTCATCTCGCGCCTTCCGCTCCGGGTCGATCAGCTCGGCGCCGCGGCGGAGGATCTTCTTCGGATCACAGCCACGCAGCGCGCATGTGCCGCCGAACGGCAGGTGGTCGACGACGGCGGCCCGCCGGCCCACCGCCGCACTCTCATACGCTGCGACGGCGCCAGCGGTGCCGGAGCCGATCACGATCAGGTCGTCGTCAGAGGGCATCCGGACCGTCCGCGTCACAGGCGTGTGAAGACGTTGTGCTGCTCGAGGCGCGAGATGGGCCCCTTGTACGCGCGCGATTCGTCGGGGTAACCCATGACCAGCAGGAGCGTCGTGGTGTATCCGGTTCCCGTCAGGCCGAAGGCTTCGTCCACTTGCTCGGGCGCGAAGCCCTCGAACGGCGTGGCGTCGAAGCCGAACTCGTGCGCGGCCATCATGCTCGCGCCCGTGATCAGATAGGTCTGCTTCTCCATCCAGTGCTTGAGGAGACCGTCGCGCTCGGTCTGGATCCGCAGGAAGTCCTTTGTGCCGGTTTCCCAGCCGGCCTGGATCTTCGGATCGGGGAAGCGCAGGTCCGCTCGTTCCTTCGCGTTCACCGTCTGCAGGTGCTCGTCGGAGACGTCCGTCCGCGTGGTGACGACGATCGCGTGCGAGGCGCTTGCGACCTTTCCGGCGTTGTCTGAGAAACGGCCCTTCAGGGCGTCGACCAGCTTCTTCTTCCCCTCCGCGGTCTCGAGCACGTAGAAGTGATTCGGCTGGATGTTCACGGATGTCGGGAGGGTGTGGAGGAACGTGAGGAAGCTATCCACCGTGTCGTTCGGGATCTTCCTGGTCGCATCGAAATAGCGGGTCAGGTGCTTGTTCTTGAGGTAGTCGAGATCCATCGTCCTGCTTTCGAATCGGCCTGTCGGCGGGGTCAACGACGCGTCGCGCCGGGCACGTCGACGACCGAGTCGTTGACGTTGTTCAGGTAGTTCGTGAGTAGCGTCACGACCGACACGGTCACGATCGCCTGGATCTCCGCGTCCGTGTAGCCGGCTTCCCGCACGGCCGCGAGGTCCTCGTCGCCGACCTGCCCGCGGTGCTCGATCACCCGCTGCGAGAATCGCGCGGCGGCGGCGCGCTTCGGGTCGCTCGACTCGCCGACGCGCGCGGCCTCGATCTCCTCATCGCTCATGCGGCCGAGGTTCGACGAGACGTAGCCGTGGATAGCCGAGCAGTAGTCGCAGTCGTTCGCGTACGAGACCGCGAGCGCGATGACGTGCCGGGTTTTCGCGTCGAGCAGCCTCGCGATGCTGGTCTGCAGGCCGAGAACGATCTCGAGGACGGTGGGGTTCGCGGCGAGCGTGTCGAACATGCCGGGGGCGAAGCCGAACTGCTTGGCGACTCCGGCCAGCACGCCGTGCGTCTTCGTGTCGAGGTCGGCCGGAGCGGGAGCGGTCAGTCGGGACATCAAAGGTTCCTTCGGTCGGATCCGGAAACGGACGGAAACGTCCATTACTGAGCGGTACAAAGTGGGCTGTCAAGCGCATTCGGTGTCGCGAAGAATGAGGTCGAGACGACGCGCGCCCGTCAGCAGGAATCGGAGAAGGTGCGCACCGGCGCATCGGGTCCGGAGACGTCGTAGATCGCCTCGGCCGCGCCGCGCGGCTCGTCGTCACGGACGTAGCGCAGCCGCTGTGCGTATGCGGCCTCGTCCGACATCGAATCGCCTTCGAGCCACACGCGGTAGTGCCACGCCCCGCGCAGCCGGGGGCTCAGCAGGAAGCGGCCGTCGACGATCAGCAGGGCATTGTCCGGGACCTCGGTGATGAGGTCGTCGCGTTCCAGCGCCCCGTCGCGGAAGCCCGCCAGCACGGCCCGGAGCAGGGACGCATCCTCGTCGCCGGCGTACTGCTCCGGGCGCTCGGCGCTCGCCCGGAAGGGTGTGCGACCCGCGGCGCGCGCCGCGTCTGCGAGCGCGTCGGCGAAACGTCGCGTCGTCTCGGCTCCTGCTCCGTCTATCGCCACCAGAACGCGTCCGTGGGCGTTGTTCTGCGCGATCTCCGCCGCGAGGGCGTCAAAGACGGTGGATGCGTCAGTCGTGCTCATGAAGTGCTCCTCTGTCTGTCTCATTCGGGGCGGAACGTCGCCGGGTCGACGGGTCGGAGGTCGCGGCGCAGACCGCCGACGACGAGGCGGTATGACTCGACCACGAGCTCGTCGAGGACTTCGGTCGGCACCTGCTCTCCCGGATGCACGCTGACCCAGTGCTGCTTGTTCATGTGATAGCCCGGCGTGATCTGCGGGTACTGCGCCCGCAGTCCCTCACCGTCCGCCGGATCGACCTTCACGGTCACGACCGGCTCGCCGGGAAGCGCGGTGTGCGCCAGGAACGTCTTGCCGCCGACCTTCCAGAAGTCCCAATCGCCCTGCGCCTGATGGCTGCGCTCCACACCGGGAAGCCGCTCCGCCAGGGCGGCGGACCGGCGCTGCAGGCGGGTCGGCGCGGGGCCGTCTTCGTCGTCCATGTCATCCTCCTGTCCGCACCTGGCCTGTCAGGTCTCGGAGTGTTGGTGACGCGAGCGACGCCGTCCTTACGCGGCGAACGACTTCACGTGCGCGATGGCCATCGCGGAAGACGCGCGCCACTCGTCGAAGACGCCGCGCCACTCGTCGAAGACGCGCGCCGGGTCCGCTCGGACGTCGAGCTCGGACTTGATGATCTCGTCGGCGAGCGAGCCGATCGTGCATCCCTCGATGCAGGCGTGCTCATCGGCGACGTCGTGAGCGGAGTCAGACGGTACCGTGTCGAAGAGTCGATGAGGATCATCTGCGGCTCGAGTCGGACCTGCCGACTAATCGTCAGTACCTTCTCGACATCCGTTGCCGCATCCGCTCCGAACAGACGGAGAGGACATCATCGTGATGAAGGAGCGACACATGGCACTTTCCCACCGACAAGGTCGCACACGGTGGTACGCCTGGTCCTCGCTGGGGGGAGCGATCAGCGGTGCCGTCCTCCTCGCGACGGCTGAGGTGTTGGCATTGTTCGTCGACCGCGCGGCGAGTCCGGTCCTCGCCGTCGGAAGCTTCATCGTCGACATCGTGCCGCGGCCGCTGAAGGAGTTCGCGATCACGACGTTCGGGGAATACGACAAGCTCGTGCTGCTCATCGGAGTCGGCTTCGCAGCCGTGATCGCCTCTGCCATCGCTGGCGCCCTGGAGCTCGCGCGGCCCCCGCTCGGAACCGTGATGCTTGCGGCGGGCGGGGTGCTGTCGACCCTCGCGATCGTCACCCGCGCAGGGGGGACGCCGCTGAGTGGCATCCCGCCGTTGACGGGAACCGTCTTCGGGTGCCTCGTGCTCGCGCTGTCGGCCCGCCGTCTGCGCACCTGGCGGGATGCCATGGCGTCGTCCGACGATGCAGGTGTGGCCAGCACCGAGGTCACAAGCGCCGTCGCCCGCCGACAGTTCTTGCTGCTCGCGGGACTTGCCGGGGTGTCCGCCGTTCTCGTCGGCATCGCCTCGCGTGCGGTCAACGCGGCAGTGACCTCCGTCGAGACGATCCGCGAATCGCTCACCCTGCCCTCGGCGCGCGCGAAGGTGACCGTCCCCGGCGGCGCGGACCTGGATATCCCCGGATTGAGCCCGCTGTTCACCCCCAACAAGGACTTCTACCGGGTCGACACCGCGCTCACCGTGCCGACGATCGACCCCGAGTCGTGGCGACTGGTGATCGACGGCATGGTCGAGCAGAGAGTTGTGATGAGCTACCAGGACATCGTGGACATGGGGGTGAACGAGTACGCGATCACTCTCACCTGCGTCTCGAACGAGGTCGGCGGAGAGCTGGTGGGCAATGCGATGTGGCTGGGCGTGCCGTTGCGGGACGTGCTGAAGAAAGCGGGTGTCGACGCCGACGCCGACATGGTGTTGTCGCGCAGTGTCGACGGCTACACGGCCAGCACCCCGCTCTCAGCCCTGACCGACGAGAATCTCGACGCCATCCTCGCGATCGGCATGAACGGCGAGCCGCTCCCGCTGGAGCACGGCTTCCCGGTGCGGATGGTCGTGCCCGGCCTGTACGGCTACGTATCGGCGACGAAATGGCTCACGGAGTTGCAGGTCACGACATTCGAGAAGGACGAGGCGTACTGGACACCCCGCGGCTACAGCGCAAAGGCGCCGATCAAGTTCTCGTCGCGCATCGACACCCCGAGGCCGGGTTCGCCGGTCGACGCGGGGACGATCCCGATCGCGGGCGTCGCCTGGGCGCAATCCGTGGGCATCGAGCGCGTCGAGATCAGCATCGATGACGGCGACTGGGCTCCCGCGACGCTCTCGACGCCGATCAACGATGACACCTGGGTGCAGTGGTTCCTGGAGTGGGATGCCACCCCGGGCACCCATTATGTGGCAGTTCGAGCGGTGAACAAGAAGGGCGAGCTGCAGATCGAGGAGCGGGCGCCGATCGCTCCGGACGGAGCGACGGGGTGGCAGCGCATGCTCGTCAGGGTCGCCTGACATCAACGTGCATCCGCAGGCACCGAATAGGCTGGAGCGATGACCTCGCTGCTCGCGTGTGTGATCACCGTCTCCGATCGCTCGTTCGCGGGTGAACGTGAGGATCGCGGCGGGCCGATCGCGGTGAAGCTGTTGCGGGATGCCGGGTGGCGCTGCCCCGACGCCGAGGTCATCCCCGACGGGGCCGACTCGGTCGCCCAGGCCCTGCGTCGAGCCGTTGCCCGTGGCACACGGCTGATCGTGACGACGGGCGGAACCGGTGTGGGACCGCGTGATGCCACGCCGGAGGGCACCCGTCAGGTGATCACCCGGGAGATTCCGGGCATCGCCGAGGAACTGAGGCGCAGCGGACTCTCGGATACGCCGCTTTCCGTGCTGTCACGGGGATTGGCAGGCACCGTGGATCCGGCCGGCGCGCTCGTCGTGAATCTTCCCGGATCGACGGGGGCCGTCGCCGCGGGTGTGCCGGTGGTGCTGGCCGTGGCACAGCATGTCGTCGCTCAACTCGATGGAGGAGACCACTCGTGAACACAGTCCTGCTGGCGGAGATCTCCGAGAACCCGCTCGACGTCGAGGCGCATCTGCGTGCGGTCGAGGACCCCGGCCTCGGCGCTGTCGCCACGTTCATCGGCCGGGTGCGCGACAACGACTCCGATGCCGCCACCCCGGTCGTCGGGCTCGAGTACAGTTCTCATCCCGACGCTGCGGCCGTGCTGCGGGCGATCGCCGAGAAGGCCGGAGCCCTCGGTGCTGCGCGGGTCACGGTCGCCGTGAGTCACCGCACGGGACGGCTCGAGGTCGGCGATGCGGCCGTGGTGATCGCCGTCGCTGCGGTGCACCGTGGTGAGGCCTTCGAGGTCTGTCGAGCCGTCATCGAGGACATCAAGCGCGAGCTGCCGGTGTGGAAGCGCCAGCGGGAGGCAGACGGTTCCGCCCTGTGGAAGGGCATCGGCGGCTGAGTGCCGCCGTCATCCGGTGTCAGCCGCCCGCGAACGGCGGCAGAACGTCGACGATCCGCGCGTCCTCCAGTCGGCGGTCACCGTCGGTGCGGACACCGTCGACGAGGACCGCGCATCGCGACAGGATGCCGGCGAGCGCAGGGTGCTCGGAGATGACGGCGGCGCGGAGCGCCTGCAGTGAGCTCTCGGCGCGGTCCTCTGCGTCCGTGCCGGCCGCTTCCGCCGCCGCGGCGAAGTAGCGTACCCGTGTCATCGTTCCTCCCCTGGGCGCATCCAGTCACCGGACCGCCCGCCGGCCTTCGCAGTGATGCGCAGGTCCTCGATCACCACCGATCGGTCGAGGCCCTTGATCATGTCGACGATCGCGAGGGCGCTCACCGAGACGGCTGTGAGCGCCTCCATCTCCACGCCGGTGCGGTCGGCTGTGCCGACGGTGGCTTCGACGTGGACGCCGTCATCGGAGATCTCGAGCTCGACGCTCGCCCGGTGCACTCCGATGACGTGTGCGAGCGGCAGCAGGGACGGCGTCGACTTCGCAGCCTGGATGCCCGCGATGCGCGCCACAGCCAGCACGTCGCCCTTGGGCGCGGTGCCGTCACGCAGCGCCGCGATGACCTCGCTGCTGCAGCGAACGAAGCCGCGCGCCGTCGCCGTGCGGACGGTCGGCTGCTTGGCTGTCACATCGACCATGTGTGCGCGGCCCGAGGCGTCGAGATGCGGAAAGCTCATCCCACCAGCATGACATCGATCATGTCACCCGCGGCGACACGTGCGACCTCCGCGGGCACGATCGCGAAAGCATGAGCGCGGGCCAGGCCGCCGGCGAGATGCGAACCTGAGCCTCCGGATGTCGCGGGACGCACCGTGCGGGCCGCGAGGTCGACCTGCGCGGGCAGGTACTGACGCCGCCCCGCAGGGGTGGTCCAATCGACACCGGCGGCGAAAGGCGCACGGGGTCGGTGGATCACCGACCGGCCCTGCATCGCGAGCAGGGCCGGTCGTACGAAAACCTCGAACGACACCGCGACGCTCACCGGATTCCCTGGGAGGCCGAAGACGAGCGTCCCGGAGTTCAGGACGCCGAACGCCTGGGGCTTGCCCGGTTGCATCTCGACGCTGACGAACTCGACCTCACCTTGCCCGTCGAAGGCGCCCCGCACCGGTTCGTATGCTCCGGCGCTGACGCCGCCCGTGAAGATGATCACATCGGCGCCGCCGGAGACGGCGTCGGCGGTCACGGCATGCACGGCACGTGCGTCGTCCGCCACGCGTGTGAGCATGATCACCTCGGCATCGGCATCGCGCACGAGCTGCTCGAGCAGAGGTCCGTTCGAGTCGGGGATGCGGCCGCGGTCGGGGTGCTCGCCGGGAGAGAGCAGCTCGCTGCCGGTCGAGACGACGGCCACGCGCGGAGCGCGGCTGACGCGGACGTGATCGACCCCGGCGGCGATGACGGCCGCGCACTGGTAGGCACCCAGCCGCTCGCCGGCACGCACGACCGCGTCTCCGGCTCGCAGATCCGTCCCGCGTCGGCGCACGAACGCCCCGGCCGCCGGTGCGCGCAGCACCTGCACGTCGCCGAGCGAGTCGGCCAGACCGCCGGCGGTGTCTTCGAACGGGACGATCACGTCGGCGGCGCTGGGCACGGGAGAACCGGTCATGATCCGAGCGGCCTCACCCGGATGGAGAGGCGGGTCGTCCGACGCGCCGGCGGGCAGATCGGCGACGACGCGCAGCTTCACCGGGTTTCGGGAAGAGGCGCCCGCGACGTCCGACCCGCGCACCGCGAAGCCGTCCATCGCGGAGTTGTCGAACACGGGGATGTCGTGAGTGGCGACCGCATCTCGCACCAGCGTGCGGCCCGCTGCGTCCTGCACCGCCAGATCCACGGCGGGCAGCATGCGGACGCGATTCAGCACGCGTGCGGACTGCTCGTCCACCGTGCGGAGTGCATGCGCCGCGGACGTCATGCGTTCACCTGCGGGCGGATCATGATCTCGTGCTGCCGGGCGGAGAGCGCATCGATCACGGCCAGGCGACCGAGCAGCGGCTCACCCGCACCGGTGACGAGCTTGACGACCTCGCCTGCCGCGACGCCTCCCGCCTGCAGGCACAGTGACCCGAGCACCCCCACCTGGGCGCAGCTCGGTGGTTCGCCCTCCGAGCCCGGCGGGAACAGATCAGCGAGAATCACCGGTTGATGCTCCTCGGGCGGCGCCGACCAGAAGACGGTCACCTGTGCATGCCACTCCTGCACGGCTCCCCAGACCAGGGGGATGCCGAGTTCTTCCGCTGCGGCGGCGACATCGCGTCGTGTGTGGAAGGAGTCACTCGTGTCCACGACGACGTCGGCCCCGCCGATCAGCCGCACAGCGTTCGACGTGTCGAGTCGCACCGCCTCGGGCGCGACCACGGTCGCCGGCGAGAGGGCGAGGATCGCCCGTGCCGCGGACGCGCTCTTCGGCGTGCCGACGTCCTCGGCGCGGTGTGCGAGCTGGCGCTGCAGGTTGGTCAGTTCGACCACGTCGTCATCGATGACCGTGATCGTACCGATGCCTGCCGCTGCGAGGGCGAGCAGGACCGGCGAACCGATGCCTCCCGCCCCGACCACCGCGACGTGGGCTGCGGCGAGACGGCGCTGCCCTTCTTCGCCGATGCCGGCCAGCACGGCGTGCCGGGCAGTGCGGACCAGCTCTGCCGGCTCGAGGGCGGGGACAGGGGCGACGAGCGGCTGCATGGCACAAGATTATGCGCTGAACCTGCTGTGCCTCCATCCGCGGTGGAGAGATTGTCTTCGCCCTCCCGGCTATCCGCGATTGCGGAGTCCGGCAGTGATTTCGTCCGCATCTGCGCTAGCATCCGAGGATGCAGAACTACCGCATCGCTCGCGCAGCGCAATTGCTGGGGGTCAGCGATGACACTGTCCGTCGCTGGATCGATCAAGGGCTGCTGCGGACGACGGACGCGGTCCCGGTCGAGATTCCCGGCGACGCGCTGGCCGCCCGCGCTGTCGCGCTCGCGGACGAGCCGGTGGATCCGATCGACGCACTTTCGAGCGCACGAAATCGATTCGTCGGCATCGTGACCCGGGTGCAGATCGAGGGGCTGATGGCGCAGGTGGATCTGCAGTCGGGACCGCACCGCATCGTCTCTCTCATGTCTGCTGAGGCGGCCCGCGAACTCCGCCTCGAAGCCGGTTCTCTGGCCACCGCATCCGTGAAGGCGACACAGGTCGTCGTCGACGTTCCGAAGGTGTGACGTGCACCATCCCGTACTCAGGCCCGCCATCGTCCTCGCGGCCGCAGCCCTCACGTTCACAGGGTGCGCTTCGACGGCCGGCGCCCCCGACGCTCGCCGGCCGGTGGCCACGGACAACGGCACCTTCAGCGGCGATCTCACGGTGTACGCGGCCGCGTCGCTGCAGGCGGTGTTCGACGACATGGGCAGGGCTTTCACGGCCGCGCATCCCGAGGTGCGGTTCCGTCCTGTGTACGACGGATCCTCCACCCTCGCCACCCAGCTTCTCGAGGGCGCTCCCGGCGATGTCTTCGCCTCCGCTGACGAGAGGAATATGAGCAGGCTGGAGGAGCGGGCGCTCGATCCGATGCTCTTCGCGTCGAACACCCTCGTCATCGCCGTGCCCGCGGGCAACACGGGCGGCGTCGAGGAACTGGCCGACCTCGGCGACGTCACCACGGTGCTCTGCGCACCCGAGGTGCCGTGCGGCGCTGCCTCGGCCACGCTGCTGTCGAGGGCCGGTATTACCGTGGAACCGGCAAGTCTGGAACAGAACGTGAGCGCGGTGCTCACCAAAGTCGCCACCTCAGAGGCGGACGCCGGGCTCGTCTACGCGACGGACGTGATCGGCCGCGCAGACCTCCAGGCGATCGCACCGGAGGGCGCGGACAAGGTCGTCAACCACTATCCCGTCGCAGCGCTCGACGATGCTCCGAACGCTGACGCGGCCGAGGCGTTCGTCGCATTCGTTCTGTCGGACGCCGGTCTGGGCATCCTGGCAGAACACGGTTTCGGGGCGCCGTGAGCAGGGCAGCCGGTGGTTATGCGCCACGCGCGATCGTCATCCCCGCGCTGACCGGTCTGGCGTTCCTCATCCTTCCGCTCGCCGCCTTGGTCGCGCGCGTCCAGTGGACGAGCTTCTTCGACGACGTCACGTCGGAGACGGCCCGTTCGGCACTGCTTCTCTCTCTGGGCACCGGGCTCGTCGCCACGTTGATCTGCATTCTCGTGGGGGTTCCCCTCGCGCTGGTGATCGCTCGATCCGGTCCCAGGGTCGCCGCAGTGCTGCGCGCCGCGGTCACCATCCCGCTCGTGCTGCCGCCCATGGTGGGCGGCGTCGCCCTGCTGTATCTGTTCGGTCGTGCGGGATGGCTCGGCGGCCTGAGCCTTTCGTTCAGCACTCCGGCGGTCGTCTTGGCGCAGTCTTTCGTGGCACTGCCCTTCCTGGTGCTCGCCGTCGAGGGCGCCGTGCGAACCTCGGGCGTCGAGTACGAGCGCACCGCAGCCGCGCTCGGTGCGAGCCGCTGGACGATCCTGCGACGCATCACCATTCCGCTTGCCGCACCGGGCATCGTCGCCGGGGTGGTGCTGTGCTTCGCGCGCGCCATCGGCGAGTTCGGCGCCACGTCGCTCTTCGCCGGCAATCGTCCCGGTGTCACGCAGACGATGCCGCTGGCGATCTACACGGCGTTCAATGGCGCCGGCGTCTCGCAGGGTGCTGCCGTCGCACTCGCGCTGCTCCTGCTGGCCGCCGCGATCGCCGTGCTGCTTCTGGTGCGCGGGTGGCGACCGGGATCCGTGCGATGAGCGTCATCGAGGGGCTCCACGCGCGGATCGTCGTGGAACGAGAGCACTTCGTCGTCGACGTCGCGCTCGGTGTCGCGGCCGGCGAGACGGTCGTCGTCATGGGACCGAGCGGCGCGGGCAAGTCCACGCTGCTGCAGGCACTCGCAGGCCTGGTGCCTCTGGATGACGGGGAGATCGTTGTCGACGGCCGGGTGGTCGACCGCGTCACAGGCTCCAGGGTGCGCGCGAAGCCGATGCGCCGTGGTGCCGTACTGCTCGGGCAGAATCCGCGATTGTTCCCCCACCTGTCGGTGCGTGAGAACGTCGCCTTCGGGCCTCGCGCCCTCGGCACCGACATCCGTGCCGCGCGGCGCGATGCCGAGGACTGGCTCCGACGCGTCGGGCTCCCTGGGTCGGGTGAGCGCATGCCGCACGAGCTCTCGGGCGGCGAGGCCCAGCGGGTCGCCGTGGCCCGCGCGCTCGCGGCGTCCCCGCGCATCGTCCTGCTCGACGAGCCTCTCATCGCGCTCGACACCGAGACCGCGGGAGATATCAGGCAGATGCTGCGCGATCAGCTCGCTTCGAGCACGACCATCGCTGTCACGCACGACGTCGCAGACGCGGTCGCGCTCGCGGACCGGCTGGTCGTGCTCGAAACGGGCCGCATCACGCAGGAGGGCCCCGTACGCGAGGTGCTCGCTGCACCCGGATCCCGCTTCGTGGCCTCGATCGCCGGCCTCAACAGGATCGTCGGGGCGGTGAGTGACGGCGTGTGGAGGGCGGGAGACCTGCATCTGCCGTGCGCGCAGCCGGGTCCGGGCACGCTCGCCGCAGTGTTTCGACCGACCGATGTCCGCATGGGCGAAGCGGTCGGCGGAGAGCCATCCTGGGACACCGTCGTGACCCGCATCGAGCCCACCCTCCTCGGGGTGCGCGTAAGCAGCGCGGCCTCGGTCGTCGCCGACTTCTCGCTCATTGAAGCGGGTGGCCTGTCTCCGGGCGACCGGATCCGCGTGCACGTCGCCCCCGCGAGGGTGGCGTTCGTTCCCGTCTCCTGAGTCCCTCCGGACTCTGCCGCCATGGGGGAAAGCGCCGCAGTCCTGTGCGTTCCGAGCGGGTAGCCTCCGCGAAGGCTATTCTCAGAAGATGTCGTGGGAACAGGAGAGGCGATGACGGCGGTTCCGGTCACGATCGGCCGGCGGACAGTCGACCGCGATGTCCGTGCCCACCCGGACGGTCCGCGCGATCGTCTCGTCGACACGCACGGCCGGGTGCACCGCGACCTGCGCATCTCACTGACCGACCGATGCTCGCTGCGGTGCACCTATTGCATGCCCGAGCAGGGGAACGAGTGGCTCGCCCGCACGAGCATCCTCTCCACGGACGAGGTGATCGAAGTCGCCGAGGTGGCGGCGCGACTGGGCATCCGTACCTTCCGCCTCACCGGCGGAGAGCCGCTGCTGCGACCCGACATCGTCGAGGTCGTGCGGCGGATCTCGCGTATCGAAGGTGACGACGGGCCTGTCGAAGTCGCGATGACCACCAACGGCATCCGGCTCGCTGACACGCTCCCGCAGCTGATCGATGCCGGCCTCACGCGATTGAACATCAGCATCGACACCATTCGAAGGCAGCGCTTCGCCGAACTGACCCGGCGCGATCGCTTGGACGACGTGCTCGAGGGGATCGCCGCCGCGGCGGCATCCGAACTTCGCCCGTTGAAGCTGAACGCCGTGGCGATGCGCGGCGTGAACGACGACGAGCTCGTGGATCTCGTCCAGTTCGCGATGGAGGTCGGCGCGCAGCTGCGGTTCATCGAGCAGATGCCTCTCGACGCCGGTCACACCTGGGATCGCGCCTCGATGGTCACTCGGGAAGAGATCCTCGCCACGCTCGGAGAGCGGTGGCGCCTCGATCCCGTGCCCGGGCGGGGAGGGGCACCCGCCGAGCGTTGGCGTCTGGATGGTGGCCCGCACGAGGTCGGTGTGATCGCATCGGTGACCGCGCCGTTCTGCGGCGCGTGCGATCGGCTCCGGCTGACGGCCGACGGCCAGTTCCGCAACTGCCTGTTCTCGCTGGCAGAGTACGACCTCACGGCCGTGCTGCGACGCGAAGCGCAGTCTGCTCCCGCTGAACGCGCTGAAGCGATCGCCGGTCTGCTGCGATCATGCGTGCACGGCAAGCTCGCCGGGCACGCGATCGACGATCCGTCGTTCCTGCAGCCCGTTCGGGGCATGAACGCCATCGGCGGCTAGCACCGAGCCACGATCCCGCCCGCCCCGGCGAGGCCGGAGCCGGCCGACGCTCGGGAACGGCCGGACGCCGAAGGCGCTTACCGGGCCGGCCCGAACCACACCGTCTTCGTGTTGGTGAATTCGCGAAGGCCGTATTCGCTCAACTCTCGTCCGTAGCCGGAGTGCTTGATGCCTCCGAACGGAAGCCGCGCGTCTGAGGCGACCATGCCGTTCACGAAGACCGCACCGGCGTCGATCTGCGGAACGAGAATGCGCGCCCTCTCCATGTCGCTTGTCCAGAGCGCTGACCCGAGGCCGTATTCGCTGCGATTCGCGAGATCGATGGCCTCGTCCGGTCCTTCGACGCGGATCACTGCGGCGACCGGGCCGAAGGTCTCCTCGTCGAAAGCCGCCATGCCGGGGGTCACGTGATCGAGGATCGTGGGCTCGTAGTAGTTCCCCGGCCCGTCGGGCACGCTTCCGCCGAGCCGCAAAGTCGCGCCGGACGCAATGGTGCGCTGCACCTGCTCGTGCAGAGCGTCCCGCAGATCGCGGCGGGCAAGAGGGCCGACCCTCGTCGACTCGTCGGCCGGATCGCCGACGGCGAGCGCCGCGGTCTTCTCGACGAACAGTTCGACGAAGCGGTCGGCGACGCTGCTCTCGACGATGAAGCGCTTCGCATTGACGCAGCTCTGACCACTGGTGTTGAAGCGCGAGGCGACCGCCGTGGTCGACGCCGCCTCCAGATCTGCGTCGGCGAGCACGATGAAAGGATCCGACCCGCCGAGCTCGAGTACCTGCTTCTTGAGAACGGCTCCCGCCTGCGAAGCCACCAGCGCGCCGACCTGGCTCGACCCGGTGATGGTCACCGCGGCGATGCGGTCGTCGGCGATCAGGCCGGCGACATCGCGCGAAGGGATGAGGAGCGTCGAGACCAGTCCGGTCGGGGTGCCGGCGCGAGTGATCACCTCCTGGATGAGCTGCGCGCACTCGGGCACGTTCGCGGCGTGCTTGAGCACTGCGCCGTTGCCTACGGCCAATGCGGGTGCGGCAAAGCGGAAGAACTGCCAGAACGGGTAGTTCCAGGGCATGATCGCGAGCACCACGCCGAGGGGTTCGAACACCACCGAGCTCTCCTCGGCGTTGGACTCGATGATCTGGGGCGTCAGGTAGCGCGGAGCGTTGTCCGCATAGTGATCGAGCGTCACGGCCGACTTCTCGATCTCGGCACGCGACTCGATGATCGGCTTACCCATCTCGCGGGTGATCGCCTGCGCGTAGCGTTCCGCGTCTGCCCGCAGTTCGTGTGCGATCGCGCGCAGAAGCTCCAGCCGGGTCTCGAGCAGCGTGCGTCGCCAGTTGCGCTGTGCTGCGGTGGCCGCGTCGAGGGCGGAGTCGACCTCGGCCGGGCTGTGCGTGCGGAACTCGGCGATGCGCTCGCCGGTTGCGGGATTGACGGATTGCAGCATGTGCTCTCTCCAGGTGTCCGCGATCGTTCAGAGATCGGCCGATTGGTATTTATAAGATAGATAATACCAACACTGCACAACGGGGTGGGCGGTGAGCTTGTGGCAGCTAGAAGGATGCGAGCGGGTTGACCGGCGAGCCGGTGCCTCCGGGAACGATGAGCGGTGCGACGGTGAGCATGAAGTCATACCGGCCTTCTTCGGCGCACGCCTGCGCGAGCGGCTCGAGCAGGCAGTTGTCGATCAGTGCCATACCGTACGAGAAGATCGCGGCGTGCACCGTCCACGGCAGCCCCCACGGATTGGGTGCCGCGTCGAGCATGTCCCAGCCGAGCACGGCGGAGTCGTGGTCGCGCAGGAAGTCGAGACAGGAAAGGTGCAGTCCGGGTCGTCGGCTCCGGCCGTCGGCGGTACGTTCCGAGCCCCACACGGGATTCTCCGCATCCCAGGCTGCTCGACCGGAGTACACGAACACGGCGTCTCCGGGACGCATCCGGACGCCTTGCGACGCCGCGATCGCCTTCAGCTCGCCGCCGTGGACGGGCGTCTCGTGGGTGACATATGCGCCGTTGCGGAAGCGCGGCACGTCCAGCAGCACGCCGCGGGTGAGGATGCCGCCGCCCCACCGCTCGATGCCTCCCCATCGCGCACCGCGTGAGGTGAGCTCGTCGACGGGATCTCGTCCCTGCCACATGCCGTTCTCATCCCACGCATGCGCCAGGGCATCGATGTGCGTCGTGGCGAGACCGTGGTACTCGATCCCGTAGAAGTCCGTGGCGATCCCTCCGGTTCCCCGCTCTGCGACGGAGAGGAGGTGCTGGGCGGGGCGCGGGATGTCCGGACGGGGTCTGGTCGGGATGGGATGACTCAACGAGACCATCCGGCCGGTGCGCACCAGCGCTGCCGCCTCGACGCGCTTCTCAGCCGTGACGAGGTTCAATGCGCCGAGCTGATCGTCGTCGCCCCAGCGGCCCCAGTTCGCGCGCTCGCGCAGCATCCGATGGATGTCCGCCGAACGGAGTTCATGGTGCATGAGCTCGCCGGTCGCTCAGAAGGCGGTGAGCACAGTTCGGAAATGCCGCACGTCGGGAGTCGTCGACACCGAGTCGGAGATCAGTCGACGCCATTCGGCGAACGCTTCAGAACTCCGGAAACGGTCGGTGTGATCCTCACTGCTGTCCCAGCTGACGACGAGCTGGTACTGGCGTGGGTCCTCTTCGGATTGCTCCAGCACGAGTGATCGGGCGCCGTGCGCGGCTTGGAAGAGCGGTGCCGCGTGAGCGACTGCGGCTTCGAAGCGCTCGTTCGCTCCTTCGTCCACCGTGATGCGTGCGACCTCGCGAACTCCGCGGGCGCGTCCGTCACCGTGCTCGGCATCGATGCGTCCGCGCTCTCCCGAAGCGACGATCGTCCGGGACGCATCGACTGAGGCGTACGTCCAGAAGATTCGCATCGGCTTCTTCGTGGAAGCGTTCTCGAAATGGTGCGGGATGTTCGCCGGCACCAGAGTGGTGTCGAAGGTCCTCAGCGCGGTGCGCACCCCGTCGATGTCGACGATGGCATCGCCCTCGATCACCATCACGGATTCCGTGACGTTATGGGTATGGTGGGCGATTCGCGCACCCGGGTCGAAACTGGTGATGCCGTTCAGGAACGCCGTGGCGCCGCGTTCCCTCGTCGTCAGGGGTGTGGTGCGGGCGCCGCCACCTCGATCATTGGATGCGAGGTCGCCCGGCCTGAAGATCTGCGGCTTCAGGAACGTCGTCATGTGAGGCTCTCCATCGCGATCACCCTAGCCGCGTTTGTGGGATTTTGGAAGTGCATAGTGCCAAAGGGCGTTCCGACGTCCGCGTCCGAGGCGCTTCCGCACCGTTCGGCGTGGGCGAAGGGGGTGTTCGTGCGGTTTGAGATGATGAGGGGAGATCGGAGGAATCGATGGCGCTGCAAGATCGGATGCAGGGCGAAGCTGACGACCTCGCCGCGCGGCTGCGTGCGGAAGTACTTCTGTACCTCAAGCGCGAAGCCCCTGCCGTCGGCACGCCGCTGACCGAGCGCGGCCTCGCGGAGCTGCTCCGGGTGTCGCGGTCGCCGGTGCGAAGGGTGCTCAGAGATCTGCGTGAAAGCGGGTACATCTCCCAGTCGGAGACCGGTCGGTATCAGGTCGCGCGTTCCGGTGACTCGATCGGTGAGGTCTCCCCGCCGGGGGCGCGCGATGAAGAGGTCTATGTGCGCATCGCATCCGACCGCTTGGATGGCCTGCTTCCTGATCGCGTGACCGAGAACGCCCTCCTGCGCCGTTACGACCTCACCCGCTCGCGGCTCTCGCAGCTCCTCATGCGCATCTCTCAGGAGGGGTGGATCGAGCCGCTGCCTGGCTACGGATGGCGTTTTCTGCCGGTCCTGACATCGCTCAAGTCCTACGCGAACAGCTACCGGTACCGCGCGGTCATCGAGCCCGCGGCGATACTCGAGCCGACGTTCACCCTCGACCGGGACGCGCTCGAGCGGCGCCGAGAGGAGCAGCGATCGTTGGCGGATGGCGGCGTGCGCAGTGTCAGCGGTGCGGAACTCTTCGACCTCAACACCAGGTTCCACGAGACGATCATCGAGTGCAGTGGAAACGACTTCTTCATCGAAGGTCTGGCTCGAATCAACAGAGTCCGTCGTCTGATCGAGTATCGACAGGCACTGGTCCCCGAGCGTGCGTCCATCCGGTGTCGCGAGCACGTCGCGCTGGCGGATCTCATCCTCGCCGGTCGCCTGCCGGAGGCCAGTGAGTTCCTGCGCGATCACATCTCGACGGTGCTCCCGGAGAAGACCCGTGACTGAACATTTTGGTACTGACGCTTCCTAAAATACCATTGGAGTCGTAGGGTGACCCTTCGTAAAGATTCCCCTGCCGACACATCCGAGGAAGCACCATGAGTTCATCTCTCCGCCGCGCGGCCGCCGCCGCGAGCTTGGTCTTCACCTCGCTCGCCGTCACTGCTTGCGGTGCCCCGGTGCAGTCCGTTCACGGCGAGACGTCGACGAACGTGATTCGCGCCAACACCACGGATGCCGCTGTGGGCCCGCTCGACACCGCGACCTGGTTGATCGCCAAGGAGCCCGCAACCTCGGACTTCGACGATGGCGCATCGACGTCGAACACCGACATCGTGATGTCCAACGTGTGCGACAAGCTCATTCAGTTGGGCACCGATCTCACGGTGCAGCCGAGCATCGCCACTGATTGGGAATGGGTGTCGGACTCCGAACTCGTCTTCACTCTGCGCGACGATGTCATCTTCCATGACGGCACGCGGATGACTGCGGACGACGTCACATGGTCGATGCAGCGCCACATGGCTGAGGGCGCGAAGCAGAAGAACCAGTTCGCGACCGTTGCAGGGGTTCGCAAGACCGGCGATCATCAGGTCACCTTCGACATGAAGCAACGTGACGCGATCATCACGAACTCGCTGGCCAACGGAGCCGGCGTCATCTGGAATCGCAAGGTCATCGAGGCGCAGGGGGACAGCTTCGGGACGCCGGCCGGAGTCGACGCGTGCTCCGGTCCGTTCACGCTCCAGTCGTGGGAGTCCGGCTCTCGGATCGTGCTGAAGAAGGCCGAGAACTACTGGAACACCGAGCGCGCGGCGAAGACCGACGAGGTCATCATCAAGTGGGGGAGCGACGACGCGATCGCGAACCAGCTCAGCACCGGTGCGGCTGATGGTGCGTACTTGGAGAACCTGTCCATCGCGGCCAATCTGATCCACCGCGATGACATCACCGTCGTGCAGGGCGAAGACACGCGGGTGTGGAACCTCATGGTGACCGAACGCGGGGCTCTCACGGATCCGCGGCTGCGCCAGGCCCTCTCGCTTGTGCTCGATCGTGAGGGCATCAACACGACGGCGTTCTCCGGGCTCGGCCCTGCGTGGAGCCAGCCCATCGGCTCCGCGGTGTGGAGCTTCGAACGAGACAAGTTCGAGGCGGCGGACGCCGAGCTCGAGTTCGCGCCGGTGACGGTGACCGATGAGAACATCGCCAGAGCGAAGGAGCTCGTCGCCGAGGTCGGCGATACGCAGGAGATCGTCGTCGCCACCGACGGTGAGGCGATTCGTTCCACGCTCGCAGAGGCGGTCGTCAGCGCCGGCGAGACCATCGGGCTCGATGTGCGGATCCTCCGCATCCCGACGGCGCAGTACGGTGATTACTACGGAGACGACTCCGTGCGCGGCCAGGCCGACCTGTTCTCGGACGACTTCTTCGTCTCGACGTACGATCCGGTGGGCTTCTACAAGAACGGCAACTCGGAGTCGAGCGTGGAATGGCTGCTGAAGGACCCGGAGTACGACGCGTTGATCGCGCGCGCCCGCGCCGCGATGGACGATTCGGAGCGCGCTGATCTGGAGATCGAGCTGGCTCGACGCTGGAACGAGACGCTGCCGTGGATCAGCGCGAACGCGACACCCAGCACCGTGGCGTTCTCCGACGAGGTGACGGGCGTTCCGGCGTCGGGCATCTTCCGTTACTACCCGTGGGCTGCGGATCTCGGTGCCGCGGAGGAGTGAAGCGCAGCGTCTGCACGGACTCGTGCAGGACGGACGGTTCGATGGCCACCCCATCCGACTCGTGTAAGGTTAGGCTAGCCTTGCCTCTCGGTCCGTGCGTCAATCGAAAGCAGATCATGTCCTTCCTTCCCCCGCCCTCCCGTGGACGCGGCTTCGCTCTGGCCGGCAGAGCGGTGCTGGTTGCTTTCGCGATGGCACTGTTCGGTTTGAGCGGATGCGCCGCGGCTCCCTCGGGTGCGACGGCAGACGGTTCGATACGATCGGCGCAGTCCGGGGGGCGCGTGATCGATCACGAACTGGGGGAGACCGAGGTTCCTGAGACGCCGGTCCGTGTCGTCGCCCTGGAGTTCTCGTTCGTGCAGGCGCTGGACTCTCTCGACGTCGTGCCGGTCGGCATCGCGGACGACGATGATCCGGCTCGCATCGCGCAGCTGCTCGGCAAGGAGATCGACTACGCATCGGTGGGCACGCGGCTCGAGCCGAACCTCGAACTGGTGAGCAGTCTCCGGCCGGACCTGATCATCGCCGACGTGACCAGGCACGCGGCCATCTACGACCAGTTGCGGCAGATCGCCCCGACGATCGTGCTCAACAGCTGGGAGGGCAGCTACGCCGACATCAAGGCATCGGTGGTCACGATCGCCGACGCACTGGGCGATCAGGCAGCCGGTGAGCAGGCAGTGGCCGAACATGAAGCGCGGATGGCCGAGTACGCTGCGCGGATCCCTGCTGATGAGGATCGTCGGTTCCTCTTGGCTGTCGCAACGCCGGACGCGATGAGCCTGCACACGTCATCGGCTTTCACCGGTTCGGTTTTCGAAGCGCTCGGTGTCACCGCGGCGATGGAATCCGATCAGCCGGTCGAGTCCGGTGTCGGGATCGAGCGCCTGATCGATGTCGATCCCGATGTCTTGTTCGTCGCTGTGGACGCACCGGGAACGGTGCTGGAGCAGTGGTCGAAGAGTTCCGTGTGGGCGTCGATGTCGGCCGCGCGCGACGATGCCGTGTACGAAGTGAACCGCAATCAATACGCTCGCTTCCGCGGGCTGCAGACGGCAGAGCTCATCGCCGAGGACATCGTCGAGAACATCGCCGGTGACCACTGAGCTTTTCACGGCGAGACGTCGCGCGCATCCCGCCATCGCATTGACGGCGACCTTGGGAGCATTGCTCACTGTCGTCCTGCTCAGCTTCGGTATCGGCCCCACGGGCATCGGTTGGGAGCCGTTGATCAGCGCCGTCGTCGGTGACGAGCCCGGCCGGCTGCGCAGCCTGGTCTTCGAGGTGCGATTGCCTCGCGCAGTGCTCGCGGTGCTGGTGGGTACCGCGCTCGCCGTGGCGGGCCTGCTCGCACAGGCGCTGACCCGTAACCCACTGGCATCGCCTCAGACGTTCGGTATCAACGCCGGCGCGGCTGTCGCGATCGTGACAGCCACGATCGCCTACCCGAATCTCGGTGTGTTCGGTACGGGGGCAGCGTTCGCGGGTGCTCTGGTCGTCGGTGCCATCATGTGGGCTTTGTCCGCGACGAGTTCCGTCAGCGTGGTGGGGCTCGCACTGGCCGGCATGACGATGCAGATCGTGCTGTCGGCGCTCGTGCAGGCGATCCTCATCATGAACAACTCCACTCAGGACCTCGTGTTCTGGCTGGCCGGTTCGATCGCGGGCGCGCAGTGGGAAGACGTCGCCGTTCTCGCCCCAGCAGCGTTCATCGGCGTCTGCGCCGCCTTTCTCGGCAGGAGGTCATTCGCGCTGCTCAGCCTCGACCCGGCAACGGCCGGGAGCCTGGGACAGCACTCCGCACGCGTCTCCGGCATCGCCGCGATCATCGTCGTGGTCCTCGCCGCGTCCGCCGTCGCGGTCGCCGGACCGATCGGATTCGTCGGGCTCATCGTTCCCCACATCGCACGAGGAATGGTGGGCGCGCGCTTCGCCACCCAACTCGTCGCCTGCACGGTTCTCGGCCCCCTACTTCTGCTCAGCGCTGATGTCCTGGCGCGACTGGTCGCGTTCCCGACGGAGATCCCGGCCGGAATCGTCACCGCGTTACTCGGAGCCCCGACGTTCCTGTTCCTGGCGGTGAGGGCGAGGCGGGTGCGAACGGGGTGAGCGATCGCAGACGATATTCGCGCAGCACTCCGGTCGTCCGCTTCGCCGCCGTGGCTGCCTTCGCCATCATCATCGTACTCCTCGTGTTCGCCAGCGTCGGGCTCGGAGCGGTACCGCTCAGCCCGATCGCCGTCGTCGAAGGACTGCTCGGGGGCGACCAGTCCTTCATCGTTCAGCAGTACCGGCTACCGCGCGTGTGGGTCGCCTTTCTGGCGGGGGCAGCGCTGGCCGTTTCCGGTGTGCTCCTGCAATCGGCGGTGCGCAATGCCCTGGCATCTCCCGACGTGGTCGGCGTCACCAAGGGCGCCGGTCTGGGCGCGGTGGTGGCGACGACCATGGTCCCGCCGTCCGCACTTTTCGTGGCCGTCCCGCTGGGCGTCGTCGTCGGGGCGGGATCGGTGGCGCTCGTGCTGCTCAGTGTGGCGCGGATCGTGGGCAGCCAGGGCACGACGCTCGCCCTCGTCGGCGTCGCAGTCGCAGCTCTTGCCGGAACGGGCATCCAATTCGCGATGGTCGCGTCTCCGGATTCCGCGGACCAGGCGATGGTCTGGCTGGCTGGCAGCGTGTATGGCAGCACTCCCGCAGATGTCATCCTTCTTCTCGTCTGGCTCTCGTGCTGCCTGCCGCTCGTGATCTTCTGCGCCGCACGACTCGATCTGTCCGCCTTCGGCGACGACACTCAGAGCAGTCTCGGAGTCATCGCGACTTCCAACCGGGCGTTCTTCGTGGTCACCGCCATCGCGCTGTCCGCCGGTGCCGTCGTCGCGGTGGGAGGGATCGGGTTCATCGGCCTGCTCGCGCCGCACCTCGCGCGGCGGGTCGTCGGATTCAGGGCCCGCTGGCTGATGCCGACGGCGGCGATGCTGGGGGCCGCGCTGCTGATGTTCGCCGACCTCGCCGGGCGCGTGATCGCCCTACCCAATGAGATCCCCGCGGGTATCGTGGCCGCCGTGGCTGGAGGGCCCTACCTGCTTGTCCTGCTGATCAGAGAGGCCAGGGGTCATGGCTGATTCGTCGACGCCCGTGCTGAAGGCGCGCCGCCTGTCCGTCGGGTTCCGTGCGGACGTCCCCATCCTCGAGAGTGTCGACATCGCGATCCCGCCGGGTCGCATCACGGCGCTGATCGGTGCGAACGGCAGCGGCAAATCCACTCTGCTGCGCACCCTCGGGTCGGCGTTGGCCCCGCTGGGCGGAAGCGTGCTGCTCGACGGGGTCGATATGCGGTCGATCACACGCCGCCGGCTCGCACAGGCGGTTTCACTGCTGCCGCAGCAGCCGGTCGCCCCCGAAGGGATCAGCGTCCGCGGACTGAGCGAATTCGGTCGACACCCCCATCGGGGCTTTCTGCGACGCGCGACCCCCGACGACCGGCAGATCGTCGAACGCGCACTCGCATCGGCAGGGCTGGCCGACCTCGCCGACCGCCCGCTCGATGAGCTCTCAGGAGGGCAGCGCCAACGGGCATGGATCGCGATGTCGCTCGCGCAGGACACCCCGATCATGCTTCTCGACGAGCCGACCACCTACTTGGACATCGCGCATCAGCTGGAGATCCTCGACCTGCTCGCGGATCTGAACGCCCGGCGAAGGACCACGATCATCATGGTCGTTCACGACCTCAACCACGCCGCGCACTACGCGCATCATCTGATCGCGTTGCACGGCGGACGAGTGCATGCGTCCGGGCGACCGGAGGAAGTGCTCACCGAGGGCCTGGTGCATGACGTGTTCGGGGTGGGTTCCGTGGTCATCGAGCATCCGATCACCGGTGGCCGCCTGTGCCTGCCGCTGCCGCGCACACCCACCGCGCACGCCGGCCACGCGGCGGGTGGACGCTCAGTCTGACGCATCAATGTCCTGAAGCGCTCACGCGCGAGGGTTGTGTTCCTGCGGTCCGCTTTCGCCCGCGAGCGCAAGATGGGCTTCCGGATTGGGAACGCCCTCACCTCGCGCTCGTTCGATCGCCGCCTGAAGCCGACTGTTCAGCGCGAAGGAGATCACCAGGATGACGATCAGCGCCGCGGTCGCGAAGAACATCGTCGAGGTCGCGTGTGCCTCTCCGGCACCGGATTCTTCGCGCGCGCTTCCGTTGAGGAACGGAACGACCAGCAGCACGGCGAACCCGATCGTCGCTTCCAGCACGATGATCTGCGGGAAGTGCCGCACAGCCATCGCGAAGAGACCATGCTGGTCTCCGGATGCGCGCAGCCGTGCGATGCGCGGGATCATGACGTACTCATTGAAGACGCCGATCGCGATGAGGATGCCGACGAGCACGATCTTGAGCAGGAGGATCCGTCCGAAGGTCGTGGTCACCAGCTCCATCGGCGTGCTGACCACGCTCCAGACCATCCACAGCCCGGAGAGGATGATGCCGGCCACGCAGACCTGGGCGATGCGGCTGAACCGATCCCACATGTGCGCCCAGATCAGGCCTGCCGGAGCGGTCAGGCGCCGCCGGGCGGTGCCGAGAAGCGCGAGCGCGATCAGTCCGCCCACCCAGATGCTGCCTGCGAGAACATGAACGTAGCTGGGCAGCCGCGCCATCCATCCGTCCGCATCTCGTGCGACGAGATCGCCCGACAGCCCGAGGCTGACCGACGCGATCGCGGTGCCGATCGCCGCGACCCCCGCGATGAGGTCGACGTGCCTGCGCGACGCGGGTGCGAGCAGTGACACCAGCAGCAGCGCGCATATCGCGAAGGTGGCGAACTGCACCAGCACCATCGATCCGAGCGGAATGCCACTGCCGCCTGCGGAGGCGGTGAGGTATGCCCAGACGCTCTCCGGCAGCAGCGCACGATCGTATGGCAGGTTCTCGCTGGCGCGGGCAGCTTTCCCTGCGAGCTGAGGCCACAACGACAGTAGGAAGATCACACCCGATATGGCGAGGACGATCGCAGAGCGCTGGCGCAGGATCATGGTGTTGCGCGCACTCGTCTCGTGCGACCGCAACGCGCTTCGAAGCGCGAGCGAATGGACCACGGTGGAGCCCATCACCATCGTGAAGCCGACGAAATAGGCCCACTTGGTGATGCCTCGCCATGCTGCGGGTAAGGCGTAGGGGATCGTCTCGTCGGCCGCGGCCGACTGGACCAGAACGGTCACGACATCATGCACGAGCCGACCTCCGTAGCGCGATCGACGGTGTGCGTAGGACATCTGAGAGGTGCATCGTTGGTTCCTCCATCGGTTGGCCATGCCGCCGCCCGGTTGCGTCGACAAGGTGGGAATCAGAGTTGAGCGGCGATCAGCCGCAGACAGCGTCGGCCGCGGTCCGCGTGCCGGACCTCCACTTCTGCGCTCACGCTCGCGGTGAGAGCTCGTCCAGTACCACAGCGAACCGTGTGCAAAGCTCACGCGCAGCATCCGCCGCGGTGCGGGAGTGCGCTGTCATGCCCCAGAAGCCGTGTGGAAGCTGCGGGCAGATCTGGACGGAGGCCGGTACGCCGGCACGGTCGATGAGCACCGCATAGGCGATCGCGTCGTCCCGGAGGGGGTCGATCATCGCGATGTTCAGCACCGTGGGCGGAAGCCGGTCGGCGCGCGGGTCCAGCAACGGCGAGAACTCGGCACTCCGGCGGGTGTCAGGGTCGGGCAGGACACGCTCGAGATACCAGCTCAGCGCTCGCGTCGACAGCCCGAGGCCATCGGCGAAGAGGCGGCGGGATTCGAAGTCTTCGGTGGCGTCGAACCACGGGTACGCGAGCAGCTGAGCCAGCATCGGCTCGTTCCTGCGGGCGAACTCTCTGCTCGCGTTCGCGGCCAGGTTCGCCCCAGCGCTCACTCCGGCGACCGCGATCCGCGGTGTCTTCACCTTGAGTTCCGCGGCGCCCCGCGGCGACCTTGCCCATTCGACGGCGTCGAAGGCATCATGCAGGGCGGCCGGGAAGGGATGCTCGGGAGCGAGCCGGTAGTCGATGGACACGACCGTGCGGCCCGTGATCTCGGCGAGCTCCGCCGCCTGACCGT
Organism: Microbacterium sp. NPDC058345; assembly: GCF_042723855.1. Taxonomy (NCBI): domain Bacteria; kingdom Bacillati; phylum Actinomycetota; class Actinomycetes; order Micrococcales; family Microbacteriaceae; genus Microbacterium; species Microbacterium sp. NPDC058345. The sequence goes on from NZ_JBHXIG010000003.1 coordinate 189,714, forward strand.
GATGAGTCTCCAGATCGCCCGTAACGAATCCGCCGCCATGGAAGAAGAGGATGACCACGTCGTCGTCTGCGCCGACGTCGTACACCCGCACCGGCATCGCACGATCCGCGCTCTCGATCACGATGTCGCGCGTGGGAATGGAGCCCTCGCACGGAGCGGGAGTACGCGCAAGCCGGCCCTGCCGTGCCTCCTGTGTGGTCTTCTCCCAGATCGGCGGCGAGGATGCGGCGTGCCGTTGCAGTTCGGCCATCACCTCCGGATCCATGTCGGGATGCGCGTCAAGCACAGCAGATCCGTGTTCCGCGCGCCGGCGGCGTCCGCATCGTCACAGGTGCGCTTTCGCCGCGATCTGGGCGGCGAAGAACCTCTCCACCGCAGGAAGCACCAGCGTGCCGTTGTGCCCGACCCCGGGGATGACGTCGAGCGTAGCGGTGATCCCGTGTGCGATGTAGTTCGCGTGCAGAGTGCGCAGCCGGTCGATCCGGGTCTTGCCCGTGAGTTCCACGCCCGCCATCCAGTTCGAATCCCCCGGATTGTTGATCTCGGCGGTGGCGGTGTCGTCGCCCCCGACGACCATGTGGACGGGCGTGCTGCGGATGGCCTCCATGTCGATCGCCCTGCCGAACTTCTCCTCCCAGCCCTTCGTCCCCAGCCACCACTGCTTGCTGTCGTCGAGCTCGGTGATGCGCCCGGGCGCGCCGATCGACACGGCGGCGAGGCGTTCGGGATGCAGATAGAAGAAGCGGTGCGCGAACTGCCCGCCCCCGGAGAAGCCATGCAGATAGAACTTCTCCGTGTCGACGTTGTACCGTTCGGCCACTTCTTCGATCATCGACAGCAGCGCATGATCGAAGCGGATGCCCTGATACTCGATGAATTTGTAGTTGTGCAGGTCGTACGGGTCGATGATGCCCGCAGGGAACATCGGTGCCAGCACGATGACCCCATTGGCATCCGCGAACGGGCGCAGAGCATCCCGGTAACGCAATGCCGTGCGGGCCGTGCCGTGCTGAACGACCACCAGTGGCGCGGGCTTGGACAGGTCGAGATCGCGGGGGACGTACATGGAGTAATGCAGGCGCTGATCGAACCGGGACGCGAAGGTCGGCGTCCCCCCGCGTTGCAGGGACTTGCTGCTGGCGTCTGTGAAGGGGTCAGGGGTCGTCATGTGTTTCCTCGATCGTCTTGCGAAGGTGTGATCCGCGGATGGCTCGTCAGGATGCTGCGAATCTTGCACGGAGCGCGGCGACGCGTTCGGGGCGCCATCCTGGTCCGGGCGCTGACGACAGCAGCATCTCGGTGTACGGGTGCGCGGGGTTCACCAGGACGTCGTGCGTGCTTCCCGACTCGACGACCACGCCCCGATACATCACGAGCACCGAATCGGTGATCTGAGACACCACAGCGAGGTCGTGGCTGACGAAGATCAGCGCGACCCCTGTGGTGGAGCGGATGTCGTTGAGCAGCGTGAGGATCTGCGCCTGCACGGAGACGTCCAGCGCGGACACCGCTTCGTCGAGGACCAGTACGTCGGGTTCGACGGCCAATGCCTTGGCGATCGCGACCCGCTGGCGCTGACCGCCGCTGAGCTGATGCGGGTACGATCCGGCGAGCTCCGGCTTGAGTCGCACCTTCTCCAACAGCCCCGCGATGGTGCGCGAACGGGCGGACCTGGACTGTTGCGGGTGATGTCTGCGAAGCGTGTCCTCGAGCGCGGCCGTGACGGTCAGACGGCGATCCAGAGACCCGTAGGGGTCTTGGAACACCATCTGCACGGCCTTGGCCCGGTCCAGGCGCGCACGCGAACCGCGAACCCGGACGGTGCGGTCTTTCTCGGCGATCCTGATCGAACCGGAGTCGGGACGAGTCAATCCCAGCACCATCTTGGCGACCGTGGACTTCCCGGATCCGGACTCACCGACCACACCGAGTGATTCGCCGGCACGGAGCGAGAACGAGACATCGTCCGCCGCGACGATCGGTGCTCGTGAGCGCCCGACCTGGTAGGTCTTGGTCACGTGCGACATCTCCAGGATCGGGTCGTGGGCCGTGCCGGTCATTCGTGGTCTCCCGACGTGTCGTCGTGGTCTGCTGCGAGCGTGTAAGCGCGTTCCGGAAGCCGTGGCGTCGCTGCGGCGAGCGCCCGCGTGTACTCGTTCTTCGGGGAGTCGAACAACGCCGCTCCGGGCTGCTCGTCGACCACCCGGCCATCCCGCATCACATAGACGCGGTCGCAGTAGGCGGCGGCGAGCAGCAGGTCGTGCGTGATGAAGAGCACGCCCAGTCCGCGTTCTTGCCGCATGCGGCGGATGAGCGCCAGCACCTCGGCCTGTGTCGTCACGTCCAGCGCGCTGGTTGCCTCGTCGGCGAGCAGCAGACGGGGATTCGTGCTCAGTGCCGCCGCCACGGACACGCGCTGCAGCATCCCACCGCTCAACTCATGGGGATAATTGCGCAGGATGCGCTCAGGATCCGGAAGACCCACCTCGATGAAGAGCTCGACGATGCGCCGGGTCGCAACCCGCTGCGCGATGCCGTGCACACGGACGAGCCGCTCTGTTGCGCTATCGCCGATGCGCCGCACCGGATTCAGGGCGGCGCGAGGGTCTTGGAAGATCATGGCCGCGGTGTTCTTGCGTACGTCACCGACCGCCGCCGCGGAGGCGGAGAGCACATCCACGCCGCCCACCACCACGCATCCTTCGGTGACGGCATCGTCGGGGGTGAGAGCGAGCGCGGCGCGGGCCGTGGTCGACTTCCCTGAGCCGGACTCGCCGACCAGGCCGATCGTCTCGCCGTCGTCGACATGGATGGATACGCGGTCGAGCAGTCGACGGGTGCCGGTGGGCACGGGCACCGACAACGACAGGTTCTCGATTTTCAGCAGCATGCCGGTCACTTCCTTACCGCGAGCTTGTCGGCCAGTCGGACTCCCGCGACGTTCGTGGCGACGACGACGAGCGCGATGGTGAGTCCCGGGATGAGCGCGGGCGAGAACACGCCCTGAATGACACCATCCCTGGCCTCTGACACCATCAGGCCCCAGTCCGAACTCGGCGGTTGTGCGCCGAAGCCGAGGAAGTTCAGCGCCGCCAGGCTCCCGAGTGCATCGCCGAACAGCACGACGAGGTATCCGATCAGCGCCGGAAGCATGTTGGGAAGCAGGTACCGCACGCACAGCACGAACCCACCGACGCCCTGCAGTCGATATGAGTCCACGTATGGCCGCGCGATCTCGCTCAGCGCGATGGTGCGGGAGAACTTGGCGATCGTCGGCACGAAAGCCAGGCCCATGCCGACCACCGACGTGAACGCGCCGGTGTCGAACACCGCGATGATGAGGATGACGAACAGCAGCCCGGGGAAGGCGTACATGACATCGGTGATGCGCGCCAGCAACGTATCGACCCAGCCGCGCTTCCACGCCGCCGTCAGTCCCAGGGTCACGCCGACGACGGAGGCGAACACGAGCAGTGCCAGGGCACCCAGCATGGAGTCGCGGGAACCCGCGATGATGCGGGAGAGTATGTCGCGACCGAGTTGATCCGTGCCCAGCCAATGCGCGGAGCTGGCGGGGAGCCACTGCGCCGCGAAGTCGGTCTTGGAGGGGTCGTACGGGGTGACCCAGGGAGCGAGGATCGCCATCAGGACGAAGAACGCGAGGATACCGACACAGAGGTAGTAGAGCCAGGGCGTGGTTCTCCTGGCCGTTCGAAGACCGATGCTGGTGGTCGCCAGGTGCGAGGTGGTCATACGGATTCGCTCCTTTGCGCTGTCCGGGCGTCGATGAGCGGGTACAAGAGGTCGACCAGGGTGGTGACGGCCATGTACGCAATCACCATGTACAACAGCACCGCCTGTACGACCGGGAAATCATGCGCGTTGATCGAACTGACCAGGAGGCTGCCGACTCCGTTGAGCCCGAAGACGGACTCGATGATGACAGTGCCACCCAGCATCCCGGCGATGATGAGCCCTCCCATCGTCAGGACCGGCCCCAGCGCGTTGCGGAAGACGTGACGGAACACGATCGTGCGGGTCGGAAGTCCGAAACTGCGGGCCACATCGACGTGCTCTGCCTTGATGTTGTCGATCATCGATTGCCGCGTGACGCGACTGATCGTGGCGAGCGAACCCGCGGCCAAAGCGAGTGCGGGCAGCACGAGGTGGTGAAGGCGATCGAGGAAGTCGTCCCCGTCGCCGGCCACGGGGAACCAACGCAGCTGGACCCCGAAGACGAAGATGAGCACAAGGGAGATCACGAAGTTCGGCACGGAGGCTGCGAACGTGGTGATTCCCGTGATGGCCGAGTCTGTGCCGGTCCCTCGGCGCAGCGCGGAGACTGCGCCGAGGGACACGCCGACGACGATGAAGATCAAAGCGGTGAGCAGCACCAGGAAGACCGTGTTCGGCAGCTTCGAGGCCATCAGCGATGCGACAGGCTGCTGGTAGACGAACGACGTGCCCAGGTCTCCCTGAAGTACCGAGGTCAACCAGTCGATGTACTGCACGAGGAATGGGTCATCCAGGTTGTACTGCGCCCGTACCTCCGCGATCCTCTCAGGAGTCAGGTTCTCCGGGTTGCCGATCAGGAACGTCACCGGATCACCGGGGGCGAGGTAGAGGCTCCCGAAGATGACGAAGGATGCGATCAGCAGCGTCAGGAGCATGACGCCGAGTCGTCGGATCAGAGACAAGGCCCGATCACTCCTCTGCCGCGCCGAGGCCTGCAGCCCAGGGGTAGTAGCGGAAGTTGCCGGCCGCCGGGATGCCGGTGACCTCTGCCGAGTATGCGACGGTGTTCGGGCTGGCCGTCGTGCTGATCCACGGCATCGCTGTTCCCCATCGAGCCGCGAGATCGATGGCCAGCTCGGATCGCTCAGTGTCATCGACAGCCGCTCTGGCGTCCTGAACGAGCTGATCGAACTCCGGGTCGTCGAGAAGCCACTGGACAGAAGAGTCGGATGCGCCGTTCTTGTAGAAGCCGACCGGGTCGAACTTCGACACGAAGTAGTCATCCGAGAAGAGATCGGCCTTCTGCCGCACGCTGGCGTCGGAGTAGTAGTCGCCGTACTGTGCGGTGGGGATCCGGATGATGCTGGCTTCCAGACCGATCTCGTCGGCGGCGGCCACGACGGCTTCTGCGAGAGCGGAACGGATCGAGTCTCCATCAGAGGCGACGACGATCTCCTCCGTCGGGCCGACTTCGGCCACCAGCTCTCTGGCCTTGTCGAGGTGCGCTTCGTCACGCGTGATCGGTGAGAACTCCAACGCGGCGTTCGCTGCCTCGAAGGCGTCGCGCTCGTATCCCCACGCACCGGACCCGACGGGCTCGTTCCACGGCCGTCCGAGGCCTGAGAACGCTGCCTGGTTCAAGCCCTCGCGGTCGATGGCCAGTGAAAGCGCCTGCCGGAGGCGCGGATCGGTGAGACCTCCGCGTTCCGTCGCCATCAGGCTCCACACCCTGGTGTCCTCACCCTGAGCGACCTTGATGTCCTCGTCGCCCACCAGACGCGTCGCGGAAGCGAGATTCTCGAGATAGGTGCCGTCCGCATCGCCGGTCAGGAGCGAGTTGATGATCACGTCGTCGCTGCCCCATCGGAAGATGAGCTCTTCGGTGAGAGCCGCGCGATCGGCGTCCCAATAATCGGGAGCCTTCTTCAAGGTGACCTGCGAGCCGCTGCGCCATTCATCGAGGACGAAGGGCCCGGAGCACGCATCGCTGCCTGCTGTCGTGCCGTAGTCGTCCCCCTGAGCGGCGACGGCCCGGGGATTGAGGACGACACCGGCGTCGCCGGCCAACGCCTTCACGAAGATGGCGTCGGGCTGAGCCATCGCAAACGTGACCTCGTTCTCGGCGGTCTTGGACACTCCGGTGACGTTGACGAACTCGTCCGCCTCGGAAGCCCCGTCGGCCATGTGCCGCTGCATCGACCAGACGACGTCATCGGCCGTCATCGGTGAACCGTCGTGGAAAGTGACATCGTCACGCAGGGTGAAGACCAGTTCGGAGTCCGACTTCCATTCGAAGTCGCTGGCGAGGTGGGGGGTGACGGCCAGGTCGCTACCCAGCTGCATCAGGCGTTCGCAGACGTTCGAGAGGACGATGTCGGTCTGCGACGTGGCCGCATCAGCATCGAGATCCATCGATGCCGGCTCCTTCGCGATCATCCAGGTGGCCGACTCCAGGGGTCCATTCGCCTCTGCAGTCGTATTCGATTGCTCGATGCCGGTGCCTGCGGTCGTGTCTGTCGGTGTCTGTGGAGCGCCGCACGCGGTGACCGCCAAGGCGATACCGACGGTCAAGGCGGTGATTCTCGCGGTTCGGACTACGGGGGTATTCATGGAACTTCCTCACGGTTGAAACAGCTGTGGTTCAGGTTGAGTCGTCCTGCATCGGGTGGCCGATGTACGTGTAACACTTCATCCATCGGTGAGATCACGATACACACACGCCGATTCTGTATCAAGTGTTTCTCAAATTCCCATGGAGGACCCGGATTATGGACGCGCATCGTGCGCATCATGTAACGTTTAATACATGACTGGAGCTGTTGCGCAGTGAGTGCCTTCGACGTCGTCGCACCCAACCCGAGGCTTGCGGATCTCCGATCGCGCATACGGGACAACTCCGAAGGGTTCGCGCGGGCGGCGCAGCGTGTCTGCCAGGTGCTCATCGAGCTGACACCCGAAGAACTCGTCTATATGACCGCCGCGGAACTCGGTCGGCGCACACGGACGAGCAACGCCACCGTCGTTCGGACCCTTCAGGCGCTCGGCTACGAAGGTCTCGCGGATCTCAAGGCGACGATCGTGGGCGCCGGTCCCGCTGAGGTGCTCCCGGCCGTCAAGGCGCGACGTCGAGTCGAATCGACGGGACGCGACCTGGACACGGTGTGGGAACTCGTCACCGCCGAGGCTGCTGATCGCATCGCAGTGCTGCGTCGGAGTCATTCGGCGGAGAGATTCGGTGAGGCCATCCGGTTGCTGCTCAACGCGAGGAGCATCCTGACGTACGGGTTCGGGGCGACAGGTATCGTCGCCGAGCACCTTGCCCAGCAGATGCGCCGGATCGGGCTTCCTTCCCGCCGGATCAGAGGCTCCGGATTCCAGCTGGCCGATGAGATGCTCTCCATCGAGCGTGACTCCGCAATCGTCTTGTTCGTGCCCGGGCGATACCCGCGGGAAGTCGAAGTGCTGCTCGATCGTTGTCACACCGTCGGTGTGACGACGATTCTCATCACGCATGAGCTGGCCGAACGTCTGGCGGGCAGCGTGACGCTGGTGATCGACGCCCCGAACACATCCACGGGGCTCAGTGCTGAAGCCCTCAGTCCACTCATCGTCGCGGACGCGCTCGCGCAGGGGATCGCCGCTCTCGATGTGGAACGCACCGTACAGAGCTCGCACACGCTGGGGACCATTCGGAGACAGCTGGGGTATTGAACCAGCTCGGACCCGCGCCGGCGGGTGTGTGTGGGCATGTGTCGGCACGCGGATCTGCCGTCAGCCGTCCGACTCTTGCGTTTTGGTACTAATACGTGCAAAAATACCAACAACGCACCGTTCGAGAAAGGTCGTAAGCCGATGAAGATCCTCGTACTACCGGGAGATGGCATCGGTCCCGAGATCACGGGCCCCACTGTCGACGTCCTCCAGGTGGCCGACAGGACCTACGACCTCGGGCTCGCGCTCGAGTTCGCCGACGTCGGCTTCGCCAGCCTGGCAACCGAGAAGACGACTCTTCCGCCCGCGGTGCTCGAGCGGATCCCGCAGGTGGACGGCGTCATACTCGGTCCGGTATCGCACTATTCCTACCCACCCCGCGCGGAGGGCGGAATCAACCCGTCGGCGGAACTGCGGACGCGGTTCGAACTGTTCGCCAACATCCGGCCGAGTGTCTCTCGAGAAGGGCTCGGCGTCCTTCGCGCTCCGATGGATCTTGTCATCGTCCGCGAAAACACCGAGGGATTCTATGCCGACCGCAACATGTTCGCCGGAAGCGGGGAGTTCATGCCGGACGCCGACAGCGCATTCAGCATCCGCAAGATCACGGCGAGTGGATCGGCGCGGGTCGCACGGGCGGCGTTCGAGCTGGCGCGGCGCCGCAAAGGCCGCGTCACTGCGGTGCATAAGGCGAACGTCCTGAAGCTGTCGGACGGACTGTTCCTCCGGGAGGTTCGCGCCGCGGGTGCCGACTTTCCCGACGTCGAACTCGACGAACTCATCGTCGATGCCGCCGCGGCTCGTCTCATCCGCACCCCGGACCAATTCGACGTCATCGTCACGACGAACATGTTCGGCGACATCCTGTCCGACGAAGCCGCCGAACTGACAGGGAGCCTGGGGCTGGGCGGTTCGCTCAATCAGGGCAACGATGTGGCTGTCGCGCAGGCGCAGCACGGCTCCGCACCGGACATCGCCGGCGCTGGAATCGCGAATCCGACCTCGCTCATCCTCTCGTCGGCGTTGCTGCTGGACTGGCATGGGCGGCGCGTCGAAGAGGAGCGATTCATGTCGGCGGCGGCTGGCATCGAGCGGGCCGTCGAACAGGTGCTCGCCAATGCCGACACGCGCACACGCGACATCGGAGGCCGGCTGGGCACCGCGCAGTTCGCGGCAGCGGTCGTCGAGCAGCTGGCCCGACGCGAGCCGGTGCGCGCATGACCCGCTCGGCCAAGACGGCGACTCGGCCCCCGTGGACCTGCCTGCGCAGGAGCGAGCAGATGAAGAACGAAGGAGGAGGACGATGACGGGCTTCGTCGGAGTGGACGATATGGTGCGATGGATCTCGCGCCACGGCGCGGAGCGCTTGATGACGGCGATGACGGACTGCATCGAGGCCGATTTCCGCCGGTGGACGTCATTCGACAAGACCGAGCGGGTCGCGAGCCACACTCCGTTCGGAGTCATCGAGCTCATGCCGATCGCCGATCACGATGTGTATTCGTTCAAGTATGTCAACGGGCATCCGTCGAACCCCGCTCGCGGGTTCCAGACGGTGACCGCATTCGGCGTTCTCGCCGATGTGCACAACGGCTATCCGGTGTTCGTCGCAGAGATGACGCTGCTGACGGCGTTGCGCACGGCCGCGACATCGGCGATGGCCGCCAGGGCGCTCGCGCGCGAGGACTCGCAGGTGCTGGCACTGATCGGTGCAGGCAGTCAGGCCGAGTTCCAGGCGCTGGCCTTCCGCGGCGTGCTCGGGATCTCGAAACTGCGGGTGTTCGACATCGACCGTGCTGCGACGCAGAAGCTGACACGCAACCTCCACCCGCTCGGATTCGAGATCGAGGTGTGCGAATCGGCGTCCGAAGCGACCCGCGGCGCTGACATCGTCACGACGTGCACCGCGGACAAGACCTCCGCGCAGGTGCTCGATGTCGCCGACATCGCGCCGGGCATGCACATAAATGCGATCGGCGGCGACTGTCCAGGCAAGACCGAACTCGATCCGCGGATCCTCGAATGCGGACCCGTTTTCGTGGAGTACGAGCCGCAGACACGGATCGAAGGCGAGATCCAGCTTGCCGCGCCGGATCTCCCCGTCACGGAACTCTGGCAGGTGCTCACGGAACGCGCGCCGGGCAGGGTGAGCGCCGATCAGATCACGATCTTCGACTCGGTCGGCTTCGCCATCGAGGACTACTCCGCGCTCCGTTTCCTTCGCGACAGTGTGCACGGCAGCGACGTTGAGGCGCAGATCGATCTCGTCGCCGCGCCGGATGACCCGAAGGATCTCTTCGGCATGGTCGGCGCGTCCGTGTTGGTGTGACGGAACTGAGGAGCGTCCGATGATCTTCGATGAGCTCGTGGAACGATTCGAACGGCAGGACAGAGGCATCACTCATCTGCTCGCCGCGCGCAACGGACGTGTCATCGGCGAGTGGTACCGCCCGCACCGATCGCGGACCACAGCGCACATGTTGCATTCGGCGACCAAGTCGTTCGTGAGCACGGGTATCGGCATGGCCGTGGACGAGGGACGACTGAACCTCGACGACAGGCTCGCGGACTTCTTGACCCTCGAACAGGTGCGCAGCGCCCAACCGGGGGTCGAACTGCTCACGATCGCCGACCTGCTCACGATGCGCACCGGTCACGCCGAGGGGACTTCCGGTGTCGTCTGGCGCACTCTGAGCACATCATGGATCGACGCTTACCTGCAGGTTCCGATCGCGGGGACACCGGGGGAGAGCTTCATATACTCCTCCGGCACCTCCCATATGCTGTCGATGTGCTTGCAGAAGGCGACCGGGCTGCCTGCCGATGAGTACCTGCGTCCGCGACTGTTCGACCCGCTCGACTTCGGCACGATCAGCTGGGACAGGGATCCAGACGGATACTGCAGCGGTGGCAACGGGCTGACCATGAACGTCCTGGACTTCCTCAAGTGGGGACAGCTGTACCTCAACGGAGGCGTCTGGGACGGTCGTCAGCTCGTCAGCCGCGAGTGGGTGGACGCATCACTGGCACGCCAGGTCGACGTGGGTTCCCTGGGGTGGACCGGTGACGGGTACGTCGCCGGCGCGTCCGCTGATCCGGGCGCCGGCGAGGGGTACGGGTATCAGATCTGGAACCGCCCGCACGGCGCGTACGCCGCAGGCGTCTTCGGGCAGTACTGCGTTCTGGTGCCCGAAGCAGATGCCGTCGTCGCCGTGTTCTCCTCGATGACGAGCAGAGAGTCCGATCCGCTCAGCGCCGACCTCATCGAAGCCTTGCGCTCGGAGCAGTTCGCGTCGTTCGTCGCTCCCTTCACGGGCGCCCTGACGACCGACGGCGTTCCCGACAGTGCGCGGTACGTGTCCGGCATGCTTGACGGCGAGTTCGCCTCTCCCGACGAGACGACGAAGCTGATGTTCTCGGTCGAGCACCGACACAGCGGCGCGCTGCTGCATGTGCAGGGCCACGACCGCTCCGGGCCGGTCGAGTTCACCGCGGGCATCGACGCTGACCATGAAGGTCGCTCAGCGATGGGCGCGCCATCGCTGCACCATTCCTACATCGAGCCGACGACGTCGGTTGCGCGCCTGACTCGGCGGGGGCCGTGGTGGGTCGAGGTTCTCGTCGACTACCCGATCACACCCTTCGTCGACCGGTTCTCATTCCGGCTGTCCACTGACGGGCTGATCCGGTACAGCCGCAGCGTCAACGTGAACAGCCAGAGCACCGAACTGGCGGAAGTGGCGCTGCATCGTCGGAACGCATGAGTGTCGCAACGATCGAGGTTCTGCTTCCGGGTCGCGCCCTCACGACGCCAGAGGGCAGTGTGGGCTTCTGCGGGACGTACTTGGTGACATGCGCCGGCCCCCGTCCGCAGCGGATTCTCTTCGACCCCGGTCATGCCGGCCGGCGTTCGGCATTGCTCTCGCAACTGGCCAAGGGCGGTCTGGATGCCGCGGACATCGACACGGTGGTGCTTTCGCATGCGCATTGGGACCATGCTCAGAACGCCGACCTTTTCGAGCGGGCGACGGTGTGGGCACATGCAGCCGAGCTCGATGGGCCCACTGACCGTCGTCCGCGCGATATCGCGACGCCGGCTTGGACCTTTCGGATGCTGCGCTTCGTCGGCGCGACTGCCGCGGTGGACGGGCAGGCGCTCGGTACGGGCGTCGACGTGCTCCACGTGCCGGGGCACACCGCTGGCTCGATCGGGTTGCGCGTGAGAACCGCGGCCGGTGTCGCGGTCCTCAGTGGAGATGCGATATCCCGTCGGGACGCAGCGCAGAAAGGTCGTTGCGCAGTCGCTCACTTCGATGCGGCGGCCGGGATGCGCTCGGTTCAGATCATCCTGCGCACCGCCGACGAGGTGTGGCCGGGCCATGATCGCCCGTTCGCAGTCAGGAACGGTCTCGTGGGCGAGTACCTCTCACCCGCGGACGAGGTCGAGATCGTCGATCGCGCGCTCGAGCGCTGAGGAGACCTCACCCCTCGACGAGCACGCCGTCTTCGTCGGCGTACACCATCATTCCCGGGCGGATGACGGCGCCACCGATCTCCAGGTCGACGTCCTTCTCGCCATTTCCGCGCTTGCCGCTCTTACGCGGATTGGTGCCGAGCGCTTTGATGCCGATCGGCAGCGTCGCGAGAGAGGCGCTGTCGCGCACAGCACCGTTGATGATCAGGCCACTCCACCCGTTCGCGATGGCCTGGCCGGCGATCCGGTCCCCGATGAGTGCACAGGCCAGGGACGCTCCGCCGTCGATGATGAGTACCGCACCGTCTCCCGGCGTCTTGAGCACGGCATCCAGCAGCACATTGTCTTCGGCGCAGCGCACCGTGCGCGCCGGCCCCGAGAAGCGGATCGTACCGCCGAAGTCGCGGAACTGCGTCGTCGGAGAGAAGAGCACGTCGGGTTGCTCGTCCCAGAGATCGGCCGTCGACGTCGTCATGTGTGAGCCCTTCTGTAGATCATGGATCGGATCGTTCGCCCAGTCGTCGCACTGCAGCGGCGCCGAGACTCGACTGGATGTGCCGACGCATGACCTCGGTGGCCCCGGCGGCGTCGCCACCGATGACGCACAACATCAGCTCCCGATGCTCGGCGTTCTTCCGCCGGCGCTCCTCTTCGTCGCGATCGTCACGCAGCGCTTCCAGGCGGTATCGGTCGGACTTGTCCCACAATGAGTCCAGCGTCGCGATGAGCAGGTCATTGTGCGATGCGGCGTAGACGGCTTGATGGAAGCGTCGGTGGTTGATCAGTTGATCGATGCTCGGCTGCTCGGGAAGAGCTTCGATCTCCGATGCCGCCCGGATCGCGGCGATGTCGTCCCGTGTGCGACGCTGCGCGGCCAATCCGGCCGCCAGCGGATCGACGGCCAGGCGGAACTCCAGCAGATCCCGTGCCTCCTCGATGCTCAGCCCCGTGACGCTCGCATCGCGATGCGGACCGAGTTCGACCAGCCCCTCGGACTGGAGCCTGCGCAGCGCCTCTCGCAGCGGTGTCGTGCTGATGCCGAGTTCGACGGCCAACCGCGCCTGATTGAAGGGAGAACCGGGTGCGTACTCGTTGGACAGGATGCGGTTGCGGACCACCGTGTACGCGAGGTCGCTCTTGACGGCGAAGCCGGGGGCAGAGCCGCTCATGATGTCTCCATCCTTGTCGTGTTCCTAGGTTATAACGCATCTTCGTTATCGTGGCACATTGCGATTGGCTGTTCGGCTCGTCACACTTCGTTGTCGCGGAAACATGGGCGAGTTCGCGCCTCTATGTGTCCGGTTCTTGACCATCCTTTCGTTATAACCTAATCTGAGGGGGCGTGACATCCGCTGGATGGAAGGACGCCAGAGCATGAAAGGGCATCCATGAGCGAGCTGATGCCGGAGCCGAGCCCCGAGGGCTCCCTCACGACCGCGTTCGGCACCTACCGGATCGTTTCACTCGATCGCCCGGCGGCAGATCGCCTGCCCTACTCGATTCGCGTTCTCCTCGAGAATGTGCTGCGAAACCAGGATGGGCATCGCGTCACGAACGAGCAGGTCGAAACGCTGCTGAGCTGGGGCAGCGATGAGTCGTTTCGGACCGCAATCGAGCTGACTCCGTCACGAATCTTCCTGCACGACACCAATGGCGTGCCGGCTCTGGTCGACTTGGCGGCGATGCGCGACGCGATGTCCGTGCTCGGCGGAGACCCTGCCGTCGTCAACCCGTCCATTCCCGCCGAGCTCGTCGTGGATCACTCGGTCATCGCCGACTTCTTCGGGACGCCAGACGCTCGTGAGCGCAACGTGGCACTCGAGTATGAGCGCAACAGAGAACGCTATCGCTTCTTGAAATGGGGTCAGCAGGCGCTCACGCGCTTCGATGTGGTGCCGCCGGGTTCAGGAATCATGCATCAGGTGAACCTGGAGCGCTTGGCTCGGGTCGTGATCGCGGATGACGGATGGGCTTACCCGGACGTGTGTCTCGGCACCGATTCGCACACGACGATGATCAACGGCGTGGGCGTGCTCGGCTGGGGCATCGGCGGGATCGATGCCGAAGCGGCCATGCTGGGCGAGACGTTCGGGATGCTGATTCCGCGCGTGATCGGATTGCGTCTTACAGGCGCGCTGCCTGTCGGGACGACGGCGACGGACTTGGTGCTGACGATCACGCAGCTCCTTCGCCGCCACGGAGTCGTGGGGACGTTCGTCGAGTTCTTCGGGGAAGGAGTCTCGCGACTCTCGCTCGCTGATCGCGCGACCATCGCGAACATGAGCCCTGAGACGGGTGCGACCTGCATCTATTTCCCGATCGACGAGGAGACGATCCGGTACCTGCGGTTCACCGGTCGTTCTGCGGAACGCGTCACACTCGTGGAGGCCTACGCGAAGCGGCAGGGCCTGTGGCACGACCCGGAGCGGACCGCCGACTATTCCGAGGTCATCGAACTCGATCTGAGCACGATCTCAGCCTCGCTTGCCGGGCCTCGTCGTCCTCAGGACCGCTTCCCACTCGCTGCAGCACGGGAGTCCTACGTCTCGACGCTCCCGGATATGCTTCAGCCGGACGCCGATCCTGCCGAGCGGTTCCTTCTCGACCTGTCGTCCCAATCGAGCGACGTCGGGCATGGTGCGGTGGCGATCGCCGCCATCACGTCGTGCACGAACACCTCGAATCCGGCGGTCATGATCGCCGCGGGTCTGCTCGCTCGCAACGCCGTGGCGGCGGGACTGCAGAGCATGCCCTGGGTGAAGACCACGCTTTCGCCGGGGTCGCGCGTGGTCACCGAGTACCTCGACAAGGCCGGGCTGACCGACTCGCTGAACGCGCTGGGATTCAGCACCGCGGGATATGGGTGCATGACCTGCATCGGCGCATCCGGTGCGCTGATACCGGCCGTCCAGGACGCCGTTCGCCAGCGCGGTCTGGCCGTGGCGGCCGTGCTCAGCGGCAACCGGAACTTCGATGGCCGTATCAACCCCGACGTCAAGATGAACTACCTTGCATCTCCGCCTCTCGTGATCGCATACGCGCTGGCCGGGACGATGGACATCGATCTCGTCCGCGAGCCGCTCGGGGTGGACTCCCGAGGCAATCCCGTGCGGCTGCAGGATCTGTGGCCGACGGAGGACGAGATCGGAACGCTCATCGAGCAGACCTTGACGCCACAGATGTTCACCGAAGCGTACGAGAACCTCTTCGCGGGCGACGAACGGTGGCGCGCGCTGAGGGCGCCCGACGACGCGGCGTTCGATTGGGACGAGGCGAGCACCTACATCCGACGGCCGCCGTTCTTCGACGACATGGGCATCGATCCGGATGCTGTCGAAGACATCGTCGGCGCCCGCGTGCTCGTCATGCTCGGCGATTCGATCACCACCGACCACATATCGCCGGCGGGAGCGCACTGCGGCGCGGAACAGCTCGTCGGCCGCGGCCCAGATGTGCTCGGGCACCTCGTCGCCTTCGAAGATGAAGTTCGGATGCAGGTTGCCGTCGCCGGCGTGCGCGACCGTCGGGATGCTCACCCCGTACGCCTGCTCGATTCGGGCGATCTCGTCGAACATCTCCGCCATCGCGCTGCGGGGCACCGCGACGTCCTCGATGAGCGTGGTGCCCATCGCGGCGAGGGCGGGGTGCGTGGAGCGCCGGATGCGCAGCATCCGCTCACCCTCGGCGGGGTCGTCGGTGAACGCCACGGCCCCGCCGGCCGCTGTCAGCACCTGCGCGATCCGCTCCGCCTCGTCGCGGGAGGCGGGGCCGTCGGTCTGGATGGTCAGCTGCGAGGCCCCGGCGGACGGCGCGGGCAGGCCGAGGAGGTCGTGGACGGCCGCGAGGACGGTGGCGTCCATCAGCTCCATGATCGCCGGCTGCGCACCCGAGGCGGTGACCGCGGAGGAAGCCGCGGCGGCTGCGCGCACCGAGGGGAAGGATGCGGTCACGGTGCACACCACGCCCTCGATGAGGCGGCGCAGCTTCAGGGTGGCACCCACGATCACGCCGAGGCGGCCCTCGGAGCCGATCACCAGCGAGGTCAGATCGAGTCCGGTCACGCCCTTGACGGTGCGGTGTCCCAGCCGCAGCAGCCGGCCGTCGGCGAGCACGACGTCCACGCCGAGCACGGCATCGCGCACCACCCCGTACTTCGCGCACAGCAGCCCGCCGGCGCCGGTGGCGATGTTGCCACCGACGGTCGAGATCTCGCGGCTGGCCGGATCGGGAGCCCACCACACGCCCTGCTCGGCGAGCCGTGCGTTCAGCTCGGCGTTGATGATGCCGGGTTCCACGACCGCGAGGAGGTCGTCGGGTCGCACCTCGAGGATGCGGTTCATGCCCGCCGTCGAGAGCACGATCTCACCGGGACCGGCGTTGGCCGCACCGGCCAGCCCGCTGCCGGCACCGCGCACGACGACGGGCACCGCATGCTGCGAGGCGAGGCGCATGGTGCGCTGCACGTCGTCGACGCCGCGGGCGCGCACGACCGCGAGCGGACGGCCGGATGAGCGGTGCCCGCTGGCGTCCGCACGTGCGATCTCGAGCGCCTCCGGCGTGGTGTCCACGATGTCGCCCAGCTCGGCACGAAGCCGCGCGACGATGCTCACGACAGCGTCCGCCGGCCCGCCATGACGCCGGCGGCCACCGCGACGACGGCGAACGCCACTCCCGCCCAGGCCGCATCCATCGACCACCACGCCAGCGTCACGGCGGCGTAGATGACGAGTTCGACGGCAGCGCGCAGGAACGGATGCAGCCGCAGCACGGGCCGGGGGGAGAGGAACAGCGCCCACACCAGCAGCAGCACGACGGGAGCGCCGATGCCGACGACGAAGTTCCACGGCAGAGCCCAGGCGGCGAAGCCCCACAGGGCGAAGGTCGCGAGACCGGCCACCAGCACGAGCGTGCGGACGATGTCGAGGGGCGTGATGGCGGGGCGGGTCACGCCCGGCTCGGTGACGGAGTCCTGGGCCATGACTCCAGTCTATTCGCCGGAAGAGGCCTCTTCGACGGGGGCGACGACGCCCTCTTGGGGGCTGACCGCATCGACCTCCGAAGCGATCTCACTCAGGGCGTCGTCGACGGCCGCGACGGCCGAGGTCGTCGCCGTGTCGATCTGCTCGACGGCGGATTCGGGCTCGACGACCGGGGCGGGCTCGACGGGTGCGGGCTCGACGGCGGATTCGGGCTCGACGGGTGCGGGCTCGACGGGTGCGGGCTCGACGACGGGTGCCGGCTCGACGGTCTCTGCGACGGCCGGTGCGGTCTTCGCAGCCGATCCGCCGGGGATCGGTGCGGGTGCCGTCTCGCCGTCACCGACAGGCGCCCCGACGGTGGACGGGAGCTGCTCGTCGGAGGCGTCCGCACCGTCGGCCGGGCCATCGGTCCCCGCCGGGCGAGCGACGTCGTCGGCGGTGACGGCGAGGTCGTCGGCGGTGTCGACCGCAGGATCGTCGGTCGTCTCGACCGGCGGCTCACCGGCCGGCTCGGACGATCCGCCGTTCTGCAGGTCCGAGAGGGTCGTGCGCGTCCATCGGCCGGGGACATCGTCGACGACGGCGCGCAGCCAGACGGAGGCGTTCAGGGCGTTCTCGAGCAGCGTCGGCCGGAAGCTGATCTCGCCGTCGCCCGCGTCGTCGAGCGTGATCTCGAACGTGCGCGTGAACACGAGCACCCGCACCGCCACCTGCACTGTCGCTCCCGGTGCGCCCTGCATCGGCACGGTGTACACCCCGCCGTCGACGGTGGCCGGTCCCCACGTCACGGCGAAGGGGTCGGCGCCTGGATCAGTGCCCGGGTCTGTTCCCGGGTCTGTTCCCGGGTCTGTTCCGGGGTCTGTTCCCGGATCGGTGCCTGGATCGGTGCCTGGATCCGTGCCGGGGTCGGTGCCAGGATCGGTCCCGGGGTCGGTGCCTGGATCGGTTCCGGGGTCCGTTCCCGGATCGGTGCCTGGATCGGTGCCCGGGTCGGTGCCTGGATCCGTGCCGGGGTCTGTTCCCGGGTCCGTCTCCGGGTCGCTGGGCTCCGGTGGCGAGACCGGCGCGGCGGCGGGGGCCTCCGGGTCCTCCGCGTCCTGCTCCGGCGCCGGCGCCGGCGGCGCATCCGGCTCCCGCTCCTCGGCATTCGGAGGCGTCGGCGTCTCATCCTCGACGTCGATGACCATCGGCTCTTCGAGCGACAGGGATGCATCGGGGGCGACCTCGGTGGAGATCGACGACGGGTCGGACTCCGACGCGCTGGGCTGCGAGGTCGAAGGTGCCGTGGGAAGCATCGCCGGTACCACAGCCGCGGCCGCGACGACCCCGGCCACCACGAGTGCCGCAGATCCGGCGCCCACCAGCGCGCCCACACCGGTCAGGCCTCCGGCAGAGGATCCGGCGGAAGCTCCGCCTCCGGATGCCGAGACCCCCGAACCGGCGGGGCTCGACGTCGCACCGGTCACGCCGGCTCCGCTGCCGACGACGACCGCGCCCTCCATGACGGTCGAGGGCATCGCCGCCAGCGCGACGACCGGAGTGCCGCCGCCCTGCAGCATCGCGAGGTATCCGCTGGCCCCTGTCGCGCCCAGCACCAGAGGCAGCAGCACGAGCGCCAGCCGCTGGGACACGTCTTTGGCCTCGGCGACGACGATCATGCAGCGGGTGCAGTCCTCGATGTGCTGCTCGACGCGCTTCCGGTCACGTGCACCGAGGTTCCCCCGCGAGTAGGCGCCGAGGTGATCGATCGTCCACTCGCACTCGGAGCCCGGCTCGGCGCTGCGCAGATGCGCCTGGATCCAGGCCTCCCGCAGTCCCTCGCGCGCGCGGAACGCCAGCTGCGAGACGGCGCCGGCCTTCATGCCGAGCAGTGTGCCGATCTCGGCGGGTTTGAGCTGCTCGATCTCGGAGTACCAGAGCACCTCCTGCCATCGGGAGGGGAGGCTGCGGAACGCCTGAGCAGTGAGGCTGCGGTCGAGGGCCTCATCGGCGGCCTGATCCGTGCTGTTCGGGTCGACGACCGATTCCATCTCGTCGATCGCCGTCTCGCGGCGGGCGCGACCCCAGGCCGCGGCGGTGTTGCGGATGCTCGTGAACAGATACGCGCGGAACGAGCCGTTGGGCCCGCCGCCCTTGAGGATCGCCTGATAGATGCGCGCGTACGCCTCCTGGACGAGGTCGTCCGCGTCGACGGTGGAGGTGATCGACCGAGCCACGGCCATGCCCGACGGATAGTGCCGGCGCCAGAGTTCGCCGAACGCCTCGGCGTCGCCGGAGCGGGTGCGCAGGACGAGATCGGCGTCTGCGGATGCCGATCGATCGATGTCCTCTTCGTGCACTTTCCTCATCCCATCGGTGAGCGCGGGAACGCTCTCACATGAAGAGACGCGGGGACCCTGGATCCATCACGCGTCTCCTCCATTGTCTCTCCGATTCACCCCGTGCGGCCACCCCTGTGCATAACCCGCGAAGGGTGCCAGAACTTTTCCGGGAATCCGCGTAATGAACCGGCGCGGCGCACGTCTCATCAGTAGAGCGGTCCTGAAGCGCCATCGGGGGGCGGTCGCAGAGGGACCATCGGTATCGCATCGATCAGGTCGGGCAGGGAGCCTCGGGGGAGGAGTTCCCTGTCCGGCCGGCTCGTAGGGGACGCGAGGCCGCCATGCTGGGGGAGCATGGCGGCCTCTCCGTTCTCCGTCAGCGCCGGGGTCAACGGGCACGGTCGCGCCGCGGCGCGGCGCCGCTCCACACCCCGCGCACCGACAGCGCGGCATCCAGCAGCACGGCGTCGGCGACGTAACCCGGCTGCAGCCGGCCGAGCGACGAGCCGAACCCGATGGCCGCGGCCGGCGTCTCGGTGAGGGCGCGGACGGCCGCCGCCAGGTCGACCCCGGCGTCCACGGCGCGACGCAGCGCGATGTCCTGGGTGAGCGTGGAGCCGGCGATCGAGCCGGTGTCGTCCGCGCGAGCGATGCCGTCCGTGACGGTCACCTTCACCGCGCCAAGGTCGTAGTGCCCGTCGGCGCTGCCTGCCGCGGCCATCGCATCCGTGATCAGCGCGATGCGACCGGGCGCGGCGTCGAAGAGCAGTTTGATGACGTGCGGATCGAGGTGCACGTTGTCCGCGATCCCCTCGAGCACGACCCGGTGGTCGGCCGCCGCGACCAGCACGGGGCCCGGTGCGCGGTGGTGGATGCCGTTCATCGCGTTGAACGCATGGGTGAGGATCGACGCGCCCGCTTCGAAGGCGGCACGCGCGACGGCGGCGTCGGCGTCCGTGTGACCGACCGCGGCGACGGCGCCGGCGTCCACGATCATCCGGATCGCGTCGATGCCACCGGGAAGCTCCGGCGCGATCGTCACCTGGCGCACGGTGCCCCTGCCCGCGTCGAGAAGACGCGCGACGTCGTCGGCATGAGGTTCGCGCAGCAGTGTGGGCTCGTGCGCGCCGTGGTGGCCGGGGTCGAGGAACGGGCCCTCGAGATGGCTGCCGAGGATGTCGGCGTCGGTCAGCATCAGGTCGGCGATCTCGTCGACGCGGCGGGCGAGCTGGTCCACCGTGCCGGTGACCAGCGAGACCACGGCGCGCGTCGTGCCGTGCGCACGGTGCAGACGTCGGCCGGTGCGGATCGCGTCGACGCCGTCGTCGAAGGCCGCTCCGGCGCCGCCGTGGCCGTGGATGTCGACGAAGCCCGGGGCGAGCATCGCATCGGCGCCGGCGATGGCCGTCGCATCGACCACGTCGTCGGCATCCGTCCAGTCGGCACCCGTTCCACGGGCCGTGACCACGCCGCGCTCGAACCGCACCCACGCGTCCGCCGTCAGGGTCCCGTCGTCGATGATCCGCGCGGAGTGGATGACCCGGGAACGGTGCGTGTCGGAGGTGGCGGTCATCGGGTGCTCCAGGGGATCTCGGGGGTGGGGTGGTAGCGGATGCCATCAGACTGCCACAGAGGCGCCTGCCGGCCGATGCGATGGCGCAGGGACTCGGAATTCCGCTCCGCGGCGTCGGCTGCCGTCCAGGCCAGCTCGGCGACCGCCGCGAGGCGCGGATGCGTCAGCCGGTCGGCGTCGTCCAGACTGCGGACGGTCTCGGTCCACAGCGGCGCCTCGATGCCGAGGATCGACTCCTCCGGCACGGGCAGCAGTTCGCCCGGTTCCCAGTCCGACGCGGCGTGCACGTCGACGACACCCGCCCACGACAGCCCGAGTGGGAACGCCTCGTCGTACTTCATGTCGAGATAGACGGCATCCGCGGGCGACAGGATGAGCCGTCCACCTCGCGCGACGAAGTGCGCGGCCTGAGCGGCGTGGGCGCCGTCGGGTGACGTCAGACCCCAGTACTGCCCGACGGTGCCCTCGGCGATGCCCTCCACGGCGCCCGCCTCGTGCCACGCGACCGGAGACTTGCCGAGTTCCGTGACGAGGGCGGTCGCGCGCTCCATGAAGTACGCGAAGTCGGCCTCACTGGTGCCGAGCGACTCGTCGCCGCCGATATGCAGGTAGGGGCCGGGGGTCAGCTCGGCGATCTCGGTGAGGACATCGCGCACGAAGTCCCAGGTGCGCTCCTCGCGGATGCGCACGCTGAAATGGCCCACCCCCCAGCCGATGTAGGGCTCGCCGGCGACGGGAAGCGCGTGGCCGAGCCGGGTGGCGTCGGAGAGGAGGTGATCGTTCATGACCGGCTCCTCGACGATCTCGCGGTAGGCGAGCCCGATCGCGTGGGTGTGCCCCGGCAGGTCGATCTCGGGCACGATCGTGATGTGCCGGGATGCCGCGTGGGCGACGATCGCGCGGTAGTCGTCCTTGCTGTAGCACCCGCCGGCGTCGCCGTTCGCGCTCGTCACCGAGGACTTCTCCGACAGCAGCGGCCACGAGTCGATGTGCAGGCGCCAGCCCTGATCGTCGCTGAGGTGCAGATGCAGGTGATTGAGCTTGAGCGCGGCGGCACGGTCGATGATCGTCTTGACCTCGTCGACGGGGAAGAAGTGCCTGGCGACGTCGAGCATCATGCCGCGGTAGGCGAAGCGCGGAGCATCCTCGATCCGCACGTGCTGCCAGCCCCAGCCCTCGTCGCGCTCGCGAAGCAGCTGCAGCAGCGTCTGGGTGCCGTAGAACAGGCCGGCGGCATCGGCGCCGATGACCTCGGCGACATCGCCGACCCGCAGGCGGTAACCTTCCGCGGGGCCGGCCGCGGGATCGAGGCGAAGCAGGACGTCACCCGCACGCGGTTCATCCGTCGCCGACGACGGGCGGATGCCGGTGCGTCGGGCGATCCCGTCGATGAGGTGCGGCGCGGCGGCCGCATCGCCGAGGATGCGCGTCTCGCCGGTCAGCGGCATCCGTCCTGCCTCGGCGATAGCCGAGCGCGGTACGGGAACGAGGGGGAGCGGATCAGGTAAGACCATGAACAAAACGTACCCCGCGCGGCGCTCGCGGTTCGGCTGCATCGGCTAAGCTTTCACCGTCGCGACTGGCGTCTGGGTGGGTCACCACCGGGGAGCGGCCTCATAGCAATCGACCGCGCGCCTGGGCCGATGAGGAACACCCCCTTTCCGTGTGAGGAGATCGTCATGACCGACCGCTACTTCAACGCCCCGCTCGCCGAGGTCGACCCCGAGATCGCCGAAGTGCTCGAGCGCGAGCTGAACCGGCAGCGCGGCTATCTCGAGATGATCGCTTCCGAGAACTTCGTGCCCGTGTCGGTGCTGCAGTCGCAGGGATCGGTGCTCACCAACAAGTACGCCGAGGGTTACCCCGGCCGCCGCTACTACGGCGGCTGCGAGGAGGTCGACGTCGCCGAGGAGCTGGCCATCTCCCGCGCCAAGCAGCTGTTCGGCGCGGAGTTCGCCAACGTCCAGCCGCACTCGGGTGCCACCGCGAACGCCGCCGTGCTGCACGCCATCGCCCGTCCCGGCGACACCCTGCTCGGCCTCTCGCTCGACCAGGGCGGTCACCTCACCCATGGCATGAAGATCAATTTCTCGGGACGGCTGTACGACATCGTCGCCTACGGCGTGAACGCCGAGACCTCGATGATCGACATGGACGAGGTGCGCGCGCTCGCCATCGAGCACAAGCCGAAGGTGATCATCGCCGGCTGGTCGGCGTACCCGCGCCAGCTCGACTTCGCGAAGTTCCGCGAGATCGCCGATGAGGTCGGGGCCATCCTCTGGGTCGACATGGCGCACTTCGCCGGTCTCGTCGCCGCCGGCCTGCACCCCAACCCGGTGCCGCACGCGCACGTCGTCTCGTCGACCGTGCACAAGACGATCGGCGGCCCCCGTTCCGGGTTCATCCTCACCGACGACGCCGACATCGCCAAGAAGATCAACTCCGCAGTCTTCCCTGGACAGCAGGGCGGGCCGCTCATGCACGTGATCGCCGCCAAGGCGACCGCGTTCAAGCTGGCCGGCACCCCCGAGTTCAAGGAACGCCAGGAGCGTGTTCTGCGCGGCGCCGCCCTCATCGCCGACCGCCTGTCGCAGCAGGACGTGAAGGATGCCGGCATCGCCGTGCGCTCGGGCGGCACCGACGTGCACCTGGTGCTCGTCGACCTGCGCGACGCCGAGATCGACGGCAAGCAGGCCGAAGACCTGCTGCACGAGATCCACATCACGGTGAACCGCAACGCCGTTCCGAACGACCCGCGCCCGCCGATGGTCACGAGCGGCCTGCGTATCGGCACTCCGGCGCTGGCGACCCGCGGATTCGGTGACGCGGAGTTCACCGAGGTGGCCGACATCATCGCGCTCGCGCTGCTGCCGGGTGCCGATGTCGAGGCGCTGCGCGCCCGCGTCGCCACCCTCGCCGACGCCTTCCCGCTGTACCCGGACCTGGCCCAGTAGCCGCGCCCGGATCGAGAGTGTTCGCGTGAGAAACCGATTCGCGCGTGAGACACCGGGCGTGGCGTGGTGTCTCACGCAGAATGTGGTTTCTCACCGGTGTGAAAGGAGCGGCGCATGACCGCGAAGATCTTGGACGGCAAGGCGGCGTCCGCCGCCATCAGGGCCGAGCTGACCGAGCGGGTCGCGGCGCTGAAGGCGAACGGCATCGTGCCGGGCATCGCCACGGTGCTCGTCGGCGCCGATCCGGCATCCCAGCTGTACGTGGGGATGAAGCACCGGCAGTCCGAGGCGATCGGGATGAACTCGATTCAGCGTGAGCTACCGGCCGACGCCACCCAGGCCGAGGTCGAGGCGCTGATCGATGAGCTGAACGCCGATCCGGCGTGCCACGGGTACATCGTGCAGCTGCCGCTGCCGAAGCACCTCGACACCGACGCCATCCTCGAGCGGATCGACCCGGCCAAGGACGCCGACGGCCTGCACCCCACGAACCTCGGCCGGCTGGTGCTCAACGTCAACGCGCCGATCCACACGCCACTGCCGTGCACGCCTCGCGGCGTGATCGAACTGCTGGTGCGCGGCGGCTACGACCTGAAGGGCAAGCACGTCGTCGTCGTGGGGCGCGGCGTGACGATCGGCCGGCCGATGGGCCTGCTGCTGACGCGTCGCGACATCAACGCCACCGTGACTCAGGTGCACACCGGCACGCCGGACATGACCCCGTATCTTCGTCAGGCCGACGTCATCGTGGCGGGTGCCGGCGTCAAGCACCTCATCCGCGCCGAGGACGTCAAGCCCGGCGCGGCGGTTCTCGACGTCGGTGTGACGCGTGAGGACGACCCCGAGACGGGTAAGTCCAAGGTGTTCGGAGACGTGCATCCGGATGTCGCCGAGGTCGCGGGCTGGATCTCGCCGAATCCCGGCGGCGTCGGCCCGATGACGGTCGCCCTGCTCATGACGAACGTGGTGGAGGCCGCGGAGCGGCTCGCCGCGTGAGCCTCGGACTCAGCCCAGTTCGTCCAGCATCCGGCGCTGTTCCGGCGTGAGCCCGTCGTTCCGCTCATCGCGCGCCCCGGTGGGCGCCGGTGACGCGGGCGACGGTGCTGTGCGCGTGTGCGAGGGGGTGCCGCGCAGCTTCGCCTCGGCCGCGTCGTAGACGCGCCCGACCTGTGCGTGGAGGCGGTCGTCGACCCGGTCGTACACCACCCAGCCCAGGAGCAGGATGAGCGGTGGCAGGACGATGCCCCAGAACCCCGAGGCGCGCACCGGGGTGAACCACACCGTCAGCAGCCACAGCGCGAGCTCGACGGCGTACACCGTCGCGTACTGCACCGCCTTCTCACCGCCGCGGCCGCGGCGCTCGGCGGCCCGGCGGAACAGGGAGCGCAGCGCCGGCTTCACGAAGAGCGCGGCGAGGGTGAGGATCACACCCGCCCACAGCGCGTGCAGCCCGACCCGCACGCTGGTCAGCACCAGGCCGATGATCAGGAGCACGGCGACGGTGAACACGTAGAGCGCGCCGAACCGGATGATGCTGTTCCTCATGCCTCCAGCGTGGCACAGATCGCCCCGAGCGTGCGGGGACCTGCGCGGTCAGGCCGGATCCTGCGACCCGCGAGGGACGGAGGCTCAGCGGCCGCCGAGCCGCCCCTCGATGCCGGCGATGCGCGCCTGCTCGTCGAAGCGGAAGGTCGCCGACCCCGTGGCATCGGTCACGACGGCGCCGCTGAACGACTCGTCCGTCCACTCCATCGTCCACCCCGCGAGCCGGGCGAGGTCCCACACCGATGCGCGCGGGTCACGCAGCGACAGTCCCGACAGGATGCGCGGCAGCGCGGCGACGGCGGCGGCGACGGTGAGCGGATCGACCGGGGCGTCGAGCAGCAGCACGGCCCGCGCGCCGCCCGCCGGCGCGGAATAGTACGGCGAGAGGCCGGTGATCTCCACGGCGGCGCCCGCCACGGTGTGCGCGAGCTGGGCGATCCACTCGTCGACGTCGTCGCCGGTGTCGGCGGGGAACGTGACCTCGCCTGTCGTGAGCTCGGTGATGCCGTGCTGTTCCCCGTAGGCGCGCAACCGCTCGGTGACGCCGGTGCGATCCCCCTGCGGGAGAGCCCACGACCACATCAGCGAACGAGGGCCGGGTGCGATCGAGGCGATGAGATGCGGGGCGGCGACGAGCGTGCGCGCCGCGTCCGCCTCGGCGGTGAACGTGAAGGTGCCCGCAGCGAGATCCGCATCCCAGCGATGCTCGCCGAGAGCATCCGTCGCGGCGGCCAGCTGATCCTGGCGGAGGGCGGTGAACAACGCCGCACGATCGGCGAGAGCGGCGAGAGTCTCGAAGGTCATGCCGCTCAGTCTGGTGGCGCTTGCTATGGATCGGCAGGATCCGCGGGCTTCACGTGCGTACGGCCGGCAGATCGATATGGTCGAAGCATACGTCCCCGGAACGAAGGAGGTTCCGTCATGCCCACGACGCAGACCAGACCCGAGCGCCGCAGCATCATGCGGCCGGTGAACCGCTTCCTCGAACGATGGGTGCCATCCGCGCTCACCTTCGCGATCGTCCTCACCCTCGTGGTCGCCGTGCTCGCGATGACCCTGACCCGCACCAGCCCCGTCGACGTCGTGAAGGGCTGGGGAGACGGGCTCGCCGGGCTTCTCGCGTTCATGACGCAGATGTGCCTGATCCTGCTGCTCGGGTACATGCTCGCCAACACCCGGCCGGTGCGGCGCCTGCTCGCCTGGCTGGCACGCGTGCCCACCTCGGCGGCAGCGGCGTACGTGTTCGTCTTCGTGATCGCCGCGATCGCGAACCTCATCACGTGGGGCCTCGGGCTGATCGTCGGTACGCTGCTCGCCCGCGAGATCGCCGTGCAGGCGCGGGAGCGCGGCATGAAGGTGCATTTCCCGCTGCTGGTCGCGGCGGGGTACTCGGGCTTCGTGGTGTGGCACATGGGCTACTCCGGATCGGGTCCGCTCACCGCCGCCACGCCCGACTCCTTCCTCGCTCCGAGCCTCGGTGGCGAGGTCGTGCCGGTCTCGCAGACCGTCTTCTCGGCCTGGAACATGCTCGCCGCGCTCGGCGTGATCGTGGTGTGCGCCCTGCTGTTCTTCATGATCCGTCCGCGCAAGGGCGAGCCGGTCTACGAGCTTCCCGCACACGTCGGCTCGGAGGGGGTCGACGAAGCGGATGACGAGGTCGTCACCCCCGCCGACCGGATCGACGCGTCCCGCATCCTGACTCTCGTGCTCGGCCTCGGGCTGGTCGCCTACCTCGTCGTGCACTTCGTGCAGGGCGGCACCCTCACGCTCGACATCGTGAACTGGTCGTTCCTCGCTCTGATCCTGCTGCTGGTGCGCAGCCCGTTCGAGTTGATCTTCCTCACCAAGAAGGCCGCCTCCAACGTGGGCGAGATCCTGCTGCAGTTCCCCCTCTACGCGGGCATCCTCGGCATCATGGCGAGCTCGGGGCTGATCGAGCTGTTCTCGAACGCGTTCGTGTCGATCGCGACACCGGTGACCTTCGGGGTGCTCGCGCTGCTGTCCGCCGGCATCGTGAACTTCTTCGTGCCGTCTGGGGGTGGTCAGTTCGCCGTGCAGGGGCCGATCATGCTCGATGCGGCGAACCAGCTGGGCGTCGACCCGTCGATCGCCATCATGGCGGTCGCCTATGGTGACCAGTGGACCAACATGATCCAGCCCTTCTGGGCGCTTCCTGTGCTCGCGATCGCCGGGCTGAAGATGCGCGACATCCTCGGTTACACCTCCGTCACCCTGATCGGATCGGGTGTGGTGATGGCGGCCGCGCTGCTGCTCGTCAGTCTCTGACGGCGGAGGCGGCGGCCGTCACTTCGCGACGGCCGCCGCCTCGACCCGTCCCATCCGCCACACGCTCGGTACGACCAGCGTGACGAGAGCGATCACCGCGTAGAGGATCGCCGAGGTGGTGAGAACCGTGGCGGGGTCGGCGCGGGTGATCAGCCAGCCGTAGACCAGCGTGCCGATCGGCATCACGATGAAGCTGCCGAGCATGTCGTAGCTCGCGACCCGCGACAGCCTGTCGCCGGGGATGTTCTCCATCATCGCCAGGTTCCAGCCGGTGCTGAACACCTCGGTGCCCGCGCCGGCGAGGAACGCGGCGATCGCCACGAGCACGACGGCAGGATGTGCGCCCAGCGCGGTCAGCGGCAGCGCGAAGACGGCCATGCCCAGCATCCCGTACCGCAGCGGCCGGCGCAGCGGGAACCACATCAGCACCAGGGTCATGAGCAGCACGCCGACGCCCTCGGCACTGACCACCCACCCCCAGCCGGCGATGCCGAGGCGCTCGTCGTTCTTCGCGATGTACGGGCCCACCACGCCCCAGGCTCCCACGTGGATCGCGTTCATGATCATGAAGGCGAGCACGATCGTCCACAGCCAGGAGCGGCTCCAGAACTCGCCCCAGCCCGCGCGGAGATCGGAGAACAGCGAGAACTCACCAGCACCGGGCGGCGGCGGCAGCCGGACGAGAGCCAGCACGGGGATGGCGACCAGCCAGCCGCCGACCTGCACCACCATGGCCAAGGCGGGGCCGGCGGTGGTGACCAGGATGCCGGCGATGACGGGGCCGCCGATCACGACGGCCGACCGCACGAACGACAGCATCGCATTGGCCTGCTGGAGGTGCGCGGGCGTCGTCAGCTGCGGGATGATGCCCTGCATCGCGGGCAGCACGAACGCCGTCGACGCGCCGTTGACGGCGGCGAGGGCCACCATCGCCGGGATGCTCGCCGAGCCGGTGAAGAGCAGCACGGCGATCGTGCCGATGGAGAGGATGTCGATCACGTAGCAGGCCTGGATGACCAGCGCGCGAGGCAGACGGTCGGCGACCACACCGCCGAACAGCACGAAGATGACGTTGCTCACCGTGAACGCGGTGAGCACGTACGACAGGCTCTCGGGGTGGTTGTCGATCTCGAGGACGGCGAACGCCAGGGCGATCGCCGACATCGAGCCGGTGACCATGGTGATCGCCCTGGCGAGGAAGAACCAGCGGAAGTTGCGGTCGCCCATCGCGGCGAAGGCGCGGATCATGCGCCGGGTCTCGGATGCAGCATCCGATCATCCTGGCACGGGCGGGTCAGTAGCTCTCTGCCGCCGCGCCTCCGGATGCCGGGATGAAGCGCGCCGCGAGCGCCTCCGAACCGCGGGCCAGGATCGTCACGTCGGCACTCGCGCACAGGAACCGGGCGCCGTCGGCGAGGTAGGCATCAGCGGTCGCGGGATCGAAGGCGTTCACGCCCACCGCCTTGCCGGCAGCGGTCACCGCGTCGAACACCCGGCGCACAGCCGCCAGCACCTCCGGGTGGGACTGCTGGCCGGGGAAACCCATCGACGCGGCCAGGTCGGCCGGTCCGACCAGCACGCCGTCCACGCCGTCCACTGCGGCGATCTCCGCGGCAGCATCCACCGCTTCCCCCGACTCCACCTGCACGATCAGCGACACGTGCTGCGACGCGTCCTGCACGTAGCGCTCCACGCGCCCCCAGCGCCCGCTGCGGGCCAGCGCCGAGCCGACGCCGCGGATGCCGTCGGGCGGGTAGCGCACGGCGGCCACCGCCGCGCGTGCCTCGTCGGCGGAGGCCACCATCGGCACGAGCAGGTTCTGCGCGCCGGCATCCAGCACCTGCTTCATGATCACCGGGTCGTTGAACGGCACACGCACCAGCGTCGGCACCCGGTAGGCGGCGATGACCTGCAGCTGCTGCTGCACGGAGGTCAGCGTGTTGGGGCCGTGCTCCATGTCGATCAGCAGCCAGTCGAGACCTGCTCCGGCACCGATCTCGGCCAGCAGCGGCGACCCGGTGCTCAGCCACATGCCGATCAGCGGGCGGTCCGCCGCGGCGAGGGCGTCGCGGAAGGGGGGTTCTAGACGAAGCGGCATTCGATGACTCCCATCTCGCGGTAGTCGCACCGCACGGCATCGCCGCGCGAGACCCACAGGGGCCTGGTGAACGATCCTGCCAGGATGATCTCGCCCGCCTCCAGGCGCGCGCCGTGCTGATGGAACTTGTTCGCCAGCCAGGCGACGCCGGTCGCAGGGTGGCCGAGCACGCCGGCGGCGACGCCGGTCTCTTCGATCTCCCCGTTCTTCGAGAGCACGCCCGGCACCCAGCGCAGATCGATCTCGTCGGGGCGCTTGCGCACCGTGCCCAGCACCATCGCACCGTACGCCGCGTTGTCGCTGATCGTGTCGACGATCGTTCGTCCCTCCAGCTCGATGTGCGAGTTCAGGATCTCCAGCGCGGGCACGGCGTAGTCGATGGCGGCCAAGGCGTCCTCGAGGGTGCAGTCGGGGCCCTCGAGCGGCTCCTTCAGCACGAACGCCAGCTCGACCTCGATCCGCACGTTCGAGAAGTGATCCACCGGGATCTCCGCGCCCGACTCGTGAACGGTGTCGTCGAACATCACCCCGTAGTCGGGCTCGGTGATGCCGGTGGCCTGCTGCATGGCCTTCGACGTCAGGCCGATCTTGCGGCCGACCAGGCGCCGCCCCGCCGCGATCTGCCCGTCGCGCCAGACGCCCTGGATCGCGTAGGAGTCCTCGATCGTCGCCTCGGGGTACCTGGCCGTGATCCGCGGGATCACACCGTGCGTGCGGTCGGCGTCGGCGAGCTCGGCGGCGAGCTGCGCGATCGTCTCTGCGGGCAGCGTCACAGCTGGTGGCCCAGCTTGTACTCGCCCTGCTTCCACTCGGGCATCGACTGCTCGCCCTCATCCGGCCGGGTGTACGAGAACCCGTCGGCGCCGATGGTCACCGCCATCTCGGAGCTGTCGGTGCGTGCGACGACGGGCTGCGGCTCGCCGTCGAGGTCGAGCACCAGGGAGGCCTCGGTGTACCAGGAGGGGACCACCGGGTTTCCCCACCAGTCACGGCGCTGATTGTCGTGCACGTCCCAGGTGACGACAGGGTTGTCGGGGTCGCCCGTGTAGTAGTCCTGGGTGTAGACCTCGACACGGTGCCCATCGGGGTCACGCAGGTACAGGTAGAACGCGTTGCTCACCCCATGACGACCCGGCCCGCGCTCGATCGCATCCGAGCGGCGCAGCGCGCCGAGCTTGTCGCAGATCGCGAGGATGTTGTGCTTCTCGTGCGTGGCGAAGCACACGTGGTGCATGCGCGGCCCGTCACCGCCGGTCATCGCGGTGTCGTGCACGGTCGGCTTGCGCCGCATCCACGCCGCATAGACGGTGCCCTCCTCGTCCTGGATGTCCTCCGTGACACGGAACCCGAGATCCTGCATGAACTTCACCGCGCGGGGCACGTCGGGCGTGACCTGGTTGAAGTGGTCCAGCCGCACCAGTTCGCCGGGGATGTGCAGGTCGTACCGCCACGACATCCGCTCGACGTGCTCGGTCTGGTGGAAGAACTCGTAGGGGAAGCCCAGCGGGTCGACCACTCGCACCGAGTCGCCGATGCCCTTCGTGAAACCGTCGGGGCTGCGGCGCACGTCGCAGCCCAACTCGGTGTAGAACTCGACGGCGCGGTCGAGGTCCTCCGGTGTGCGCACACGGTAAGAGAACACGGCGACCGCGGCAAGCTCTCCCTTGCGCAGCACGAGATTGTGGTGGATGAACTCCTCGGTCGAGCGGAGGTAGATCGTGCTCTCGTCCTCTTCGGTGACATACAGGCCGAGGATGTCGACGTAGAACTCCCGCGAGGCGGCGAGGTCGGTGACCACCAGCTCCATGTACGCGCACCGCAGGATGTCGGGCGGGGTGGCGGTCGGCGTCGCGACCGGGTTGCCGGTCTGGATGGGCGCCTCCTGGCTCACATAGAAGCCCGACGAGGTGAGGGTCATGTCTGCGCGGTTGGTCATGTCAGCGTCCTTGCGTGAGAGGGCCGGGTCAGCGGGGGTCCGGGTCGTCGAGATCCTGCTTGCCGAAAGCGGGGTTGTGCGGCTCGCCGAGCGTGATGTGCACGCTCTGCTGGTCGGTGTAGAAGTCGATCGAGCGGTATCCGCCCTCGTGACCAAGTCCGGAGGCTTTGACGCCCCCGAACGGGGTGCGCAGATCGCGGACGTTGTTGGAGTTCAGCCACACCATGCCGGCTTCGACCGACTGCGCGAAGTTGTGCGCGCGCTTGAGATCGTTCGTCCAGATGTAGGCCGCGAGGCCGTACCTGGTGTCGTTCGCCAGCGCGAGCGCCTCCTCTTCGGTGTCGAAGGGCGTGATCGCGACCACGGGGCCGAAGATCTCCTCCTGGAAGATGCGGGCGTCCGGCGCCACATCCGCGAACGCCGTCGGCGCCACGTAGTTGCCGGTCGGGAAGCCGTCCGGCCGACCGCCGCCGGCGATGAGGCGCCCCTCGGTCTTGCCCAGTTCGACGTAGCTCATCACCTTGTCGTAGTGCTCGGGATGCACCAGCGCGCCGACCTCGGTGGTCGGGTCGTGCGGGTGGCCGACCTTGACGCGCTTGGTCTGCGCGGCGAACCGCTCGACGAACTCGTCGTAGATGGGGCGTTCGACGAGGACGCGCGAGCCGGCCGTGCAGCGCTCGCCGTTGAGCGAGAACACGCCGAAGATGCAGGCGTCGATCGCCGTCTCGAGATCGGCGTCGGCGAACACGACGGCGGGGCTCTTGCCGCCCAGCTCCATCGACAGGCCCTTCAGATGCGGCGCGGCGTTGCCGAAGATCAGCTGACCGGTGCTGCTCTCGCCGGTGAACGAGATCAGCGGCACCTCGGGATGCTTCACCAGCGCGTCGCCGGCGTCCTCGCCGAGCCCGTTGACGAGGTTGAACACGCCCTTGGGCAGCCCGGCCTCCTCGAAGATGCCGGCCCACAGCGATGCCGACAGCGGGGTGAACTCGGCCGGCTTGAGCACCACCGTGTTTCCGGTCGCCAGCGCGGGACCGAGCTTCCACGACTCGAGCATGAACGGCGTGTTCCACGGCGTGATGAGACCGGCCACGCCGATCGGCTTGCGGTTGACGTAGTTGAGCTGCCGGCCGGGCACCTTGAAGGCGTCGTCGGCCTGCGCGACGATCAGATCGGCGAAGAAGCGGAAGTTCTCGGCCGCGCGGCGCGCCTGCCCGAGCGCCTGCGTGATGGGCAGGCCGGAGTCGAACGACTCCAGCTCCGCCAGGCGGGCGTCGCGCGACTCGACGATGTCGGCGATGCGGTGCAGCACGCGGCTGCGCTCGCGCGGCAGCATCCGCGGCCACGGACCCTCGGTGAACGCACGGCGCGCTGCGGCAACGGCGCGATCGATGTCGGCCTTCTTGCCCGCGGCGGCGTGCACGTACGTCTTGTTGGTGACGGGGTTGAGCACCTCGAAGGTGTCGCCGTCGATCGAATCGACGAACTCGCCGTCGATGTAGTGCTGGATCTTCTGCGGCAGGTCGGCCGGGGTGTACACGTCGGTCATCATCGTCCTTCTTCGCTGGGATGCGGATGCCTGGCGGCCAGGAACGCGTCCATGGTGCGCCAGCGGTGGTCGCGTGCGGCGAGCTCGATCTCGAGTGGATCGGCTCCCGTGCGGATGAGGTCGAGGATCTGGCGGTGCTCCTCGACGGAGTGGCGGGCACGACCGGGCACGAAGGCGAAGGTCGTGTCGCGGATGCCGGAGAGACGCGCCCATCCGCGATGCACCAGATCGAGGATGTGCGGGTTGGGGCACGGCTCGTACAGCACCGAATGGAAGTCGCGGTTGAGCTGCGTGAACCGGTGCGCGTCGAAATGGTCGAGCAGGCGCTGCATCCGCTCGTTGATCTCGGCCGCGCGGTCGAGGGCGTCCGGTGCGAGCAGGGGAGCGGACAGGGCGGTGGCCGATCCCTCGACCAGGCCGAGGGTCTGCATCGTGAAGGCGTATTCGCTCTCGTCGACGAGAGTCACCCGCGCACCGACGTTGCGCTCGAAGCTGACCAGCCCCTCCGCCTCGAGACGGCGGATGGCCTCGCGCACGGGCACCACGCTCATGCCGAGCTCGTCGGCGATCGCCCCGAGCACGAGCCGGTAACCCGGACCGAAGGCATGCGATGAGATCCGCGAGCGGATCCAGGCGTACGCCTGCTCGGACTTGCTGCCTTCGCGAAAGAGAGTCATGTGCGGCCCTCGTACTTCGCGCGCCAGTCGGCGTTCATCGGGAACAGGCCGTCGACGGGATGCCCGGCCGCGACCTGCTCGGCGATCCAGGCGTCCTCCGCCTCCTGCGCGAGCGCGGCATCCGCCACCTCCTCGGCGAGCGCGGCGGGTATGACGATCGCCCCGTCGGAATCGCCGACGATGATGTCGCCCGGCTGCACCGTGGCGCCGCCGCAGCCGATGGTCACGTCGTGCTCCCACGGCACGTGTCTGCGGCCGAGGACGGAGGGGTGAGCACCGCGCGAGAACACCGGCAGACCGATCTCCGCCACGGCGTCGAAGTCCCGCACGCCCCCGTCGGTGACGACGCCGGCGGCGCCGCGGGCCCTCGCGCGCAGGGCGAGGATGTCGCCGAGCGTGCCGGTGCTCGCGTCACCGCGGGCTTCGATGACGATCACCTCGCCCTCGGCGACGGCGTCGAAGGCGCGCTTCTGGGCGTTGTAGCCGCCACCGTGCGCGGCGAACAGGTCTTCGCGCGCGGGCACGAACCGCAGGGTCTTGGCGGCGCCGACGATCTTCGCGCCCGGGATGTTGGCGGAGACGCCGTCGATGAAGCACGAGTGCAGGCCGCGTCTGCGCAGCTGGCTCGACAGCCCTGCGGTGGGCGCTTCGATCAGCTTGGCGCGCAGCTCGGCCGACAGCACCGGCTTGGCGGGAGCCCCCTCGGGCAGTCCTGCGGCCTCGCGTGAGCCCCAGGCTTCTTCGCGCTGCAGATCGTCGACGGCGGGCATCGAACCCACGGCCGGGTCGAACGGCAGTTCGCCCTGCGTGACGGTGGTGCGCAGCCGGCCGGAGGTGGGCGCCCCCGGGGCATCCGGCACATCCACCTCGATCTCGACGACGTCGCCCGGCACGATCACCGAGGAGCCCGCGGGCGTGCCGGTGAGGATGACGTCGCCCGCCTCGAGCGTGAAGTGCTGCGACAGGTCGGCGACGAGCTGGGGGAGCGGGAACAGCAGACCCGCCGTGGTGTCCTCCTGGGCGAGCTCGTCGTTCACCCACGTGCGCACGCGCAGCGCCGCAGGGTCGACCGAGGCGGCGTCGATGAGCGCGGGTCCCAAGGGCGTGTACCCGTCGCCGCCCTTCGAGCGCACGTTGGATCCCTTGTCGTTCGCCCGCAGGTCGTACAGGCCCAGATCGTTGGCCGCGGTGACGGCGGCGACGTGCGACCACGCGTCCGCGACGCTCACCCGGCGGGCGGCCGTGCCGATGATCAGTGCGATCTCGCCTTCGAACGCCAGCAGCTCCGTGCCGGCGGGGCGCTCGACCGTTCCGCCGCTGCGGCCGATCGAGCTCGCCGGCTTGAAGAAGTACGACGGGGCGGCGGGGCGGCGGCCGCGCTGGTCGGCGCGCGAGACGTAGTTCAGGTGCACGGCGATGATCTTGCCGGGGCGATCGGTGTCGGTCACAGGGGCGCCTCCTCGCGCTCGTTCACATCGTCAGCATGACATCGGACGACGTCTTGTGCGTCGTATTCGAAATCGTATATGATCCCTGCAGCGGTGGCAAGCACCTCGCCACCCGACAACGTCGTCAGAGGAGCAACATGAGCGATCAGCCCGGTTCGCCCGGATTCACCCCCACAGGCACCATCGCCAGCCCGCACGACCGCCGCAGAGTGGTCGTGGCCACCGTCGTGGGCACCACGGTCGAGTGGTACGACTTCTTCATCTACGCGTTCGCCGCGGCGACCGTGTTCGCCGCCCTGTTCTTCGAGCCGATGGGTGCGGAGTTCGCGCAGATCGTGTCGTTCTTCACCGTCGGCGTCAGCTTCCTGTTCCGTCCGCTGGGTGCGTTCCTCGCCGGTCACTTCGGCGACAAGATCGGCCGGCGGCCGATGCTCGTGCTCACCCTGCTGCTGATGGGCGTCGCGACCACGCTGGTCGGCGTGCTGCCGACCCACGCCGCCATCGGCGTCTGGGCGCCGATCCTGCTGATCTTCCTGCGAGTGGTGCAGGGCATCTCGGCGGGCGGCGAGTGGGGCGGGGCCGTGCTGATGGCCGTCGAGCACGCACCCAAGGCCAAGCGCGGGATCTTCGGCGCGTCACCGCAGATCGGCGTGCCGATCGGCCTGCTGCTGGCATCCATGATGCTCGCCCTGATGGCGCAGATCGCCCCGGGCGACGCCTTCCTCGAGTGGGGATGGCGGGTGCCGTTCCTGCTGTCGATCGTGCTGATCGGCGTCGGCTACTGGGTGCGCCGCCGCGTCTCCGAAAGCCCCGTGTTCACCGAGATCGCGGAGCGCAAGGAGAAGAGCCGCATGCCGATCGTGCAGCTGCTGCGTCACCATCTGCCGCTGGTGATCGTCGCCGCGCTCGTGTTCGCCGGCAACAACGCCGTCGGCTACATGACCACCGGCGGATACGTGCAGCGCTACGCGACCGCCGTGCCGGGCCCTATCGAGCTCGACACGTCGGCGGTGTTCTGGGTGGTCGCGCTGTCGGGGGTGACCTGGCTCATCTCGACATGGTTCGGCGGCTGGCTCTCCGACCGGATGGGCCGGCGCAACACGTACATCCTCGGCTGGATCCTGCAGCTGGCCGGTGTGTTCCTGCTGTTCCCGCTGACCAACATGGGCACCATCCCCTCACTCGCCGCTGCGCTGGTGATCCTCACCATCGGCCTCGGCTTCACGTACGGACCGCAGGCGGCGCTGTACGCCGAGCTGTTTCCCGCGTCCATCCGCTTCTCGGGCGTCTCGATCTCGTACGCCATCGGGGCCATCCTCGGCGGCGCCTTCTCGCCGATGATCGCCCAGGCGATCTTCCAGGCCACCGGTTCGACGGCGGGCATCACCTGGTACCTCGCCGGCATGACCCTCATCGGACTGGTCGCGACGCTCCTGCTGCGCGACCGCTCGGGCATCCCGCTCGGCCCGGAGCACGAGGACCAGCAGGCCGAGAGCCCGATCCGCGGCCTGTCCAAGGCCTGAGTACCCTGAGGGGCGGATGCCGCGGCATCCGCCCCTCACCCGCAAGGAGAAACGATGCAGTTCCACCACCACGGCTACGTCTCGGGTGATCCGACCGTGCTGCCCGCCGAGGGCGTCGGCCTCGAGCGGCCGGTCGATCTTCCGGACGAGACGGACGTCCTCATCGTCGGTTCCGGCCCCGCGGGCATGCTGCTCGCCGCGCAGATGTCGCAGTTCCCCGAGGTGACCACGCGCATCATCGAGAAGCGCGAAGGGCGACTCGTGCTCGGACAGGCCGACGGCATCCAGCCGCGCAGCGTCGAGACGTTCCAGGCGTTCGGGTTCGCCGGGCGCATCACCGCCGAGGCGTACAACATCGGCTGGATGAACTTCTGGGGCCCCGACCCCGAGAACCGCGCGAACATCATCCGCACGTCGCGGACGGAGGACTACGGGCTGAAGATCAGCGAGTTCCCGCACCTGATCGTGAACCAGGCGCGCGTGCTCGACTACTTCGCCGAGGCCGCGCAGCACGGCCCGGGGCGGATCACCCCGGACTACGGCGTGGAGTTCCTCGGGCTGACCGTGCACGACGACGGCGAGTACCCCGTCGAGGTGCGCGTGCGGTACACGGCGGGGGAGCGCGCCGGTGAGGAGCGCACGATCCGCGCGAAGTACGTCGCCGGCTGCGACGGCGCCCGCAGCGGCGTGCGCGAGGCGATCGGGCGCACGCACGTCGGTGCGATGGCCGCACACGCCTGGGGCGTCATGGACGTGCTGGTGAACACCGACTTCCCGGACTGGCGCACCAAGTGTGCGATCAACGCCGAGGCGGGCAACATCCTGCACATCCCGAGGGAGGGCGGGTATCTCAGCCGCGTCTACGTCGACCTGGGCGAGGTGGCCGAGGGCGACAACAGGCAGGTGCGTCACACGCCGCTCGAAGCCGTGATCGCCAAGGCGAACGAGATCCTGCATCCCTACACGCTCGAGGTGAAGGAGGTCGCCTGGCACAGCGTGTACGAGGTCGGGCACCGCGTCACCGACGGGTTCGACGACGCGTTCGACGCCGACCGGCATCCGCGCGTGTTCCTGACCGGGGACGCCTGTCACACGCACAGCGCGAAGGCCGGGCAGGGCATGAACGTGTCGATGCAGGACGGCTTCAACCTCGGCTGGAAGCTCGGCCATGTGCTCACCGGGCGGGCGCCGGACAGCCTGCTGTCGACCTACGCCGCCGAGCGCCGTCCGGTCGCGCAGCAGCTGATCGACTTCGACCGCGAATGGTCGAGCCTCATGGCGCGCAAGCCCGAGGAGATCTCCGACCCCCAGGACCTCGCCACCTACTACCTGGCGACGGCGGAGTTCCCCTCCGGATTCATGACGCAGTACCCGCCGTCGATGATCATCGCCGGCGACGCCCACCAGGATCTCGCGGTCGGCTTCCCGCTCGGCAAGCGCTTCAAATCGGCGGAGGTCACCCGCGTCGCCGACGGCAACGCCGTACACCTCGGGCACCACGCGAAGGCGGACGGCCGCTGGCGGGTGTACGCGTTCGCGGATGCGGATGCCGCACGGCTGGCCGCCTGGGCCGAGGCCGCGACGCCGGTCTTCGCCCGGTTCACCCCGGCCGAAGGTGACTCGGATGCGGTGTTCGACGTGAAGGCGATCTACCAGCAGCGCTTCGACGAGTTCGAGGTCACCGACGCGCCCGCGCTGTTCCTGCCGAAGACCGGGCCCTACGACCTGACCGACTGGGAGAAGGTCTACGCCGCCGGCACCACGATCTGGTGCACCATGGACATCTTCGCCGAGCGCGAGATCTCGCGCGACGGCGCCGTCGTCGTGGTGCGTCCCGACCAGTACGTCGCCGCGATCCTGCCGCTGGATGCCGTCGACGAGCTGGACGCCTTCCTCGAGGGAGCCGTGCTGCCGGCGTCCTGACCGTCATCGTCGGCGTGACAAGTGTCACGCGAACGAGGTGACACCGCCCTCCGGATTTCGAGGCGTGCGGTGGCCAGGCTGGAAGCATGACCACCGCAACGCACCCCACTCCAGCCGCGGACGCGCTCGTCCCGACGAGACCCGGCGCCACAGCATCCGACACCGCCGTCGCCATCGCGGGCCTGCGCCGGCACTTCGGCGTCGGCGAGCGCGCCGTGAAGGCCGTCGACGGCATCGACCTGCGCATCGGCCGCGGCGAGGTCGTGGCACTGCTCGGCCCGAACGGCGCCGGCAAGACGACCACGCTCGACATGCTGCTGGGGCTCGCCGACCCCACCAGTGGCACCGTCTCGGTGTACGGGCAGAAGCCGGCCAAGGCCGCCAAGGCCGGCGTCATCGCGGCCGTGCTGCAGACCGGCGGCCTGCTGTCGGACCTCACCGTGCGCGAGACCGTCGAGGTGATCGCCTCCCTGCACGGGCCTGAGGCGCTCTCCCGTGTGCCCGACGTGCTCGCCCGCACCGAGCTCGACCGGCTCTCGCGCCGCCGCATCTCGAAGTGCTCGGGCGGCGAGCAGCAGCGCGTGAGGTTCGCGCTCGCTCTGGTCGCCGACCCCGACATCCTCGTGCTCGACGAGCCCACCGCGGGCATGGACGTCACGGCCCGGCGCCACTTCTGGAACGTCATGCGCGCCGACGCCGACGCCGGGCGCACCATCGTCTTCGCCACTCACTACCTCGAGGAGGCCGAGCAGTTCGCCCGCCGCACCGTCGTGATGCACCGCGGCCGGATCGTCGCCGACGCCCCCACCGCGCAGCTGCGCGCGAACCTCGGCGGACGCACGCTCGCCGCGACCCTGCCGGCCGGCGGCGCGGATGCGCTCCTCCGGATGCTGGCCGCAACCGACGGCATCACCGAGGTGCGCGTCGACGCCGAACGCGTGAGCCTGCGCGCGCGGGACTCGGATGCCGCCGCATCCGCTCTGCTCAACGCCGGGGCGCACGATCTCGAGATCGCCGCCCCCACTCTCGAAACCGCCTTCACGGCCCTCACGGAGGACTGACCATGACCATGACGATCTCACCCACCATGCTGCGCGTCGAGGCGATGCGCCAGATCCGCAACCCCTACACGCTCGCGTTCACGCTGGCGATGCCGGTCGCGATGTACCTGCTGTTCGGCGCGACCGCCGACTACGCCTCGGCGTCGGCCGGCAATGGCAACGTCGCCTTCTACGTCATGGTCTCGATGGCCGCGTACGGCACGGCCGTGGCGATGAGCTCGCTCACCTCGCTGGCCGCCACCGAGGCCAAGCAGGGCTGGGGGCGCCAGCTCGCGATGACCCCGCTCGGCACCGCCGGGTACGCGGTGACGAAACTGCTCACCGCCGTCGCCTTCGCCGCTCTCGCGGTGCTCGCCGTCTTCGTCGCCGGGCTGCTCACCGGAGCCGAGGCGACGGACGGCTGGCGCTGGGCGGCCACCGCGGGGATCATCCTCGGTATCGGGCTGATGTTCGGGCTGTACGGCCTCGGCGTCGGGCTGTTCTTCAACTCCGACACGGCAGCGGCGCTGGCCTCCATCTCGATGACCTTCTTCGCCTTCTTCGGCAACGTGTTCCTGCCGCTGGACGGCGTGATGCTCGACATCGCCCGGTTCACCCCGCTCTACGGTTTCGTCGCCCTCACGCGCTGGCCGCTCACCGACGGCGTGCTCACGACCGGGCACACCGACCCGCTCTGGACGCTCGTCGCGAACGTCGTCGCGTGGGTGGTCGTGTTCGGGGTCCTCGTGGCCGTCGGCGTCCGGCGGTCCACCTCGCGCCGATAGGGTCGAGATCATGACGGGACGTACGACCGCGCCGATCCCGCGCCCCCAGCGGGGCGCGGGATCGCAGTGGGAGCGCTACGGCTGGCTGATGGCCGTCGTCTGGCTCGTCTTCCTGGTCTACCCGGTGATGGCGCTGCTGCGATCGACCGCGGCGCAGGCATGGGTGGTGACGGGCTGGGTCGCACTCGGGGCCTTCGTGGTGATCTACGTGGCCGGCTTCGTCCACGGGATGAGTCTCGGCGGTGGGGGACTCACCACACCGCCGAAGCCGATCCAGTGGGCGGCGTTCGGCGGACTCATCGCCTGCGCGGCGCTGGCGGTGCCGGCGGCGGGCGGGTCGGCGCTGAGCTTTCTGCCGTTCATCATGTCGTTCGCGTCGTACGGGCTCACCCGGCTGGCGCACTGGGTCACGGTCTCGGTCTGCATCGCGATCACCGCGATGATCGTCCTCGCCGTCCCGGGTGGGATGGCCTACCTGTCGGTGCTGGCGATCCTGGTGATGCTGGCGGTGGTCAACACGGTCTCGACGACCCTGATCATCCGCTCGGACGAGGCGGAGCGGATCGGGCTCGAACTCGCCACCAGCGAGGGGCGCGAGGCCGTGGCGCGTGATGTGCACGACCTCGTCGGGCATTCGCTGACCGTGGTGAGCCTGAAGGCGCAGCTGGTGCGCAGGCTCATCGACAGCGACCCCGAGCGCGCCAAGGCGGAGCTCGCCGACATCGAAGCGCTCACGACCGAGGCCATCGCGGGCGTGCGGGCGACGGTCGCCGACGTGCGCACCGCAGCACTCGCGGGGGAGCTGGTCTCATGCCGCCGTGCGCTGCACGCCGCCGACATCACCCTGCGGGTGGAGGGGGAGGAGGCCGCGCTCTCGCCCGCGCAGTCGCTGACCGCGAGCTGGATCCTCCGCGAAGCGACGACGAACATCCTGCGTCATGCCGATGCGTCGACGGTCACCGTGCGCATCGCGCCGGGGAGGTTCGCCGTGGTCGATGACGGGCGCGGTCTCACGGGCGCCGAGGGCAACGGCGTCCGCGGGATGCGGGAGCGGGCGACGATCGGCGGAGCCGCCCTCGCCGTCGGCGCCGGCGATGGACGCGGCACGCGGGTGGAGGTGACGTGGTGACGGACGACGATCAGATCCGGCTGGTGATCGCCGACGACCAGACGATGCTGCGCGGTGCGCTGGCCGCCCTTCTGGACCTGGAGGACGACCTCAGCGTCGTCGGCGTCGCCGGTGACGGCCAGGAGGCCGTGCAGGTGGTGGCGCGGACGTTTCCGGATGTCTGCCTCATGGACATCCAGATGCCCGGCATGGACGGCATCGCCGCGACGCAGGCGGTGCGCGCCGCCAGCGCCGGCACCCGGGTGCTCATCGTGACGACGTTCGCGCGACCGGGCTATCTGCGCGCGGCACTGGATGCCGGCGCCAGCGGATTCGTCGTCAAGGATGCGCCGGCCGAGCAGCTCGCCGACGCCGTGCGCCGAGTGCACGCGGGCCTGCGCGTGGTCGATCCTGCGCTCGCCGAGGCGAGTCTGTTCGAGGGCGCGAATCCGCTCACCGAGCGGGAACGCCAGGTGCTGCGGCTCGCCGCCGACGGTCGCAGCGCTGCGGCGATCGCATCCGAGGTGTTCCTCTCCGCAGGCACGGTGCGCAACAACCTTTCGGCGGCGATCGGCAAGGTCGGTGCCGCGAACCGCGCCCAGGCGGTGCGGATCGCCCAGGACAAGGGCTGGATCTGACGCGGATGCCGGAGATCACCCGCTTTGCAGGAGCGATCCGGGCGGATCGCTCCTGCATCCCCGTTGATCTCCTGCAAAGCGGGTAACGCGGACGCCGCGGTCACGAGTTCACGCGGATGATCTCCTGCTGGTACGGCGCGATGACAGCGCCGGAGATCCGCAGATCGAGCACCAGGAACCGTCGCTCGGCGGGATCCTCGGCTGACCAGGTGCGCAGCCGATCGAGGTCGTCGAGGGTCCGCACGACGACCCCTTCCGCGCCGGCCGCCGCACCGAAGGCGGCGAAATCGACCTCGGGGATGCGCATCGGCGCTTCGGCGAGCCCCTTCAGCCCGTACAGGTTCACCTCGGCGCCGTAGGCGGCGTCGTTCCAGATCACGGCCATGCCGCGTCCGCCGGCGGCGCGGACGGCCGACTCCAGGTCGGCGATCGCCATCAGGCCGCCGCCGTCGCCCGAGGTGAGCACGATGGTCGACTCGGGCCGGGCGCGGGTCGCACCGACGACGCTCGGCCAGCCCTGACCGATCGACTGGAACGCGGTGCCGATCATCATCATGCGGTCGGGGGCGGCGACCGGCCAGTACATGTTCGCCCAGCCGATGAAATGCCCGCCGTCCGAGACGACCACGCGGTCGCCGGGCAGCAGCTCGGCGATCCGACGTGCCGCCGATCGGGGATCGAGGCGCCCGTCCGCGGCGATCGCATCGCCCTCGGCATAGGCCCGCGCTGCGGCCGCGTCGACCGACTCCCGCCACCCGGACGGGGCGGCGCCCGCGAGGCGCTCGACGAGCGCGGATGCCGCGAGACGAGCATCCGCCCGGACGAAGCCGCCGACATGCGCATGCGTGGCGGCGGGGAGCACGTCGATCTGGAAGACCCTTGTGCCCGGTGCGAACAGCTCGCCGAAGCGCATCGTGAACTGGTTGAGCGACGCGCCGAAGACGACGGCGACGTCGGCCTGCTGCACGAGCTCCATCGCACCGTCCGCGCCGAACCCGCCGGTCACGCCGAGGTCGTATCGTTCGTCGGGGAAGACTCCGCGGCCCAGGGCGGTGGAGGCGGTGAGTGCTCCGGTGGCGTCGGCCAGCGCTCCCAGCGCCTCCCCGGCGCCGGCCAGCCACGCGCCGCGACCGGCCAGCAAGAAGGGGTGCTTCGCGGTGCGCAGCGCCGCGGCGATGTCGTCGAGCATCCCCTCGGCGAACTCGCCGCGCGGGGCCAGTGGCGCGGGACGGCGCGGCGCCGGTGCCTCGGGCACGGGACCGGCGTCGAGCGCCGCGACATCGTAGGGGATCGCGAGCACCACCGGCACCCGGTAGGTGAGAGCGTGTTCGATCGCGATGACCGTCGTCGCGGCAGCATCCGCCCGACCGGTGGTATAGGTGCGGGCGCCGACCGCCGAGGCCAGGGCGATCTGGTCGACGTCCCACGGGCGAGGACCCGAGGTGGGCTCGTCGCCGACCACGAGAACGAGGGGCACGTGCGCCTGCACGGCCTCGGCGAGCGCGGTGATGGTGTTCGTGAATCCGGCGCCGTAGGTGGAGGTGGCGGCGGCGATGCGCCCTGATGCGCGGAAGTGCGCGTCGGCGGCGACGACCGCGCCCTGCTCATGGCGCACGGCGGTGAACACAGCGTCGGTCTGCGACTCGAGCGCGTCGAGGAAGTAGGCGTTGCCGTTGCCCATCACTCCGAAGACGTGATCGATGTGCTGAGCGAGTGTGAGGGCGACGTGGGCGGACACGGAGGGCATGACAGTGCCTTTCGAGACGGGAACGGATGCAGTCCGTATGTGTCTCGCCGCTCGCGCTGCGTCGCGGAGTGCTTCGTGCCCCTTTTTCGGGCACCGGCCTCGAAGGTCGGACGCGTCGATTCTAGCGCCGCGAAGCCTAGCGCTGCATGACGGCGACGTCGGCCAGCTCGAGCATGCTGCTGCTGCCGTCCGCGAGGCGGATCGCCGTCACGGCTTCGGCAGGAAGCGGACGCCAGTCGTCGGCGGCGACGCCGGTGGAGCCGATCAGGATCACGCCGTCGCGCGTGCGCGTCCAGCGCAGCGCGAAGTAGTCCTCGTTGTGCTCCTCGGGCAGATGTGGATGCCGGGAAATCACGCTCAGGTCGCGTTCGGAGAGGATGCTGCGCGCACTGGCGTGCACGACCACCAGCTGCTCGGCGTCGAGCAGGATCGCGTTCAGGCTGGCGAACGGGAACGCCTCGCGCAGCCGGGCGGCGACGCGCACCGCCGCATCCGCCAGCGGGAACCCGAGTGCCAGCTGCTCCCGGATCAGCGCGAAGTACATCTCGCTGTCGGTGTCGCCGTGCAGCTGGGCGAGAAGATCGGGGGAGAGCAGTGCCCGCAGATCGTCGAGAGGCTTCAGCGAGCCGTTGTGTTCGAACGCCAGATCGCCGACGTGGAAGGGGTGCGCGTTGCGGGCCGAGACCGGGATGCCAGGGGTGGCCCAGCGCAGGTGCACCATCGCGGAGCGGACCGGGGTCGACAGGGCGGTGCCGAAGGCGGGGTCGGATGCCGCGGACTCGGCCGAGCTGTGCACCTGAGGCGCCTGACCGGGGCGAGCGACCCCGGCCCA
The DNA here is from genome assembly GCF_042723855.1 of Microbacterium sp. NPDC058345. NCBI lineage: Bacteria > Bacillati > Actinomycetota > Actinomycetes > Micrococcales > Microbacteriaceae > Microbacterium > Microbacterium sp. NPDC058345. The sequence goes on from NZ_JBHXIG010000003.1 coordinate 234,596, forward strand.
TCCCCAGCCGTCGCCGTGCAGGCGCGCGAGGGAGAGGAGGCTCTCGATTCCCGCGGGTCCGAGTTCGCCGCCGGCGGTGGACTGGTCAGGGGAGACGAAAGCGAAGAGACGGCACATGAAGACCTCGGGTGAACGGCGATGCTGCCCTTCTGTTCTACCTCATCTCGGACGGGTGCCGGGCCGCGATGGGCGAGAATGAGCACATGACGGATGCGGTGATCGAGCGCGAGACGCTCACCTGGGACGGCTTCGGAGAGGCGACGCGGGAGCTCGCCCGTCGGATCCTCGGCAGCGGCTTCATGCCCGAGGTCGTGGTGGCGATCGCCCGCGGCGGACTGCTGCCGGCCGGTGCGATCGCCTACGGACTCGGCGCCAAGAACTGCGGCGCCATCAACGTCGAGTTCTACACCGGCATCGGCACGGTGCTCGACGCCCCCGAGGTGCTTCCGCCGGCGCTCGACATGGCCTACCTGGACGGCAGGCGAGTGCTGCTCGTCGATGACGTCGCCGACTCCGGGCGCACCCTGGCCCTCGCCGTGCAGCTGCTCGCCGAGAAGGGTGCGGAGGTGCGCTCGGTGACCATCTACACCAAGCCCACCACGATCATCCAGCCGGACTACGCCTGGAAGGACACCGATCTGTGGATCGACTTCCCCTGGTCGTACAAGGGCACGGTCGTGCAGGAGGATCAGGGCCTGCCGCCCTCGGCGTGACCTCCGGCTGCGGCAGCGGGCTCGACCGCTGCCACCGGTGACGTACGGAGCGACATACCCGAATCGACCCCGAGTCTCGAACATTATCTCGAACAACTTGCGACTCAACCGCGCAGCAGGGCCCGCAGCGTCTGGATCGTGTCGGCGTCGGCCGGTGTCTTGTCGTGCCGGTAGCCCTTCACCCGCGCGAAGCGCAGGGCGATACCGCCGGGATAGCGCGGCGAGCGCTGCACCCCGTCGATCGCGATCTCGACGACGATCTCGGGCCGCAGGAACACGGCCTGCGCAGTGCGATGGGTTTCGACCTCAGGGAACCGCTCGGTCTGCCAGCGCAGCAGCTCGTCGGTGAGACCCTTGAACGTCTTGCCGACCATCACGAATCCGCCCGGCTCGACGAACTCGCCGTCCGGGTCGTGAGCGCCGAGATGCAGGTTCGACAGCCATCCTCGGCGACGACCCGACCCCCACTCCGCCGCGAGCACGACGAGGTCATAGGTGAGCACCGGTTTCACCTTCACCCACGACTTGCCGCGCCGGCCGGCCGTGTAGGCGGAGTCGATGGCCTTCACCACGACGCCCTCGTGACCGGCGGCGAGGGCTTCGCGTGACAGCTGCTCGGCGGCCTCGGGGTCGTCGGTCACGATGCCGGGCATGCGCCAGTCGCCCGCGATGCGCTCCAGTTCGGAGAGACGAACGGACAGCGGCTCATCGATCAGGTCGCGGCCGTCGACGTGCAGCAGGTCGAAGAACCAGGGGCGCAGCAGCAGCTCACGCGAGACGTCGGCGCCGAACCGCGACATGGTCTGCTGGAAGGGCCGCGGGCCGCCGTCCTCGTCGAGCGAGAGCGTCTCGCCGTCGAGGATGAGATCGCGCGCGGGCAGCGCGCGCACGATCTCGACGATCTCGGGAACGCGGTGCGTGATGTCGGCCAGGCTGCGGGTGTAGACGCCGACCGTGTCACCATGGCGGTGCACCTGGATACGTGCGCCGTCGAGCTTGTACTCGACGGAGGCGCGGCCGGTGGTCCCGAGTGCGGCCGTAGGCGTGGCGGCCGTGGCTGCCAGCATCGGCAGCACGGGCCGGCCCACGGCGAGGCCGACGGCGTCGAGGTCGTCGATCGTTCCGGTCAGCGCGATCCGTGCTGTCTCGCCGAGGTCCCCCGAGAGCATCGCCGCGCGCCGCACCGATGCCGCCGGCTTGCCGGACGCACGCGCCACACCGTCGAGCAGCACACCCGCCAGCGCCCCGGTGCGCAGCTCGCCCAGCATCGCGCGGACCAGGAAGTCCCACTCCGCGGCGGTGGTCCGCTCGGCGAGACCGACGAGGAGCTCGTGCCGTACACCGGCGGATCCCGAGCCGGACGCCGCAGCGAGAGCATCCAGCCCGCGATCGACATCGCCGATCGTCAACGTCGGGACACGAGCGTGCTCGACCGAGAGAGCGGAGATCGTGCGCCATCCCACGCCCAGCCGGCCCTGCCGTGGCGAGGCCTGCAGCAGACCCATGAGAGTCGGGATCTCGTCCGGCTCGGCACGCTCCAGCAGGCGGGCGAGCGCCTCGATCTTGGCGAGCCGCGACGACGTGGCTGCGACGTCGTCGGTGGTGGCGACGAGCTCCGAGAGCATCATCCCCGCATTCTCGCACCGGCATCCGACATGCGGCACCCGGTTCCCGCGCGGATGATGCCGGACTCAGCGCCCGCGGAACTCCGGCGTGCGCTTCTCCTGGAAGGCCGCGAAGCCCTCCCGGTAATCGTCGGTGTCGCACAGGGCGGCCTGCGCGGCGTTCTCCACGTCGACCGATTCCCACAGTGTGAGGCGCTCGTCGCGGATGCGGCGCACGAGCTCCTTGCTGGCGAGGAACGCCCGGGTGGCGCCGCGGGCGGCGGCCTTCGCGGCATCCTCGGTCGCCTGCACCACCTCGTCGTCGGGGAACACCCGCGAGAACAGTCCGGCCGCGACGGCCTCGGCCCCCGATATCAGCCGGCCGGTGTAGATGAGATCGAGTGTCCGATGAGCGCCGAGGCGGTCGAGGAAGAGGGCATGTCCGCCGGAATCCAGCGTCGCTCCCAGCGCGGCGAACGGCGAGCCGATCTTGGCCGACTCGGCCACGTACACCACGTCGGTGGCGATCAGCAGGCCGAGCCCGACACCGAGGCATGCGCCGTGCGCGACGGCGAAGGTCGGCGCGGGGAACTCGGACATGCGCCGCAGCAGCGGGGTGACGACGCCGCCGAGGTAGCCCATCACGTCGTCGTCGCGCGGGTCGACGTCGGCGATGTCGCGCCCGGCGCAGAACGCCCGACCCTCGCCGCGCAGCACGAGCGCCCGCACACCGGCGCGCTCCGCCTCGTCGTAGGCGGCGTCGAGACCGTGCAGCGCCTGCTCGTCGAGCGCGTTGAGCCTGGCCGGCGCGTTCAGGGTGATGTGCGCGACGTCGTCGGCGATGGAGATGTCGATCATGGCTGCTCCTCGGTCGGACGGTCAGACGTCGTAGTCCACGACGATGCGGTCGCTGGTGGGGTGCGACTGACAGGTGAGCACGTAGCCGCGATCGATCTCGTCCGGTTCGAGCGCGTAGTTCTCGGTCATCGTCACGCTGCCCTCGATCACCCGCGCCCGGCAGGTGCCGCACACGCCGCCGGAGCACGCGAACGGTGCATCAGGGCGCACCCGCAGTGCCGCGTTGAGCACGGACTCATGCGCGTCGACCGGGCTCTCCACGGTCGATGAGACGCCGTCCAGACTGATCTCGATGCGGTAGGTCTTCTCACCCCTGCGCACCTCGACGCGGCGCGGTCCGCGCTCCGCGGGAGCATCCCCGTTGGTGAACAGCTCGAAGCGCACGTGCTCGCGGGGAACGCCGATGTCGGCCAGCACCTCGCGGCACAGGTCGACCAGAGCGAAGGGCCCGCACAGGAACCACTCGTCGACGGTGGCGGGCAGGATGAGCGCGTCGAGGATGGTGCGCAGCCGGTGCTCGTCGATGCGGCCCGACAGCACCGGTGCGGCCCGCTGCTCACGCGAGAGCACATGGTGCAGCACGAGACGAGTGGGGTAGCGGTCCTTCAGCTCGGCGAGGTCCTCGAGGAACATCACATCGCCGGTCGACTTGTTCGTGTACAGCAGTGTGAACCGCGTGGTGTCCGACGCGGCGAGCAGATTCTGCGCCAGCGACATCAGCGGCGTGATCCCCGAGCCGGCGGCGATGCCCACGACGTGCGCGCCGTCGAGTTCGGCGAGGCCGGAGGTGAAGGTGCCCTGGGGGCTCATCACGTCGATCTCGAAGCCCGGCCGCAGCTCCGTCTGCGCCCAGGTCGAGAACAGGCCTCCCTCGTCGCGCTTCACCGCGACGCTGAGGCTCGTCCCTCCGGACGTGACAGGCGCCGGGGGGCGGCACAGCGAGTAGGAGCGCCGGACCTCGGCGCCGTCGAGGTGCACGCGCAAGGCGACGTACTGACCCGGTAGGTAGTCGTAGGCGTGCGCGAGCTCGGCGGGGACGGCGAAGGTGACCTCGATGGCGTCGTCGGTGAGCGGACGCACGTCCGAGACGGTGAGGGTGTGGAACCGGGCGCGCCGCGACGAAGCCGGCGGATCGATCTCGCGCGGTACGGGTGCGGCCACGGTGTCGGGCATCCGGAACAGCGACATCAGATCACCTTGAAGTGGTCGAAGGGCTCCAGGCACGCGCGGCACTCGTAGAGCGCCTTGCACGACGTGGATCCGAAGGGGGAGACCTCACGGGTGTCGAGAGAGCCGCAGCGCGGGCAGCGCACGCTGAGGGCGAGGCGGATGGGACCGGATGCCGCGGCGCGGCCGGTCGGCGGTGCGATCCCGTACTCGACCAGCTTGCGCTTGCCCTCCTCGCTCATCCAGTCCGTCGTCCACGCCGGACTGAGCACCAGACGGACATCGACGTCGCCGAATCCGTCGGCGGTGAGGGCGAGCACGACGTCGTCGCGGATCGCGTCCATCGCCGGGCATCCGCTGTAGGTGGGCGTGATGTCGACCTGCACGTGCTCGCGGCCGTCGCGTTCCGCCACCGTCACGGCCCGCAGCACGCCGAGATCCTCGATGGTGAGCACCGGGATCTCGGGGTCGGCGACGCCGGCGGCGACACGGCGCGCGCGGTCGGCCCGATCGGTCCGTGGCACGGCGGTCATGTCGATCACCACGTCGCTCCCGGATGCCGCCGCGCCAGCACCTGCATCTCGGCGATCAGGTGTCCGAACGGCGTGGAGTGCATTCCGCGTCGGCCGCCGGCCGACGACGATCCGCCGGCCGGGATCTCGAGCTCGGCCTCGCGGAAGACCGTGTCGACGACGGCGTCGAAGCCGGCGCGCAGCGAAGAGGGCCGGACGGCGACGTCGCCGAGGCGGTCGATGAGCGGCTCGTCGCGGAACAACTCGGTCGCGTACGGCCACAGGTCCGCGAACGCGCGGACGATCCGCCGGCGCGACTCCTCGGTGCCGCCCGCGAGGCGCAGCACCCACTGCACGGCGTGGTCGCGATGGTAGTCGACCTCCTTGACGGACTTCTCCGCGATCGCGGCGAGCGTCGCGTCGGCCGACGACGTCAGCGCCCGGTAGAGCTCGAACATGTAGACCGACGCGAGCAACTGGCGCGCGATGGTCTGCGCGAAGTCGCCGTTGGGCTGCTCCATGAGCCACGCGCTGCGGAACTCCGGCTCGTCGCGGAAGTACGCCAGGTCGTCCTCGCTGCGGCCGTCCCACGAACCGGCGTAGTGCAGCAGGGAGCGCGCGTGACCCAGCAGGTCGAGGGCGATGTTGCCCAGCGCGACGTCCTCCTCGAGCTCCGGTGCCCGTGAGATCCACGCGCCGAGCTGCTGCGAGAGGATGAGGGCATCGTCTCCGAGCCACATCGCGTACTCGGCGATGTCGGCCGAGCGGGCGCTGCCGCCGGTGCCGGAGAGTTCCTCCGAGAGCCGCAACTCGGTGACGGAGACGTCCCCGTGCCCGCTCTCCGCCTCGTCGGTATGCGTCGCGCTCACAGGTGCGGCACCCCCTCGGATGCCGTGTAGTACACGGCGTGCCGGTAGTTCTTGCCTGCGGGGCTCTCGAAGAAGGCGTCCTTGCCGTCGGGGTCGCTCGTCGTGACGGCATCCGCGGGCACCACCCAGATCGACACGCCCTCGCCGCGGCGAGTGTACAGGTCGCGGGCGTTGCGCACGGCCATGTCCGCGTCCGGTGCGTGCAGCGATCCCACGTGCACGTGGCTCAGTCCGCGGTTCGCGCGGACGAAGACCTCCCACAGCGGCCAGGTCTCCTCCGGGGAGCCGCCAGGGGTCGCCATCACGCCACCTTCCCTTCCACGCGCAGGGCCTTCTTGCGGGCGTACTCGGCGGCCGCCTCGCGCACCCAGGCGCCCTCCTCGTGCGCGGTGCGGCGGCGCTCCAGACGCTCGGCGTTGCACGGGCCGTCGCCGCCCAGCACCTCGAAGAACTCGTCCCAGTCGATCTCGCCCATCTCGTACCGGCCTGTCTCCTCGTCGAAGCGCAGCTCGGGGTCGGGCAGGGTGACACCGAGGATCTCGGCCTGGGGGACGAGCATCCCGACGAAGCGCTGACGCAGCTCGTCGTTCGAGAAGCGCTTGATCTTCCACTTCATCGACTGGGCCGAGTTGGGCGACTGGTCATCGGGCGGCCCGAACATGGCGAGGCTCGGCCAGTACCAGCGATCCACCGCATCCTGCGCCATCGCGCGCTGCTCGTCGGAGCCCTGCATCAGGGTCAGCAGGATCTCGAAGCCCTGCCGCTGGTGGAAGGACTCCTCCTTGCACACCCGCACCATCGCGCGCCCGTACGGGCCGTACGACGCGCGGCACAGCGGCACCTGGTTGCAGATCGCGGCACCGTCGACCAGCCAGCCGATCGCACCCATGTCGGCCCAGGTGGGGGTGGGGTAGTTGAAGATCGAGGAGTACTTCGCCTTGCCGCTGATGAGCTGGTCCATCATCTCGTCGCGCGTGATGCCGAGGGTCTGCGCCGCGGAGTACAGGTACAGGCCGTGCCCGGCCTCGTCCTGCACCTTGGCCATCAGGATGGCCTTGCGCTTCAGGCTCGGGGCGCGCGTGATCCAGTTGCCTTCGGGCTGCATCCCGATGATCTCGGAGTGCGCGTGCTGGGAGATCTGCCGGATCAGCGTCTTGCGATACGCCTCGGGCATCCAGTCACGCGGTTCGACGCGCTGCTCGTTCGCGACGAGTTCATCGAACAGGCGCTCTCTGTCGGCGACGTCGCCGTCGATGAGCGACAGATCTGCGGGGCTGGTCATCATCGACTCCTGTGTTTACTGACCGATCGTTAGGTAATTTTGACACGACGGCAGACGGCGCGCAACCCCCATGCTGTGCCCGACGCAGAGCGCCGATGCTCAGCGCGAGCGGCCGATGAGCTCGAGCAGTGCCTGTCCGTACGCCTCGGAGGGGTCGGGATGCTCGTAACGCAGCGTCTCGCCGGCGATCTCGATCTCGACGACGAACGCGTCGGTGAGCCGTCGCAGGCTGCGGAACGTGCCCCGCAGCAGCTCCCGCAGCTGATCCTCGCGCGGAAGCCAGACCGCGTCGGCGAGCTGCACCGAGTCCAGCGCCCACTCGGTCGTGCCGTTGAACGCGAGGTCGGTGCCCGTCGGGGTCCGCCGCGCCTCGATGGTCATCTCGCTGACGGTGAAGATCTCGGCCTCGGCCTCGAGCTCGACGTCATCGGGCAGGTCCAGCTGGAAGCGGTCGCCGCTGGCCGGATGCCACACCAATCCGGCGTCCCGCAGGGCGACGGCCAGTTCGCGGCTGATCATCCCTCCACGCTAGACGAGTCGGACCGCCGCGAAGGTCGTCTGGTTCGGCCGCGGCGCGCCGGCTCGGTGAATGCACCGCGGGGCATGTCGGCGGAGTGCGGCAGAGTGGGGGCATGGCTTCCCCGAACTCCTCCGAGACCCGCGATGCCGCGCTCGCCGCACTGCGTGACCTGGTCGGTCGTCCCGATGCAGAGTTCCACGACGGGCAGTACGAAGCCATCGCGGCTCTGGTCGAGCAGCGCCGGCGGACGCTTGTGGTGCAGCGCACCGGCTGGGGCAAGTCAGCGGTGTACTTCGTCGCGACGCTGCTGCTGCGTCGCCGCGGCGCGGGTCCGACGGTCCTCGTGTCGCCGCTGCTCGCGTTGATGCGCGACCAGATCGCGGCTGCCGAGCGCGCCGGCGTGCGTGCCGTCGCGATCAACTCCACGAACGCGCACGAATGGGACGAAGTCACCGCGCGGCTGGATCGAGACGAGGTCGACGTGCTGCTCGTCTCGCCCGAACGCCTCAACAACCCGGCATTCCGCGAGCAGCAGCTGCCCGCGCTCGTGCGACGCATCGGGCTGCTGGTCGTCGACGAGGCGCACTGCATCAGCGACTGGGGGCATGACTTCCGTCCGGATTACCGGCGGCTGCGCGACCTCATCGCCGGGATGCCCGCCGGCGTGCCGGTGCTCGCCACCACCGCCACGGCCAACAGCCGGGTGGTGGCCGATGTGGCCGAGCAGCTCGAAGCGGGCGGCACCGGATCCGATGGTGAGCCGGTGCTCACGATCCGCGGCCCGCTGGCCCGTTCGTCGCTGCGGCTCGGCGTGCTTCCGCTGCCGGGGTCCGCGCAGCGGCTGGCCTGGCTGCTCAGCCACCTCGACGATCTGCCCGGCTCGGGCATCATCTACACGCTCACGGTCTCGGCCGCCGTCGACACCGCGCGGCTGCTGCGTGAGAACGGCCATGACGTGCGCGCGTACACCGGGCAGACCGATGCCGAAGAGCGTGAGGAATCCGAAGGGATGCTCAAGCGCAATGAGGTGAAGGCGCTGGTCGCCACCAGCGCGCTGGGCATGGGCTTCGACAAACCCGACCTCGGATTCGTGCTGCATCTGGGCGCGCCGTCGTCGCCCGTGGCGTATTACCAACAGGTCGGTCGTGCCGGCCGTGCCAGCGACAGCGCCGATGTGCTGCTGTTGCCCGGACCGGAGGACCGCGACATCTGGCACTACTTCGCAACGGCGTCGATGCCCGATCGGGAGCGCGCGGAGCGCGTCATCGCGGCGCTCGGCGACACACCCGTCTCGACGCCGGCGCTGGAGGCCGTCGTCGACATCCGGCGCACGCCGCTCGAACTGCTGCTCAAGGTGCTCGACGTCGACGGCGCCGTGCGGCGCGTGCAGGGCGGCTGGATCGCCACCGGGCAGCCGTGGACCTACGACGCGGAGCGGTATGAGCGCATCGCCGCCGAGCGTCGCGCCGAGCAGCAGCACATGATCGAGTACGAGCAGACCGGCGAATGCCGCATGGAGTTCCTGCAGCGCTCACTCGACGATGACACCGCGGCGCCCTGCGGTCGGTGCGACAACTGCGCGGGCCCGTGGTTCCCGCGTGAGGTCGGCAGCGATGCCGCCGGCGCCGCAGCGGAATCGCTCGACCGTGTCGGTGTCGCCGTCGAGGCACGCCGGCAGTGGCCGACCGGCGCCGACCGGGTGGGTGTCGCGGTGAAGGGCCGCATCCCCGTCGAGGAGCAGGCGAGCGAAGGGCGCGCGCTCGCGCGCCTCACCGACCTCGGGTGGGGCGGGACGCTGCGCGAGCTGTTCGCGGCGAATGCGACCGATGCGCCCGTCTCACCCCAGGTACTGGCGGCCTGCGTGCGGGTGCTCGCCGGCTGGGCATGGGAGCAACGGCCTGCCGCCGTGGTCGCGGTGCCCTCGCGCTCGCGTCCCCTGCTGATCGACTCGCTCGCCCGTGGCCTCGCCGAGGTCGGCCGGCTGCCGTACCTCGGCACCCTGGGAACGGCGAACGGCGGACCGAGCGGTCAGCCGGGCGGCAACAGCGTGTTCCGCCTCGCCGGCCTCTGGGATCGGTTCACCGCGGAGGGCATCGAGGTGCCGCCGGGACCGGTGCTGCTGGTCGACGATCAGGCGGACAGCCGATGGACGCTCACGGTCGCCGCCCGGGAGCTGCGCCGTGCGGGGGCGAGCGCCGTGCTGCCCTTCGTGCTCGCCGTGCGCGGCTGAGCGGCCGCACAGCGCCGCATCGGTGCTGTGCGGCGCGCCGCATCCGTCAGCGCAGGTCGTACACCCGCTTGTACTTGCCCTCGCTGCGCGGCAGCGCGCCGGGCTCCTCGAGGCGCACCGCGACGCTCGATCCGATGTGCGTCTTGATGCGCTCGGCGAGGACGACGGCGGCCGCTTCGCACACCTCGCGGCCCAGATGCGGGTGCCGCTCGATGCGCACCGACATGGCGTCCATGCGGCCCTCGCGGGTCAGCTCGATGACGAAGTGCGGGGTCAGGTGCTCGATGCCCAGCACGAGCTCTTCGATCTGCGTGGGGAAGATGTTCACGCCGCGCAGGATGATCATGTCGTCGTTGCGCCCCGTGATCTTCTCCATCCGCCGCATCGCCGGGCGGGCCGTGCCGGGCAGCAGCCGCGTGAGGTCGCGGGTGCGGTAGCGCAGCACCGGGAAGGCCTGTTTGGTGAGCGAGGTGAAGACCAGCTCGCCGATCTCGCCGTCCGGCAGCGGGTTGCCGTCATCGTCGACCACCTCGGGCAGGAAGTGGTCCTCCCAGATGTGCGGACCGTCCTTCGTCTCGACGCACTCGTTGCCCACACCGGGACCCATCACCTCGCTCAGCCCGTAGATGTCGAGGGCGTCGATGCCGAGGCGACGCTCCAGCTCGGCGCGCATCTCGTTCGTCCAGGGCTCCGCCCCCAGCACGGCGACCTTCAGCGACGTCGACGACGGGTCGATGCCCGCGTCCTCCATGGCGTCGGCGATCGTCAGCAGGTAGCTCGGCGTGCAGAGGATCGCGTCGGGCTCGAAGTCGCGGATCAGCTGCACCTGCCGGGCCGTCTGACCGCCCGACATCGGGATCACCGTGGCACCGAGGCGCTCGATGCCGGCGTGCGCGCCGAGCCCTCCGGTGAACAGCCCGTACCCGTAGGCGTTGTGCACCTTCATGCCAGGACGGATGCCGGAGGCGCGCAGCGACCGGGCGATGAGATCCGCCCAGTTCGACAGGTCGGCCTCCGTGTAGCCGACCACCGTGGGGCGGCCGGTCGTTCCCGAGGAGGCGTGCACGCGCCGCACCTGCTCCATCGGCACGGCGAACATGCCGAAGGGGTAGTTCTGGCGCAGATCCTCCTTCGTGGTGAAGGGGAGCAGCCGAACATCGTCGAGCGAGCGGATGTCGCCGGGCGAGACCCCTGCCTCGTCGAGCGCACGGGTGTAGTGCGGCACGTTCTGGTACGCGTGCCGCACCGTCCACTGCAGCCGTTCCAGCTGCAGCGCTTCGAGGTCGGGGCGGGACAGCCGCTCGGCGGCGTCGAGAGTGTCGGTGGCGGGTCCGGTCATCGTCGACATAGGGATCTCCGGTTCGGTCAGCGCGTCATTCCGCGGCGCGGTTGGTGGTGAGGGAGCGGCCGCGGAATTCGGCGACGACGTCGCCGGTCTCGTCGGTCACGGTGACGTCGTACAGGCCGGTTCTGCCGTTCACGACGCGGCGCTCGGCCGTCGCGGTGAGCGTCTGCCCCGCACCCGTGGATTTGAGGAAGGTGATGTCCGCGCCGGCCGCGACGGTCACCCGTTCGTCCTCGTTGCAGGCGATCGCGAACGCCGTGTCCGCCAGGGTGAACACGAGTCCGCCATGGGTGATGGCGAACCCGTTCAGCATGTCCTCCCGCACGGGCATCGACACCACCGCACGGCCGGGTTCGTCGACGTCGACGACCATGCCGAGCGATGCCGACGCGGCGTCCCGCTGCATCATCGCCCTCATGCCGGCACCGCCGCGGCCTCGGGGGTCTCGACATCGGCCGGCTGCTTGGTCACCAGGGTGAGCACGTCATAGATCGCGACGACCTCGTCGTCCTGGTTGCGGATCACCGCATCCCAGCGCACCTCGCCGTACTCGTCGGTCTCCCGCGGCGTGATCTGCTTCGCCGTGAGCTCGACCCGGATGCTGTCACCCGGCGAGACGGGGGTGAGGAAGCGCAGGTTCTCCAGGCCGTAGTTGGCGAGGACCGGACCGGGCGCAGGGTCGACGAAGAGGCCTGCCGCCCACGACACGAGCAGGTAGCCGTGCGCCACCCGGCCGGGGAAGAACGGGTTGGCGGCGGCGGACTGCTCATCCATGTGGGCGTAGAAGGTGTCGCCGGTGAAGCGCGCGAAGGTCTCGATGTCGTCGAGGGTCACTTCGCGCGACTGCGAGACGATCTGATCGCCGATGCGCAGTTCGGCCAGCGACTTGCGGAACGGATGCCGGCCGTCGGTGTTCGCCGCCGCACCGGCGTGCCACACACCGGTGAGCGCGGTGAGCATCTCGGGCGAGCCCTGCACGGCGGTGCGCTGCATGTGGTGCAGCACCGCGCGGATGCCGCCGAGCTCCTCGCCGCCGCCGGCACGCCCCGGACCGCCGTGCACCAGACCGGGCAGCGGCGACCCGTGGCCGGTGGAGGAGCGCGCGTCGTCGCGGTCGAGCAGCAGCATCCGGCCGTTGAACGGTGCGATGCGCGTCGCGAGCTCGACGGCCTGCACCGGGTCGTGTGTCGCCACGCTGGTGACCAGCGACCCGCCACCGCGGGCGACCAGCGCGGCGGCCTCGGCCGTCGTCTGGTAGGTGAGCAGCGACGACACCGGTCCGAAAGCCTCGACGCCGTGCACGGCGTCGGCCTGCGCATCGTCGAACTGCAGCAGCACCGGCGACACGAAGGCGCCGTCGGGTGCTGCTCCCGTGCTGCCGTCGGCCAGGCGCACCTCGGGGGCGTCGGTCGATCCGACGACCACCCGGCCGCCGGCGTCCTGCAGGGCGCGCACCTGGCGCAGCACCTCGTCGCGCTGCGCCGTGGAGACCAGTGGTCCCATCGTGACGCCCTCGCCGCGGGGGTCGCCGAGGACGGTCTTCTCGGCGATGCGGGCGCGCACGGCCTCGATGACGTCGCCCGCCGTCGCGGCCGGCACGATCGCGCGGCGGATGGCGGTGCACTTCTGACCCGCCTTCGTCGTCATCTCCACCACCAGCTGGCGGATGTAGGCGTCGAACTCCGGGGTGCCGGCGACGGCATCCGTGCCCAGGACCGAGGCGTTGATCGAGTCGGTCTCGGCGGTGAAGCGCACTCCGCCGGTCTGCACCGACGGGTGGCGGCGCAGGTTCTCAGCGGTCGACGCGCTGCCCGTGAAAGCGACCAGGTCGCCCAGCCGCAGGTGGTCGAGCAGGGAGGGCACGCTGCCGCTGATCAGCTGCAGTGAGCCGTCGGGCAGCAACCCGGACTCGACGAGGATGCGCACCATCGCCTCGGTCAGGTAGCCGGTCGGCGTGGCGGGCTTGATCACGGTGGGCATGCCCGCGAGGAAGGCCGGCGCGAGCTTCTCGAGCGGCCCCCAGACGGGGAAGTTGAAGGCGTTGATCTGCACGGCGACGCCGGGCAGCGTCGTGTAGACGTGGCGACCGAGGAACGAGCCGTCCTTCGACAGCGGCTCCACGGGGCCGTCGACGTGCACGGTGGCGTTCGGCAGCTCGCGGCGGCCCTTGCCCGAGTACGAGAACAGCACGCCGATGCCGCCGTCGATGTCGACCCAGGAGTCGGTTCTCGTCGCTCCCGAGCGCGCGGAGAGCGCGTAGAGCTCGTCCTTGCGCTCAGTGAGGGCGAGGGCGAACTGCTTGAGCAGCACCGCCCGCTGGTGGAAGGTGAGCCGGGCGAGGTTCGCGTGCCCGGTCGTGCGCCCGTACTCGAGGGCACCGGCGAGATCGAGGCCCGAGGTGCTGACGCGGGCGATCACCTCGCCCGTCGAGGCGTCGCGCACCTCGTTCGCGTCGGCGTCGTCCTGCGGAGTCCACCACTGCCCCTGCACGAAGCTCGGAAGGTAGTCGGTCATCAGTTCTCCTCATTCCAGTCGTAGAAGCCGCGTCCTGACTTGCGCCCGAGGTGCCCGTCGGCGACCATCCGGCGCAGCAGCGCGGGCGGTTCGAAACGGTCGCCCAGTTCGCGGGCGAGCTCCTCGGCGATGCCGAGACGCACATCGAGGCCGACGATGTCGGTGGTGCGCAGCGGACCCATCGGGTGCCGGTAGCCAAGGGTCATCGCGGCGTCGATGTCGGATGCCGACGCGACACCGTCCTCGAGCATCCGGATCGCCTCCAGGCCGAGCATCACGCCCAGCCGCGAGGAGGCGAAGCCGGGGGAGTCCTTCACCGTGATCGGGGTCTTGCCCAGCGCGTGCACCCAGCCCAGCGCGCGGTCGAGGACGACGTCGTCGGTCGCCGACCCCCGCACGATCTCGACCAGCGCCGACGCGGGCACCGGGTTGAAGAAGTGCAGACCCAGGAAGCGTCCCGGGTGCCGGCGGGTCGCGGCCAGGTCGTCGATCGAGATGGAGGAGGTGTTCGAGGCGAGTACGGCCGTCTCGCCGAGAACCCCTTCGGCGCGGGAGAGGGCCTGCTCCTTCAGATCGCGGTCCTCCGGCACCGCCTCGATCACGAGCTCGGCGTCGGAGAAGGCGGACACATCCGTGCCGACCGAGAAGCGGGAGGCCGTCTCGGCGATGTCGAAGCCGGCGTCGCGATCGGCCGAGCGGCGGATGCCGGCTCCGACGCGCTCCGCCGCGGCGTCGGCGCTCGCCGCATCCCGCTCGATCACCGTGACCCGCGATCCGGCCAGCAGGAACGCGTGCGCGATGCCCGCGCCCATGCGCCCGCCGCCCAGGACGCCGACGGTCTTCGGCGCGCTCACCGGCGTGCCCTTCCCGCTTCGCCCTGAGGGGTGCGTTCCGTGCGTCGCTCGAGGAACTCCGTCATGCGCCGCCGCTTCTCCTCGCTTTCGAACAGCTCGGCCTGCAGCTCGCGTTCGATGTCGGGATGCTCGTGCCGCGGCGCGCGCAGCGCGCGCTTGGTGTGCTGGGTGGCGAGCGGGTCGTTCCGGGCGATGCGGTCGGCGATGGCGTGCGCGGCGGTGAGCAGCTCATGGGCAGGGTGGACCGACGAGATCAGGCCCCAGGCGAGAGCGTCATCGGCGTTCAGCACCCGGCCGGTGAGCAGCAGCTCGCTCGCTCGGGCCGCTCCCACGATCTCGGGCAGCCGCCAGGTCGCGCCGGCCGCGGCGATGATGCCGAGCCCGGTCTCGGGGTTTCCGATCTTCAGGGTGGGGGCGGCGATGCGGATGTCGGCGGCGTAGGCCAGCTCGGCGCCACCGCCGAGGGCGTACCCCTCCACCGCGGCGATCACGGGCATGGGCAGCTCGCTGAGGCGGATGAACGCGGTCGCGTTGATCGCGCGGCGGGCATCCTCCGCGCGCCGTGCGCGCAGCTGGGCGATGTCGGCTCCGGAGGCGAAGACGCCGTCGGAGCCGGTGATGATGAGGGTGCGCGGCTCGGCTTCAAGCGCGGCGCACAGCGCATGCAGCGCGTCGATCGTCTGCTGGTCGATCGCGTTGCGCTTGTCAGGGCGGTTCAGGGTGGCGACGACGCGGTCGTCACGACGCTCGACGAGCACGGGTTCGCTCATGCCACCCGCTCCAGGATCATGGCGGTGCCCTGGCCGACTCCGACGCACATGGTCGCCAGTCCGAGGCCTGCTGCCTCGCGCTCCATCCGGCCCATCAGCGTGACGACGATGCGGCATCCGCTCGAACCGAGGGGATGGCCGAGGGCGATCGCGCCGCCGTCGCGGTTCACGATCTCAGGATCGAGGCCCAGTCGGCGCATCGAGGCGATCGACTGCGAGGCGAAGGCCTCGTTGAGCTCGACGGCGCCGAGGTCGTCGACGGAGAGCCCGGTGCGCTTCAGCGCCCGCTCGGTCGCGGGAACGGGGCCCAGCCCCATGATCTCGGGGGCGAGAGCGGCGGAGGTCGACGTCACGATCCGCGCGCGGGGTGTCAGGCCGTGGCGGCGCACTGCTTCGGCGCTCGCCACCACGACGGCGGACGCGCCGTCGTTGAGCGAGCTCGAGTTCCCCGCGGTCACGACGCTTCCGCCGGAGACGACGGGTCTCAGCCCGGCGAGCGCCTCGAGGCTCGTGTCGCGACGTGGCCCCTCATCGACGAGCACGTCGCCGGTGCGGGTGGGGACGGCGACGATCTCCGCCTCGAAACGGCCCGCGTCGATCGCGGCGACGGCACGGTGCTGACTGCGCAGCGCGAAAGCGTCGGCATCCTCGCGGGTGATGCCGTCGCGGCGCGCCACCTCCTCGGCGGTCTCCGGCATCGAGAACGTCGCCTTGTCGCGGGCGAGCAGCCGCGGGTTCGCGAACCGCCAGCCGATGGACGTGTCGAACGCGTCACCGGGCTTCGCCCAGGCCCGCTCGGGCTTGGCCTGCACCCAGGGAGCACGGGTCATCGACTCCACGCCGCCGGCGAGCATGACGTCGGCGTCGCCGGCGCGGATCGCCTGTGCGGCCATCGCGATCGCCGACATCCCGGACGCGCACAGGCGATTCACCGTGATGCCCGGCACGTGGTCGGGCAGCCCGGCGAGCAGCACCGCCATGCGCGCCACGTTGCGGTTGTCCTCGCCGGCCTGATTCGCCGCGCCGAGGATCACCTCCTCGACCGCGTCATCGGGGAGCTCGGCGCGCTCCACCGCGGCCCGCACGACGAGCGCGGCGAGGTCATCGGGCCGCACGCTCGCGAGTGCTCCGCCGTAGCGTCCGACGGCGGTGCGCACTCCGCCGACGAGAAAGGCGTCTGTCACGATTCCATCTCCATTGCGTGGAACGTCAGGGGCGGCGCAGGCGGTGTACCCGGGCTTTCCTAACCATTCGGTCAGTAAATCATGACAGCCCGCCGATCCCGTTGGCAAGTCGGACGTGTGGCGCGCCCTCGTTCCGCCGTGTACTCTCCTGACTTGCTGACCGATCGGTCGGTCAGCATCAC
This sequence comes from Microbacterium sp. NPDC058345, assembly GCF_042723855.1. Classification (NCBI taxonomy): domain Bacteria; kingdom Bacillati; phylum Actinomycetota; class Actinomycetes; order Micrococcales; family Microbacteriaceae; genus Microbacterium; species Microbacterium sp. NPDC058345. Next base: position 251,200 of record NZ_JBHXIG010000003.1, read on the forward strand.
CCGAACAACGGAGTTCTCTATGACGGATACCGCAGTCCGACGGCGCGAGGAGCGCCGGGTGCTGGCCGGCACCCTGGTCGGCACGACCATCGAATGGTATGACTTCTTCATCTACGCACAGGCCGCGGGTCTGGTGTTCGGCGGGCTGTTCTTCGCCCCGCTGGGCGAGACGGGCGCGCAGATCGCCTCCTGGGCGTCTCTCGGCATCTCCTTCCTGTTCCGTCCGCTCGGGGCGGTGATCGCCGGTCACCTCGGCGACCGACTCGGGCGCAAGCGGATGCTCGTGCTCACCCTGATCCTGATGGGGCTGGCCACCTCGCTGATCGGCGTCCTGCCGACATATGCCGACATCGGCATCCTGGCGACGGTGCTGCTCGTGCTGCTGCGCGTGCTGCAGGGCTTCTCCGCCGGCGGCGAGTGGGGCGGCGCGGCCCTCATGTCGGTCGAGCACGCGCCGGCGGGCAAGCGCGGGCTCTTCGGGGCATACCCGCAGATCGGTGTGCCGGTGGGCATGATCCTCGCGACCTTCACGATGTGGGTGCTCACCTCGAACATGACCCAGGAGGCGTTCCTCGCCTGGGGATGGCGGCTGCCCTTCCTGTTCTCGATCGTGCTGATCGTGGTCGGATACATCATCCGTCGCGCGGTGGAGGAGTCCCCGATCTTCAAGGAGCTGCAGGAGCGCCGCACCGCGTCGTCCGCGCCGCTATCGACCCTGTTCCGCCACCACGGTCGCGAGGTGGTGCTGACGGCGCTGATCTTCATCGCCAACAACGCCGCCGGATACCTGCTCATCGCCTTCTTCACGACCTATGTGTCGACGGTGATCGGCATGCCGCGGCCGACCGCACTGCTGATGACGACCCTCGCGTCGTTCGGCTGGCTGCTCTTCACGATGGTCGGCGGCCGCATCTCGGACCGGATCGGCCGCGTGCGCACCTTCCAGATCGGGTACGCGCTGATCGCGGTGTGGTCGATCCCGATGTGGTTCCTCATCGACACCGGGAACGTGGCGCTGTTCTTCGTCGCCCTCTTCGTGCTGACGATCGGGCTCGGGCTGTCGTACGGCCCGCAGTCCGCGCTCTACGCCGAGATGTTCCCCGCCGACGTGCGCTATTCGGGCGTCTCGATCGGCTATGCGCTCGGAGCGATCCTCGGTGGCGCGTTCGCGCCGCTGATCGCGGAGGTGCTGCTGACGAGCACCGGGAAGTCGTGGATGATCGGCGTGTACGTGCTGGTGATCACGATCGTCTCCCTGGTGGCCGTCTCGCTGGTCAAGGAGACCCGCGGGGTCGCGCTCGACACGCACAGTGTCGACGTGGTGGCGGCGCGCACCGGCACCACCCGGGTGCGCTGAGCAGCGCCCGCAGCATGCGAACGGGCCGGGCGGATGACCCGCCCGGCCCGTTCGGCGTGCGTCAGACGCGGCCGTACGCGCGGATCGGATGCTCGATGAGCTCGACCACCCGGCGCAGGAATCCGGCGGCGTAGCCGCCGTCGCACACGCGGTGATCGAAGACCAGGGAGAGCTGGGCGATGCGGCGCGGCACGATCGCCCCGTCGACCACCCAGGGGCGCTCGATCATCCGGCCGATGCCGAGGATCGCCACATCAGGGTGGTTGATGATCGCGGCCGAGCCGTCGACGCCGAAACCGCCGTAGTTGTTCACGGTGAAGGTGGAGCCGCGCAGCCGTTCCGGTGGCATGGCGCCGGAGCGGGCGGTCTCGGCGAGTTCGCGCAGCGCGGCATCCAGCTGCGCGACGGAGAGCTCGTGAGCGCGCGGGATGACCGGGACCATGAGCCCGCGGTCGGTATCGGTCGCCACGCCGAGGTTCACGCCGTCGAAGGAGATGATCTCGTCGGCCTCGTCGTTCAGACGCGACGCGAGCAGCGGGTGATCGGCCAGCGCGATGAGCGCGAACCGTCCGACCAGGGCGGTGAGCGAGGGCGCTCGCCCGCCGTCCGCCGCCATCTCGGCGCGCAGCTCCCACAGCCTCGTCGCGTCGACGTCCACCCAGACGGTCGCCTCGGGGATCTCCGCGCGGCTGCGCGACAGCTTCGCGCTCACCGCCTTGCGCAGCGGGCTCATCCGCTCGCGGGATGTCACGGCGAGGCCGTCGATCTCGCCCGGGGCGACGGTGGCCGCCGGCGCCGCGGGGGGCAGGGGTGCCGCGGCCGGCCCCGATGCGGCGGTGACGCCGTCGACGGCATGGTCGACGGCCGCGCGCAGCACGTCGGCGCGCGTCACCGCGCCGTCGGCGCCGGTCGGCGTGATGCCGTGCACGTCGAGGCCGAGGTCTCGAGCCAGTCGTCGGACGATCGGCGAGCGCACGGCGATCGTGCGATGCGGCGCCGCACCGCGGTCGAGTGGACCACGTGTCGTCGAGTGCACCTGCTCGCCGCGCGGGGGAGTGGTGCGCTCGACGGCATCCGGTTCATTCGGTGGAACGGATGCCGCGGCGGGCACGGCCCTGGGGCGGCGTCGGCCGCCGGCGGCGCGCTCCGTCGTGCCGTAGCCGATGAGCACATTGCCCGAGCCGGCGCGCTCCTCGGCGCGGTAGGCGTCCTTCTCCGCCGCCCCTCCCGCGGCGGAATCGGGGGAGCCGGCGGCATCCGGTGACGGCGCCGCAGCATCCGGATCGGCCACCTCGAGCACCGGGGCGCCCACGGCGATCGTCGCACCCGGCTCGCCGTGCAGCGCGGTGACGACGCCGGCGAAGGGGGAGGGGAGTTCGACCACGCCCTTCGCGGTCTCGACCTCGGCGATGGCCTGATCAGTGCGGATCGTGTCGCCCACCTGCACGAGCCACTGCACCAGACCCGCCTCGGTGAGCCCTTCGCCGAGGTCGGGCAGGCGGAACACCCGTGCGGTCGCGGTCGTCATCGCCCGGCCCCCTCGGCATCGTCATCCCAGTGCAGGGAGTCGATCGCGTCGAGGATGCGGTCGGCATCGGGCAGGTACCAGTGCTCGAGCTTCGGCGGAGCGTACGGTGTGTCGAACCCGGTCACCCGGCGCACCGGCGCCTCGAGGTACTCGAAACAGCGCTCGAACACCCTCGCCTGGATCTCGCTGGCGACGCTCGCGTACCCCGGCGCCTCCGCCACGACCACGGCGCGGCCGGTCGAGCGCACCGCCGCGGTCACCGTCGCGTCGTCGAACGGGGAGAGGCTCCGCACGTCGATCACCTGCACGCTGCGCCCTTCGGATGCGGCGATCTCGGCGGCCTCGAGGGCGACGGGCACCATCGCGGCGTAGGCGAGCACGGTGACGTCGGAGCCCTCGCGGGCGACGCGCGCCGTGCCGATCTCGGCGGTGATCGAGGTGTCGACCTCGCCCTTCGACCAGTAGAGCTTCTTCGGCTCGAGGAAGATCACCGGGTCGGGCGAGGCGATCGCCGCGCGCAGCAGCGAATAGGCGTCCTGCGGCGTGGAGGGCGACACGACCGTGAGACCCGGCGTGTGCGCGTAGTGCGCCTCGGACGAGTCGCAGTGGTGCTCCACCCCGCCGATGCCTCCGCCGAACGGGATGCGGATGACGAGCGGCATCCGCAGCGAACCCCGGGTGCGATTCGCGAGCTTGGCGACATGGCTCACCACCTGCTCGAAGGCCGGCAGCGCGAAGGCGTCGAACTGCATCTCGATCACCGGCCGCATGCCGTTCATGGCCATGCCGACCGCGGCGCCCACGATGCCGGACTCCGCCAGTGGGGTGTCGAAGCAGCGGTCCTCACCGAAGCGCTCCGTGAGGCCGTCGGTGATGCGGAAGACGCCGCCCAGCGCGCCGACGTCCTCGCCGAAGACGACGACCTCGGGATTTTCCTGGATGGCGTCCGCCAGGGCGCGGTTGAGGGCCGCCGCCATGGTCATGGTGCCGACCACGGGGTGCTCGTCGAGACGGATGTCGTCGTGAGTGATCGTCATGGTCGACCTCCCGCGTCGGTGAGGGATGCGCGCTCGATCTCGCCGCGCAGCAGCTGCCACTGCTCTTCGAGCTGCGGCGACCGCTGCGCGGTGACGTACCGGAACAGGTCTTCGGGGTCGGGGTCGGCATCCGCGTTGAGCGCCTCGCGCAGCGCGGCCGCGATCTGCTCCGCGCCGGCGGCCAGGCGCTCCTCGGCCGCGTCGTCCAGGTGGGCCGCGGCGGTCAGGAATGCGCGCATCCGGGTGAGCGGGTCGCGTGCCACCCACGCCTGCACCTCCTCGCGCTCCCGGTAGCGGGTGTCGTCGTCGGCGTTGGTGTGCGCCTGGATCCGGTAGGTGTGCGCTTCGACGAGGGAGGGGCCGCCGCGGGCGCGGGCTCGATCCACCGCCTCGCCGAGCACGGCCAGCACGGCCGCGACGTCGTTGCCGTCGACGCGCTGACCCGGCATCCCGTACCCGATCGCCTTGTGCGCGAGCGAGGGTGCGGCCGTCTGCCGCGCGAGCGGCACCGAGATGGCGAACTCGTTGTTCTGCACGAAGAACACGACCGGCACATGGAACACGGCGGCGAAGTTCAGCGCCTCGTGGAAGTCGCCCTCACTGGTGGCGCCGTCGCCGCACAGCGCGAGCACCACGGTGTCCTCGCCGCGGCGCCGGGAAGCGTACGCGAAGCCGACCGCGTGCAGCAGCTGGGTGGCGAGCGGGGTGGCCTGCGGCGCGACGCGATGCTCGGCGGGGTCGTAGCCCGAGTGCCAGTCGCCCTTCAGGAGCACCATCGCATCGGCGGGATGCACGCCGCGCGCGATCACCGCCACCGAATCGCGGTACGTCGGGAACAGCCAGTCCCGTTCCCCGAGCACGAGGGAAGCGGCGACCTGACACGCCTCCTGCCCGTGCGACGACGGGTAGACGGCGAGGCGGCCCTGGCGTACAAGCGCGTTCGCCTGGTCATTGACGCGGCGCCCCTCGACGAGGCCTCGATAGGCGCGCAGCAGCAGGTCGACGTCGGGCATCGGATAGCGCTCGTCGGCGACCGCCCGGCCGTCCTGGTCGATCAGCCGCACGGGGATGTCGCGCGGGAGCAGGTCGTCGTGTTGCATCGGTTCGCCCTCCTTGCCGAACGTGTGTGCTCAGCATGCCCCGAGCGCGGCAATCGTCCAAGAGCGGACGCCGAAATGCGAACGACTGCATGAGGATTGCGCTTTCGCGGTGCAGAGTGTCAGAATCCCGTGGACAGAACGAAGGGGTTCCCATGACGGTGATGGACGCCACGGATCAGGCGATCCTCGATGAACTGCGCCGCGACGCGCGCGCGTCCATGACGGCCATCGCCGACACGGTGCACATCTCCCGGGCCGGCGCTCATGCGCGGATCAAGCGCCTGACCGAGTCGGGCGTCATCACCGGGTACACGGTGCGCACCGACCCCGTGCAGCTGGGCCACCACGCCTCGGCCTACGTCATGCTCGCGATCGAGCAGGCCACGTGGCAGGACGTGCAGGAGCGCCTGCGTGCCATTCCCGAGGTCGAGCACATGGCGCTCGTGGGCGGCGACTTCGACGTCATCCTGCTGGTGCGCGCGAGCGATGCCCGCGATCTGCGCCGCATCGTGCTCGAGGACATCCAGGCGATCCCGTCGATCCGCTCGACGCGCACCACCCTGATCTTCGAGGACTTCAGCCGCGAGTGACGGCTTCCGATTCGTCGACGGTGATCTCGAATCCGTCGTCCGTGCCGACGATCGAGACGTGCGTCAGATCCGCGACGGCATGAGTCGGCGCGTTCGCGGCGGCGTGCGGGCCGACGCCGATGACGACCATCCCGGCGGCCAGGCCCGCCTCGATGCCGGCGGGCGAATCCTCGAAGACGACGCAGTCGGCCGGGTCGACCTGCAGGGAAGCCGCGGCCTTGAGGAAGCCCTCCGGGTGCGGCTTGGACGCCGTGACGCTCTCGGCCGTCACGGCCAGCGCCGGAACGGTGAGACCAGCGGCGTCCATGCGCGCCGTCATCAGCGCCACGTCCGCGGAGGTGACGATGGCGTGCGGATGCGGCTGCAGGGCTTCGAGCAGGCGCTGCGCACCGCCGATCGCGACGACGCCCTCGACGTCACCGGTCTCCCGCTCGAGCATCTGCTGGTTCTCGAGGAGGTTGATGGCGTGGTCGCGCTCGGGCAGCAGGATGGCCATGCTCTGGTGCCCCTGCCGGCCGTGCACCACGCTGAGCACACGCTCCGGATCGATACCGTGCGGCTTCGCCCACTGCAGCCACAGGCGTTCGACGACCGCGGTGGAGTCGACGAGGGTTCCGTCCATGTCGAGCAGCACGGCACGGGCGCGGATCGTCGTGGTCATGCTCTCAGCGTAGCCGGGCATGCTGGTGCCAGATCGCCGGGCGCGGCATTCGTCCCGCGCGCTGCTCCAGCACGGCGGCGAGGGCGATGATCGCCGCCTCGCCACCCGGTCTCCCGATGAGCTGGACGCTGACCGGATGCCCGGACGCGTCGACGGTCACCGGCAGGACGATGGCCGGCAGCCCTGCCACGTTGACGAAGCTGCTGTAGGGCGCGTAGCGCACCTGCTGCGAGAAGTTGCGCGCGGCGTCCGTCCGGTCGAACCAGCCGATCGGACGCGCCGGCAGGGCGAGCGCGGGCGTGAGCACGGCATCGAACGGGGCGAACGCCGTGATCGTCGCATGCTCGAAAGCGGATGCCGCCGCCAGGGCGTCCAGCACCTGCACACCGCTGAGCGCTCGTCCCTGCCTCGCGAGCCACGCCGTGATCGGCTCGACGAGCTCCAGCTGCGCGTCCGACAGCGCCATGCGCGCCGCGCTCATCCGCCAGAGCGTCGTGAACATCTCCGGGTACCCGTCCGGGCGCCATGGGAAGCCGTCGACCCCGTGTCCGGCATCCGTGAGCAGCGCGGCGGCGACGTCCACGGCGCGGGCGGCATCCGGGTCCAGCCGGATCTCCTCCGCGTCGTCCCACGGCGAGACGGTGGTCACGCCGATGCGCGCGGATGCCGCCGGCGCGAGAGCCGCGTCGAGGAAGGGACCGGACCCGGGCGCGCGCGTGGCGTAGGCGTGCGGGCGGCCACCGGCCTGCACATCGAGCAGCAGCGCCGCGTCGGCCACCGTGCGGGCGATGGGGCCGGCGACGGCCAGGCCGCCCGGACTGTCCAGGCCCGACGCGAACGGCACCCGGCCCCGGGAGGGCTTGAGGCCGACCACACCGACGGTCGCGGCGGGGATGCGGATCGACCCGCCGCCGTCCGATGCCGGTGCGATCGGCAGCAGGCCGGCGGCGACCGCGACGGCGGCGCCGCCGCTGGAGCCGCCCGCGCCGTTGCGAGGGTTCCACGGGTCGCGCGCGGGCGGCCCGATCGCCGTCTCGGTGTATCCGGTCAGCCCGAACTCCGGCGTGCTGGTCTTGCCGAGGCTGATCCCGCCGGCCTCGTCGAGCACGGCGGCCTGAGGCGCGGTCACCTCGGGGATCAGGTCGCGGTGCAGGCGCGACCCGTACCTCGTCGGAACCCCGGCACGGGCCACGAGATCCTTGTCGCCGAAGGGCAGCCCCCAGAGCGCACCGTGCGGTCGGCTGCGCGACAGCTGCTCAGCGCGGGCGAGGGCCGCATCCGCGGTCACCTCCGTGAACGCCCCGAGCTGATCGTCGGCCTCGGCGATGCGCGCGAGATAGTGTCCGACCAGCTCGACGGGGGAGATCTCGCCGCGTCGCAGCGCCGCCAGCTGCTCGATCGCCGTGAGATCGTGCAGCTCGCCCATGAGGCGAGCTTAGGCCCGCGGGCTGGGCTGGGCTGCGCGGCCGAGTCCGCCGCCCGGGGTTCTGCGGCGGAGTTCACCGCCCGGGTGCGCCGGAGCGCTCGGCAGCTCGAACGCGAAGATGCCGGTTCTTAACCGGACGTGGGCAACGGCGGATCTTTGCGCCACCGATCGACGAGGGCCGCCGATCGCCGCCGCATACGCTGAAGAAGGGCGGTCCGCCCGCTCACCGCCTGCCGAGAGACCCGCCCGGCATCGACGACACCAGCAAGGACGCACATGGACGATCTCGCCGCGCACCGCGACGATTGGAAGGTCAGAGAAGAACTCGCCGAGCGGATGATCCCGCTGATCGGCGGACTGAACCGGGACCGCGATGTCGTGACGTCGCTGCACGGGCACCGGCTCCTCGGACTCTCCACGACCGGCATCCTGGAGGTGCACGAGCGCGTCGCCCAGCTCGGGCACGAGCAGCTCGCACTGGAAGACACCCTGGCCGTGCTCGAGGCGCTGCGCGAGGTCGCTCCCGGCGCATCGTCGCTCGACGTCGCCCGCCTCGCGGGCGAGCACGCGGCGAGCGGACGGGATCTGCACGAATTCCTGCGAGAGGCACTCGCTCCGGCCCTCGGTGCGGCACCTGCGCCTGCGGTGGACGTGGTGCTGTACGGCTTCGGCCGCATCGGCCGCCTGCTGGCCCGCATCATCATCAGCCACACCGGCGGGGGCAGCGGGCTGCGCCTGCGCGCGATCGTGGTGCGGCGGGGGTCCGAGAACGACCTGGTCAAGCGTGCATCGCTGCTGCTGCGCGACTCGGTGCACGGGCGCTTCGAGGGGTCGGTCGACGTCGATGAGGAGCGCTCCCAGATCATCGCCAACGGCAACCGCATCCAGGTGATCTACTCCGACGACCCGGCGACCGTCGACTACACGGCGTACGGGATCCACGACGCCATCGTCGTCGACAACACCGGACGCTGGCGCGACGAGGCCGGTCTCCACCGACACCTCGAGGCGAAGGGCGCGGCGCGTGTGCTGCTCACCGCCCCGGGCAAGGGCGCCCTGAAGAACATCGTGCACGGCATCAACGACGCGACGATCGAACCCGACGACCGCATCATCTCGGCGGCATCGTGCACGACCAACGCGATCACCCCGGTGCTCAAGGCCGTGGATGAGGCGTACGGCATCGTGCGCGGCCACGTCGAGACGGTACACTCGTTCACCAACGACCAGAACCTCATCGACAACTTCCACAAGGGTGACCGCCGCGGCCGATCGGCGGTGCTGAACATGGTCATCACCGAGACCGGCGCGGCCAAGGCCGTGGCCAGGGCGCTGCCCGAGCTGGAGGGCAGGCTGACCGGCTCGGCGATCCGCGTGCCGACCCCCGACGTCTCGCTCGCGGTGCTGCATCTCACGCTCGAGGACCCGGCCACCAAGGACGAACTGAACGACTACCTGCGTCGCGCCTCGCTGCACTCGAAGCTGCGCCAGCAGATCGACTACGTCGAGAGTCCCGAGGTGGTGTCGACGGACTTCGTCGGCTCGCACCGCGCAGGAATCGTCGACGGTCTCGCCACGATCGCGAACGACCGCGACGTCGTGCTCTACGTCTGGTACGACAACGAGTACGGCTACTCCTGCCAGGTGGTGCGCGTGCTCGAGGTCATGGCCGGCTCGCACCCGGTGGTGCTGCCCCGCCGCCGCGAGGTGACGCTGCGCGCGTGATCCGGCACGGCGCGGGCCCGGTGTCGGCGGGTGCGGCGAAGATGAGGGCATGACGCTTCGCCGCCTTCTCGACCTTCGCCTGCGCTCGCATCGGCTGACCGCTCCGGCCGCGACGGCGGCGGATGCTGCGCACCACATGCTCGCCGTGCAGAGCCAGGATCTGCTGGCCGGACGGTGGGCGCTCGGCGTGCGCACGAAGGGGTCGCCGACCCTCAGCGCCGTGGATGCCGCCTTCGCACGAGGCGAGCTGGTGCGGGCCTGGACGATGCGCGGCACCCTGCACATCGTTCCGGCGCGAGACCTCGCGTGGGTGCTGTCGGTGACGGCGGACAGGCAGCGTCAGCAGGCCGCCGCACGGCACCGCGACCTCGGCATCGACGACGAGGTGATGACGACCGCCTCACGCGCACTGCGACCGGCGTTGCGCGAGGGAGGGTGCTCGCGGTCCGAGGCCTTCGCACTGCTGGAGAGCGCGGGGATCGACCCGAGGAACCAGCGCGGCATCCATCTGCTGTTCGCACTGACGATCGCGGGGGAGATCTGCCAGGGGCCGATCGAGCCGAACGGGGCCGGTGTCGCCCGGGATCAGCGCTTCGTCCTCGTGGAGGACTGGGTGCGCGACGCGACCGCCCCGGCGGATCCGCTCGCCGAGCTGTTCGTGCGCTACATCGACGGTCATGGCCCGGCCGGCGCCGCAGACTTCGCATGGTGGTCCGGGCTGACGCTCGGCGGCGCCCGCGAGGCGGCCGAGCGGGCACGCGATCGCGTCCGCGAGGTCGAGGAGGGGCTCTTCGCGGCCGATGCGGCACGGCGTCGCTCACCGGGATCAGCCTCGGCGTTCGCGCTGCCGGCCTTCGACGAGTACTACATCTCCTACGCCGACCGCACCGCCGTCTGCGCGCCCGAGCACCTCGCCGCCGTCGGACCGGGGAAGAACGGCATGGTCCGCCCCACGCTGATCGAGAGCGGTCGCGTCGTCGGCACCTGGTCGCATGCGGATGCCGCGCGCGGAACGCCGCCCGAGCTGTTCGGCGACGACCACGATCCGGAGGCGGTCGGCGCCGCCCTGGATCGCTTCGCGCGCTTCGTCGCGGGATGACGCAGAGTGCGACGTGCCACCGCCGCCGCAGGCGGTTGGCAGAATGAGGGGCGTGACGAGTTACTTCCGCCGCCTGTCCGAGACCGCCTTCGCACCCACCGCGCACGTCGGCGGGGCGTGGAACCCCGAGGAGCAGCACATCGCGCCGATGTTCGGACTGCTCGCGCACATCGCCGAGCTCGAGCACGCGGCGCGCAGGCCCGACGCTCCTCTCGTGCTCGCGCGGGCGAGCTACGACATCCTCGGTGTCATCCCGATGGACGCCTTCGAGGTGGACACCCGGGTGGTGCGTGCCGGACGCACGATCGAGCTGGTCGAGGTCACGGCCCGCCACGGCGGGCGTGCCGCGGTGACGCTGCGCGGATGGATGCTGCAGCAGCACGACACCCGGGCCATCGAGGGCGTTCAGCTGCCGGCGATGCCCGCACGCGAGACGCTGCCGTCGTGGTCGCCGGATGACGTCTGGCAGGGCGGTGCGATCCGTTCGATCGAGGCGCACCGCGAGTTCGTCGACGCCGGGCGGTCACGATGCTGGATCCGCCCGGTGCCGGCGCTGCTGGCCGACGAGGAGGTCTCGTCGCGTGCGCGGATGCTCGGCATGGTCGACTTCGCCAACGGCATCGCCACCCGCGTGCTCCCGGACGTGGCCCTCTACCCGAACGTCGACCTGACGGCGAGTCTGTTCCGCGAGCCGGCGGGCGACTGGTTCGGGCTCGACACCTCCGTCTCGTTCGGCGCAGACGGAGTGGGTCTGACCGAATCGGTTCTCAGCGACGCGACGGGCCCGCTCGGCACGTCATCGCAGACGCTGACCGTGCGTCCGCGCTGACCACCGCACGGCCGGATGGTCGCTGTGCGCGGCCGCACAACGCACTGCACGGCCGCAGCGCGCGCCGCTGATCACCCGTCGGCGTGCCGGTCGAGGAACGAGAACACCTCGCTGTCGTCGACACCGGGGAAGGCGCCGCGGGGGAGCGGCGAGAACATGTGGGTGTGCACCCGCGCACTCGGCCACGCCCGGCCCTCCCAGCGGTCGCTCAGTGCCGAGGAGGCCCTCCGGCAGCACGACTCGTCAGGACAGCTCGACTGCGCGCGGTCCGCGGTCTCGCGCCCGCGCCACCAGCGCGCATCGTCGAACGGGACGCCCACCGTCACCGAGAAACCGCCGTCGCTCGCCGATCCGGTCTGGGTCGAGCACCAGAACGTGCCGGCCGGGGTGTCGGTGTACTGGTAGTGCTCCGTGGTGCGGTTGCGCTGCTCGAATGCAGCGCGCGCCGAGAACTTGCGGCACGCGGGCTGACCCTCGACGGCGCCGGTGACGTCCATGGGCAGCGGCAGGTCGTCGTTCTCGTACACCCGGGTGATGGCGCCGTTCTCGTCCACGCGCAGGAAGTGCAGGCGCATGTCGAGGTGGTGCGTCATCAGGTTCGTCATGCGCATCCCGGCCGCCTCATGCGTGACGCCGAACGCATCGCGGAAGTCCTCGACGGCGAGATTGCGGTCCTTCTTCGCCTGCTGCAGGAAGGCGACGCCCGCGGTCTCGGGGATCAGGCAGCAGGCCGCGAAGTAGTTGATCTCCAGGCGCTGCTGCAGGAAGTCGGCGTAATCGGTCGGGGGAGTGTGCCCGAGCAGCCGGTGCGCCATGGCCTGCAGCGCCATGGACCTCAGGCCGTGCCCGCCGGGGATCGACGCCGGGGGCAGGTAGATGCGACCGTGCTCGAGGTCGGTGATCGACCGGGTCGAGTGCGGCAGATCGTCGACGTAGATGAGTTCGAAGCCGAGCTTCGACGCCATGATGCTCACGGTGCGGTGCGTCAGCGCGCCCGAGGTGTGCCCCGCCGCCTTGAGCTGCTTCTCGGCGAGCTTCTCGATGTCGGGCAGGTAGTTGGCCTGCTCGCGCATCCGGAGGCGCATCTCCGTGTTCGCACGCCTGGCCTCCTCGGGGGTCGCGATGGCCTCGCGCTCGCGGCGCTGCAGCTCGCGATGCAGTCCGAGCACCGCCTCGATCATCTCGTCGGTCATCCCCTTGGTCACGCGCACCGGCGCGATGCCGAGCTGGCGGAACACCGGGCTCGCCTGCGCGCGGTCGAGCTCGATCTCGAGCGCGGCGCGGCGGTTCGGCGGCTCGCCGGAGATGAGATCGGCGACCTCTGTGCTGCACGCATCGGCGATCGACTGCAGCAGCGACAGCTTCGGCTCTCGCTTGCCGTTCTCGATCAGGCTCAGCTGAGAGCCCGCGATGCCGACCCGCGAGCCGAGTTCGTCGAGGGTGAAGCCGTTCCGGGTGCGGTGATGCCGGATGCGGTGCCCGAGGGTGCTGAGTTCCAGTCCGCTGGTCGCCATTCCTTGATCATAGCGAAGGAATTTCGCTTCTTTCGCCACGGAAGCCTCGAAAGTCTGGGATATCTGCGAAGAAGATGGGTGGACAGCATCCCGATGACAAGGAGCAGACATGGCCATCGCCGAGACCTACACTCCGCACGTCCCGTCCGTCGCACCCGCGCGAGCTTTCGGGGCTGTTCCGACGTACGACACGGAGGCCATGGCGGAGCTTCGCGCGTGGGTCGACGGCATCGCGGCGCTGACGCAGCCCGAGCGGGTGCACTGGGTCGACGGATCGCGCGCCGAGAACGACGCGCTGCTGCACGAGCTCGTCGACGAGGGCAAGCTCATCAAGCTCAACCCCGAGTGGCGCCCCGGGTCGTACCTCGCGCGGTCGCACCCCAGCGACGTCGCGCGCACCGAGGGGCGCACCTTCATCGCCTCCGAGAAGGAGGAGGATGCCGGGCCGACGAACAACTGGGCCGACCCCGCCGAGATGCGCGAGACCATGAACCGTCTGCTGAAGGGTTCGATGCGCGGGCGCACCATGTACGTCATCCCGTTCTCGATGGGTCCCGTGGGCGGCACGCTCTCGCACATCGGCGTGCAGGTCACGGACAGCGCGTACGCGGTGGCTTCCATCAGCATCATGACCCGCGTGGGGGATGCCGTGACCCGGCGCATCGCCGAAGGTGCCCCCTGGGTCAAGACCGTCCACTCCGTCGGCGCGCCGCTCGAGCCCGGTCAGCAGGACGTGTCCTGGCCCTGCAACGACGAGAAGTACATCGTGCACTTCCCCGAGACGCTCGAGGTGTACTCGTACGGATCGGGCTACGGTGGCAACGCCATCCTCGCCAAGAAGTGCTTCGCACTGCGCATCGCGTCGGTGATCGCGCGGGACGAGGGCTGGCTCGCCGAGCACATGCTGCTGATCCGCGTCACCGATCCGAACGGCAGAGCCTACCACGTGGCCGCGGCGTTCCCCTCGGCCTGCGGCAAGACGAACCTCGCCATGCTGCGCCCCACCGTCCGGGGCTGGAAGGTCGAGACCCTCGGCGACGACATCGTCTGGATCCGTCCCGGTGAGGACGGTCGCATGTACGCCATGAACCCCGAGGCCGGCTTCTTCGGGGTCGCGCCCGGCACCGGCGAGTCGACCAACGTCACCGCGGTCGAGACGCTGTGGGGCAACACGATCTTCACGAACGTCGCGCTGCGACCCGACGGCGACGTGTGGTGGGAGGGTCTGACCGACACCCCGCCGGCCGGGCTGATCGACTGGGAGGGCAACCCGTGGACTCCGGAGTCCGGGCGCCCTGCTGCTCACCCGAACTCGCGCTTCACGGTCTCCGCCGCGCAGTGCCCCCAGATCTCCGACGACTGGGAGGACCCGGACGGCGTGCCGCTCGACGTCATCCTCTTCGGCGGACGGCGTGCGAGCAACGTGCCCCTGGTCGTCGAGGCGACCGATTGGACCCACGGCGTCTTCCTGGGGTCGACGATCTCGTCGGAGCGCACCGCCGCCGCCGAGGGCACCGTCGGCGAGCTGCGCCGCGACCCGTTCGCGATGCTGCCGTTCTGCGGCTACAACATGGGCGACTACTTCGCGCACTGGCTCAAGGTGGGGCGCACGCTGCGCTTCGACCGCGCTCCCCGCATCTTCCAGGTGAACTGGTTCCGTCGCGGCGCGGACGGCCGCTTCCTGTGGCCGGGGTTCGGCGACAACGCGCGCGTGATCGACTGGATCATCCGTCGCATCTCGGGTGAGGTCGCTGCCGTCGACTCGCCCATCGGCCGGCTGCCGCGCCGGGAGGACCTGAACCTCGAGGGACTCGACATCACGGACGCGGATCTCGACGCGCTGTTCGCGATCGACACCGACGCGTGGCTCGCCGAGGCCGACTCGACGGAGGAGTTCTACGCCGTCTTCGGCGACAAGCTCCCGGCGGCGCTGCGCAGCGAGCTCGAGGCGCTGCGCTACCGGCTCACCGCCGCGCGCTGATCAGACCCGCGACGGCGGGATGTCAGGGACGAACCCATGGCTGAGTGGTCCCGGCATCCCGCCGTCGCGTCACGCCGGCGCGGCTGCCCCGCCCCACGGTCACACTTTTCGGCAACTGTCACGCCGGCGCGGCTGCCCCCGCACCACTGTCACACTTTTCGGCAACTGTCACGTCGATTCGTGTGACGGATGCGGAAAAGTGTGACAGTCGCTCTGGGCGGAGGAACCCGCGCCGGCAGCGACGGCGCGGGACTCAGGCCAGCAGCTGGTGCCTGGCGAGATCGCGGTACAGGGGTGTCGACTCGACGAGCTCGGCGTGGGTGCCCTGCCCGACGACGCGGCCGTCCTGCAGCACGATGATGAGGTCGCTGTCGACGACGGTCGAGAGCCGGTGCGCGATCACGAGCAGGGTGCGGTCGGATGCGGCGGCGTCGATCGCCTCGCGCATCCGCTGCTCGTTCACGCCGTCGAGCGAGGAGGTCGACTCGTCGAGCAGCAGGATCGGCGCCTTCGTGAGCAGCGCGCGGGCGATTGCGAGACGCTGACGCTCACCACCCGACAGCATCACGCCGTCCTCGCCGACCTGCGCCTGCAGTCCCAGCGGGCTGCGCTCGAGCACGTCGCCCAGGTTCACGGCGCGAAGGACGCGCTCGCAGTCGGCATCCGTCGCATCCGGCGACGCGAGCCGCAGGTTGTCGGCGAGCGTTCCGGCCAGCGTCGGCGCATCCTGCTCGACGTAGCCGAACCGGGCACGCAGCTCGTCGCGCGGGTAGGTGCGCAGATCGTGCCCGTCCACCCGGATCGAACCGCCCGTGGGGTCGTAGAACCGCTCGATCAACGCGAGGACCGTGCTCTTGCCCGCGCCGCTGGGGCCGACCAGGGCAACCCGGGAGCCGCGCGGCACGGCGAAGGTCACGCCCTTGAGCACTTCGGGGTCGTGCGCCTCGATCCGCTCGGCGTGCCGTTCGAGATGGGCGTCGACGAGCACGCTCTGCGCCTCCTTCGCCGCCGCGGCGCGGGCGGCGGTGACGTTCTCGGGGTAGCGGAAGCGCACGTCGCGGAACTCGATCGCCGCCGACCCCGCGACCGGCACGGCGGTCGCCGCCGCATCCGCCTCATCGCGTTCGGCTTCGGTGGGCAGGTCGAGCACCTCCTGGATGCGCCCCAGCGCACCCAGTGCCTGGTTCACGGACGTGATCGCCCCGAACGCCTCGCCGAGCGGCATCACCAGCATGAACAGGAACATGATGAACGTCACCAGCGCCGCGATGCTCAGCGCTCCCGACGCCACGCGGAACCCGCCGACGCCGAGTACGACCAGCAGCGAGAGCTGCAGTGCGATGCCGGCCACCGGCACCACCATGGACGAGATCTTCGCGATGCGCACGCCCAGACCGTAGGCGTCGGATGCGATGCCGCTGACGGCGTCCGTCTCGCGCTGCGTCGCGCCGGAGGCGCGGACGGTGCGGATCGACGACACCGCGCGCTCGACCCCCGATGCCAGCTCGCCGACCTTGTGCTGCTGAGCGGCGGATGCCGTGCGGATGCGGCTGCTGAGCAGCACGACGACGACCACGGAGGTGCCGATGACGACGACGATGAGCACCAGCAGCAGCGGGTCGATGATCAGCATCGCGACGAGCGCGCCGATGAAGAGGATCGAGCTGCCGACCGCGTCCGCGAGGCCCTGGGTCAGCACGGCGTACAGCAGTGTGGTGTCGGTGCCGACGCGCGAGACGAGATCCCCGGTGCGTCGTGCGTCGAACTCGCTGATGGGCAGGTGCAGGATGCGGGCGATCAGCTTGCGCCGGCTGGAGTACACCACCGCGGTGCCGGTGCGCTGCAGCAGGTAGTGCTGATAGCCCGAGATGACGGATGCCGCGATCACGAAGCCGATCAGCATCCATACGAGAGAACCGAGGGCCTGGTCGCGCTGCACCCGGTCGATGACCTGCCCGACGAGCAGGGGCTGCACGAGCGAGGCCGCTGCGCCGATGACACTGAGCAGCGCGACGACCCAGAGGACCTTCTTGTGCTCGAAAAGGAAGGGGAGGAGCTGGCGGAACGTGGCGCGCGGTCCATCCTGCGCTGCGCCGCGTCCGCGTCGGCGTGCTGTCGCCGTGCGGGACATGAGGATCCTTCTTGGGAGGGGGCGCCTCTATTGTCTGCCGAACTTCTTATGCGCTGCCTGTCTGGTCACGCCGAGTGCGCTGGCGATCGACTGCCACGAGTAGCCGGCGAGCCGTGCTCGTCGCACCTGCGCCTCCTCGGCGCGCGCGATTTCGGTGCGGATCCCGGCGAGCCTGTGCAGCTCGGCGAGGGGCTCGTCCTCGGGATCGGTGGCGACGGCTGTGCGAACGGTCATGTCTGTCAATATAGGTTGACGCAGGACACTCTGTCAACCTCGATTGACGCACGGTCTCGGGCAGGATGGACGGATGCTGACACCTCCCCGACCGCGCCCCGGTGACCGGGTGGCGATCCTCTCGCCGGCTTTCGCTGCGCCCGCCGTGTCCGCGGCGATCCACGAACAGGCCATGCGGCGGCTGGCCGATCTCACGGGTCTGATCCCCGTCGAGTTCCCCACCACGCGGCAGCTGGGCGCGAGCCCCGAGGCGCGTGCGGCCGACGTCAATGCGGCGTTCGCGGATCCGAGCATCCGGGCGATCCTCGCGACCATCGGCGGCGACGACCAGATCCTCGTCACCCCGCATCTCGACGCGGCGGTCGCGCTCGCCGACCCGAAGCCCTTCGTGGGATACAGCGACAACACCAACATCCTCAACTGGCTGTGGCGGCACGGTGTCGCCGGCTATCACGGCGGGTCGACTCAGGTGCACCTCGGCGCCGGCCCCGCTGTGGACGAGGTGCAGCTGCGCTCGCTGCGCGCCGCGCTGCTCGACGGCGGCGAGATCGAACTCACCGAGCCCGGTGAGTCGGAGGACTTCGGCCGGCGCTGGGAGAGCAGCGCGGCACTCACCGAGTTCGGGGATCGCGAGTCGGCCGAGCCGTGGAGCTGGGCGGGCCCGGCCGAACGGGTCACCGGGCGTACGTGGGGCGGCTGTCTGGAAGTGCTCGTCCAGCTCGCCCTGGCAGACCGGTTGCCGTCGAACGACGAGCTGGAAGGGACGCTGCTGCTGCTGGAGACCAGCGAACAGCTCACCCCGGCCGAGACCGTCGCCGAGCATCTGCGGTCGTTCGGCGAGCGGGGTCTGCTCGGCGCCGTTGCGGGCGTCGTCGTCGCGAGGCCCGTCGTGAGCACCTTCGATGTCATGCCGTCGCAGACCGAACGGTTGGCGCTGCGCGCCGCCCAGCGCGACGTCGTGATCGAGCAGCTGCACCGGTACAACCCGGATGCGGTGGTGTGCGTCGGCGTGCCCTTCGGGCACACCCGCCCGCAGTGGATCGTCCCGTACGGCGGGGAGATGACTCTCGACGGCGCGAGGCGGACGGTGACCGCCGTCTACTGACACGCCGAGATTCCCCGCAGGGCACCCTGCGGGGAATCATCGTCGTCATCCGAGCGTCAGTACTGGGGCGGTGCCGGCGGCGCGCTGGGCGGTGCCGGCGGAGCCGTCGGCGGCGCGGGGGGATTCGTGGGCGGCGTCGCCGGCGGAGCGGGCGGGGTGTGCGGCGCGTCCGGTGTCGACGGCGGCGTGGTGGGCGGGGTCGCGGGCGGCTGGGTCGAAGCCGCCGGACCGCCACTGGTGGCGGCCGTGTGCACCGAGGTCGTCGCGGCGGGCGCCGACGGCGAGGCGATCTCGGATTCCATCGCGCCGAGCCACTTCTCCCAACGGCGGCGCATCGGCTCGATCAGCCCGCCGCCGATGCCGACGATCGCGATGCCGACGAGCGCGGCGAGCACGGCGATGAGGATGGGCATGGTCACCGTGACGGCGACCCCGATCTGGTTCAGTGCCGCGATCACACCCATCACGATGATCGAGATGGTCACGATGCGGGTGAGCAGGGCGCCGAAGCGGAACTTCGCGAGCGCCGGGCGCATGATGTCGCCCACGAAGTTGGCGATGGCGGCCACGACGATCACGATGACGATCGCGACGAGTACTCGCGGCAGCCAGCCGATGATCTCCTCGACGATGCCCGAGACGGGGTTGCTCGGACCGAAGGCGCCCAGGGCGAGCAGCAGCGCGATCAGCAGGATGAAGTAGTAGACCAGCTTGACGACGAGCGTGAGCGGGTCGATGCCGGTGGGGGCGAGCAGCCGCGATATGCCCGCCTTATCGAGCAGCCGGTGGAAGCCGAGTCTCTTGAACAGATACTCGAGTCCCTTCGCGATGCTCTTCGCGATCAGCCATCCGATCAGCAGGATGATGAGGAAGACGATCAGCTGCAGGATGAAATGGCCGATGCCCGAGAGCACCGCGCCCAATCCGAACCAGTCCATGGTGTTGACCTCCCCTGTCGTGCGCCGAGGGCTGTCCCCGACCGAGGGTGCCCCTCCGGTCTATCCGGGCTCATCCGACTTCGACAGCGTCTTGACGCGCGACCGCCGAGCCCGGTAATAGCCGAGGAGCCTGTACCGGAAGTCCCGGTCAGCCCAACCGCACCCTGCCGCGAAGCTCGTGCACGGTCGAGACGCCGGTGAGCTGCATCGTGCGCACGGCCTCGGAGCGCATGATCTGCAGCATCCGGTCGACGCCGCGCTCGCCGCCGGCCATCAGGCCGTACAGGTAGGCGCGGCCGATCATGCAGGCGTCAGCGCCGAGCCCCACGGCGGCGAGGACGTCGGCGCCGGACAGGATGCCGGTGTCGAGGAAGATCTCGGCGTCGTCGCCGACGGCGGCCGCGACCTCGGGCAGCAGACGCAGCGGCGTGGGCGCGCGGTCGAGCTGGCGGCCGCCGTGGTTGGACACCACGAGAGCATCCGCCCCGGCATCCACCACGCGCCGTGCGTCGGCGACCGACTGGATGCCCTTGACGACGAGCGTTCCCTCCCACTGCTCCCTCAGCCAGGCGAGGTCCTCGAGTCTCAGGCTGGGGTCGAACATCTTGGCCACCAGCTCGGCGACGGTGCCGTCGAACGAGCGCAGGCTGGCGAACTCGATCGGATCGGTGGTGAGCACGTTGAACCACCACGCCGGATGCCACGCGATGTCCCACATGGTCTTCAGATTGAGCGTCGGCGGGATGGTGAGTCCGTTGCGGGCGTCCCGCAGCCGGTTGCCGGCGACAGGGGTGTCGACGGTGAGCACCAGAGTGCGGTAGCCCGCCCGCCGCGCGTCGTCGATCAGCTTCCTGGTGCCGTCGCGGTCCTTCCAGAGATAGAGCTGGAACCAGTTGTCGCCGTCGGGCACCGCCGTCATGAGCTCGCCGGGGGCGGTCGTGCCCATCGTGGAGAGCGTGTAGGGCACGCCGGCCCTGGCCGCGGCGGCGGCGACGGCGATCTCGCCCTCATGGTGCATCATCCGGGTGAAGCCGGTCGGCGCCATGATTAGCGGCATGGACGCCGGCCGGCCCAGGATCGTGGTCGAGGTGTCGATGGCGGCGACGTCATGCAGCACCCGCGGCTCGAACTCGACCTCGGCGAAGGCCCGCCGGGCCCGCGCCAGGCCTCGCTCGTCTTCGGCCGCGCCGTGCACGTAGTCGAACACCGAGCGCGGGGTGGTGCGCCGGGCGAGGCGGGCGAGATCCTTCACCGACAGCGCCTTCGCGAGCCGGCGGTCGGTCGCATTCCACACCGGGCGGCGGAACCCGAGCAGGGGAGCGATCGCACCCCAGGTCGGCACTCGGCGAGCGGCGCGCCGCCGGTCGGTCATCCCTTCGCCCGGCCGGTGCCGAGGTAGGCCTGGATGATGTCGTCGTCGGCGAGCAGCTGCTCGGAGGCCCCGGAGCGCACGATCCGGCCGTTCTGCAGGATGTGGCCCTCGTGAGCCGCCTGCAGCGCGCGACGGGCGTTCTGCTCGACCAGCAGCACGGTCGTGCCGCCGGCCAGCACCTCGTCGATGACGCCGAACACCTCGTTCACGATCTTCGGGGCGAGCCCCATGGACGGCTCGTCCATCAGGATCAGCTTCGGCCGTGCCAGCATCGCCCTGCCGATGGCCAGCATCTGCTGCTCACCCCCCGACAGCGATCCCGCGGGCAGCTTGCGACGTTCGCCCAGCACGGGAAAGCGCTGGTACATCTCATCAATTGCGCCCGAGGCGCCCCGTCCGTGGAAGCGCGCGCCCATCTGCAGGTTCTCGGCGATCGTCATGGTCGCCAGGACCTGCCGACCCTCCGGCACCTGCACGAGACCGCGGGGGACGAGGCGGTGGGACTTCATTCGGGTGATGTCCGTCCCGTCGAATGTGATCGTGCCCGCCGAAGGCCGCACGACCCCTGAGATGGCGTTGATGATGGAGGACTTGCCGGCGCCGTTCGCACCCACCAGGGTGACCAGCGATCCGGCCGCGACGTCGAACGAGACACCGCGCACCGCGTCGACGCGGCCGTACGAGACCTTCAGGTCCTTCACGCGCAGCAGCGGCTCAGCCATGGTGACCCTCCTTGCGGGGCTCCTCGCCCGGCGCGGTGTCCGGCCCACTCCCGGCGGCCTCCGTGTCGGCCGCACCGAGGTAGGCCTCGATGACACGCTCGTCGGCGGCGATCTCGCCGGGCGTGCCTTCGGCGAGCACCTCGCCGAAGTTCAGCACCACGATGTGGTCGCACGTGTCGAGCACCATGCCGACGTTGTGCTCGATGAAGATGATCGTCAGGCCGTCTGCGGCGAGCGAGCGGATCAGCGCCGACAGACCCTCCGCCTCGACATGGTTCATGCCGGCGGCGGGCTCATCGAGGATCAGCAGCGACGGGTCGGCCGCGAGAGCGCGGGCGATCTCGAGGCGGCGCTGGTCGCCGTAGGACAGCGACGTCGCGGTGTCGTTCGCCTTGTCGAGCAGACCCACCCTGCGCAGGCAGCGCGCGGCGTGCTCGAGCGCGAGTCGCTCGTCGCGCCGGGCCGACGGCAGCCACAGCAGCCGGCGCAGGAACGTCGGCCTGGCGACGAGGTGCGCGCCGATCAGCACGTTCTCGAGGGCGGTCAGCCGGTTGAACAGCTTGGAGTGCTGGAAGGTGCGGGTCACACCGGCGGCGGCGATCTTGTGCACCGGCGTGCGTCCGACCGGCACGCCGAGCACCGTGGCGGTGCCCGAGGACGGCGGGATCAGGCCGCTGATCATGTTCACCAGCGTCGTCTTGCCGGCGCCGTTCGGACCGATCAGGCCGACGACGTCACCGCTGCGCACGGTCAGGTCGACGCCGCGGACGGCATGGACGCCGCCGTACTCCTTCGACAGCCCCTTCAGCTCGGCGACGACCTCGCCCTTCGCGGGGTGCACGCGTCCGGCGACGACGGCACCGCCGTCGAGCGCGCTCACGTCGATGCGCTGCCGGCGCCGAGGGATGAGGCTCGCGATGCCGCCCGGCAGATAGAGGATCACCAGCAGCAGGAGCAGGCCGGAGAGGAACGGGCGGATCCAGCCGGCCTCGATGCCGACGGCACGCTGGAGCTCGGGCAGCAGGGTCTGGAACCCGCTGCCGAGGATGGGGCCGGCGAAGTTCGCCGTGCCGCCGACGACCGCGGTCACGAGGCCGTCGATGGCCTTCTCGAACGCGAAGTCCTCGGGGGCGATCAGTCGCAGGTAGTACGCCCACATCACGCCGTACAGCCCCGCCAGCACGCCGGCGGCGACGAACGCGCTGAGCCGGTGGCCGCCGACGTTGATGCCGATGGACCGGGCGGCGAGCTCGTCCTCGCGGATGGCCTCGAGGGCGCGCCCGTAGCGGGAGCGTCCCTGACGCCAGAACCAGTACGCGACGATGACCAGCACGATCCATGCGATCAGCGGCGTCATGATCTTCGGCACGGGCATGCCCTGCGCCCCGCCGGTCCACTCCGCGTTGAGGATGAAGATGCGGATGGCCTCGGCGAAGCCGAGCGTGGCGATCGCGAGGAACACTCCGCGCAGCCGCATCGTCGGCAGGCCGAGGATCACGGCGGCGACAGCGCCCACCAGCATCCCCACCACCATGGCGAACAGCAGTGTGGGCAGCGGGCCCCACTGTGTGGGAGCCGGGGTGATGGTCGCGGCGGTGAACGCGGCGATGCCCGCGAAGCCGGCCTGTGCGAGGCTGAGCTGTCCGGCGACGAGCACCGCGTAGAACGAGAACGCGAAGACGCCGTTGAGCGCGATGAAGACGAGTGTCGACTCGGTGAACAGCATCACACCTCCCGGATCCGGCGCTTGCCGAAGAGCCCCTGCGGGCGCAGCAGCAGGATGACGAACAGCAGCGCGAACGCGATGAGGTCGCGCCAGCTGGAGCCGATGTACTGGATGGCGAACACCTCGGCGATGCCGAGGATGAGGCCGCCGATGAGTGCTCCGGGCAGCGACCCCATCCCGCCGACGATGATCACCGCGAGACCCTTCAACTCGATCGCGCCGCCCATGCCCAGCTGCGCGCTGTTCACGTTCAGGGCGAACAGCACGCCGGCGACGGCGCCCAGTGCGGTCGAGATGGCGAACGTCATCGCCGTGACGCGATCGACGTTCACGCCCAGCACGCGTGCAGCGGTCGGGTTCTCCGCCACGGCGCGCATCGAGCGGCCGAGAGCGGTGCGGCCGACCAGCACCGTCAGCGCGATCATCAGCCCGAGCGAGACGCCCAGGATCACCAGCTGCAGCGTGCTCGCGGTCACCCCCGCGAAGGGGATGCTCTCATCCGGCACGGTGTCGGGCGGGAAGCGCCGTGTGTTCGGGCCGAAGACCGCCTGCAGGAGCGCGATGGTCATGCCGCCCATCGCGATCGACGAGATCAGTCCGGCGAAGTGCGCGTCCGGCCGGTCCTTCAACGGCCGGAAGGCGAGTCGCTCGATGAGCAGGCCCAGGACCGCACCGAAGGCGAACACGATCACCAGCACGAGGGCGATCGGTAGATCGAACGTATCGGTGAGCCAGATGCCGACGAACGCCGAGGCGGCGAACGCGGCCGGGTGGGCCAGGTTCAGACGATCCAGGATGCCGAACACCAGCGTGAAGCCGATGGCGAACAGCGCGTAGATCGATCCGAGGAACAGGCCGTTCAGCAGCTGCTGCATGGGGTTCCCTCTCGCGGAACGCGGATCACTTCAGGACAGTGAACGTGCCGTCCTCGACGATCTGCACCACGGCCGGGTGCTCGGCGTCGCGGTTCTCGTTGATGCTGATCGCGCCCAGCGGAGTGGCCAGGTCCTTCACCTGCGTCAGGCCGTCCTGGATGTCGGCGCGTTCGCCCGAGCAGTTCGCGCGGACGGCGTGGTCGATGATCTTCAGGCCGGTGTAGGCCTGCGCGGCGAACTGGTCGGGGGCCGAGCCGTGCTTCTCCTCGAAGGCCGCCATGAAGTCGGTGTTCTCGGGGCTGTCGGATGCGGAGTTCCACGCGGCGCCCACGATGACGCCCTCGGCGGCATCGCCGGCATCCGCCATCAGCTGGGGGTTGTTGAACCCGTTGCCTCCGATGATCGGCTGGTCGATGCCCAGCTCACGCGCTTGGGTGACCAGCGGGATCGCGGCCTCGATGAGCGCGGAGACGACGATCGCGTCGGCGTCCTTCTCCTTCGCGGCGGTGAGCAGGCTGCGGAAGTCGGTGTCCTTCACCGAGAAGGTGAGGGTGTCGGCGATCTCCACGCCCTCGTCCTTCAGTGCCGACTCCATGACCTGGAAGCCGGACTCGGTGAACGCGTCGTCGTTGCTGTACATCACGACGACCTTCTGCAGGTCGAGCTTCTCGGTGGCCGCCGCGATGGTCTGCGGGATCACCTGCGCCTCGGTCAGCGAGTCGCGGAAGATGAAGTCGCCCTGCTCGGTGATGCCCGTGGCCGTGTTCGAGATCGCGAGCACCGGCACACCGGCCTCCTGCGCGACGGGCTGCGCCTGGAAGGCCGTGTTCGAGAGGGTGGGGCCGATGATGGCGCTGGTGCCGTCGCCGACGAAGTTCTCGAAGACGCCGATGGCCTGACGCGGATCGGTGCCGTCGTCCTCGACCTTCAGCTCGTACTCGACACCCTCCGCCGCGTTGAGCTCCTCGAGGGCCAGTTCGAGACCCTTCTGCTGCGATTCGCCGTAGCTCGCGGCGCCCCCGGTGAGGCTGAGAGCCGCGCCGACCTGCACGGTGCCCTCGATCACGCAGGATTCGCCGCTGCCGGTGCCCTTCAGGCCCTCAGCGGAGCCGCCTCCGCCGCCCTCACCGCCGGCGCTGCAGCCGGCCAGGACGAGGGCGGATGCTGACAGGATGACTGCGGTGCGGACGACGTTGCGCATGAGTATCTCCGATGAACGAGTGATTCAGATTCGCCGGCGCGACGTCGACCGGGTGGAGCGTCATTGCCTGCAGGGCGCGGCAACCTCTTCGAAGCGCGCTGGCGATGGATCGATCATAGTGCGGCGGGTCCGGTGGCGGCGGCGCGATGCTCACCAGAGCACGGCGATGCCCGCATTCACGAGCGTCAGCACGCCGACGCCCCAGAACAGCACGGGCGGCACGCCACCGGCCTTCCGCTGACGGGCCTGTCCGATGCCGAGGAAGGCGCCGATGACGAGCAGCACGACGAGCTTCGTGCCGATCTTGGCGTAGTTCATCTCGGCGCCGTCGGGAAGGCCCCACGGCGCCGCCAGCGCCAGTCCGGCGACCGCGGCGATGGAGATGCCGACGTGCATGAGCCGGGTGATCTCGCGCGCACCGCCGAACGCCTGCACCGCCCACGATCCGAACAGGACCGCGAAGCCGATCAGGTGGATGAAAAGCACGATGTGGCGCAGGGTCTCCATGGACCTCAGGCTAGCCGAACCGGCGCCGCCCGGTGGTGCTCCCCGATCAGCCGCGCAGGTTCGCGATCACGCGGGCCGTCCGCAGCGCGGCATCCGCGGCCTCGGCGCCCTTGTCCTCCTTCGAGCCCTCCAGGCCCGCGCGGTCGATGCCCTGCTGCTCGTCGTCGAGGGTGAGCACGCCGAAACCGACCGGCTTGCCGGCATCCAGGGCGACGCGCGTGAGACCGTCGGTGGTCGCCGCGGACACGTACTCGAAGTGCGGCGTCCCGCCACGGATGATCACGCCCAGCGCGACGACCGCATCCGCGCCGCCCGCGAACGCCGCCTGCGCCGCGACGGCGAGCTCGAACGACCCGGGAACCCGCACGAGCGAGTGCGCGGCGCCCGCGGCATCGAGGGTGCGCTGCGCGCCGGCGATCAGCCCGTCGGTGATCGTGTCGTGCCAGGTGCCGGCGACGACGACGACCCGCAGGCCGCTGCCGTCGACCGGGGTCTGCGTCGTGGGTGCTCCTTCGCGGCTCATGCGCGGTCCTTTCCCTGTGCGAGCGCCTCGGCCAGCTCGGCTTCGCCGATGATGTGGCCCATGCGGTCGCGCTTGGTCTCGAGGTACTGGTGGTTGTTCGGCCCGACGCCGACGATCAGCGGCACCTGCTCGACGACATCGAGGCCGAGCTCGCGCAGCTTGTTCACCTTGTCGGTGTTGTTCGTGAGCAGGCGCACCTTCGACACACCGAGGTCGGCGAGGATGCCGGCCGCGGCGGCGTACTCCCTGGCATCCGCCGGCAGCCCGAGAGCGAGGTTCGCGTCGACGGTGTCGAGGCCGTCCTCCTGCAGGCTGTAGGCGCGCAGCTTGTTGATCAGGCCGATACCGCGGCCCTCATGGCCGCGCATGTAGATGACGATGCCACCCTCCTGCTCGATCGCGTCGAGCGCGGCATCCAGCTGCGGGCCGCATTCGCACTTCAGCGACCCGAACGCCTCGCCGGTGAGGCACTCGGAGTGCACGCGCACCAGCGCGGTGTCGCCGGGTTCGCCCGAGACGACGGCGATGTGATCGGTGCCGGTGACCCGGTCCTTGTAGGCGAGGAAGCGGAACATGCCGTGCTCGGTGGGCACGTTCGCGTCGGCGCGCAGGCTCACCCGACGGCGGCCGTGCGGCGGGCGGCCGGCCGCCCCGTCGAGCGGGTCGACCTCGTTGAGGTGGGCGATCAGCTGCTCGATCGTGATGACGGGCACACCGTCGCGCTCACCGAGCTCCAGCAGACCGGGCATCCGCATCATGCTGCCGTCCTCGGCGACGACCTCGGCGATGGCGCCGACCGGGTTCAAACCGGCCAGGCGCATCAGCTCGACCGCGGCCTCGGTGTGGCCGCTGCGCTCGCGCACCCCGCCGTCCACGGCACGCAGAGGCAGCACGTGGCCGGGCCGGATGATGCTCGTCGCGGTCGACTCCGGGTTCGCCAGCACGTTCAGGGTGTGGGCGCGATCGCCGGCGCTGATGCCGGTCGTCACGCCGCTGGCGGCATCCACGCTCACCGTGTACGCCGTGGAGCGGGCGTCCTCGTTGGCCTCCACCATGGGGGGCAGGTTCAGGTGGTCGGCGAGATCGGCGGGCATCGGCGCGCAGATGAAGCCCGACGACCAGCGCACCATCCACGCCACCGAGCTCGGTGTCGCCAGCTCTGCCGACAGGATGACGTCGCCTTCGTTCTCGCGGTCCTCGTCGTCGGCGACGATGATCGGCCGTCCCGCGCGCAGCGCGTCGAGGGCCTCGGCGATGGTGGCAAGGCTCATCGTGAGCCTCCTTCCGGAGCAGTGCGGAACGCGAGCAGGCGCTCGACGTGACGGGCGAGGATGTCGGTCTCGAGATTGACGGTGTCGCCGGGCGCGAGGTCGCCGAGGACGGTCGCCTCGAGCGTCTCGGGGATCAGCGAGACCTCGAACCAGGCGTCGGTCTCGTCCGGCTCGCTGACGGCGCTCACCGTGAGCGACGTGCCGGCGACGGTGATCGATCCCTTGTCGACGACGAGCGGTGCGAGATCGGCGGGCATGCTGATGCGCAGCACTCGCCACTGATCGCCGGGGCGCACGTCGATCACGGAGCCGGTGCCGTCGACGTGTCCCTGCACGATGTGACCGCCGAGCCTGGCGCCGGCGGGCATCGCCTTCTCGATGTTGACGCGGGAGCCGACCTGAAGGGCGCCCAGTGCCGACACGTCGAGCGTCTGCTTCATGACGTCGGCGTCGAACGACTCGGCGGTGGAGCCGACGACGGTCAAGCACACGCCGCTGACGGCGATCGACTCGCCGTGCACGGCGTCCATTGCGGCCTGCGGGGCCCGCACGGTCAGTCGCCAGCCGTCGCCGGAGGCGGTGATCGCGGCGATCTCGCCGATCTCCTCGATGATTCCGGTGAACATCAGTCTCCTTCCGTAGCCGCCGCGGGGCGGGCGATCACGAGCAGATCGTCGCCCAGCGGCATCCATTCGTCGACGGCGAGGCGGCGCGCCTCGGCGATGCCGCCCACGCCGATGTCGGTGAGGGCGAGGCGGGGTCCGCCGAGCAGCACAGGTGCGATGTACGCGAGCACGGTGTCGGCGAGACCGGCGGCGACGAACGCGCTGGCGAGCGTGGGGCCGCCCTCGACGAACACGCGTTGCACACCGCGCTCGCGCAGATCGTCGAGGACGACGGCGAGATCGCGGGTGTCGTAGAACAGCGCCTGGTGCGGATGCCGGCGCAGCGCGGCGCCGGGAGGGGTCGTTCGCGAGCCGATCACGACCGGTACCGGCTGGTGGGGCAGAAGCGCGTCGCCGTCGCGCGCGGTCAGCGACGGGTCATCGGCCAGCACGGTGCCGGTGCCGACGACGATGGCGTCGGATGCTGCGCGGCGCCGGTGCACGTCGGCGCGGGCGTCGGGACCGGTGATCCACTGGCTGGTGCCGTCGGATGCCGCGGCGCGGCCGTCGAGGCTCTGCGCCCATTTCACCGTGACGTGCGGCCGGCCGAGGCGCTGCACCTCGAGCCAGTCGGCGATGACCGTGCGGGCGGTGGCCGCCTGTTCGCCGGATTCGACGTCGACGCCCGCGGCCCGCAGGCGCTCAGCGCCGCCCCCGGACACGTCGCCGGGATCGTCGAGGGAGTGCACGACGCGTGCCACACCGGCGTCGATGAGCGCCTGGGAGCACGGGCCGGTGCGGCCGGTGTGGTTGCACGGCTCGAGGGTCACCACGGCGGTGGTGCCGTGCGCGGCGCCGGGAGCGAGCTTCGAGAGGGCGTCGACTTCGGCGTGCGGGGTCCCCGCGCCGCGGTGCCAGCCCTCGGCGAGGATCTCGCCGTCGGCGGAGAGGATGACGGCGCCGACCTGCGGGTTAAGGCCCCGGGGCCCGTTGCCGGCGAGCTCGAGAGCACGGGTCATCGCCCGGCGCTCCGCCTCGGTCACAGCCATCCGTCGTCCTTCATTCAGGCATCCGGGGTGGCCGAGGGCGCGCTCTCGCGTCTCGTGCTGCCTCTCATCCGGACTCGCGAGCGGCTGCTCGCATCACCGTCGGTTCCGGATTTCCACCGGATCGGCGCCTGATGTCAGGCGTTCGCGGACTGTCACCGCCGGTTCGGATTCTCACCGACCCCGGAGCACGTTGATGCTCTGAGTCTACTCAACGCGGGTCGATGCGTTTCATTCCCGGCCGCTGCGGACGGGAGACCTCGTCACTTCAGCAGCCGCGACAGGCGCCGGTCGGCGAGCGCTCTGCCGCCGGTCTGACAGGTGGGGCAGTACTCCAGGCTGCGATCGGCGAAGAAGACGCTGCGGATGGTGTCGCCGCAGACCGGGCAGGTCTCGCCGCGTCGCGCGTGCACCTGCATGCCGCGCCGCTTGGCATCTTTGAGGTCGGCGGGCGGCTTGCCGGACGCCGCGGCCACCGCCTCACGGAGCGTCGTCTGCATGGCCTCGTAGAGACGGTCGATCTCGGCGTCGTCGAGGTTCGCGGCAGGGGCGTAGGGGGACATCCGCGCGGCATGCAGGATTTCGTCGCTGTACGCGTTGCCGATCCCGGCGATGAGGGCCTGGTCGCGCAGCAGGCCCTTGATCTGCATCCGCCGGCCGGCGAGCAGCTCGGCGAAGACGTCGCGGGTGAACGACGCGTCGAGCGGATCGGGTCCGAGCCGGGCGATGCCGGGGACGGCCTGCGGATCGCGCACCACGGAGACGGCGAGGGACTTCTTGGTGCCCGCCTCGGTGAGATCGAACCCGCTGCCGTCGTCGAGGGCCACGCGCAGCGCGATCGGCGACTTGCCGGGTTTGATGAGCGTCTTCGGCAGTTCGTCGTACCAGCGCAGCCAGCCGGCCTTCGCGAGGTGGAAGATCAGATGCAGATCATCCCCGCAGGTCAGGTCGATGAACTTGCCGCGCCGGACGGCCCCGGTGATCTCCGCGCCCTGCAGCGCCGTCACCGGCGGGTCGAAGGTCTTCAGCGCCGCGATCGCGCTCACACTGACGCGCGTGATGGTGCGTCCCACCGCTCGTTCGGCGAGAAAGCCGACCAGTCCTTGAACCTCCGGCATCTCGGGCATGCAGACATCCTGGCACGCCCCGACGACGTCGGCGAGGGTCGCCGTCGCTTCTCAGGCGTCCAGCACCGGCCACGCGACGGGCGCGCGGTCATCGTCGGCGAGGAGGCCGGCGATCCAGCCGTCGTCGCGCCCGCGCGGGCTGCTCTCCGCCTGACGCAGCATCCCCTCGTAGCGGAACCCGAGCGAACGCGCCGTGCGAGCCGACGGCACATTGCCGACGACCGCGCGCCAGCCGATGCGCGCCAGGTGCAGCTCATCGAAGGCCCAGTCGACGACGGCCCGTGCGGCTTCGCGCATCAGGCCCTGCCCGCGGTGCTCGGCGACGCCCCAGAATCCGATCTCGGCCTCGCCGCCGTGCGGATGGGTCTTGATGCGGTGCAGACCGACCATCCCCGCCAGTGCCTCGTCCTTGCGGATCGCCCAGACGGTCTCGACGCCGTCGGCCCACCAGCCGGCGACCAGCCGCACGAAATCGGCCGCGTCGTCGCGCGAGTACGGACTCGGCACGGTCGTCCAGCGGGGGATCTCGGGATCCTGGCAGGCGGCCGTGATCGCATCGATGTCGGCGTCGGTCGGGATGCTGAGCACCAGTCGTTCGGTGCGCAGGGTGACGGGTCGCATCCCACCAGCGTAGGGCTCCGCCGTCCTCGATAGGATTTCGTCGACGGTCGTTCGCCGTGACCCGAGGAGGATGGCCGTGCCGGTGCAGCACTCATCGTCGAAGGGCGTCGCCGCGTCGCTGTTGGCATCCGTCCTCTTCGGCGGCATCTTCTTCCTCGCCGCCCAGCTGCAGTCCTCGGCGGAGGTCGTATACGCCTGGCGGGTGCTCGCGACGCTCGCGGTGTACGCGCTCGCCCTCTCGCATCCGGCCGCGCGCCGCTCGCTCGTCATGCTGTGGCGTCGCCTGCGGGCGCGGTGGTGGACGCCGCTGATCGCGCTGCTGCTCACGACGATCGTCGGTGTGCAGCTGTGGCTGTTCATGTGGGCGCCGATGAACGGACACGGCTTGGATGCCGGGCTCGGCTATCTGCTGCTGCCGATCAGTCTGGTGCTCTGCGGGCGGTTCCTGCTGCGCGCGCACGTCAGCGCGCTACAGTGGGGCGTCGTGGCGCTCGCCGCCGTCGCCGTCGCCCTCAAGCTCCTGGCGACGCCGCAGATGTCGTGGGTCACCTGGACCATCTGCATCCCGTACGCCGTCTACTTCGTGCTGCGTCAGCGCTTCGGCCTGGACGGGCCCATGGTGTTCGGCGTCGAGGTCGCGATCATGACGCCGCTCGCCGTGACACTGCTCGGCACGGCGGCGCCGGGACCGTTCCCCGCGGAGGAGCTCGCTGGGCTCGCCGCGGTCGGGCTCATCGGCGCGATCGCGATGGTGCTGTACCTGGGCGCCTCGACGCTGCTGTCGATGCCGGTGTTCGGTCTGCTCGGCTACGCCGAGCCGGTGATGCTGGTCCTCGTCGCGCTGCTGCTGGGGGAGCGGATGCGGGGCGCCGACGCCGTCGTATACGGCATCCTCGCCGTCGCGCTCGCGACCCTCGCGGTCGACGGGTTCCGAAGGTCGCGACCCGGTGTCCGTGCCCGCGACTAGACTCGTCCGGTGACTGTTCCGGGGATTCTGCGCGCCTTGGAAGAGGCGAACCTGTACCGCGACGCCCTCACCTGGGCCCAGACCGATGCCGACATCTCCGTGGTCGACGGGCTCGATGTGCCGGTCATCGCCGGTCTGCTCGAGAAGCGAGCGCGCGCCGGGCTGCCGGCATCCGCGCTGGTGGTCACGCCCACCGGCCGCCGGGCGGAATCCGTGGCCGCCGCCCTCGACTCGTATCTGGCGGATGCCGAGATCCTGACGTTCCCGGCCTGGGAGACGCTGCCGCACGAACGGCTCAGCCCGAGCCCGGACACGGTCGGCCGGCGCCTGGATGCCCTGCGCCGCATCACCACGTGGACGGGCGAGCGGCCCCTGGTCGTCGTCGCCTCGGTGCGTGCCGCGCTGCAGCCGATCGCCGCGAACCTCGGCGACGCGGTCCCGCTGGCGCTGCGCGTCGGAGGGCGCGGTGTCGAGCTCGACGAAGCCGTCGAGCAGCTGGTCGAGCGGGCGTACTCCCGCGTCGACATGGTCTCGCGGCGCGGTGAGTTCGCGGTGCGCGGCGGCATCCTCGATGTCTTCCCGCCGACGGCCGACCACCCGCTGCGGGTGGAGTTCTTCGGCGACGAGGTCGACCAGATCCGTGCGTTCTCCGTCGCCGATCAGCGCTCTCTCCCGGGCGACGTGGCCGGGGTCGAGCTGCCGGCGAGCCGTGAGCTGCTGCTCACGGCCGACGTGCGAGAGCGGGCCGCGGCGCTCGTCGGACGATTCCCGGCGATCTCCGGCATGCTCGAGAAGATGGCCGAGGGCATCCCGGTCGAGGGCATGGAGTCGCTGCTTCCGGCCGTCTCCGGGCCCCTGATGACGCTCGCCGAGTACCTGCCAGAGGGGTCGGCGGCCGCGATCGTCGATCCGGAGCGGGCGAGCGCCAGGGCGCAGAATCTCGGCGAGACCAACCGCGAGTTCCTCGACGCCGCGTGGAGCGCCGCGACCTCCGGAGCATCCGCCCCGATCGATCTCGGCGCCGGCGACTTCATCTCCATCGCGCGGCTGCGAGAGGTCGTGCGCGGTCGCGACGGCGTGTGGTGGCGGCTCAGCGTCTTCGCGACCGACGACGCGGCCGCCGAGAATCTCGACTCCTCGATCATCCCGTCCTTCCACGGCAACGTCGACGGCGCCATCGCCTTCGTCGAGGCGCGGCTGCACGACGGCTGGCGGGTCGTGGTCATCGCCTCAGGGCAGGGGCTCGTGGAGCGCGCGCGGGACGTGCTGAGCGACCGGGGACTCGCCGCGCGCATGCTCGAGGATCTCGTCGACGCGCCCGAGGCGGGTGTCGCGAGTCTCGTGGCGGGTTCCGTCGAGTCGGGGTTCCAGGTGCCCGAGGCGAAGCTCGCCGTGCTCACCGACAACGAGTTCTACGGTCGCACCATCGGTGGCGATCAGCGCGTCGTGAAGAAGCTCGCCTCGCGTCGCCGCAACGTCGTCGACCCGCTGCAGCTGAAACCCGGTGACTTCGTCGTGCACACCACGCACGGCATCGGCCGCTTCGTCGAGATGACCAAGCGCGAGGTGTCCACCGGCGGTCGCAACGCGACGAAGTCGACCCGCGAGTATCTGGTGCTCGAGTACGCGCCGTCCAAGCGCGGCTATCCCGGCGACAAGCTTTTCGTGCCGACCGACCAGCTCGACCTGCTCTCGAAGTACGTCGGCGGCGAAGCGCCCACGCTGTCGAAGATGGGCGGCAGCGACTGGGCGGCCGCGAAGGGCCGCGCGCGCAAGGCGGTGCGCGACATCGCCGTGGAGCTTGTGAAGCTCTACTCCGCGCGGATGAGCGCCAAGGGGCATTCGTTCGGACCGGACACACCCTGGCAGCGCGAGCTGGAGGAGGCGTTCCCGTTCGCCGAGACACCGGACCAGCTGCAGACGATCGAGGAGATCAAGGCCGACATGGAGCGGCCGATCCCGATGGACCGGCTGCTGTCGGGCGATGTCGGGTTCGGCAAGACCGAGGTCGCCGTGCGGGCGGCGTTCAAGGCGATCCAGGAGGGCAAGCAGGTCGCGATGCTCGTGCCGACCACACTCCTCGTCAAGCAGCACCTCGAGACGTTCACCGAGCGCTTCGCAGGCTTCCCGGTGAAGGTGCGCCCGCTGTCGCGCTTCCAGACCGACAAGGAGGCCAGGCTCACCCTGCAGGGACTCCTCGACGGCTCGGTCGACATGGTCATCGGCACGCACCGCATCCTCACCGACCAGGTGCTCTTCAAGGATCTCGGGCTGCTGATCATCGACGAGGAGCAGCGGTTCGGCGTCGAGCACAAGGATGCGCTGAAGAAGCTGAAGATGAACGTCGACATCCTCGCCATGAGCGCCACTCCCATCCCGCGCACGCTCGAGATGGCGGTGACCGGCATCCGCGAGATGTCCACCCTGCAGACCCCGCCGGAGGACCGGCATCCGATCCTCTCGTTCGTCGGCCCGCGCAGCGACAAGCAGATCGCCGCGGCGATCCGCCGCGAGATCCTGCGCGAGGGCCAGGTGTTCTTCGTGCACAACCGGGTGCAGTCGATCCAGCGGGTGGCGGCCGAGCTCGCCGAACTCGTGCCGGAGGCGCGTATCGCGGTGGCGCACGGCAAGATGGGCGAGCATCAGCTCGAGCAGGTCGTCGACGACTTCTGGGAGCGCAAGTACGACGTGCTCGTCTCCACGACGATCATCGAGACCGGCCTCGACATCTCCAACGCGAACACGATCATCATCGATCGCGCCGACAAGTACGGACTGTCGCAGCTGCACCAGCTGCGCGGGCGCGTGGGACGGGGCCGGGAACGCGCGTACGCCTACTTCCTCTACGACGACACCAAGCCGCTCAGCGAGACGGCGGCCGACCGGCTGCAGACCATCGCCGTGAACAACGATCTCGGCTCGGGGATGCAGGTCGCGTTGAAGGACCTGGAGCTGCGCGGCGCCGGCAACATGCTCGGCGCCGAGCAGGCCGGGCACATCGCCGGCGTCGGTTTCGACCTCTACCTGCGCATGATCGGCGAGGCCGTCGCGAACTTCCGTGGCGAGGAGACCGAGACCGGTGCGGAGCTGCGGCTGGAGCTGCCGGTCGAGGCGCGCATCCCCGAACACTACATCGACAGCGAGCGACTGCGCCTGGAGGCGTACCAGAAGCTGTCATCCGCGGCGACGGCCACTGCGACCGACGACGCGATCGACCTCGTGGCAGAGGAGCTCATCGACCGCTACGGTTCGCTTCCCGAGGAAGTCGAGACGCTCGTGACGGTGGCGCGCCTTCGTCGCCGCGCCGCCCGCGCCGGCCTGACCGACGTCGTCGCGATGGGATCCAACCTGCGCATCGCGCCGGCCCGCTTCGAGGACTCGATGAAGGTGCGCCTGCAGCGGCTGTACCCGAAGGCGAAGCTCGTCGGCGGGGGAGAGGCCCTGGTCGTGCCGATGCCGGGACCGGACGGACCGGAGCTCATCGACTGGGTCGGCAACCTGTTCACCGCCCTCTTCCCGGAGCCGGTGAAGGCCGGGGCTTGACCGGCCCGCAGACGAAGCGACACCGGATAGCGCCTCCGCGCCGAAGGGTCAACCGCCTGTGCCCTCCGGGCCGCGTGCACGAGGATCGTCACATGTGGACTCTGCTGATCGTTCTTCTGGTCCTCTGGCTCGGTATGTCGATTCTCGGCTTCGTCGTGAAGGGGCTGGTCTGGCTCGCGGTGCTGGGCATCGTCCTGTTCCTCGTCACGCTCGTGTTCGGCTTCTTCCGCAGGGGTCGATCGAGCAGCGGATGACCCTCGGCTCGGGCACGCCGGCACGGCATCCGGCGGCGCCGGCGGCGCAGGCGCCGCATCCGGGTCGGGAAGCCGTGCGGCCGGGTCAGTTCCGAACGCCCAGGTAGAGCAGCGTGCCATCCGGATCGCGCACCTGCGCCACCCGCTCGCCCCAGGGCATGTCCTCCGGCGCGACGACCGATGTCGCACCTGCGGCCAGCGCCGCGGAGTGCGCGCTGTCGACCTCATCGACGTAGAGCCAGACGGCGACGGCATCGCCGCTCGTCACCTCGGGTTCGAATCCGATGCCCAGCACCCCGCCGCCCACGGTGAGCGCGACGTACACCTCGCGTCCGTCGTGTTCGAAGCGATAGTGCACGGATGCCGAGAACGCTCGCCGGTAGAAGTCCACCAGCCGGGGAAGATCCGTGGTGCGCAGGATGGGGAACAGCGTGGTCACCGTCATGCCCGGGAACGTACTCGCCCCAGTGGGAGGGCGCAAGACCGGGACGGCTCCTTGGCGCGAGCGCCCGCCCGGGTTAGCGTCGGGAACATGACGGCATTCGAACTCGAACGGATTCTCGACGTGGAGCGGCAGGGCTGGGATGCGCTGTGCGCGGCGCGGGGCGGCACGCACTACCGGGAGCTGATGACCGCCGACGCCGTGATGGTGCTCGTCAACGGCATGGTGCTCGACCGCGA
Organism: Microbacterium sp. NPDC058345; assembly: GCF_042723855.1. Taxonomy (NCBI): domain Bacteria; kingdom Bacillati; phylum Actinomycetota; class Actinomycetes; order Micrococcales; family Microbacteriaceae; genus Microbacterium; species Microbacterium sp. NPDC058345. Next base: position 287,496 of record NZ_JBHXIG010000003.1, read on the forward strand.
CGCGGTCGCCGCGTCGCTGGACGATGCGCCGCCGTGGCGGACCTACACCCTCACGGACCCTCGGCTCGTGCGGGTGGGGGAGGACGCCGTGGCACTGGTGTACCGGGCGCGGGCCGAGCGCGCGGATGACGAGGAGCCGTTCCGTGCTCTGATGACCAGCGTGTACGCGCGCACCGACGACGGACTGCGGCTGGCGCTGTATCAGCAGACGGCCGACCACGGACCGGGGCTCGACTGACCGGTGCACCGGCCGGTGCCCGCTGACCGGTGCACCGGCCGCATTCGCGGGTCGCTTGCCCTGCCCGCCGGTCGGACTAGTCTGGCCGCATGATGTTCGAGCACCTCGGGGCTCGCCCCCGCATCCACGACACCGCCGTCGTGGCGCCGACCGCGGTCATCTCGGGAGACGTCGAGATCGGACCGGGCTGTCAGGTGCTGCACGGCGCCGTGATCACCGCGGAAGGCGGGCCGATCACTCTGGGCGAGTACGTCATCGTGATGGAGAACGCGTTGATCCGCGCGACGGCCGCCAACGCGGTGCACATCGGTGATCACACGCTGGTGGGCACGCTCGCCAGCGTCGCGGGCGCGACCGTCGGCGAGGAGGTCTTCCTCGCGTCCGGGGCGCGCGTGTTCAACGGCGCGCTGATCGGCGCCCGCTGCGAGGTGCGGGTGAACGCGATCGTGCAGCGCCGCTCCGTGCTGCCCGAGGGCACCGTCGTGCCGATCGGCTGGGTCGCGACAGGCGACCCGGCGCGGCTCCTGTCACCCGACCGCGCCGACGACATCGCCGCGGCGATGCCCGAGCTCGACTTCCCCGGCCACGTCTTCGGCGTCGACCGCGACACCCCCGACCTGATGGTGCAGCTCACCGAGCGCTACGGCAGCTCGCTGGCACGACACGCTGACGATCGGCAGGTCTGAACGCTCTGCGCGCAGCATCCGCCACCGCCTCTGCCCTCCGCGCCTCGCCCTCACCCCGCACCCCCGCGCCCCGCACCCCGCCCGACTGTCACACTTTTCTGCATTTGTCACACAGACAAGCGTGACATTCGACGAAAAATGTGCCAGTCGGGGAGGTGCCGCCGGTCCGGGTCAGATGACGCCCTGGGCCAGCATTGCGTCGGCGACGCGCTCGAAGCCGGCGATGTTGGCGCCCGCGACGTAGTCACCGGGGGTGCCGTAGCGCTCGGCGGCGCGGAACGACGCGTCGTGGATGTCGGCCATGATGTCGCGCAGCTTCTGCTCGCTGTTCGCGAAGTTCCAGCGCTGACGCGAGGCGTTCTGGCTCATCTCCAGCGCCGAGGTCGCGACGCCGCCCGCGTTCGCGGCCTTGCCGGGGGCGAACAGCACCTCGGAGTCCTGAAACGCGCCGACGGCCTCGGGCGTCGACGGCATGTTGGCGCCCTCCGCCACGGCGCGAACGCCGTTCTCGATCAGCATCCGCGCCGAATCCTCGTTCAGCTCGTTCTGCGTGGCCGAAGGCACGGCGATGTCGACCGGGACCTCCCAGACGTTGCCGCTCTCGACGAAGCGCGCGCTCGGGCGGCGGTTGGCGTACTCGACGATGCGACCGCGCTCGACCTCCTTGATCTGCCGCAGCAGACCCAGGTCGATGCCCGCGTCGTCGACGACGTAGCCGGAGGAGTCGGATGCTGTCACGGCGCGCGCGCCGAGCTGGGTGGCCTTCTCGATCGCGTAGATCGCGACGTTGCCCGAGCCTGAGACCGCGACGCGCTTGCCCTCGAGGCTCTCGCCGTGCACGGCCAGCATCTCCTGCACGAAGAACACCGCACCGTAGCCGGTCGCCTCGGTGCGCACCTGCGCACCGCCCCAGCCGATGCCCTTGCCGGTGAGGATGCCCGACTCGTGGCGGTTGGTGATCTTGCGGTACATGCCGAACATGTAGCCGATCTCGCGGCCGCCGACGCCGATGTCGCCGGCGGGCACGTCGGTGTGCTCACCGATGTGACGCGACAGCTCGCTCATGAACGACTGGCAGAAGCGCATGACCTCGGCCTCGCTCTTGCCGTGCGGGTCGAAGTTCGAGCCGCCCTTGCCGCCGCCGATGCCCTGACCGGTGAGCGCGTTCTTGAAGATCTGCTCGAAGCCGAGGAACTTGATGATCGAGATGTTCACCGACGGGTGGAAGCGCAGGCCCCCCTTGTACGGGCCGAGCGCCGAGTTGTACTGCACCCGGTAGCCGCGGTTGACCTGCAGCTTGCCGGCGTCGTCGATCCACGGCACGCGGAAGAGGATCTGGCGCTCCGGCTCGACGAGGCGCTCGAGCACGCCGTTCTCGAGGTATTCGGGTCGCCGGTCGAGCACAGGCCCGATGGAGTGCAGCACCTCGTGCACCGCCTGGTGGAACTCCGGCTCATTCGGGTTGAGGCTGCGCACCGCGTCGAACACGGGCTGCGCTGCGGAGCTGAGCGGATGGAAGTCGGCAGTGTTGTCGGTCACGCGGAAGCTTTCTGGTGGGGGATGGAAGGGTGCGATCGTGTCGCGTGATGCGTCGCCGGGTCGGCCCGGCTTCACACTTTAGCGCGCGAGTCCGCGCTCGTCTCACGTCGAGCGCGGGCCGGCTCAGCCGGTGTTCTGCAGTCCGGCCGCGACGCCGCTCACCGAGAGCAGCAGCAGACGGCGCAGTTCCGGATCGTCCGCCTGCTGGGCGGCATCCGACCGCAATCCGCGCAGCGCGCGCAGTTGCAGCAGCGAGAGTGCGTCGACGTACGGCGTGCGCAGCTGCACCGCGCGCTGCAGGATGGGCTTGTTCTCGAGCAACCCCTCGCCGCCGGTGAGGCGCACGACCCACTCCCGGGTGAGCCGCAGCTCCTCGAGCACGATGGCGGCGAGATCGTCGCGGTCGCCGAGGGCGAGATAGCGGCGGGCGATGCGCTCATCGGTCTTCGCCAGGCTCATCGCGACGTTGTCGATCATGGTGCGCAGCAGCGGCCATTCCCGGTATGCCTCGCGCAGCGCCTGCTCGTCGCCGACCGCCTCGAGCGCGGAACCGAGCCCGAACCATCCGGCGAGGTTGATGCGGGCCTGCGTCCAGGCGAACACCCAGGGGATGGCACGCAGATCCTCGAGCGACTCCACGGAGAGACCGCGGCGGGCGGGGCGCGATCCGAGTGCCAGCAGGCCGATCTCCTCGAGCGGTGTGACGGTGGCGAACCAGGGCGCGAATCCGTCGGCGCCGACGAGAGAGAAGAACCGCTCGCGGGAGGCGGCGTCCATCGTCGTCGCGATCGACGAGAACCGCTCGGCGGCGCCGCTGATGCGCTGCTCGACGGTGGGAGAGGAGGCCAGCAGGGTCGCCGCAGCGACCTGGTCGATGTGCCGCATCGCGATGGCGGGCTCGCCGTAGCGGGCGAAGATCACCTCGCCCTGCTCGGTGAGCTTGAACCGGCCGTCGACGGAGTGCGGCGGCTGGGCGAGGATCGCGGAGTTCGCGGGTCCGCCACCTCGGCCGAGCGCACCGCCGCGGCCGTGGAACAGCGTGAGCCGGATGCTGGACGCCTTCGCCCACTGCGCGATCTCACGCTGCGCCTCGTACAGGGCGAGGTTGGCGGCGACCGGGCCGACGTCCTTCGACGAGTCCGAGTAGCCCAGCATGACCTCGAGGCGGTTGTCCGTCGCGGCCATGCGCGCGCGGAACTCGGGGAACCGCACCGCCTCGGCCAGGATCGCGGGGGCCGCCTGCAGGTCGGCGAAGGTCTCGAAGAGCGGCACGACGTCGAGCACGGGGGCGTCCGCGCCGAGAGCGTGGCCGGCCAGCCGGTGCACAGCGGCGAGGTCGGCGGCCGACTGCGTGAACGACACGACGTAGCGGCCGGCAGCCCTCAGTCCGTGGCGCTTCTGGATGTCGGCGATCGCGCGGAAGACCTCGAGCACCTCCTCGGTCTGCTCGCTGAGCGCCGCGCCCGACTCCAGCTCGGCGAGCGCCTGGGCGTGCACCTTGGAATGCTGGCGCACCTCGAGCTCGGTGAGGTGGAAGCCGTACGTCTCGACCTGCCAGATCAGATGCTGCACGCCGCCGAAGGCGTGCCGGCGCGCACCCGCGTCGATGAGCGAGCGCTGCAGCGCTCGCAGGTCATCGAGAAGCTCCTGCGGGGCGCCGTATCCGTCGCCGCCGCCGGTGCGGGTCGCGTGCACCCGGTGCCCCAGCGACAGCATCGCGCGGCGGTGCGGCTCATCGGGGGAGCGTTTGGCGATCTCGGCGGCCAGATCGGGCTGCGCGGTCTCGAACCGCCGCCAGATCGCGGTGACGTCAGCGCTCGGCGGAGTGTCGGCGGCGTCGAGGGTCAGGGTGCGCCCGATCCGCTCCGTCGCCCGTTCGATGCCGCGCAGCACATGATCGGCGGCGATCTCCGCCGCCTCCCGGGTGACGGATGCCGTGACGAACGGATTCCCGTCGCGATCGCCGCCCACCCACGACCCGACGCGCACGAACGCGGGCACCACCGGAGCGTCGTGTCCGGAGGCCTCACCGCGCAGCGCGTCGTCGATGCGGCGGTACACGTGCGGCACGGTGGTGAACAGGGTCTCGTCGAAGACGCTCATCACGGTGCGCACCTCGTCGGTGGGACTGGGCTTCTGCGCGCGCAGCGGCGCCGTGCGCCACAGCGTGTCGACCTCCTCCAGCATCCGTCGCACGGCACGGCGCTCCTCGGCGCCACCGGGACTCGCCGCGTCGTGCTGGGTGAGCAGCTCGGAGAGGCGCCGGATGCTGCTCGACACCGCACGCCGGCGCGCCTCGGTCGGGTGCGCGGTGAACACGGGGTGGAAGCGCAGCTCGGCGAGGCGGCGGCGGGCCTCGTCATCGCCCACTTCACGGCGCAGCTGCGCGAACGCCGTGGCGACCGTGTCGGCGGCGTCCTCGCGACCGGGCTGGCCGGCGCGTTCGCGCAGCACGCGCACGCGCTGGTGCTCCTCGGCGAGGTTCACCAGGTGGAAGTAGCAGGTGAACGCGCGAGCCACCTCGTCGGCGCGTTCCAGCGTGAACGACTCCGCGATGGCGGTGGCACGCTCGAAGGCCTCGTCGCTCTCGGTCTCGGCGGCCTGGATGGTCGCGATGCGCAGGCGTTCGACGTCATCGAAAAGACCAGGGGTGCCTGACTCCCGCAGCACCTGTCCGAGCAGACCGCCCAGCATGCGCACGTCGGCCCGCATCGCCTCGGGAATCCCGTGGGAAGCCTCGAATCGGGTGATGACGCGGATGGCTTCGGTGTTCGTGGGCTCGAGCGACATTCTTCGAGCGTATCCCGGCCTCTCGTGCCCGCCGTCCCGTGTTACCCGCCGCTCCGGCGGCGCGGCCGAGCATCTAGCATGGGACCGATGCGCATCTCGTCGAACCCGCTCCGCGGGCAGCAGTTCCCCGCGGCCCTTCTGCTCGCTGCCGCAGGTCTCGGCCTGCTGCTGGCGAACATCCCGACGCATGACGGCATCGCCTCGGTGCTCCATGCGCACATCGCGATCCCCGGCACGCCCCTCGACCTGTCGATCGCGCACTGGGTCTCGGACGGGCTGCTGGCGATCTTCTTCCTCGTCGTCGCGATCGAGCTCCGCCACGAGCTCGCCCACGGCGAACTCAATTCGGTGCGCAAGGCCGTGCAGCCGGCGATCGCCGCGGCCGGCGGCGTGCTGGTGCCGATCGCCGTCTACCTGCTCATCGCCGGAGGAGAGGCGACGTCGGGCGGCTGGCCGATCCCGACCGCCACCGACATCGCGTTCGCCCTGGGTGTTCTCGCCATGTTCGGCAAGGGCCTCCCGTCAGCGGTGCGCGTGTTCCTGCTGGCCCTCGCCATCCTCGATGACATCATCGGGATCATCTTCATCGCCGTGCTGTTCGCGCACGACGTCGACTGGCTGATGTTCGCGCTCGCCGTTGCGGCCGTCATCGTGTTCTGGCTGCTCAGCCACTGGCTGCACGCCAACGGTCACTCCGGCATCGCCGTGGCCATGGGCGTGGTCGGCGTCATCGCGTGGGGGCTGATGGCGGCATCCGGCATCCATGCCACGATCGCGGGCGTCATGCTCGGACTCGTCATGGCACCGGTGCCCGCCGAGCGCGTGCGGCACGCCCTCGAGCCGACCGTGAACGGGCTCATCCTGCCGATCTTCGCCTTCGTCGCGGCCTTCGTCGTGATTCCCGCCGTCTCGCCCTCGCAGCTGTCGCCCGCGTTCTGGGCGATCCTCGTCGCGCTTCCCGTGGGCAAGATCATCGGCATCACCCTCTTCGGCTGGCTGAGCCTGCAGCTGCGGCCACGGGGCACGGCGCCCGCGCTGGCGCTGCCCGACGTGATCGCCGCCGGCATGCTGGGCGGTATCGGATTCACCGTGTCGCTGCTGCTCGCGAACCTCGCCTTCGCGGCGGATGCGGGTGTGCGCGACCAGGCGATCCTCGGCGTGCTGGCCGGATCGCTGATCGCCCTCGTGCTGTCCGGCGTGTTCGTCTCGATGCGCGCCCGGCACTACCGGATGCTCGCGGCGGCGACCTCCTGAGATGCCGGAGAGCCGATGAACGATCCTGATCCGCTGACCGTCCGGGACCCGCTGCGCGCCGCCGCCGAGACGATGCGACAGGTGCGCGAACGCTGCGTCTGGTCGCAGCGGATCACGCATCGCGACCTCGTGCCGTACCTCGTGGAGGAGTCGCACGAGCTCATCGACGCGGTCGAGACGAGCGACCGCGCCGAGCTGCGCGAGGAGCTGGGCGATCTGCTCTGGCAGGTGCTGTTCCACTCCGCCGTCGCCGCGCAGCATCCCGACGATCCGTTCGACATCGACGACGTCGCCCGCGGCCTCGCCGAGAAGATGGTGCGACGGCATCCGCACGTCTTCGCGGATGCCACAGCAGAGACGCCGGAAGAGGTGCTCGTGCACTGGAACGCCGCGAAGGCGGCGGAGAAGCGCGAACGACGCAGTGTGCTCGACGGCGTGCCGTCCGGGATGCCGGCGCTCGCCCGCGCGCAGAAGGTGCTGGGCAGGGCCGCGCAGGTCGGCGCGGGTGACGACGTGGCGCTCGCCGCGCACGACGCGGCCGAGATCGGAGCGGCCCCGGAGTCGGAGCAGGAGCTCGGCGACCTGCTGCTCACCCTCACGGCGACCGCGCGGGCGCACGGCTGGGATGCGGAACGTGCCCTGCGCGAGCGCCTGCGACTGCTCGAGGACGAGGTGCGCGCCGCCGAGGCTCGCTGATCGCCGTCGCGCTGAGATGCACCTGCGCGCCGCCCACGCACGTCGAGAAGTCGAGAACGCACGGTATGAGCCCGCATACCGTGCGCTTTCGACTTCTCGACGAAGGCGAGGGGATGCCGGGAGGGGGCGCGCTCGCAGACCTGGAAGGATGGACGGGTGGCAACCGTGAACCCGCCGCGCGGAATGCGCGACTTCCTCCCCGCTGACAAGGCCCGTCGCGAGCGCGTGCTCGCCGTCATCCGTGAGCGCTATCGTGCGCACGGCTTCGACGAGATCGAGACCCCCGTCGTCGAGGAGTACGACCGGCTGCACGCGGGCATCGGCGGCGACAACGAGAAGCTCTCGTACAACATCCTGCGTCGCGGGCTGGATGCCGCGGCGATCCGCGACGCTGCCGACGACCCTGCGGCGCTCAGCGATCTCGGGCTGCGCTACGACCTCACCGTGCCGCTGGCCCGGTTCTACGCCACCCACCGCGGGCAGCTGCCGACCGTGTTCCGTTCGATCCAGATCGGGCCGGTGTGGCGTGCGGAGCGCCCGCAGAAGGGCCGTTATCGGCAGTTCGTACAGTGCGACATCGACATCATGGGCGATGACTCCGGTCGCGCGGAGGCCGAGCTGATGACGGCATCGCTCGACACCGTCGACGCGCTCGGCCTGGAGGGCGGCTTCGTGCGCGTCAACGACCGCCGGATGCTGGATTGGATGCTGACCTCCTTCGCGTTCACCGAGGAGGAGCGCCCCGGCGTGCTCATCACGATCGACAAGCTCGACAAGATCGGCGCCGAGGGCGTGGGCGTCGAACTGCGCGAACGCGGCGCGAGCGCGGACGCCGTCGACGCGTTCGAGGCCTTCCTGACGCGCCCGCAGACCATGGAGTACCACCCGTACGGCGAGCGGCAGATCCGCAAGGCGCTGCCCGAGGGAGCGCCCGACGAGCTGATCGCCCACCTGACGGGACTCGGCGAGGCCGTCGCGGCGGCACGCCCCGATGCCGGTGAGCCCCCGCTCCTGTACGACCCGTTCCTGGTGCGCGGCATGGGCTACTACACCGGCACCATCTTCGAACTGGCGCACCCCTCGGTGGGCTACTCGCTCGGCGGCGGCGGACGCTACGACGGCATGATCGGCCGGTTCCTCGGGCAGCAGGTGCCCGCGGTGGGCTTCTCGATCGGATTCGAGCGCATCGTCGATCTCGTCGCCGAGCGTGAGGCGGATGCCGCACGGGCGGTGGTGCTGGTGCATGACGCCGACGTGCCGCTGACCGAGCTGCTCGCGCACAAGTCCGCCCTGCTGCGCGACGGCGCCGCGGCGCGGGTGCGCCTGGAGCGACGCACCAAGAATCTGAAGGCGCTGCTGGAACGCGCCGCCGCCGACGGGTACACGGGATTCGCCGCGGTGCGTGCCGGCGAAGCACTCGGCCGGCTCGAGGTCAAGCCGCTGTCCTGACCCGCCGCTGCACGGGATCGCCGCGGCCGTCGAGGCGCTCGCCGAGCGGTCAGTCCGCTGAGGGGCCGTCGGCGGCGAAGGAGGCCGCCCACTCCGCGACGCGGCGCGTGCTCTCCTCCTCGGAGAGATCCTCGACACGCGACATGATCGACCAGCGCACACCGAACGGGTCGCGGATGCTCGCGTACCGGTCGCCGGAGACGAAATCCGACGGCGCCTCGCGCACCGTGGCGCCCGCGTCGACGGCCCTCGCGACGACGCCGTCCACATCCGGAACATAGAGTCCCATCGAATAGCAGTCGTCATCACCCTGCGGAGGTGCCACCAGGTGGTACTCCGGGTTCGGCTCACCCAGCTGCAACCCGCCCATTCCGAAGTCGAGATCGGCGTGCACGACGGACCCGCCGAGCTCCGTGACGTCGACGACTCGAGCGCCGAAGACGTCGCGATAGAAGTCGATCGCCGCGGCGGCGCCGGGGATGGCGAGGAACGGCGTGAGGGACGTCGCGCTGTGCGGGCGGCCGTCGGTGGTGTGGATGCCGGTGAGTCCGGTCTTCATCGTGTTCATGAGGTGACGGTAGAACGCGGGCGGGGGAGGGGGCTTGAAGATTCGCGACACGATGTCGACGGTCGCGGTTATGGTCGGTGGAGTGATCGACGCGCGTCGCGGTGTGCTCTACCCGCAGCGGATGCCCCGGTTCCACCGGCTGCCGCCGCCACCCGAGGGGGAGCACCTGGTGGCGTGGTTCTGGGTTCCGGAGTGGGATCTGCCGCCCGGCGAGACATCCCGGCAGCACGTCGTGGCGTACCCCGCGCTGAACCTCGTCGTCGAATCGTCCGGCAGCATCGAGCTGGTCGGCGCCACCACCGCGGCATCGCACCGTGACCTGACGGGGTCGGGCTGGGCGGTGGGAGCACTGCTGCGCCCTGCCGCCGTCGCGGCACTCACCGATCAGCCGGCCGCTCTCCGCGACAGCGCCACGGATGTACGCGCCCCCGAGCTCCTCGCCGCGGTGACGGAGGCCATGACAGACGGCGCGGACCGGCATCGAGAACGCGCGGTGGCGTGCGTGTCGCGGTGGCTCGCCGACCGCGCCGGCACGCCCGGCGATGCCGCTCTGCAGGCCAATGCGATGGCCGATCTTCTGATGACCGACGCCGAGGTGCGCACCGCTGAGCTGGCCGCCGCCCGGCTCGCCGTGTCGCTGCGCACGCTGCAGCGGATGGCGCACCGATACGTCGGGCTTCCGCCCCTGGCGATGATCCGTCGGCGGCGCCTGCAAGAGGCGGCGCAGCGGCTGCGTGACCAGCCGGAGGTCGACCTCGCCGCGCTCGCCGCCGAGCTGGGCTACGCCGATCACGCCCATCTCACCGGGGACTTCCGCACCGTGCTGGGCATGGCGCCGAGTGGATATCGGCGCGACGTCTGAGGCGCACTCAGTGTCGTGCGGCCAGGCGCAGGCGCAGCATCCGGTAGCCGACACCCGCCAGCACGACGACCGTGCCGATGATCGACGACCACACCGGAAGCGTGTTCACCAGCAGCAGGCAGCCCAGCGCCCCGATCACCTGCAGCGCCCTCGGGTAGCGGCGAACGTCGGAACGCTGCCGGAAGGCGGCGGCGTTCGCGATGAGGTAGTACAGCAGCACGCCGAAGGACGAGAATCCGATCGCGCCGCGGAGGTCGGCGACGAGCACGATGGCGATCACGATGAGGGCGATGACGATCTCGGCACGCCGCGGCACCTGCCATCGTTCGTCGATCGCGGCGAGGAAGCGCGGCACGTCACCCTCGCGCGCCATCGCCAGGGTCGTGCGGCCGATGCCGATGAGCAGCGCCAGCAAGGCGCCGAGCGATGCCGCCGCGGCGGACACCCGCACCAGCGGGCCGAGCGGCTGCCAGCCTGCGGCGTCGACGATGTCGGCGACGGGATGCGCGCTGCCGATGGCCGCCGATCCGAGCGTCAGGATGACGGCCACGGCGACGAGGGCGTATACGACGACGGCGCCGGCCAGGGCGATCACGATCGCACGCGGGATGCTCCGTGCCGGGTCGACGACCTCTTCACCCATCGTCGCGATCCGCGCGTAGCCGGCGAAGGCGAAGAAGATCAACCCCGCGCCCTGCAGCACGCCGTACGCCGTCGCGTCCGCCAGCGGCGCGGGATCGAGACCTGGCGCGGCGGTGAACCCGGCCGCCGTCGCGATCGCAAGGCCGAGCAGTGCACCCGCGACCAGGATGCGGGTGAGCAGGGCGGTGCGGGTCACGCCGAAGCAGTTCACCGTCGCCAGCGCCGCGACGGCGACGACGGCGACCGGGATGCGCCACGCCTCGGGCGCGGCGTATGCGGCGAAGGTCATGGCCATGGCCGCACAGCTGGCGATCTTGCCGATCACGAAGCACCATCCGGCGATGAACCCCGACCAGGGACCGATCTCCGCTCGGGCGTAGGCGTAGGTGCCGCCCGCGACCGGATGCACCGCGGCGAGCTGCGCCGATGAGGTGGCGTTGCAGAACGCCACGAGCGCGGCGACCGCGAGCGCGATGAGGATGCCGGAGCCGGCGACGCCCAGAGCGGGACCCCAGACGGCGAAGACGCCGGCGCCGATCATCGACCCGAGCCCGACGGCGACGGCATCCGTCAGTGAGAGGCGGCGGGCGAGGGGCACCCGTTCATCGTCCCACCCGCAGGTCGACGTCCGGCGACGCGCGCCGCTGTGACTCGCTTCTCGGCGTCGCGAGCGGCGCGCATTCTTCGCCGGGGTGCTATAACTGTTCTAGTTGAACTAGAACTAACCGAATGAGGGGCATGCTTCTCACAATCGACCCGCACGGCGGCCGGCCGCTCTTCGAGCAGGTCGCCGCTTCCGTGCGCACGGCCATCGCGGCCGGTCGCATCGCCTCCGGCGACCGGCTGCCGCCCGCGCGTGAGATCGCCGCCGGACTCGGCATCAACCTGCACACCGTGCTGCGCGCCTTCCAGGATCTCCGGGACGAGGGCCTGATCGAGCTGCGACGGGGCAGGGGCGCCGTCATCACCCCCGCGGCCGGTGCGCTGACCGAGCTGCACGCCGACATCACCGCTCTCGTGGTGCGCGCCGCCGCCATGGGACTCACGCCCGACACCCTCGCAGCCCTCGTGAAGGAGCATCCCGCATGAACACCGGTTCCCCGAACGCCGCACGCTCCCGCACCGCCTTCCTGTGGGTGGGCCTGATCGTGCCGCTGGCCATCATCGTCGGCGCCACGGCGGTGATCGCCGCGTGGCTGCCGGAGCTGCCCGATCCCGTCGCCACGCACTGGGGAGTGCACGGTGTGGACGGCTTCGGCCCGCGGTGGATCGCGATCGCGTTGCCGCTGGGCGTCGGCGGCGGCCTCGTCGCGCTGCTCGCTGTGATGTCGCTGCTCGCCCACCGGCTGCCGCAGAGCAGCGCGAAAGCCGCGCTTCCGGCGTGGGGGTCGACCGCGCGCTTCCTCGGCGGTGTGAACCTCGGGCTGGCCCTCTTCCTCTCGTTCGTCTCGCTGGTCACGTCCGCGGTGCAGCGCGGACTCACCGACGCCGGACAGGCTCCGGACATCTCGGGATGGGTGCTGCTCGGTCTCGTCCTGCTCGCCGGCGGAACAGCCGTCGGCTGGCTGCTGCAACCGCAGGCGCCGCAACACCCCGCGGGTTCGGGTGGCGTCGCCGACGTCATCGCGCTCTCAGCGACCCAGCGCGCGGCCTGGTTCGGCACCGCCGCCATGGCCCGCGCCGGAGTCGTCACCCTGGGGGCGCTGCTGAGCGTGCTGCCGGCCGCCACCGTGTTCGCGCTCGCGGGCGGCGACCCGAACGGATGGATCCTGGCGGCCGTCGCGGTGGTGCTGATCGGACTGGTGTGCACGATGCTGGTCTTCCGGGTGCGTGTGAACGCCGACGGGCTGCGCGTGCGCTCCGTGAGCGGCTGGCCGAGCATCCGCATCCCGCTGGATCGGATCCGCACGGTCGAGGTCGTCGACATCGTGCCGATGGCCGAGTTCGGCGGGTGGGGGTGGCGCATCGCCGTCGACGGGCGGCGCGGCGTCGTGCTGCGCGCCGGCGAGGCGCTGCAGGTGACGCAGCGCGACGATCGGATCTTCGTCGTCACCGTCGACGGGGCCCGCGACGCCGCAGCCGTGCTGGAAACCCTGCGCATCCGCGAGACGCGCTGACGCAGAACAGGCGGCGGCGTCGGCCCGTCGACGGCCGCCTCGATGAACCACGGCGCTTGACCCCGAGCGGCACACGACGGTTGGCTGTGAGCATGGTCGACTCGAATCCGCAGAACTGGCAGGCCGCCGATGACTACCTCGCCGAACTCCTCGTCGGCCGCGACGCCGCGCTGGAGGCGGCCCTGACCGCGCAGCGCGACGCCGACATGCCCGAGATCGAGGTCGCGCCCGTCGCCGGCAAGCTGCTCAACCTGCTGGTGCGGATGAGCGGAGCACGGCGGGTGCTCGAGATCGGCACCCTGGGCGGCTATTCGACGATCTGGATGGCCAGGGCCGTCGGAGAGGGCGGACGGGTCGTCACGATCGAGGCCGAGGCGGTGAACGCCGCCGTCGCGCGCGACAGCATCGACGCGGCCGGCGTCGGGGAGCGGGTGGACATCCGGGTGGGACGGGCCGCCGACGTGCTGCCCACCCTCGTGGGCGGCTTCGATCTGGTGTTCATCGACGCCGACAAGGAATCCAACACCGTCTACCTGGACTGGGCGGCGAAGCTCGGCCATCCCGGCACCGTCGTGATCCTCGACAACATCGGCCGCGACGGCGAGATCGTGAACGACGCCAGCACCGACACGAAGGTGCTCGGCACCCGCGAGGGTCTGCGGATGCTGGCGGAGGACCCGCGGTTCGACGCCACGGCGCTGCAGACGGTCGGGCTGAAAGGCTGGGACGGCCTCGCGATCGCGCTGGTCGTCTGAATCCCGTCATCACCTGAGGCGCCTCCGAGCCCGGGGCTAGACTGGCCACGGATCGACGTCGCTCCACCACCCCTTTCCTCCCTTTCGAAGGAGCACATCTGTGGCACTGATCGAGGCTGTAGGCGCACGCGAGATTCTCGACTCGCGCGGAAACCCGACCGTCGAGGTGGAGGTGCTCCTCGATGACGGCATCGTGCAGCGCGCCGCTGTTCCGTCCGGAGCGTCCACCGGCGCCTTCGAGGCGTACGAGCTGCGCGACGGCGACAAGAGCCGGTACGGCGGCAAGGGCGTGCTCAAGGCGGTCGAGTCCGTCATCGACGAGCTGGGGCCGGCCATCGAGGGTGTCGAGGCGAGCGAGCAGCGCGTCATCGACGAGATCCTCATCGAGGTCGACGGCACCGACAACAAGAAGCGCGTGGGTGCGAACGCCATCCTCGGCGTGAGCCTCGCCGTGGCGAAGGCCGCGGCCGACTCCGCCGACCTGCCGCTGTTCCGCTACCTGGGCGGACCGAACGCGCACCTGCTGCCCGTTCCGCTGTTCAACGTCATCAACGGCGGCGAGCACGCCGACAACGGCATCGACATGCAGGAGTTCTTCCTCGCGCCGATCGGCGCCGAGACCTACTCGGAGTCGCTGCGCTGGGGCGTGGAGACCTACCACGTGCTCAAGGCCGAGCTGAAGGCGGCAGGGTACGCGACCGGCCTCGGCGACGAGGGCGGCTTCGCCCCCGACCTGCCCAGCAACCGCGAGGGCCTGGACTTCCTCGTCAAGGCCATCGAGAAGGCCGGTTTCACGCCGGGAACGGACATCGCCCTCGGCTTGGACGTCGCCGCGACCGAGTTCTTCACCGACGGCGTGTACCGCCTCGACAACAAGGACTGGGACGCCGCCGCCCTCACCGAGTACTACGTGGGCCTCGTGAACGACTACCCGATCGTGACCATCGAGGACGCGCTCGCCGAGGACGACTGGGACAACTGGAAGGCGCTCACCGACGCGCTCGGCAGCACCGTCCAGCTCGTCGGTGACGACCTGTTCGTGACCAACCCGTCCCGCCTGGCCGACGGCATCCGCCGCGGTGTCGGCAACTCGCTGCTGGTCAAGGTGAACCAGATCGGCACGCTCACCGAGACGTTCGACGCGGTCAGCCTCGCCCACCGCTCCGGTTACACCGCGATGCTCTCGCACCGCTCCGGCGAGACCGAGGACACCACGATCGCCGACCTCGTCGTCGCCACCAACTCGGGTCAGATCAAGGCCGGTGCGCCCGCTCGCAGCGAGCGCGTCGCCAAGTACAATCAGCTTCTGCGCATCGAGGAGGAGCTGGGCGACGCCGCGGTCTTCGCCGGCCGCTCCGCCTTCCCGCGCTTCCAGGACTGATCGGCGATCATGCCGCAGGAGTGACGAGTCCGCCCGAGTGCGGGAGAGGGGAGAGCCATGGCGAGACGTCCGGCTCTCCCCTCCTCGTCTGCCGCGCAGGAGGAGCGGAACGGCGGGTCGCGGCCGAAACAGGCGCGCCACCGGCAGCGGGATGCCGCCCGCAGCACCGCCCGCTCGGTCGACGTGCGCGAGTGGGCCAGCGGCATCCGCCTCTCCGGCTTCGCCGCGATCATGCTCTCCCTCGTCGTGCTCGGCACCTGGGTGCTGGTGCCCACCGTCGGCACCTACCTCGATCAGCGCCAGCGGATCGCCGCGCTGCAGGACGCGGTGCAGGTCACTGAGGATCAGATCTCGGCGCTCGAGCAGGAGCGCGTGCGATGGGACGACCCCGCCTACATCACCACCCAGGCCAGGGAGCGCCTGTACTACGTCAAGCCGGGCGAGGTCGTCTACCTCGTCGACAACGATCTCGATCCGGCCGACCTGCCCCCGGAGCAGCGCGAGGTCAGTGACGAGATCGAAGAGCGGCCCGCGGACTGGATGCCGCAGCTGCTGCGCAGCATCACGGGCACCGGCCTGGCGAAGACGGCGGTCGAAGCGCCCGCGCGCTGAGTCTTCACACAGCTGTGCTCGCCTACGCTGGAGGGGTGACGAGACCGCCCTTCGAGACGCCCACCGCCGCCGAGATCGCCGTCGTGTCGAGCCAGCTCGGCCGCGCCGCACGAGGCGTGGTCGGCATCGCAGCGCGATGCGCGTGCGGCAACCCCACGGTGGTCGCCACGTCGCCGCGTCTCGACGACGGCACGCCGTTTCCCACGTTCTACTACCTGACGCATCCTGCCGCGACCGCGGCGATGTCGACGCTCGAGGCTGATCAGGCGATGCCCGACCTGGCCGCGCAGCTCGAGGACGAGGCCACCGCCGACGCCTACCGGGCGGCGCACGAGGCGTACCTGG
This sequence comes from Microbacterium sp. NPDC058345, assembly GCF_042723855.1. Taxonomy (NCBI): domain Bacteria; kingdom Bacillati; phylum Actinomycetota; class Actinomycetes; order Micrococcales; family Microbacteriaceae; genus Microbacterium; species Microbacterium sp. NPDC058345. The sequence goes on from NZ_JBHXIG010000003.1 coordinate 303,430, forward strand.
CGGACCGCGCGCTGTTCGGCGACGTGCCCGAGATCGCGGGCATCTCGGCCGGCGGGATGCCGACCAGGGTGAAGTGCCTGCACGCACTGGCCGGCCACGCGCTCGCCGCCGGCCCGGGAGTGAACCCGATCGGAGACGCCGCTCTGCGCCGCTCGTCCTGGTCGCCGGAGCGCTGCGAATGCAGCGAGCCCGAAGCGGCCCGCGGGAGCTCGGCGGGATGATCAGGCGGCGGATGCTGCCCGGCGCCGTCGCGGCCGCGACGGTGACAGCATCCGTGATGCTCGCGGTGTGCCCCGCGGCGACCGCGATCGCCGCGCCCGCCCCCGTGCAGCTGGAGAGCCCGACGGAATCGCCCGCGCCGACTCCGCTGGCGATCCCCGACGATCCGTCCGACCCGGTGCGGGCCCGGGAGTACTGGCTGGACGGCGCGAACATCCGTGACGCCTGGCACACCACCCGCGGCGAGGGGGTGACGATCGCCGTGCTCGACACCGGGGTCGGTGATGCGGCCGGCGCGTTCGACGATGTCGTGGTGCGCGGCACGGATGTCTCCGGGGCCGGCGCGTCCGACGGCCGCACGCCGGTGGGCGTCATCGGTCGCGATCACGGCACGCTCGTGGCGTCGATGGCCGCAGCACCGGGCAAGACCGACGGCACGGGCATGATCGGCGTCGCGCCGCGCGCGAAAGTGCTGTCGGTCTCTCTCGGCTTCCCCGGCTCGTCGGCGACCGTGCCGTTCACCGAGCAGGTCGCCGAGGGTATGAAGTGGGCGGTCGATCACGGCGCCGACATCATCAACCTGTCGTTCACGACGAACACCCTCGACTGGGACGAGAGCTGGGACGATGCGTTCCTGTACGCCTATGAACACGACGTCGTCGTCGTGGTCGCCGCCGGCAATCGAGGCAGCGGAACGTCGATCGTCGGAGCGCCGGCCACCATCCCCGGTGTGCTCACCGTCGGCGGTGTCGACCAGACCGGTGTGGCGAGCGTCGGCGCGTCGACGCAGGGCATCACGATCGGCGTCTCGGCTCCGAGCGAGGCGCTCATCGGTCTGACGGCGGACGGGAAGCTGAGCCAGTGGGACGGCACGAGCGGCGCGGCGCCGATCGTGGCGGGCGCTGCAGCGCTGGTGCGTGCCGCGCATCCGGATCTCGACGCGGCCAACGTCATCAACAGGATCATCAAGACGGCCGTCCCGGTGCCGGAGATGAAGAAGCCTCATGACGCCCTCTACGGCTACGGCCTTCTCGACGCGAACGCCGCGGTCAGCGCGTCCGTGCCGCTCGTCACGGAGAACCCGATGGGCGACCTCACCGAGTGGATCCGCCTCCATCGCCGCGCGGACTCACCCGATGAGCCTGATCCCGTGCCCACATCGACGCCGGTCGCCGTTCCTCCGCTTCCGCCAGCGGAGCCTCCCACCGAGCCCGGGTCGCCCCTCCTCCCGACGGCCGAATCGCTGCGGTACGGTACCCTGCCGCTCCTGGCCGTCACAGTCCCTGGTATCCTGGTTGCGCTTGGCGTCACCGCAGCTGCCCGGCGCATCCGAACGGAGCGCGGTCGACGCGCCCCCACCCCATGACGACGAGGAGTTGTCCCCCTGTGCCTCAGAACAGCACTGTGCCCCGCATTCTGATCGTCGGCGGCGGCTACGCAGGTTTCTACACGGCCTGGAAACTCGAGAAGCACCTTCGCAAGGGTGAAGCCGAGGTCACCATGGTGGACCCGCTTCCGTACATGACGTACCAGCCGTTCCTGCCCGAGGTCGCGGCCAGCTCGATCGAGCCGCGTCACGCGGTCGTCGCGCACCGCCGTCACCTGAAGCGCACCCACGTCATCAGCGCGAAGATCACCGGCATCGATCACGCCAACAAGGTGGCGACGATCACTCCTCCGATCGGCGAGCCGTACGAGTTCGCCTACGACCAGATCGTCGTGACCGCCGGCGCCGTCTCGCGCACGTTCCCGATCCCCGGCATCGCCGAGAACGCGATCGGCCTCAAGGCGATCGAAGAGGCCGTCGCCGTGCGCGACAAGCTGCTGTCCAACTTCGACAAGGCGGCGGCGATCCCCGCGGGTCCCGAGCGCGACCGTCTGCTCACCGTAATCGTCGTCGGCGGCGGTTTCGCGGGTATCGAGGTCTTCGCCGAACTGCGTTCGTTCGCCTCTTCGCTGATCTCGAAGTACCCGCAGCTGTCGTTCGAGGACACCCACTTCCACCTGATCGAGGCCATGGGCCGGATCATGCCCGAGGTCTCGCTGAAGACCAGCGAGTGGGTGCTGAAGGATCTCGCCAAGCGCGGCGCGAACGTGCACCTGGACACGCAGGTGACCGGCGCCATCGACGGCAACGTCGAGCTGTCGACCGGCGAGGTGCTGCCCAGCGATCTCATCATCTGGACCGCGGGTGTCATGGCCAACCCGACCGTCGTCCGCGGCGGCGATCTGCCGATCGAGGAGCGCGGCCGCATCCAGACCCGCGCAGACCTGCGTGTCGGCACCGCCGAGGAGCCGGTCGAGGGCGCCTGGGCCGCCGGTGACGTCTCCGCCGTTCCGGACCTGTCCGGGGGTGGCGTCGGCGGGTACTGCGTGCCGAACGCCCAGCACGCCGTGCGTCAGGCGAAGCTGCTCGCGAAGAACCTCGTGGCCGTGTTGCGCGGTGAGGGCACCAAGGACTACTTCCACAAGAACCTCGGCGCGGTCGCCGGCCTCGGCCTCTACAACGGCGTCTTCCAGTCGGGCAGGATCGCCATCAAGGGCTTCCTCGCCTGGATCGCGCACCGCGGCTATCACGGTCTGGCGATGCCGTCGTGGGAGCGCAAGTGGCGCGTGCTGTGGGGCTGGTGGAACAACCTGTGGCTGGGCCGCGACATCGTGAACCTCAAGGCCGTGCAGCACCCGCGCCACACCTTCGAGGAGTTCGCCGCCCGGCCGCGTCCGGCGGCGGCCGCCCCGACGGCTCCCGCGGAACCCGCCAAGGTCGGATCGACGCCGGTGCCGACCCAGGCGGAAACAGCGAAGCCTGAGGCCGCGGCGAAGCCCGATGCCGCGGCGAAGAAGGCGCCCGCCAAGAAGCCGGCGGCCAAGAAGCCGGCGGCGAAGAAGGAGCCGGCGACCGAGACCGTCACGGCGGACGTCTGACCGCGAGCCGTAGCGAGGGCCCGTTCGAGATCCGCTCTCGAACGGGCCCTCTGCCGTTCCGTCGCCCGTGCCCGCGTGAACCGGGCGCGAGGTCGGACTGCGGCCGGCGTGGCCCCCTCGTGTGCCCCCACCGGGATTCGAACCCGCCCCACCGGCTCTCCGCCCGCCGCTTCGCGTCGCGCGGAGCCTCGGCCGGCGTGGCCCCGAGCGTGCTGCGGTCTGGTGCCCCCAGTCGGATTCGAACCGACACTTGGGCGTGTTTAAGACGCCTGCCTCTGCCGTTGGGCTATGGGGGCCCGCAGTCAGCCTATCCGCGGCGTGCGCCCAGCGCCGGGCTGCGACGCGGTTCCGCCGGTGATGAATCCGCGTCCCCGAGGTCGTAGGGTGGGGGAGTGCTCGACCTCACCGCCGACCTGAGCCCCGCCGCAGCGCGTGAGCCGTGGTGCGAGCCTCGCTCCTGGTGGCGTTCGCTCACCGAGGCCACCGCGCACCTGCCCGCTCCCGTCGCGGTGATCCAACGCGACGCCCTGCGGCACAACGCGCTCGACCTGCTGGTGCGCTCCGGCGGCGTGCCGATCCGCGTCGCGACCAAGTCGATCCGCGTGCGCGGCGTGCTCGACGCCGTGCTGGCGATACCGGGCTTCCGCGGCATCCTCGCCTTCACCCTCGCCGAGGCGCTCTGGCTCGCCGAGGACCACGACGACATCGTGCTCGGCTACCCCACGGTGGATCGCGCCGGACTCGAGCGGATGCTCGCCGACGAGGAACTCGCCTCGCGCATCACGCTGATGATCGACGACGTCGCCCATCTCGACCTCATCGACAGCCTCGCCGCGCCGCGCACGCGACCCGAGGTGCGCGTGGCGATCGACGTCGACGCCTCACTGCGCTCGGCAACGCTCGGTCACATCGGCGTGCGACGCTCGCCGCTTTTCACCGCATCCGACGTCGCCGGATTCGCACGGCAGGTCGTCGCCCGGCCCGGCTTCCGATTGACGGGGCTGCAGCTCTACGAGGCGCAGATCGCCGGTCAGGGAGACGCCGCGGGCGTCGATGCGCCCCTGATCCGCATGGTGCAGGCGCGATCGCGCGACGAGCTGCGGGTCCGTCGTGCGCAGATCGCCGAGGCGATGCTCGACGTCGCACCGCTCGAGTTCATCAACGGCGGCGGCACCGGATCGCTCGAGTTCACCGGCAGCGATCAGTCGGTCACCGAGGCGACGGCGGGCAGCGGCCTGCTCGCCGGGCACCTGTTCGACGGGTACCGTGCCTTCCGGCCCGCACCCGCGTCGGCGTTCGCCTTCGACGTCGTCCGTCGTCCGGCCGACGACATCGCCACGGTGCTGGGCGGCGGCTGGATCGCCTCTGGTCCTCCCGTGGCGTCACGTCAGCCGAGTCCGGCCTGGCCGCAGGGACTGCGCACTCTGCCGCGGGAGGCGGCAGGCGAAGTGCAGACGCCGCTGCAGGGCCGCGCGGCACGCGACCTGCGGATCGGGGATCGGGTGTGGTTCCGTCACGCGAAGAGCGGCGAGCCGGCCGAGCGCGTCGAGAGCTACCATCTGATCGTCGACGGAACGGTCGTCGACGAGCTGCCCACCTACCGCGGCGAGGGGAAGGCGTTCCTATGACACGACCGGGGGAGGCCTGGCAGAACTGGGGACGCTCGGCCTCCGTGCGCCCGGTGCGCGTCGAGCGCCCTCGATCACCCGAGGGCGTTCAGCGCGCCGTCAAGGCCGCCCTCGCTCAGGGCCTCACGATCAAGGCCGTCGGCGGCAGCCACAGTTTCACGGGCATCGCCGTCGCACCGGGTGTTCTCCTCGAACTCGACGATCTGCAGGGCCTCGTCTCGGCGGATGCCGCCAGCGGACTGGTCACGCTGCTCGGCGGCACCCGGCTGCATCGCATCCCCAAGCTGCTCGCGCCCTACGGCCTCGCCATGCAGAACCTCGGCGACATCGACAGACAGTCGATCGCCGGCGCGGTGTCGACCGGCACCCATGGCACCGGGGCGCGGTTCGGCGTCATCGCCACGCAGGTGCGCGGTCTCACGCTGGTGACGGCGGACGGCGAGTTCCTGCGCATCGACGCCGAGCACAATGCCGAGATGCTTCCCGGGGCGATCGTCGGCCTCGGCGCCCTCGGCATCATCGTCGACGTCACGCTGCAGTGCGTGCCGGCCTTCCAGCTGCACGCCGTCGACGCTCCCGTGCCGCTGGACGACGCGCTGGAGACGCTGCACGACCGCGCGGCCGAGGCCGACCACCTCGAGTTCTACTGGCATCCGCACACCGACGTGGCTCTGATGAAGACGCAGACCCGGCTCCCGGAGTCCGCCCGGCGGCATCCGCGTCCTCCGCTGCGGCGATGGGTCGACGAGACGCTGCTCGCCAACGGCGTGTTCGGGATCTTCTGCGCGACCAGCCGCTTCGCGCCGGCGATGATCCCGCCGTTCAACCGCCTCGCGGTGAGGCTCACCGGCGACGCCGAGTACACCGACCGCTCCCACCGGGTGCTCATCCACGACCGCGCGGTGCGGTTCCGCGAGATGGAGTACGCCATCCCGGCCGCGAACGTCGTGCCCGCCTTCCAGGCGATCCGCCGCCTCATCGAGGAACGCCGCTGGCGCATCGAGTTCCCGATCGAGGTGCGCTTCGCCGCCGCCGACGACCTGTGGCTCTCGACGGCCTCGGGGCGGGACAGCGCGTACATCGCCGTGCACCGGTACTGGCGGGTCGATCCGCGAGCGTACTTCGACGCGGTCGAGCAGATCCTGCTCGACGCCGGCGGGCGGCCGCACTGGGGAAAGCTGCACTCCCTCGACGACGCGCAGCTGCGCGACCGGTACCCGCGGTTCCACGACTTCGTCTCGCTGAGGGATCGTCTCGACCCAGGGCGCCTCTTCGGCAACCGCTATCTGGAGCGCGTCCTGGGCGCATGAGCGGTCGTCGTCCAGCGGTTGCGCAGTGTGCGCGACGTAGGATGGGTTCCGATTCAAGAGGGGGCACGAATGGAATGGCTCTGGCCGGTACTGATCGTCGTCGGTGTGCTCGTGATCGCCGGTATCTACCTTTGGGCGACCTACAACTCGCTGGTGCAGCTGAACGTCCGCGTCGATGAGGCGTGGAGCGGAATCACCGTGCAGCTCAAGCGCAGAGCCGATCTGATCCCCAACCTCATCGAGACGGTGCGCGGCTACGCTTCCCATGAGAAGGCGGTCTTCGAGGGTGTCACGCGTGCACGCGCGGAGACCCTTTCGGCAACGGGACCCGCCGAGGCCGGTGTCGCCGAGGGACACCTGCAGCAGGCGCTGCGCAGTCTGTTCGCCGTCGCCGAGGCTTACCCGCAGCTGCAGGCCAGCCAGAACTTCCTGCAGCTGCAGCATTCGCTGGTCGACACCGAGGACAAGATCCAGGCCGCGCGCCGGTTCTACAACGGCGGCGTCCGCGAGATGAACACCAAGATCAAGGTGTTCCCGAACAACCTCTTCGCCCGAGGTCTGGGCTTCACGGAGCGGGAGTTCTTCGAGGTCGCCGACGACGGCGCGATCTCCGAGCCGCCGCGCGTGCAGTTCTGACGCCGCCGGGAACACCGCCGCCCACGCGGGAGGCGCCGCCGCAGGCGCGGGCAGCTCCCGGTACCGGGCGGCGTGCGCTCAGCGGGCGGTGGCCAGGGGTGTCTCCCGCGGATGCCGGTGGCGTTCCACGCCGTCGTGCCGACTCTGCGCCGCCCGGGCGACGGCCTCCGCCGCATCGCCCCAGCCCGACACGCTGATGCGCTCCAGGCCCTGCCAGGCGGCCGCGCGAGCGAGTTCTCCGGCGACGGCCTCCGCATCGCCCGGTCGTGCCTGCGGCTCCCACCAGGCCGACTGCACGCGCAGCACCGACCCGGCGCGGTCGGCCTTCAGGTCGACACGTGCGACGATCCGATCGCCGACGAGCACGGGCAGCGAGTAATAGCCGTAGCGGCGCTTCTCCGCAGGCACGTAGATCTCGATGCGGTAGTCGAGGTCGAACACCCGGAGGGCGCGATCGCGGAACCACACCACCGGGTCGAAGGGCGTCAGCAGGGCCGCACGATCGATGCGCCGGGGCAGAGACGCCGCCGTGTGGCGCCACGCCGCCACCGGCCGTCCGCCGCGCTCCCAGCCGCGCACCGTCACCGGCTCGAGCTCTCCGGCGTCGACGAGATCGTCCACGGCCGAACGTACGGCGGCGAGGTCGCGCAGTCGGTAGTAGTCGTTGAGATCGGATGCGGTCGCGACGCCGTAGGAGCGCGCGGCTCTGCGCACCAGTTCGCGCACGGCATCGGCGCGTTCGATGCGCTGCTCCCGCACGTCAGCCGGCACGATCTGCTCGGCGAGACCGTACCGGCGCTCGAACCCCACCCGGCCAGCGATCGCCACCTCCCCGCAGCGCCAGAGATGCTCCAGGGCGAGCTTCGCCTCATCCCAGTCCCACCACGAGCCGCGCTCGCGGGGCGCGTCGTCGCGCAGGTCGGCGGGACGCAGCGGCCCGCGATCGCGCAGCTCGGCCCGTACCCAGTCGAGCGTGCGCGTGTGCGCGTGCATCCACCGGGACGGATCCGCGGCGCGCCGCCGCCAGTCGTCCATGCGGAAGCGCCACAGCGCCCAATCCGCCACCGGCATGAACGCGGCCTCGTGCGCGAGGTACTCCACGTAGTGGGTGGTGCGTGAGAGGAACAGCCGGTCCAGCAGGGCAGGGTCGTAGACGCCCAGACGCGAGAACATCGGCATGTAGTGCGATCGGGCGAAGACGTTGACCGAATCGATCTGCAGCACGCCGAGCCGCTCCATCGCGCGGTGCAGGTGCCGGGAGACGACCGCATCCGGCAGCCGGCGCGAGAACCCCTGGCTGGCGAGCGTCATGCGACGCGCCTCGGCGGCGCTGAGCGTGGGGACGGCGGAGGTCGATCGGATGCGGGCCACGCGGACAGCGTATCCGTGACCCCCGACATGTGACCGGGCCGCCGGGAAGACGCCCGTATCATGGCACAATGAGCGACGAGCGACGACCGAGGTTCCGGAATCCGTTCCGCTACGATCCGCCGTCCACGCACCGTACGGTGACGAGCGACGCCGACGAGGCGGTGCCGATGCCTCTCAGGGTGACAGCCGCGTTCTCCTGGCGTCTGCTGGTGATCGCCGCCGTGATCGCGCTGTTCATCTGGCTGGTGATGCTGCTCAAGCTGCTGGTCATCCCGCTGCTGGTCGGCATCCTCGTCACCGCGCTGCTGTGGCCGGTGTTCCAGCTGATGCTGCGCGCACACTTCCCGCGCTGGCTCGCGATCACCGCCACCGTGATCGGCACGCTCGGCGTCGTGACCGGCCTGGTGTGGCTGGTCGTCTGGCAGGTGCGAGCGCAGCTGCCGGATGTGCAGGCCAAGACGCAGGACGCGATCGGGCAGCTGCGCGAGTTCCTTCTGGAAGGACCGCTGCATCTCACCGCCGCGCAGATAGACGGGTACATCCAGCAGGGCATCGATCTGATCGGCGAGCAGGCCTCGCTGCTGTGGAACGCCGCCGGTGCCGTGACCGGCACCGCGGCGCACATCGTCACCGGGACGCTTCTCGCCCTCTTCATCCTGATCTCGCTGCTCGCCGACGGTGCGGGCATCTGGCGCTGGACCGTGAAGCTGTTCCCGCGCCGTTCCCGACCCGCCGTCGACGCCGCGGCCCGCAACGGCTGGGCGACCGTGATCGACTACGCCCGCACCCAGCTGTTCGTCGCCGGCATCGACGCCGTCGGCATCGGGGTCGGCGCGGCCCTGCTGGGCGTTCCCATGGCGATACCGGTCGCGGTGCTGGTGTTCCTCGGCTCCTTCATCCCGATCGTCGGAGCGGTGATCACCGGTGCGGTCGCCGTCTTCCTGGCGCTGGTCTACAACGGTGTCTGGATCGGCGTGGCGATGCTCGGCGTCGTGCTGCTGGTGCAGCAGCTCGAGGGGCACATCCTGCAGCCGATCCTGATGGGCTCCGCCGTCAAGGTGCACCCGCTCGCCGTGGTGCTGGTCGTGGCAGGCGGTGCGATGATCGCCGGCATCCCCGGCGCGCTGTTCGCGGTGCCTCTGGCGGCTTTCGTCAACGTCGCGGCGGTGACCATCAGCACCGGCGCGTGGCGCACCGGTGAAGAGCCCCGCGCGGATCTCATCTGGAGCACGGTGCCGCGTCCGCGGCAGAGGAGGAATCGATGACCGCAGTCCCCAGCCTGGCCGAGTTCACCGCCGCCGCGGAGAGCCTCGACGGAGTGATCTCGCACACGCCGGCCGAGCTCTCCCGCGCGCTCGGCGACGTGCTGGGATCGCCCGTGGTGCTCAAGCTGGAGAACCTGCAGCGCACCGGATCGTTCAAGATCCGGGGCGCCGCGTACCGGCTCGCGCAGCTGACCGCCGAGGAGCGTACCCGAGGCGTCGTCGCCGCGTCGGCGGGCAATCACGCCCAGGGCGTCGCGCTGGCCGCCCAGGCGCTGGGCATCCCGGCCACGATCTTCATGCCGCTGGGCGTCCCCGTGCCGAAGCTGCTCGCCACCCGGGGCTACGGCGCCGAGGTGGTGCTGGAGGGCGAGACGGTGGCCACATCCCTCCGGCTGGCGGCGGAGTTCGCCGAGCGCACCGGAGCGGTCATGATCCACCCGTTCGATCACCGCGACGTGGTGATCGGGCAGGGCACGCTCGGGCTCGAGATCTTCGACGACGTGCCCGACGTCGACACGGTCATCATGGGCATCGGCGGCGGCGGACTCATCGCGGGCGTGGCGGCGGCCCTCAAGCAGGCCGCCGCCGCGGCCGGGCGCACCGTGCGGGTGATCGGCGTGCAGGCGGAGAACGCCGCCGCGATGCCGCTCTCGCTCGATGCCGGACGCCCCGTCGAGATCCAGACGCACCCGACGATCGCCGACGGCATCCTGGTGGCACGCCCCGGCGATGTGCCCTTCGAGATCGTCCGCGAGTTCGTGGACGAGGTCGTCACCGTCTCCGAGGACGACATCGCCCGCGCGCTGCTGGTGCTGCTCGAGCACGCCAAGGTGGTCGTCGAGCCGGCCGGCGCCGTCGGCGTCGCCGCGATCCTCGCCGGCAAAGTGCAGGACACGGGCAAGACGGTGTCGATCCTCTCGGGCGGCAACATCGACCCGATGCTGCTGCAGCGGGTCGTCGCGCATGGACTCGCCGCATCCGGTCGCTACGCCACCGTGCGCATCCCGCTTCCCGACCGCCCCGGCCAGCTGGCGAGGGTGTCGGAGCTCGTCGCACACGCCGGTGCGAACGTGCTGGAGGTGCTGCACACCAGGCACGGGCACGGGCTGCAGATCAGCGACATGATCCTGCAGCTGTCGATCGAGACGCGCGGGCCCGAGCACACCGAGCTCACCCTCGACACGCTGCGCGCCGCCGGTTACGAGCCGGTCGTCGTACCGGACTGAATCTCGGCGCCCGCTCCACGCATCGCTTCCGCTGCGCGCAGCCTCCGCGCGCGTGGCCCCATGGCACTGCCGCCTCCTTCGCCCGGACCGACGAAGGCGGGATGCTCCTCAGGGGAGCATCCCGCCTTCTGCGTCGACCGGTCCGGCGCCCGAGCCACACCGCGCGGCGGGCTCACCGGAGTAGGTCGCGGGAATCAGCCGGTGTAGGTCTCGACGCCGGTGATCTCGACGGGGATCGCCCGGCCGTTCGGGGCCTCGTATGTGGTCTTCTCGCCGATCTTCAGACCGAGGATGGCCTTGCCCAGCGGGCTCGCCTCGCTGTACACGTCGAGGTCGCCGCTGGCTGCGATCTCGCGGCTGCCGAGCAGGAAGACCTCCTCGTCGCCGGCGACGATCGCGGTGACCACCGTGCCGGGCTCGACGATGCCGCGGCTGGTCGGCGCCTCGCCGACCTTCGCCGTCTTCAGCAGCTGCTGCAGGGTGCGGATGCGTGCCTCCTGCTTACCCTGCTCGTCCTTCGCGGCGTGATAGCCGCCGTTCTCCTTGAGGTCACCCTCCTCGCGCGCCGCTTCGATGCGCGCCGCGATCTCCTCCCGACCGACGGTCGAGAGGTGTTCGAGCTCTTCGGCGAGCCGGTCGTAGGCCTCCTGCGTGAGGAAAGGTACCTGAGCGTCTGTGGTCACAGCGTGCTCCTTACGTAGCGGCCCCTTCAGGGGCTTGTGAGGATCGGGCGCGATGTGCGCCCTGGCGATATGCCAAACGCCCCGGCTCGGGCCGGGGCGCAGGTCTCTTGCCGATGAGTCTAAGCGACCCAGCAGGTCTTCACCAAACCCGTGGTCGCCAGCGCGACCGTCGGGATGCGCACGCTGAGCGCCTGCGAGTGCTCCTCGCTTCCCGGGATCTCGACGATCTTCCACCCGACGACCCCGAACTCCTCGTCCTGCGCCTCCACCGCGCAGACGACGTCCGCGCCGCGTGGCGCGGTGAACTGGAAGTGCAGCGTCACGCTGTGCTCGTCGACGATCTCGAAGCCGAGGTCATCGGCATCCACGGCGTTCATCGAGGTCGCGACCGTCACCCATCCGAGCGCGATGATCGCGGCGACCGCCAGGGCGCCGGCGACGATCCAGGGCAGCCGGCGCTTCGCGGTGCGACCGTAGCGCTCGTCGAGCTCGCGTGCGGTGGTCACGGGTCTCCTGCTCTGCGGACGGCGGATAGGCTGGTGTTCCCAGGTTATCCGGCCTGCGGAGGAAAGGCGGACGCATGCTCCTGCTCGGCGAGAACACCCCGGTTCCCACGCCGTCGATGACGGTGGATCCGGAGTCCGTGACGCCCGGCTTCGCCGGCTTCGCGATGATCGCGCTGATCGTGATCGTCGTCGCGCTTCTGATCTGGGACATGAACCGCCGCATCCGTCGAGTGCGCTACCGGGCCGAGGTGCGCGAGGAGCTGGACGCCGAAGAGGCGGCCGCGCGGGGAGAGACTCCCGAGCCCGACGCGGACGCCAAGGACTGACACCGCTCCGGCACCGGCGCCTTCGACGGGATCGGTCAGACCCCGACGCGCTGGAATGCGTCGAGGCTGAGGCCCTGCTCCAGGATCCGCTGTGACCACTCCTTCGCGCTGTGCAGGCTGTGGTCGCGGTAGTTCCCGCATTCGACGGCCGAGACGCCGGGCACGTCGCTCCACTCCGCGGGACCGGCGATGAACTCGAGGCCGCCGCGGATGGCGTCGGCGACGTCGGCGACGGAGGGTTCGCCCCACATGATCAGGTGGAATCCGGTGCGGCAGCCGAACGGCGAGATGTCGATCACGCCGTCGATCCGGTCGCGCAGGGCGCTGGCGAGCGTGTGCTCGATGGTGTGCAGCCCCGCGGTGGGGATCTCGCCCGCGTTGGGCTGCACGAAGCGCACATCGAAGTTCGAGATGGCGTCGCCCCTCGGACCGTGCTCGACGGCGATCAGGCGCACGTAGGGCGCGGTGACGGCGGTGTGGTCGAGGGTGAAGCTTTCGACATCGGCCATGGGAACCTCCAGATCTCCTCCTGTCAGGATGCCACGGACGCGGCGATGCCTGCGCCGGGATGACGCTGTGCTACCCCGGGCGACGCCGCGAGCACGCAGCGATCAGCCGGTGTCGCCGCGATCAGCCGGCGACGCCCAGCGACGGCGCATGCGGCGCGAGCGAGATCAGCAGGCAGGCGGTCCAGTGGCACAGGAAGGCCAGCACCGTGCAGACGTGGAAGATCTCATGGAAGCCGAAGTGCCCCGGCCACGGGTTGGGTCGCTTCATGGCGTAGATGACCGCGCCCACCGTGTACAGCAGGCCCCCGACGCACACCAGCACCATCATCTCGACGCTCGCGACGAGGAGATCGCCCATGTACATCACCGCGGCCCAGCCGAGCACGAGGTACAGAGCGACATACAGCCAGCGCGGCGCGTCGATCCAGAACACGCGGAACAGGATGCCGAGGACCGCACCGCCCCACACCAGGCAGAGCAGCAGCGTGCCCTTCTGCGGTTCGAGCGCGAGGGTCGCGATCGGGGTGTAGGTGCCGGCGATCAGCAGCAGGATGTTGGCGTGGTCGATCCGCTTGAGGACGACCTTTACCTTCGGGCTCCAGTCGAACCGGTGATAGAGCGCGGAGTTCCCGAACAGCAGCAGCGACGTGGCCATGAAGACGGCCGCCGCCCATTTCGCCGGCGCACCCTGGGCGAGCACGATGAGCACGACGCCGGCGACGATCGCCACCGGGAATGTGCCTGCGTGGATCCATCCTCGCCAGCTCGGCCTGATCTCGATGGCCGCGTCGGTCGCCGCCGCGTCGAGCAGGGGGAGCTGGGGAACTTCGGGATCGCCTGAGGCTCGGGTGCTCACGTGGCCACTCTAGGCCCGTCCGCATGCGACGAACAGTGGAAATCCTGTGCCTGCTCGGATGCGAGCACGGGGCGTGGCGGTAGCGTAGGCACGTGAGTGCACGCGAGAGCTCGGGGCGGGGGCCCCTCTATCGGCTCTATGGCAACCGGCTGCGCCGGCGGATCGACCCGGCGTCCGTGCCGCATCACGTCGCCATGATGATCGACGGCAACCGACGCTGGGCGCGCCAGCTCGGCTACGACTCCGCGGCCGACGGGCATAGGGCGGGCGCCGCCAAGATGCGCGAATTCCTGGACTGGTGCGACGAGCTCGGCGTGCGCGTGGTCTCGCTGTACCTGCTCTCCAGCGACAACCTGCTCAAACGCGATTCGAAGGAGATCGGCGACCTCATCGAGATCATCGCCGAGCTCGCCGACACGCTCTCGCAGCACGGCAGCTGGCGGGTGCAGCACGTCGGGCGCTCCGACATCCTGCCCGCCGAGCTGCTGCGGGTGCTCGACGAGGCGCAGGGACGCACCGCCGGTCACGACGGGCTGCACGTCAACCTCGCCGTGGGCTACGGCGGACGCAACGAGATCGTCGACGCCGTGCGCAGCATCATCGCGAAGCACAACGCCTCGGGCGGCACGCTCGAGGACCTCGCCACGCAGCTCACGCCGGAGATGATCGGGGAGCACCTGTACACCGGCGGGCAGCCGGACCCCGACCTCGTCATCCGCACCAGCGGCGAGCAGCGGCTGAGCGATTTCCTGCTGTGGCAGAGCGCGCACAGCGAGTTCTACTTCGTCGAGGCTCTCGGGCCCGACCTGCGCCGTGTCGACTTCCTCCGCGCGATCCGCGACTACGCCGATCGCGACCGACGGTTCGGCCGCTGAGGTCCTGCCCGGCGCCGCATGGCGCGCGGCGCCGATACGACGGCATCCGGCATCGAGAGGTCATCTCGAATTAAGGCGACACGCCCGCGTGTCTCTCCCGGCACTTCGCGCGCGCGGCCGTACCTTCAAGGCATCGGGCACCGTGCCCGATCGGGTCGACCCAGCAGGCAGCGACTCGTGGCCCCAGGTCGACTCGCAGCAGAGCCGGGATCATCCCGGGTGGGAGTGGATCGTGACCACACGTACAGCGCAGCAGTCATCCACCCGTCAGGCCGCCTTGCGGCAGGCCGAGACGAACGAGGAGACCGCGCTTCGCACCTACGTCCTCGACACATCGGTGCTGCTCAGCGACCCGCAGGCGCTGTTCCGCTTCGCGGAGCATTCCATCGTGCTGCCGATCGTCGTCATCTCCGAGCTGGAGGCGAAGCGACATGATCCCGAGCTGGGGTACTTCGCCCGCCGGGCGCTGCGTCACCTCGACGAGCTGCGCATCGAGCACGGCCGTCTGGACTTCCCCGTGGAGGTCGGCGACGGCGGAACGCTGCGCGTCGAGCTCGGCAACACCGACACCTCGATCCTTCCCGCCGGCATCCGGCTCAGCGACAACGACACCCGCATTCTCGCCACGGCCGCGCATCTCGCGCAGGACGGGCAGGACGTCACGATCGTGTCGAAGGACCTCCCGATGCGCGTCAAGGCGGCGTCGCTCGGGCTCACCGCCGAGGAGTACCTCGCCGAACAGGCGGTCGACTCCGGCTGGACGGGCATCTCCACGCTCGACCTCTCCGGCGACGAGATGAGCGACCTCTACGACAGCGAGATCGGCCTCAGCGAAGAGGTGCGGGGGGTCCCGGTGAACACCGGCCTCATCATCCACTCCGAGCGTGGCTCGGCCTTGGGGCGCGTGACCGGCGACGGCGAGTTCCGTCTGGTGCGGGGCGACCGTGAGGTATTCGGCCTGCACGGGCGTTCCGCCGAGCAGCGCATCGCCATCGACCTCCTGCTCGATCCCGACGTCGGCATCGTCTCACTCGGCGGTCGCGCCGGCACCGGGAAGTCGGCGCTCGCGCTGTGCGCGGGGCTCGAAGCGGTGCTGGAACGTCAGCAGCAGAAGAAGATCATCGTCTTCCGACCGCTGTTCGCCGTCGGCGGGCAGGAGCTCGGCTACCTGCCCGGCGATCAGGGCGAGAAGATGAACCCCTGGGGTCAGGCGGTGTTCGACACGCTGGGCTCGGTGGTGTCGGCGAACGTGCTCGAAGAGGTCCTCGAGCGGGGGATGCTGGAGGTGCTGCCGCTCACGCACATCCGCGGCCGGTCGCTGCACGACGCGTTCGTGATCGTCGACGAGGCGCAGTCGCTGGAGCGGAACGTGCTGCTCACGGTGCTGAGCCGGATGGGCCAGAACTCCC
Source organism: Microbacterium sp. NPDC058345 (assembly GCF_042723855.1). NCBI lineage: Bacteria > Bacillati > Actinomycetota > Actinomycetes > Micrococcales > Microbacteriaceae > Microbacterium > Microbacterium sp. NPDC058345. The sequence continues at coordinate 319,174 of NZ_JBHXIG010000003.1, forward strand.
GGGTCGTGCTCACCCACGACGTCGGCCAGCGCGACAACCTGAGGGTGGGCCGGCACGACGGCATCGCCAGCGTGATCGAGACCTTGAAGGGGCACGAGCTGTTCGGCCACGTCACGCTGACGCGCTCGGAGCGCTCGGCGATTGCCGCCCTGGTCACCGAGCTGCTGGAGGGCGGCGAGCTCAGCTGACCCGGGAATGAAAGGCGGATGCCGCGCGGACGTGTTCCGCGCGGCATTCGCCTCTCGCTCAGCTCTCGATGTCGGTGACGCCCTCGCCGGACGTGCGACGACGGAACAGCGCGACGCCTGCCGCGGCGAGCAGGCCGGCCCCCGCGAGGAGGCCGCCGATCGCGCCGCCGCCGCCGGTCGTGGCGAGCTCACCGGACGATCCGGTCCCGCCCGGGGAACTCCCAATGCCCCCGGCGGGAGGAGTGGACTCGACGGGAGGCGTCGGACTGCCGGTCGGGTCGGGGGTCGGCACCGGAGTGGGAGTCGGAGTCGGAGTGGGCTCGGGCGCGGCGACCGGGAAGACCTGGATGACGGACGGACGCGGGATGTCGAGATTCCCTCCGCCGGCGCCCGCCAGCGGAGCGGGACGCATCGCGTCGGGGAACAACGAGGTCGGCTGCTCGAAGCTGCCGTCCTCACCCGGGTGCTGCACCGAGACGAACACGCGCCGCTCGTCGTCGTGGATCACCGGACCGCAGGTCTCGGCTTCGCGCGGCACGGAGAGGAACTGCTCGACCTTCCCGCGCTCGGCGCCCTCGAGCGTCACGCGGAACAGGCCGTCGTTGTAACCGATGACGCTGGGAGCGCCGTCGGTCGAGATCCAGAGGTTCCCGGCGCTGTCGAAGGCGAGGTTGTCCGGGCAGGAGATCGGCGACACCTGGTCCACCGGGAACCCGGAGAAGTACGTCGAGGAGTTCTTCGACGGGTCGCCGGCCACGAGGAGCAGGGTCCAGGCGAAGGTCGTCGCCGTCTGATCCCCTCCGGCCTCGGTGATCTCGATGACGTGACCATCGCGGTTCTCCGTACGGGGATTGGCCTCGTCGGTCCCGGTCTTGCCGGCGATGCCGCGATCGGTGTTGTTGGTGCAGGCGACGTAGACCCGACCAGTGACCGGATTGGGCTCGACGTCCTCGGGACGGTCCATCTTCGTGGCGCCGACCCGGTCGGCCGCGAGACGGGTGTAGACGAGCACCTCGGCGACCGACATCCCGTCCACCGCCGAGGCGCCGCCGACGACCAGCGGCAGCCATTCCCCGCTGCCGCCGAAGCCTCCGTCGGCGGGCACGGCGCCGGAGCCGTCGATCTCGCCGGCGGGGGAGTCGCCGGTGAAGCGGGCGACGTACAGGTCGCCGTTCTCGAGCAGCGTCATGTTGTGCGCACGGTCGCCCTCGACATGCGCGTCCCGCGAGACGAACTTGTAGAGGTAGTCGAAGCGCTCGTCGTCTCCCATGTAGGCCACCGCCTTGCCGTTCGAGGCGATGATGACATTGGCTCCCTCGTGCTTGAGCCGGCCGAGGGAGGTGTGCTTGCGGGGGACGGATGTCGGGTCGGAGGGGTCGATCTCGACGACCCAGCCGAACCGGTTGGCCTCGTTCTCGAAGCCCGCCGTGCGTGTGTCGAACCGCGGGTCGACGTACTCCCAACCGCGTGCCGTCTCGGCATCCTTCATGCCGTATCGCCGATCGGCGGCCGACGTGCCGGATGCACGGAAGTAGCCGTTGAAGTTCTCCTCACCGCTGAGGATCGTTCCCCACGGGGTCGTTCCGCCGGCGCAGTTGCCGAAGGTGCCGAGTGCGGTGGTGCCGGCGGGATCCGCCGAGGTCTGCAGCAGGGGCGAGCCCGCCGCCGGACCGGTGAACGCGTACGGGGTGTCGTCGAGGAAGCGGCGGTTGTGGGCACCGCCGACGACGGGCACCCAGGGTGCGGCCTCGTCGGTGCGGACCAGGTCGACCACGCTCAGGCCGTGCGCCTTGAGGCCCACCCGCCGCACGCGGTCGACGTCCCCGGCGAGCTGCTCGGCGGGGAACATGATGCCCTCGTTGGTGTACTCGTGATTGACGAACAGGATCGCCGTGGTCGGCGACGTCCGGATGACGTCGGTGTAATCGACGTTGTAGCCGAACTGACGCGACTGCGCCTCGGCGGTCTGGTTCCTGACGTCGAAGGCGGGAGAGTCCGCGAACAGGGGGTCGCCCCATCGGATCATCGGCGACCAGTCGTAGCCCTGCGGGACGGCCACGCTGTCGACCGTGTAGGCGACGGGGTCGATGGGCGTGAAGCCGAAGGCGCCGGTGGCGCCCAAGGGAGCCATCGGAACGCCGGAGGCGGCCGCTGCGGACTGTCCGCCGGACAGGGCCGGCGCGAGCACGACGCCCGCGATCGCGGCGGCGCTGAATCCGAGCATCGACCGGCGCGACAGCTGGGCGTCGATGATGTCGCGCAGGTAACCGTTCGTCGACGTGTTGCAGACACCGTCCGCGCACGCGTTCGCGCACTTCAGGTGGCAGGTGACGGCGCTGCGCTTGCCGCGCACGTGGCTCGCCATGGGCAGTTGCGTTCGACCGATGTTCAGGACCACAGAGACTCCTCGACGGGGTGTTGGAGAGCAGAGCGCTCGTCACCCAGCAGAGCAAGTCGAAGTGTCGGCGAAGTGAATCCGAAGCGAACGTCGCGTGCCCCGGTCGTGACAGCGACCGTGGCCGCAGACCAAGCGTCCCGGCCCGCCGAACGCCCGGGGGGCGGTCGGCGGACCGGGACGTGAGGGAGCCGGGAAACTCAGCCCGGATGCGTCATCGACAGCAGGTCGAGCTTCTCATCCAGCTGCTCGAGGGTGATCTCGCCGCGCTCGACGTAGCCGAGGTCGATCACGGCGTCGCGCACCGTGATGCCCTCGGCGACCGCGTGCTTGGCGATCTTGGCCGCGGCCTCGTAGCCGATCACCTTGTTCAGCGGGGTGACGATCGAGGGGCTCATGCCGGCGAAGGCGGCGGCCCGCTCGACGTTCGCCTCGAGGCCGTCGACGGTCTTGTCGGCCAGCACGCGCACCGCGTTCGAGAGCAGGCGGATCGACTCGAGCAGCGCCGTGCCCATCACCGGGATGGCGACGTTCAGTTCGAACGAGCCGGATGCTCCGGCCCAGGCGACCGTCGCGTCGTTGCCGATCACGCGGGCGCAGACCATGAGCACGGCCTCGGGGATGACCGGGTTGACCTTGCCCGGCATGATCGACGACCCGGGCTGCAGGTCGGGAATGTGCAGCTCGCCGAGGCCGGTGTTCGGGCCGGAGCCCATCCAGCGCAGATCGTTGTTGATCTTCGTCAGCGAGACGGCGATGGTGCGCAGCGCGCCGGACGCCTCGACGAGGCCGTCGCGGTTCGCCTGGGCCTCGAAGTGGTCCTTCGCCTCGGTGATCGGCAGTTCGGTCTCGGCCGCGAGCAGGGCGATGACCTTCTGCGGGAAGCCGAGCGGGGTGTTGATGCCGGTGCCGACGGCGGTGCCGCCCAGCGGCACCTCGGCGACGCGGGGGAGTGCCGCCTGCACGCGCTCGATGCCGAGCCGCAGCTGGCGCGCGTACCCGCCGAACTCCTGGCCCAGCGTCACCGGCGTGGCATCCATCAGATGCGTGCGCCCGGACTTGACGACGTCCTTCCACAGCTCCGCCTTGGCCTCCAGCGCCACGGCGAGGTGGTCCAGCGAGGGGATGAGGGTGTCGATCAGCGCCTGCGTGACCGCGATGTGCACCGACGTCGGGAAGACGTCATTCGACGACTGCGAGGCGTTGACGTGGTCGTTCGGGTGCACGCTCGACCCGAGGATGCCGGTGGCGAGGTTCGCGAGAACCTCGTTCATGTTCATGTTCGACGAGGTGCCGGAGCCGGTCTGGTAGGTGTCGACCGGGAACTCACCGTCATGCTTTCCGGAGGCGACCTCGTCCGCGGCCTGCGCGATCGCGTCGGCGATGCCGCCGTCGAGCGTGCCGAGCTCCTTGTTCGCCAGCGCGGCTGCCTTCTTGATGCGGGCCAGGGCGGCGATCTGCGTCGACTCCAGTCCCTTGCCCGAGATCGGGAAGTTCTCCACCGCGCGCTGCGTCTGCGCGCTGTACAGCGCGTTCACGGGCACGCGCACCTCGCCCATGGTGTCGTGCTCGATGCGGTACGCCGGCTCGTTGTCGCCGCTGCGCTGGTCGATGTCGGTCATTGCTGCTCCTTTGCGAGGGTCGGGACGTCGGGGTCGGACAGACCCACCTGGACGATCGGGATGGCCACGCCGTCAGCGAGGCGGTACTTGGCGCCGATGATGCCGAGGCGACCGGAGGTGACGGCCTCGTTGATGATCTCGGACGACTCCAGCAGCTCGGCGATCGTGCCATGCAGGTGCTCCACGCCCACGAGCTCGGCGTCGATGTCGGCGACGGACGTGCCGCCGTTCGCACGCAGCACGCGTCGCGCCGCGGGCACGATCGGCGCGATGAGCTTCCAGATGTGCGGGGGAAGGGGGTCGGCGTCGAGGGCGGTGCTGTCGACCGCGGCCCGCACCGCGCCGCAGGAGTCATGGGCGAGCACGATCAGCAGCGGCACCTCGAGCAGTGCGACGGCGTATTCGATGCTCGCCACCGCAGAGTCGGTCGCCATCTGGCCCGCGTTGCGGATCGCGAACAGGTCGCCGAGTCCGAGGTCGAAGATGATCTCCGCGGCCAGACGGGAATCGGAGCATCCGAGCAGGGCGGCGACCGGACGCTGGCCGGAGGTGAGATCGGCGCGGCGATCGACATCCTGATGCGGATGCTGCGGCGTCGACGCGACGAAGCGTCGATTGCCCTCCTGCATCCGTCGCCACGCCTCGTCCGGCGTGGGCAGCTGCTCTTCGCTCATTCGGCCTCCTTCAGCTCTTCGATCTGCGTGGTCAGCGACGCGGCGAGCTCCGCGGTCGACTCCGGTGACCGCGAGCCGTACAGCAGCACGTAGTCGGAGCCGGCCTGGATGCCCAGCGCGTACGACACGTTGGCGGTGCCGCGCTCGCCGAGGTCGTACACGTCCCACTCGAGCCCGTCGATCGTCTCGGTGCCGTTCGGCGCCATGCCGCCGAGCAGCTGCGGCGCCCAGGTCACGTCGGCGCCGAAGGCCTGGGCGAGGCGGATGAATCCGCGTTCGCGTTCGGCGGCCGGAGCGAGGGTGACGTTCCACACCGCAGGGGCGCTGTTCTCCAGGCCTGCGGCGTTCACGCGCCAGAACCCGTCGATCTCGGGAACGACGACGGGCCGATCGATCGTCGTCTCGACGTCGGCGGCGACGGCGGCCACGTCGATCGGAGGTCGCGCGGCGGGCTCGCCGCGCGGAACCGCGAAGATGATGACCGCGACGACGGCGACGGTCGCGATGAGCGCCGCGATGAGGTTGCGGAACGTCTGGCTGGAGCGGTACACCCGGCTCGACTCCGCCTTGCGATCCGCGGTCTCCTGCGGCGTCTCGGGACGACCGAGCCCCGCGACGATCCGCGGTTCCCTGCTCATCCCGCGTCCTCGGCGGATTCTCCGCCCCGGGCGGCGTCCAGCCGGCGCTTCGCGCCGAGCAGCCATTCCTCGCAGCGGGCCGCGAGCGCCTCGCCGCGCTCCCACAGTGCGAGGGAGTGCTCGAGCGTCGGAGCGCCCTGTTCGAGTTCGGCGACGACGCGCACGAGCTCGTCGCGGGCGGCCTCGAACGACAGCGACTCGACGGGGACGTCGTTCGGTGCGGTCACGGCATCCATCCTACCGGCGTCTCGTGCGCCTCCTCGCCGGACGACTGGCGCCGCAGAGCGACAGGCGGCAGAGCGACGGGGGTGGCGGCGGCGGGAAGCGGGAGGTCACGCGTCCTCGGCGATCTCGCCTTCGGAGCGCGCCCGCACGGAGCCGCGGTCGACGGTCACGGTGAGGCCGGCACCGGCGGGCGCATCGGCGGCGTCGCGCAGGATGCGGCCGTCGTCGAGGTGCGCGATGGCGTATCCCCGCGACAGCGTGGCCGCGGGTGAGAGTGCGCGCAGCGAGGCGCGCAGCTCGGCGGTGGCACGCTGCGCGGTGTCGAGGCGCCGGTGCACCGTGTCACGACCGCGGGATGCCAGCAGCCAGACCTCCTGCGCTCGGTCGTCGATGATCGGATCGGGTGAGCGCAGCACGGGTCGTGAGCGCAGCTGCTCGAGCTGGGCGATGTCGTGCGAGAGGCGCTGCGTCAGCCGGCCCGTCGCCCGCGATCGCAGCTGCGCGATCACGGCGCGCTGCTCGCCCACATCGGGGACGACCCGCTTGGCGGCGTCCGTCGGCGTTGACGCGCGCAGATCCGCGACATCGTCGAGCAGCGGGTGGTCGTTCTCATGCCCGATGGCGCTGATCACCGGAGTGGAGCAGGCGGCGACGGCGCGCAGCAGCCGCTCGTCGCTGAAGCCCAGCAGCGTCTGAGGGTCGCCGCCGCCGCGCGCGATGATGATGACGTCGACCTCGGGGTCGTCGTCCAGGCGTCGGAGCGCGGCCAGGGTCTCGGGCACGCACCGGTCGCCCTGGACCGCCGCGTACTCGGTGCGGAAGTGCACCTGCGGCCAGCGCAGCTCGGCGTTTCTGTGCACGTCCTTCTCGGCATCGGACCTCTCGCCCGTGATCAGGCCGATGCAGTGGGGCAGGAAGGGCAGCGCCTTCTTGCGGGCCGGGTCGAACAGACCCTCCTGGCGCAGCTGGGCGCGCAGCTTCTCGAGACGCTCGAGCTGATCGCCCAGGCCGACGTGCTTCATCGCCGAGACGACGAAGCTGAAGTCGCCGCCCTTGACGAAATAGTCCGCCTTGACCGCGACCACCACATGGTCTCCCACGGCGAGATCGTTCGGAATACGCGGGCGCACGCTCGACCACACCCGGATGGAGATCTGCGCATCGGATCGGGTGTCTTTCAGGCGCGCGAAGACGTTGCCGGCCCGCACGTTCCACGAGGTGATCTCGCCCTCGACCCAGACCGTGTTCCACCGGGCGATGAAGTCGCGGATGGTGCCGTTCAGCCGCGCCACCGAGGTGGGGGCATCCGGGCGGGAGTCGCGAGGCGCGACGGAATCCGCGGGCGGCGGTTCGCCGGGAACCGCGGCTGCTTCGAAGACGGTCATGTCATCCATTGTCGCGCGTGCGGCCGACGTGACCGCGGCGGCGCTGCCGGAGGCGGCCGCTCCCGGCCCTTCACCAGGTGCCCCTCGGTAGACTCGAAGGGTGAGTTCAACCGCCGTCTCGCTTCCCGTTCCGCAGGTGCCGTCGCGCCGTCGCGCCGTCGAGCGTGCGCGCCTGGAGAACCGTCCCGTCAGCGGGACCAAGCGGGTGCTGCTGGCGGCCCCGCGCGGATACTGCGCCGGTGTCGATCGGGCTGTGGTGGCCGTCGAGAAGGCGCTGGAGCGCTACGGCGCACCGGTCTACGTGCGCAAGCAGATCGTGCACAACATCCACGTCGTCACCGAGCTCGAGGCGAAGGGCGCGATCTTCGTCGAAGAGGTCGATGAGGTGCCGGAGGGCGCGCACGTGGTCTTCAGCGCACACGGCGTCTCGCCGGCCGTCGTGAATGCGGCATCCGAACGCGGGCTCCACGCGATCGACGCGACCTGCCCGCTCGTCACCAAGGTGCATCGCGAGGCCGTGCGCTTCGCCCGCGACGACTTCGAGATCCTTCTGATCGGTCACGACGGTCACGAAGAGGTCGAGGGCACCGCGGGAGAGGCGCCCGAGCACGTCACCGTCGTGAACTCGCCCGACGAGGCCGACACCGTGCAGGTGAAGGATCCGTCGAAGGTCGTCTGGCTGTCGCAGACCACGCTCTCCGTCGACGAGACCATGGAGACGGTCAACCGGCTGCGCACGCGCTTCCCGGAGCTGCACAACCCGCCGTCGGACGACATCTGCTATGCCACCCAGAATCGCCAGGTGGCGATCAAGAAGGTCGCCACCGATGCCGACCTGGTGATCGTCGTCGGCTCGGCCAACTCGTCGAACAGCGTTCGCCTGGTGGAGGTCGCCCTGGAGTACGGCGCGAAGGCGGCGTATCGCGTCGACTATGCCGACGAGATCCGGCAGGAGTGGCTCGACGGGGTGCGCACCGTGGGCGTCACCAGCGGAGCGTCCGTTCCCGAGGTGCTCGTCGACGAGGTGCTCGAGGCGCTGTCCGAAGCGGGATACGGCGACGTCGACGAAGTGCGCACCGCCGAAGAGGACCTGATGTTCTCGCTGCCCAAGGAGCTTCGCCAGGACGCGAACGGGCAGCGCGACGGCCGGGCGCTCGGCGGTCGCGCCGCCCGCTGAGCACGCACCTTCCGCCACCGGCTCGCTCCATCCGAAGGATGCAGCAGGGGCCGACGCGTCATCCCCGCGCAGAGCGCCCAGGCCGCGAGTGTCGCCGCGCCCGGATGTTCGCGGCGATCAGCAGGCCCGCGGGAACGAGCAGCAGCAGGAACCCGCTCGGACCGACGATCCACACGCACAGGATGGCCCATGCGCCCAGGACGACGCCGACGTAGGTCGGCACGGTCTCGCCGCGGCGTCCCGTCCGCCAGAGAAGAAGCGCGAGCAGCACGCCTGGAACCACGAACCCACCGGGCAGCCCCCAGAACTGCACGGTGGCATCCAGCGGCGGCTGTGCCGTGCGGAAGGGGCCGGCGAGCCACGGTCCCCACCACGGATGCAGCGCGAAGACCGCGGTGTGGAGCACGCTGATCACGAGGAGGGCGATGGCCGCGGCGACCGTGTATCGATCCGGCTCGGCATGTCCCGCCTCGCGCGGGGAGTCGTCGGTTCGGTGAGGGGCGGAGCTGGAGGTGGTGGGGTTGGGGATCGTCATGCTCCCCATCGTCTGCCGGCAGCGCGCACGTCGGATCCCCTCACGGGGTGAACGTCCTCGCTCGCGCGGGTGAGCCGGGCCGCCGCCGATGCATATCGGGATGCGGGCCGCGACGGGGCGGCGGAGCGGGATGCTCCCAGGGTCGCCGCCGTCTCCGTCAAGTGCTGATTCTGGAAGTTCCCCATCGCCCGACTGGCTAGCCTGGACGGATGACGGACGATCGGCCGCAGTACGGCGAATACGCGACTCCCGAGCAGCAGCGGGCCGCCGCGGGACTGCCGCCGGCGCTGCCCGAACAGCCGGCTCCCGCGCTCGCCGCGCCGCAGGCTCAGCGGAACGCGAGATCCCCGCATCGCGTGGATCGCCTCATCACCGCCGCCCTGCTCGGCTTCGGTCTGGTGAACGTGCTCACCTCGGTGCCCGGGTTCCTGGACCTGGCGATGACGATGAATCGTACGCTGCAGATTCTGGGGCTCGACGGCGAGTTCACCAGCTTCTCGATCGCGAAAGTGTGGGGTGCGATCGCCACGGTGGTGATGATCGCGGGGTATGCGGCGACCGTGTGGCTCGCAGTCCGACGCGTCCGCACGGCACGCCTGGCCTGGTGGGTGCCGCTCGTCGGGTTCGTCATCACCATGGCGCTCGTCTCGGCGTGCATCGCCGTCCCGATGTTCGGTGATCCCGCGTTCACTCAGGGGCTCACACCGCCCGCCGGGTAGCCTCGAGACGTGACCGCCGAGCAGATCGCCTTCCACATCCAGCACGCCTCCGTCGACACGCAGGGCGGCGGCGATCCGCTGCCGGCGGCCGAGCGCATCCTCCGCGCCGAACGGGTGCTCGCCGCCGTGCGCGACGGCTCCGGCGAGGAGGCCGTCCTGCTCATCCCGGTCACGGAGGACGGTGCGATCGTCGCGACGGATGCGGACGGCGCGCTGCGCTTCGACCTCACCGCCGCGCGACTGCGCGAGCTGTTCGCCGCTGAGGGGCTGACGCTCTGGCTGGATCACCCGGACGGCCTCGACGAACTCGACGCCGAGCTGGACGAGGAGTTCGGCGAAGCCTTCGAGGATCTCGACGATGATGTGCTCGACGGCACCGCCCGTACGGACGACCCCGCCGGGTTCGGGATGCCGGGCGACGGCGACGACCTGCCGGACGACCTGTTCGCCGTCGAGCCGGTGCGCGTGGCGGAGTTCTCACGACGAGGGCCGTGGGCGGCTCGGGTCACCGCGCAGCTACTCGGGACGGGAGTCGCCTACGTCGAGGAGGGATCCTGGTCGCTGTACCGGTACGACACCGATCAGCCGCACATGGTGATCACCGGCGGGCGGGCTGACGGCCTGGTCGTCGAGGTGAACCTCCCGTCTGCGGGCGACGCCTGGGTGGAGGTCACCACCCCGCGAGGCCGCACCGGCATCTTCTGGCCGAACGCCGAGCGGCTGACCATTCCGGTGCTCGACATCGATGCCATCGCCCAGCCGGGGACGGCGGAGGTCTACCGGCGGATGCTCGCCGAGCTGGACGGCACGCGTGACGAGCTGCAGGACCTGTCGGCCGGCGCGAGCGTCGACGTGGACGCCGCGCACCGCGCCTGCATGCCCGAGTCGGTCGGTGGCGTCACGGGGGAGGACGAACGTCTTCGCTCTTTCGTGGCGGCGTTCGGTGTGCCGGCGGAACTGATCTCGCGCGGCTTCGCCGACGACGACGGCGGTGCGGACGCGCGTCACTTCGCGCCGCGGGGGTGGATGCCGGTGATCGGCGACGTGCTGCTCGGTGGCATGTCGGAGATGACTCCGCTCACCCGCCGGGACCGTGCGCTGCCGCGGATCGCGCGGACGCTGCGTGAGCGCCCGCTGCTCGGTGCCGCGCTGAGCACCGCAGAGCTGACCGCCGGCCTCGCGCTGAGCCGCAGCCGCTCACGCCTCGGCCGCCTGCTCGGTGTGCTGGCGATCATCGACGCCGTCGCCGACCTGGTGATCTGGGTCGTGCGGATGCGGCGGCGCTGACCGGCGCGCCGCCGCATCCGTACGTCACAGGACAGCCGAGAGGAAGTCCTTGGTGCGCTGCTCCTGCGGGGCGGAGAAGATCCGCTCCGGCGTGCCCTCTTCGACGATGCGTCCTCCGTCGAACATCAGCACGCGGTTCGAGACGTCTCTGGCGAACTGCATCTCGTGCGTCACGATCAGCATCGTGACGTCGGTCTCGCGCGCCACGTCGCGCAGGATGTTCAACACCTCGCCGACCACCTCGGGGTCGAGCGCGCTGGTGACCTCGTCGAGCAGCAGGATCTCGGGCTCCATGGCCAGCGCCCTGGCGATCGCGACCCGCTGCTGCTGACCGCCGGAGAGCTGGGTGGGGTGCGCGTCGGCCTTGTCGGGCAGGCCCACCTTGTCGAGCAGCGCGCGGGCGCGTTCGATCGCCTGTTCCTTCGGCAGCTTCAACACGTGCACCGGCGCCTCGATGATGTTCTCGAGCACGGTCATGTTCGGGAACAGGTTGAACTGCTGGAAGACCATGCCGATGCGCTTGCGCATCTCGTTGCGGTGCTTCTCCTTCAGGGCGACGCGCCGACCGTCGCGCTGCTCGTGCGTGAGCGGCCGGCCGTCGATGAGGATGTATCCGTCGTCGGCCTCCTCGAGGGTCATCACCAGCCGCAGGATCGTGGTCTTGCCCGAGCCGCTCGGGCCGATCAGGGTGACCCGGTCGCCCTTGCGCACCGTGAAGTCGAGATCCTGCAGCACGACGTGCTCGCCGAAGTGCTTCCCGACGGCGTCGAACCGGATGGCGGGCACGTCTCCGTCGCTGAGGGTGATGGCTCCGGTGTGGGTGTCAGGTTGCGTGGGCAAAGCGCTTCTCCAATCGTCCGATGAGGACGGATGTCGGGTAGCTGGCCAGCAGGAAGATGAGGCCGGCCAGGGTGATCGCCTCGATGTAGCGGAAGTGCTCGCCGCCGTAGAGCTGCGCCGCGCGCACCATGTCGGTCACGGTGATCACCGCGAGGAACGGCGTGTCCTTGAACATCGAGATGACGTAGTTGCCGAGCGCGGGAAGTGTGGAGCGAACGGCTTGGGGGATGACGACAGCGGTCCAGGTGCGTCCGCGTGACATCGACAGGGCCGTGGACGCCTCCCACTGGCCGCGGGGGACCGCCTCGATGCCTGCGCGGTAGACCTCGGCCATGAAGGTGGCGTAGTGCACGCCGAAGACGGCGATGCCGAGCGGCAGGGGCGGGATGCTCGTGAACGCGTAGTAGACGAACAGCAGCTGCACGACGATCGGCGTCATGCGGATGAAGTTCATCACGAAGGTCACCGCTGCCGCGACAGGACGAGGCGCCAGGCGCCGGATCATCGCGATGATCAGCCCGAGCACGGCGGCGATGGCGCTGCCGAGCACGGTGACCAGGAGAGTCACCGTGAGGAACGACATGATCATGTCGGGCAGGGAAGCCCACACGTGGTCCCAGTTCCAGATGATGGCGTCGTTCATGCCGTGCCCGCCCTTCCCGCATCCGGAGTCGGCGCGGCGATGGACTCACGCAGCCGGGTGCCCTGGCCGAGACGATGCTTCGCCCGTGATTCGATGCCGTTCATGACGAGGGTCAGCGCGTACGCGATGACGAAGTACACGATCAACCCGAGGGTGTACGCGAAGAACACGTCGGTGTCGACCCGGAGCTTGTTCAGCTCTGCCGTGAGGTCGACGATCGTGATCAGGTACACCACGGCGGTGCCCTTCAGCAGCTGGATCAGCAGATTGTTGAGCGAGGGGATCATCAGGGCCCACGCCTGTGGGAAGATCACCCGGGTCATGCGCTGAGAACGCGTCATGCTCAGTGCGGTGGTGGCTTCCCATTGCCCGGCGGGCACGGCGTTGATCGAGCCGCGCACCACCTCCGCGCCATACGCGCCGTAATTCAATCCGAGTCCCACCACGCCGACCACGACGGGCGGCAGCTCGATGTTGAACGGCGGAAGCGGCAGCACGAAGAACAGGAAGAAGAGCTGCACCAGCAGCGAGGTGCCGCGGAACAGCTCGATCACGATGCGGGCGAACCCGCGCGGCACGAGGTGACGCGCGCGGGCGAGCAGGCCGAGGGCTACGGCGACGACGAACGCCAGCAGGGCGCCGCCCACGGTGAGCTCGAGGGTGATCAGCATCCCCTCGAGCATCCGCGGCAGCGCCCGCTGGAGCGCTTCGAGATTCTCGATCACGTGCGGTGCGGCCTCAGCTGAGGTCGCCCGAGCAGAGCTGCTCGGTCGTCAGATCTGCCGGCGGCAGGTTCTCGGCGGTGAAGCCGAAAGGCTCGACGAGGTCGAGGTAGCTCTGCTCGTCGCCGGTGATCTTCGCCAGCTCCTCGTTGTAGGCATCCAGCAGCTCGGTGTCGGCCTTGCGGAACACCGTCGCACCGGCACCGACCTGCTCGACGCCGTCGATGACCTGCACGAACGCCTCGGTGGTGTCGAGGTCGTCCATGTCTTCGGTCATCCAGTTCAGTGAGACCGCGGTCAGGGCGAACGCGTCGGCGCGACCGCTCTGCACCGCTTCGAGACCGGCCGTGGCGGTGTCGACCTCCACGACGCCCTCAATGCCCAGATCGGATGCGTACCCGTCCTCGATGGCGCCCGACTGCACGGCGAGCGTCACATCGCCGGCCTCGGCCACGGAGTCGAGGTCGCTGAGGCCGTTCGGGTTGCCCGCCGGCACGGCGAGGGTCGTGGTGTACATGATCTCAGGGTCGCTGAAAGCGGCCTCGGCACACCGGTCGGGGAGGATCGACATCCCCGCGCTGACGACGTCCCATCGTCCGGCGTTGAGGCCTGGGATGAGGTTGTCCCACGCGACTTCTTCGACCTTGATGTCGTCGATGCCGAGTGCGCTGAAGATCTCCTCGTGGATGGCGATCGTCGCGCCGGTGGGCTCGCCGGATTCATCGACCCAGGAATAGGGTCGTTCGGAGGCCACCGCGAGGGTGATCGTACCCTCCTCCTGCGCCTTCTCGAGTGTGCTGCCGGCGGTGTCGCCACCCGCTCCGCCTCCGCTGGAGGCGCATCCCGCCAGTCCGAGTGCGAGCACTCCGGTCAGTGCGATGGTGTATCGGCTGAGCATGCGTCGCTGCGTCATCGTGTCCTCTTCCGTCTCGTCGTTCTCGTCCGTGCCCGGGCCTCGGCCGGGCGCGTGCGATGACCGCCTTCACGATACGGAAGGTGTCTTTCCAAGTACAATCAGATACGCAGATTGTCGACAATGTGACACAACTGTTGCAGGATGATCGGTTCGTGCGCCGTGCGTTCCGTGTGCCGCACGCGCGGCGCTGTACGGCGAGAATGGTGAGGACGCGCAGCGCGTCAGGATCACAGGAAGAGGCGCAATGGCTCGTGACATGCCCCGCTCGGTGGGAAGGGCCTCAGTGCCCCGCGTCCCGCGGATGTCGACGGTCGATCTCATCGCGATCGAGTTGCGCAAGGCGATCTTCTCCGGTGCGCTGCCGGTGGGCGCACCCCTCGGCGAGGTGGAGATCGCCACGCAGCTGGGCGTCAGCCGCAGCCCGTTCCGTGAGGGGGCGCAGCGCCTCGTTCAGGAGGGCCTGCTCATCGCCGTGCCGGGCCGAGGGATGAGCGTGGCCGTGCTGGAGGGCGAGCAGGTCGACGACGTCTATCAGGCTCGTCTCGCCATCGAAACGCAGGCCGCTCGTCAGGTCGCGCTGCACGGAGACGCCGCCGTGCTGAATCGGCTCGAGGCTCAGCTGCGCGAACTGATCGTCGCCAGTGAGGGCGATGACGCGAGGGCCATCGGCGATGCCGATCTGGAGTTCCACCAGATGCTGGTGGATGCCGCCGGCAGTGAGCGGCTGACCCGGTTCATGGCGACCCTCGTGATGCAGACCCGCATCGCGAGCTTCAGCGCCCCCGACGGGTACAGCGTGCGGCGGTCCGTCTCGCCCACGTACCGGATGCTGCTCGACGCGCTGCGAGCCGGCGACGATGCGGCGGCCGCGTCGGCGCTCGCAACGCAGTTCGACGAGGCCGTGGCACGCCTGCGTGGCCGTGGCCCGTCGGTCGACCTCGTCGAACCGGAGGACGATGGCGAACCGATCGCGTTCGAGCCGATCTCACCCGTCGGAGGGGAATGAGACGCGCCGGTCGCGGGAGCGACAGAGGAATGCCCCGGCCGACCAGCCGGGGCATTCACATCCGAAGACGGGTGGTCAGCTCTTGGACTGCCCGTACGAGCCGAGCTGACGGGTCGACTCGACCACTCGGGCGGCCATGGCCGACTCGGCGATCTTGCCCCACGCGCGCGGGTCGTACTGCTTCTTGTTGCCCACCTCGCCGTCGACCTTCAGCACGCCGTCGTAGTTCTTGAACATGTAGTCGGCGATGGCACGCGTGTACGCGTACTGCGTGTCGGTGTCGATGTTCATCTTGATCACGCCGTTGGCGACGGCGAGGGCGATCTCGTCGTCGGTCGAACCGGATCCGCCGTGGAAGACGAGGTCGAGCGGCTTCGGGCCGGTGCTGTACTTCGCGGCGACCTCGGCCTGGATCTCGCCGAGCAGCTCAGGGCGCAGCTTCACGCCACCGGGCTTGTACACGCCGTGCACGTTGCCGAAGGTGAGCGCGGCGATGTAGCGGCCCTGCTCGCCCAGACCCAGCGCCTGCACGGCCTGGTCGACGTCGGCGAAAGTCGTGTACAGTGCCTCGTTCGAGCCCTCGTGGGCGACACCGTCCTCCTCGCCGCCGACGACGCCGATCTCCACCTCGAGGATCGCGTTGATGTTCTTCATGCGAGGAAGCAGTTCCTTCGCGATCTCGATGTTCTCGTCGAGCGGCACGGCGGACCCGTCCCACATATGCGACTGGAAGATCGGGTTGCGACCGGCCTTGACCTCGTCCTCGCTCGCGGCGATGAGCGGCTCGACGAATCCGGCGAGCGCATCCTTCGGGCAGTGGTCGGTGTGCAGCGCGACGGTCACGGGGTAGTTCTTGGCGACCTCGGTCGCGTAGCGGGCGAAGGCGAGCGCACCGGTGGCCCGGGCCTTCACGGTGTGCCCGGCGAAGTAATCCGCCCCGCCCGTCGTCACCTGGATGATGCCGTCGGATCCGGCGTCGGTGAGGCCCTGGAGGACGGCATTGATGGTCTGCGAGCTCGACACGTTGAAAGCCGGGTACGCGAAGCCGCCGGCCTTCGCGCGGTCGAGCATGTCGGCGTACTGATCCGGGGTGGCGACGGGCATGGATTCTCCTGCGATCGATGTGCGGGGGTCAGTGCTCACTTTAGCCGCGCGGATGCCGGTTCTTCGCAGGCGTTGCGCTGGGCCGCGGGACGGTTCTTGAGATGGTGTGAAGAAGCGGCATTCCTTCACGCGGAAACCGGGAAAAGTCGCCGTTTCCGATGCCTGCGATCGCTACGCTGACGGCATGGTGAGCCTTACAGCCGATCTCAGCCCCCTGCGTCCCGACCGCAACCTCGCACTCGAGCTGGTGCGCGCGACGGAGGCGGCGGCCATCCGCGCCACACCGTTCGTCGGTCGTGGTGCGAAGGAGGCCGCAGACGGCGCGGCGGTCGACGCCATGCGCGCCTTCCTGGGCACCGTCGACTTCCAGGGGAGGGTCGTGATCGGCGAGGGCGAGAAGGACAACGCGCCGATGCTGTTCAACGGCGAGCTCGTCGGCACAGGGCGAGGCCCCGAGTGCGACATCGCGGTGGACCCGATCGACGGCACCTCGCTCACCGCGGCCGGCCGCCAGAACGCGCTCTCGGTTCTCGCCGTGTCCGACCGCGGTTCGATGCTCGACGCATCCAGCGTCTTCTACATGGACAAGCTCGTCACCGGCCCGGCCGGCGTGGGCGTGGTGGACATCCGCATGCCGATCGGCGAGAACATCCGCCGGCTCGCCGCCGCGCTCGGCAAGCCCGTGGGCGAGCTCGTCGTGTCGGTGCTGAACCGTCCGCGGCACGAGAAGCTCATCGAGGAGATCCGTGAGGCCGGCGCCGGCACCAGGCTGATGAGCGACGGCGACGTCGCCGGCGGCATCAACGCGGCGCGACACGGTGCACGCACCGACATGTGCGTCGGCATCGGCGGCAGCCCGGAGGGCATCGTGACCGCGTGCGCCATCAAGGCGCTGGGCGGACACATCCAGGGCAAGCTGTGGCCGCGTGACGATGAGGAGCGCCAGCGAGGCATCGATGCCGGGCTCGACATCGACAAGGTCTACGAGGCCGACGACCTCGTCAGCGGCAACAACACGATCTTCGTCGCCACGGGTGTCACCGATGGCCAGCTGGTCGCGGGCGTGCGGCGTGAGGGGGAGTACCTGTACACCGAGAGCGTCGTGCTGCGCAGCGCATCGGGAACCCTGCGCCGGATCGCCTCGGAGCACCTGGTCTCGAAGTGGTTGTGAACCGGCGCCGCTCACGCTGACGCGTGCGCGCTTGTGCTGCTGTCCCGACCCGCACGGCACGGCACCGGTGCCGCCTCGGCGGCATTCTCAGCGACGCCTGGCACAATGGAGAGGAGCAGGCGCTCCTCAGGCGCCGGCATGTCCCCCACAGGAGAGCTCTCGATGGCGTCCGACGAGAAGACCGAGAAGCCGAGCCGGGCACAGCACGTCACCACCAAGACCGGTCGGATTCTGCGCGTGACCGACGAGCAGATCGCCGCAGCGCGATCGGCAGCGGCGACCGCCAGCGTTCACCCCGACCCCGCGCGCCGCACCGATGTGCTCTTCCGCGTACGTCGCGACGAAGGGCACGAGATCAGTTCCTGGTGGATGATCGGCGCCTTCGTCGTCACATCGGGCGTCGTCATCGCCCTGCTGTCCTGGGTGCCGGGCGGAGCCTGATCCAGGACGAGGATGCCGCGGGCCGGCGGCGCCGCGCTCGATCAGGCGACGGCGCGCTCCACGGTCGTCACGCGCGGTGCGGTGATCATCACGCCGAGCGCGCTGCCGAGTGAATCGATGTCGTCGGCCCCCGACCTGCGGGCCGCGTCGATGATGATCTGCGCGCACGCCCGCGCGTCTGCCAGCGCGTCATGGTGCGGGAAGACGCCGAAACCAGCGGCCTCGGCGGCCTTCGGCAGCCGATAGGAGTCGAGGTCGTACGTCTTGCGGGCGACGGCGAGAGAGCACAGCGAGCGGTAGGGCGGCGCCTCGCTTCCGGTGGCCTCGCAGGCCCGGCGCAGTACGTTCAGATCGAACCCGGCGTTGTGGGCGACGAGGACGTCGGCGCCGGCGAAGCCGCACAGCCGGTCGAGTTGCTGCGTCCAGGTGGCTGCCGCGACGACGTCGTGGGCGCGGATGCCGTGGATGCGGGTGTTCCACTCGTTGAAGTCGTCGTGTCCGGCGGGCGGCCGGATCAGCCAGCCGGCCTGGGCCACGACCTCCCCGTCGCGCACGCGGACGAGTCCGACGGAGCAGGCCGAGGCGGGGCTGGAGTTCGCGGTCTCGAAGTCGATCGCGGTGAAGTCCAGGGGCACGAGTCCACTTTCGCGGCGTTGTCCGTACCTGCGCCCGAGGCGCGCCGTAGGGTGGCGATATGACCGATGACAGAGCGACGTCGTTCGGATCGCAGGCGAGCGCATATGAGGCCGGCCGCCCAGAGTATCCGGCCGAGGCCGTGGCGTGGATGCTCGAGCGGCTGCCGAGCGGTTCACGACGGATCGCGGACGTCGGCGCCGGCACCGGCAAGCTCTCGCGCGCCGTGCTCGCGACCGGCCCCGCGGAGGTCGTCGCGATCGACCCGGATGCGCGGATGCTCACCGCGCTGGCGGGGACCATGCCCGCCGTGCCGACGTTCGTCGGCACCGCCGAGTCGCTTCCGCTGCCGAGCAGTTCGGTCGACGCGGTCGTGATGGGTCAGGCCTGGCACTGGGTCGACCCGCCGGCGGCATCCGCCGAGATCGGTCGGGTGGTGCGTCCTGGAGGAACCCTGGGGCTGATCTGGAATATTCGCGACGAACGCGAGGAATGGGTGCGCGCACTGACCGCCATCATGCACAGCAGCCCGGCCGAGAACATGGTGAACGGGCCGACCGGCCCGCGCATCGAGGCGCCGTTCGAGCGCGTGCAGCGCAGAAGCTGGGAGTGGGCGCGACCGATGTCGCGTGCTCAGCTGCACACGATGGCGTTCTCGCGGAGCTACCTGATCAGCGCGCCCGAGGAGGAGCGCGCACAGATCGCACGCGACATGGATTCGCTGTTCGACGAGATCGGACTCGACGACGGCACGATCGACCTGCCGTACGTCACCACGGCGTACCGGGCCATCCGCCGAGACTGAGGGCATCAACCGAGAGGAGGGATGTCCTTGGCCAGATCCTCGACCTCGCTGATGTAGCTGCCGTCGGGCACGCGCACGCAGTCGTCTTCGATGGTGATGCCGAGGTCCATCTCGTCGGCACCGTATTGCTCCTCGCCCATGCTGAACCCACCGGTCTTCACATCGAGGGTGATGTCGTCTCGCGAGTAGCGGCCCATGGGTTTCGCCGGGTCGATGTCAACCCCGCGGTAAGCGTTGGTGTCCCGCCAGCCTGTGGAGTCGAGTTGCGAGACGAGAGCGTCGAAGCCGGCGGCGAGGTCGTCTCCGACCTTCACAGTGATCCCCGCCCGGTAGGCGACACCGGGCGCGGGCTCGCTCTGGCAGACATCGACGGCACCGTGCCCGGATGCGTCGGTCAGTCCCGCGGCGTCGAGCGCCGCGAGAAGATCCTGGGCGGCCTCGTCGATTGTCGCGGCCTTCTGCTCGAGCGCCGCACGGGGGTTCGTCGGCACAGGCGAGCACGCGGCGAGCAGGAATGCAAGAAGACCCACGGATGCAATGGTGACCGATTTCCTCATCACTCGTGGTCTCCTCGGCCCGTGTCGGAGCGACTGGGCACGTTCTCAGTAGGGTCGCGATCCCATTCAGTGTCGAGGGGATCCCACCACCACGGATCATACGTGAGCGAGGCGCCATTGATGTCCTTACCGTGCCCGTCGACGATTCGGCCCAGGTTGTACAGCGATTCGCTGTCCCGGTCGTAGTAGCGCACGTGGTCGTCAAGGTTGGAGCCCGACCCGCGGTCCGTGGACTCAGCCTCGAAACGCTGCGCGCCGAAGTCCTCCGAGGACGGGTCGATGCCGAGCCCGAGATCGAAGAACTGGTCCTTGCGAGCCCAGCCTTCGTCGCCGAGAAGCGCGACGAAGTCGCGGCTGTTGCGTCCGTCGTAGACATGATCGGCCCCGACATTGAAGTCGGATGCGTGGTCGGCAGGTCCGGCGCCGGGACTGCCGATCAGGGCGACGTCGTCGACCGCAAGGTCGTGTTCTGTCGCCGCGTAGGAGGTCGTCGTGGAGCCGTAGCTGTGGCCGATCGCTGTCATATGTGCGGGGTCGTCAGCGCGGGATGCCCGCAGTCCGTCGACAGCGGCGGCGAGGCGCTCCCCGCCATCGGCTGCACGGTTCTCCGACGGAACGTGACCCCACTCGATCAGATCGCCGGCTGGCGTGTTGTAGCCAAGCCAGAACATCGTCGCAACGCTGGATCCGTCGCCGTTGTACCTCGCGCTCTCGTATAGCCGAGCAGCGTCGTCGACGCCGCCAGGCGCGCCCACCATCTCCGTGCGAATACCGGGGATCTGAATGGACACGTCGTCGGCGGTGTCGAGATCGCCGACGGCAATAGCCACACGCCCGTCGCCATCGAAAGCCCCTGGGTCGTAGAGCCAGAGCTGGGCACCGGGCATGTCCTCGGTTCCAGGCATCACGTAGTCGTGGGCGGCCCTCAGCGCCGTCTGTGTGGCGCGCGCGTTGGCCAGCAGCTGCGTCTCCTCAGGTGCGAGCGTGCCCTCGCGCTCCTTCATCTCCAGGTCGGCGAGGTCGGACTCGAGCAGAAGCCGGTTCGCGTCGTCGCGGGCCGACGCGGGGAGGCCGTCCGCGCTGCCGAGCCGCTCCGGATAGGCGGCGATCAGCGCATCCTGCTCGGCGTCGGAGAGTCCTCTCCACCATGCGTTCATGGCCTCCGGGCCGGCGGAAGCCGAGGGCTTGCCCCCGATGGCGCTGAGCGCCAGTGCACTCGCACCGCCGGCAGCGGACTGCGCCTCAGACGCCGTGTCCGCCCCGGTGAAGAGCTCTACCAGGAACTCCTCGTTCTCCGCCGTGCGCGCGACGAGGTCGGCGATGTCGCCGGTGATCGCCGTGCGACGCATCGACAGGGTGCGGGCCCGTTCCTGGAGCACCGCGATCTCCGACTCCGTGGCGTCGCGCGCGGCGTTCACGTCCCAGATCAGATCGGCGCGGTCCCTGGAGTACACCGAGATATCTCCGGCGATGTCCGCGTGCTCGCTCTGCAGCGTGCGCAGCTGATCGGCGAAGACGTCGACGCCGCGAGCGACACGCTTGAGCGTGTCACTCATAGGCAGGTGGGCTTCGGCGAAGCGCTTGGCATGCTCGCCATAAGCATCCGCCGCCTTCCCCTGCCAGTACCATCTCGACTGCGCAAGCATGTCGGCCTCTTCAGAGAACTCCGCCAGACGAACGGCACCGTTCAGCAGCGAGGTCGCCAAGGACTCGGCGCCACCCGGATCGCCGTCGGGGCGATCGACCCGCTCGATCGGAGCCGAAATGTTGATGGTCGTCGTCACCTCGCCTCGCCTCCGAGCGCAGCCATGCGGCGGGCGACCTCGGCATCGAGGTTCTCGTACGAGGTGCCAGCGGCCTTGAGCTCGTCGGCGTAGACCTCGGAGGCGGTCCCCGCCTTCAGCGCGATGCTCTCCCATGAGTCGAGAAAGGCCTGCGCGGCGCCGCGTGCGGCGGGCGGAAGACCAGCCGTCGACGCGGAGAAGAGCGCCTTCCTCAGGGCGCTCATATGACCTGCCTGCGTGTTCCACCGCCGTTCCAGGTCGTGAGGCATCACGGGGTTGTAGGACACCCCGCCCGTCACGCCGCATCCCCGATCAGGTCCAGCGCCCGCCGGCCGCCGACGGGAAGGCCTGTGGAAGTGAGTCGGGCGAACAGGCGGCGCTGCTCGGGGACGTAGCCGAACAGCAGGCTCTCGTCGCCGAGCTCGCCAGGCCGGTCGGCCATGATGCGCGGCATCCCGGTCGGCGGCGAGAACACCTTCCACCCGTCTTTCTTCAGCAGCGGGACCGCTTCACGCAGGTGACCGAGGCCGGCGGTCGTACTCACCTCGTCGAGCGTGAGGGTCACCGTGTGCCGGACCGAGTCCGAAGTGGGCCCTGGGATCCAGCGCACATCCCGCCGGGGCATCCCGTGACGGACGAGGATCGCCCACAGCTCGTCCATGTCCTCCTGCTGCATCCGGGCGAACGGCTCCGGTGCCCGGCCCGGCTGCCCCGATGAGGCCCGACGTGGCGGCTCGGGCGGAAGGATCACGATGTCGAGGTCGGGGTGGCGGCGTCGCACCGCCGACCAGAACGGGTCGAGAGTCCGACCGTCGTTGACATCATCTGACACGGTGCGCTCCTCTGCTCAGACACCTCCGATGCTAGGGATGCTCAGCGTCGATACGGAGGGGCACAACTCCCCATCCGGGCGCGGCGCGGACGTAGTCTGACGGCATGAAACTACTGCTGACCTCGGGCGGCGTGACGAACCCCAGCATCCGGTCGGCGTTGGTCGAGCTTCTGGGCAAGCCGATCGAGGCGGCGACGGCCCTGTACATCCCTACGGCCCAGTACGGGCATCCGATGTGCACGCCGGACGTCACCCTGCGGGCGACGGCAGGGCCGCAGTCCATGACGGCCCTCGGCTGGAAGTCGGTCGGACTGTTCGAACTCACCGCGCTGCCGTCGATGCAGGGGGAGCGGTGGATTCCGTGGGTCCAGGCGGCTGACGCGCTGCTCGTCGACGGGGGTGACGCGACGTATCTCGCGCACTGGATCCGCCGGTCGGGGCTGCAGAGTCTGTTTCCGCGGCTCGAGCGAACGGTCTGGGTCGGAGTCAGCGCCGGCAGCATGGTGATGACGCCGCGCATCGGCGAGGAGTTCGAGCAGTGGACGCCGCCGTCGCCGGGCGAGGGCACCCTTGGTCTCGTGGACTTCTCGATCTTCCCGCACCTCGACTATCCGACGTTTCCCGAGAACACGCTCGCCCACGCCGAGAGGTGGGCGGAGCACATCGACGGACCCGCGTACGCGATCGACGACCAGACGGCCATCCGCGTCGTCGGTGAGGACGTGGACCTGATCTCGGAGGGGCACTGGAAGCGGCTGGAGTAGCGGCCGCCGGTAGACTCGACCCCCGTGGCCCTAACCATCGGAATCGTGGGACTGCCGAATGTCGGCAAGTCGACCCTCTTCAACGCGCTGACCAAGAACGACGTGCTCGCGGCGAACTACCCGTTCGCGACGATCGAGCCGAACGTGGGCGTGGTGAACCTGCCCGATGCGCGCCTGGACGTGCTCGCCGGAATCTTCAGCAGCGAGCGCATCCTTCCGGCGACCGTCTCCTTCGTCGACATCGCCGGCATCGTGCGCGGGGCGAGCGAGGGGGAGGGGCTGGGCAACCAGTTCCTGGCCAACATCCGCGAGGCGGACGCGATCGCGCAGGTCGTGCGCGGCTTCGCCGACGACGACGTGGTGCACGTCGAAGGCGAGATCAACCCGCAGGGCGACCTCGAGACGATCAACGCCGAGCTGATGCTCGCCGACCTGCAGACCCTCGAGAAGGCCATCGTGCGCATCGAGAAGGAGGTGCGCGGCAAGAAGACCGACCCTTCGGTGCTCGAGGCGGCGAAGGCGGCGCAGGATGCTCTCGAGCGCGGGCAGCTGCTCTCGACCAGCGGCATCGATCTGGCACCGATCAAGGAGCTCGGCCTGCTCACTTCGAAGCCGGTCATCTTCGTGTTCAACGTCGACGAGAGCGTGTTGACGGATGCGGCCCGCAAGGCCGAGCTGGAAGCGCTCGTCGCACCGGCTAAGGCGATCTTCCTCGACGCGAAGATCGAATCTGAGCTGATCGATCTCGACCCGGAGGACGCCGCCGAGCTGCTGGCGTCGACGGGTCAGGAGGAGTCGGGGCTCGACCAGCTCGCCCGTATCGGCTTCGACACCCTTGGCCTGCAGACCTATCTGACCGCCGGGCCCAAGGAGGCACGCGCCTGGACGATCGGCAAGGGCTGGAAGGCCCCGCAGGCGGCGGGCGTGATCCACACCGACTTCGAGAAGGGCTTCATCAAGGCCGAGGTCATCTCGTTCGACGACCTGGTCGCGACCGGGTCGGTAGCGGAGGCACGCGCCAAGGGCAAGGCGCGTCTCGAAGGCAAGGACTACGTCATGCAGGACGGCGACGTCGTGGAGTTCCGTCACAGTTAGGTATCTCACAAGCGCTCGATCCGCGTCTCGCATCGGTGGCTGAGTTAGGAGCAACGCACCCCAGCGCTGTGCGACTCAGAAACCCCCGCGCCGAATCGATCACGGCGCGTCGGCACCGATACTATTCTGGCGGAACGACCTACGACCAGGAGGACTGAGCGATCGCTGAGGCAACGGCAACCCCAGATCTCATTCCGATCAAGAGTCAGACGCGGACGATTCAGACATGCTTCCAGCAGTGTTTGTACGAAGTGCCGAATTTTCAGCGACCCTACAGCTGGGACACCGAGCAGCTCGAGGATTTCTGGAGCGATGTCGTTCTGGCGCATGGCGATTTCTTCTTCGGGTCCACGGTCACGTGGGTGAGCTCGGTCAGAGACTTGTTCAACGACACCTACTCGATCATCGATGGTCAGCAACGACTGACGACGAGCGCGATCTTTCTCTCAGTGGTCCGCGATGCCTTCACGAAGATTGCTTCGGATGCGTCTGAGGTGAGCCCCGACGTTGCGCAGGCGGCGAAGAGCCAAGCTGACGCCACTCAGAAGTACCTCATCACCACAGACGATGATGGCAAGGCCTACCCGGTCCTGACTCGCTCAGAAGCCATGTTCTACGAGCAAATTCAGAACCCGAACGCCATCCCGTCCGGCCACAAGTGGAATGGTAGCGCTGAACGAATCGGTGCGGCGCGAGTCTTCTTCGAAACGCGTGTTCTCGCAGAACTGTCCAGCGGTGGCCATGACCAGCAGCTGGAACGATTGAAGGCCATTCGCGCCAACGTGCTGAAGGCCCGTGTCATCCAGGTAGAACTGGCGTCGGAGGAGGACGGATTCCTCATTTTCGAAACCCTCAATACTCGCGGGGCCGATTTGAGGCTCGCGGATCTCGCCAAGAATCTGCTGATCCGGGGTGCGGCGACTGCACTCCCAGACCGCGATGCGATCGCGGTGCGCTGGGACCGGATAGTAGATCGAGTTCAGAATGGGCGGCTTGACTCGGATGTGGTCGACCGCTTCATCTGGCAGTCCTGGAACTCAAGGCGAGACGCTGTGAAGGCCCCCGAACTCTTCAAGGAGATCGGAAGGCTCGTCGGCTCGGATCCAGTGAAACACATCGAGTATTTAGAGGAACTCGAGACGGACTCGCTCATCTATCAGTACCTCGAAGACGACGACGTACGTGTTCAAGCGAAAGTGTCCGGCGTTCGCAATGCAATGGCAGTTGCGCAGTACGTGGATAGCGTCCGTGCGCTGGCCATCTTCAACGTGTCCGTAGCGAACTCGACGGCCATAGCGATTGCTCGTAAGTATCAGGAGACGAAGCTCGTAAGCGAAGCCCAGCTCGTGGATGTGATGCGGCTTGTCGAAAGTTTCCATTTCCAATTCACCTCCCTCACCAACGGTGGATCAACCGGCGGTACGCGGGGTCGCTACAACCGCTTCGCGGTTCGGCTTGAGAAGGCGTCCACGAAGGCCGAAGTCGTCGACGCCATCAAGGACTTCGCGGATAAGTTGCGTGCGAGTCTGCCCGCGCGGGAAGCGGCGATGAGGGCATTCGAGCAACTGTTCTATGCGCCTAATCTCCGACTGACGCAGGCGCAAAAAATACGAGGAAGAAAGATCTTCATCTCGTACGTCCTCATGTCGTTTGCGAAATGGAAGCGCCTATTGCCTCCCGGCCAGAGCCTCTCGTCATGGTCGATCGAGCACATCAAGCCGCAATCTTTAGCAGCGGACGACCCAAAGGATCCGACTTACTCGATCGGGAACCTCACTCTCCTGACGGAGGCGTTGAATAGTGAACTGGGCAACGCCGACCTGCAAACGAAGATGAAGTCATTGAAGAAGGGCAGCGCCTACTTCGACGCTAATCTGGAGTCGTGGTCGGGCAGTGGCGTGCTGGTGCCCTCCGACGACCAACTCGCGCAGAGGGCCTCGACCTTGGCCGCAGAGGCAGTCGATAGCGTCTGGAATCTCTAGGACGGGACGTCTCTTGGCTTCGACGCCGAAGGCCATTGCGGCGCAGGACGGCGACGTGGTGGAGTTCCGCCACAGTAAGGTATCTGCGACTTGCCTGGGACCCCGGTTTACGGCTGGTAGTAATAGACCATGACGCGGAAGCCTTCGCCCGGTAGCAATCCACCTTCGTCCATCAGGGTAATCAACCGCAGGCTGGTGCAGTCGCTGGCTCGTGCTCTTGACATTCCTCTTGATGTATCCGTCAGCACTGAGTCTGAGATCGGGATCGCGAAGGTTGTCGCAGGCAAGGTTAAGCAGACTCGGAGCGATGCGGGGATGTCGTCGGATGACCCGCGACTCGTGCCTGAAATCGTGACGGCTCTCCGAGAATCTGGTCAGCTGCGCATCAACAGGCCGGATACCCCGGAGGAGTTCTGGCGTGGCGAACATGATGGCTGGTACGTCTACGAGCGGGTTCTGGCTACACCTGTTGTCCTGCCGCTCAAGGACCGGTTACCCGATGCGGTGACTGGCCCTGATGCTCTTACGGTCTGGGTCGCAGATCCGCCGGAACCAGTCATGCCTCGTGACGAGTGGGACTTCTCAACGAGCTTCGTTTTCATCGTGGAGGAGCTCGGCGAGTTCCGGTGGCCTATCGGCTGGTTCTTGTCCGGAATCTCCGCACTGCGCATCGTTGCCGAGGTTCTTACGGATCCGCGACCTGACACGATGTCATACGACTCGCTGCACCAACTCGCTGCCTCGCCCGATCGTTTCGGAAGGTGGCAGGGCGATCACCCCGTAGAGCGACTTCGGGGGATCGGTGGAGTAGTGGGGCGGTCTAGGATTGTCGACGCCGTTTACAAGATCGAGTACATGACGGACGAGCAGTCCTACCCACACAACGGGGCTCAACTCCGCGTGTCCGACATCCTCGCCTACCCTCTGTACATCGCCGAGTGACCGGCGGGACGGCGACTTGGTGGAGTTCCGCTTCAACGTGTGACGCCGTTGCTCACGGCACCGTCGGCTTCGTCCACTCGATCGTGTGACGGAAGCCGAGTCGCCGGCGTATCACCGCTCCAGGCATCGTCTGCCGCACTGCGCTGCGGATTTCGGCGAGGGTGTACCCAGGGTCCTTGACGGGGAACGGCGGATCCGCCCTGCCCGGCGGCGCCACCCATGGGTGCTTCACGAATCCGATGACCGGGTTCGTGAGCATGGAGGCCACATCCCAGACCTGATCCACTGCGGAGACCGGTCGGGCCAGGCCGACGCAGAGGAAGCGCCCGCCAGGCTTCAGAACCCTGTCGACCTGCCGAAGCGCCGGCGTGAGGTCGAGGTGGTGGAGCACGGCGATCATCGTGACGACGTCCTTGCCCTCGGGCACTTGTTCCAGCGGTGTGGACCCCACGGTGACATTCGGAAGACCTGCGCACCGCGCAGCGCTCGCTTGCCGCATGCCGTGGTCGATGTCGATGCCATGCGCGGCGGCGAAGTGCTCTCCGAGCAGCGCGAGGAGCTCGCCGCGACCGCAACCGACGTCCAGTGCCTCGTCACGCCCCGCAGGCAGTCGAGTCGCGATCCACGAATGAAAGGCGTCGTTGTGACTCCAAGGGTGCCGAGCGTTCAGGGCGCGCATCGCGGTGGCGGCTCGGGCGCCGACCCCGGTGCGCAGATTTTTCCTCACCTGCATGGACGTCAGTGTTGCACGCCGTGCTCTGCGTGACCCTGTTGTCCGGAGTTCGTCGATGTCTCGACGCAATGACCGGCATCGGAGGCGAGGGCACGCGTCCTCAGGTCGAGGGAGCGGTTACCCCGCTCGTGCTGACGAAACGCGGTGGAGTTCCGCTTCACCGTGTGAACCACCAGCGGCCGTGCGGCCGCTGACCGTTCAGAGGTGGCGCGGCGGCAGGTCCATGCGGGCGAGACGGGCCGCATCGACGATCGAGTCGATCTGCACGAGCCTGCCGTCGGCGACGGTGCACGACATGAGGGCGATGGGTCGGCCGGAGGCCGCCGCCCATGCCAGGATGCCGGGCCGGCCGTTCACGCTCACCCGGCGCGCCTCGACCCGTCCTGGGTCGCCTCGGCGCACCGCCGCGAGCAGCTCGTTCGCTCCCATCCGCACGGTGTGACCGTGCGCGGTGTGGCGGTACCAGGCGACGTCGGGGTCGAGCACCTTCAACAGAGCATCGAAGTCGCCGTCGCGTGCGGCCGCGAGGAACGCGTCGACCACCTCGCGTCGCTGGCGTCGTTCCTCGGTCGGCAGCGGCTGGTCCTGGACCTTCTGCCTCGCGCGACTCGCCAGCATCTTCGCCGCATCGGTCGAGCGCCCCACGATCTGTCCGATCTCACTGAACGGGACGGCGAAGACGTCGTGCAGCACGAACGCGAGGCGCTCTTCGGGGCGCAGCGACTCGAGGACGACCAGCATCGCGAGTCCGACGGACTCCGCCGCCACCGCGGCATCCTCGGGACCGTCGACGTCCTCGGTCACCACGGGATCGGAGGTCCATTCCTCGAGCGCCGACTCGGCGCGCGAGGCCCGGCTGCGCAGCACATCGATGCAGATGCGCCCGACGACGCGAGTGAGCCAGCCACCCAGATTGTCGATGTCGTCATGGGCGTGCCGCTCCAGCCGCAGCCACGCCTCCTGCACCGCATCCTCGGCGTCCGCGCGCGAGCCGAGCGCGCGGACGGCCACCGCGACGAGGCGGGCCCGATGCTCCTCGAACGCTGCGGAGAGATCCTGTGAGTCCATCGTCGTTACCTTCCGTCTCGGCGATCCGTCATCAGGGTGACGAGCCCGAACGGGTGAAGGTAACAAGGAAAGGACCAATCATGAACGTGGCACTGTGGATCATCACCGGTGCGCTCGCCGTCGCCTTCGGCACCGGGGGTGCCAGCCAGATACTGCTCACCAAGGAACGCTACCGCGCGCTGGCGACCAGCCAGCATTGGGTCGACGACTTCAGTGCCGGGCACATCAAGGCGATCGGCACGATCAAGCTCATCGGTGTCACCGGCCTGATCGTGCCGCCGCTGGTGGGGATCGCGCCGGCACTCTCGCCGATCGCCGCCTGTGGGCTGATGCTGCTCATGTCCGGCGCCGCGACCACGAGATTCCGCCGCAGCGAGTGGGCTCTCATGGCCGGTGACATCGGCTACCTGCTGGCGTTCGCATTCGTCGCCTGGGGCAGGTTCTTGCTGGCACCGTTCCCCGGGATGTGAGGCGAAGCCGCACCAGCCGTGCCACGATCGCTCCATGCATCCGATCGCATCGGACCGCGAAGGTCGGGTCCAGACGCGGGCCATCGGGCGAGAGTGGATTCGAAGGGAGCAGCCGTGATCGACATACTCAACCGGCTCGTCGACGAGATCGAGGAGCATCTCGGCGACGAGCCGGACATCGACGCGCTCGCCGCGCGCATGGGCACCACCGGGTATCACGCCCGTCGGATGTTCTCGTCGCTCGCCGGCATGCCCGTGTCGGAGTACGTGCGCCGACGGCGCATGACGATCGCCGCATCCGACGTGATCGGCGACGAGGATCTGCTGTCGATCGCGGTGCGCTACGGGTACGGGTCGACAGAGGCGTTCGGTCGTGCGTTCCGTGCGGTGCACGGAGCGAGCCATGGTGATGTGCGACGGCGCGGCGGCCCCCTCCGCAGTCAACCACAGCTCAGGTTCCGCCTGACCGTCGAAGGGAGTTCACCCATGCATGCCCGAATCGTCGAACGCGACGCCTTCCGCCTGATCGGCCACGCCACCCGGGTGCCGCTGATCCATGAAGGCGTCAACCCGCACATTCAGCAGCACATCGCCTCGCTGCCGGCCGCCGAGCACGAAAGGCTCAAGCAGCTGAGCGGCGCCGAACCGGCCGGCCTGTTGCAGGTCACCGCCGATGTCGATCCGGACTACACCGAGGGGAGTGAGCTCACGTACCTGCACGGGGTGGCCGTCGACGCGAGCGCCGCGACGCCGGACGACCTCGACGGGATCGACGTCGACGCCGGTGCATGGGCGGTGTTCCGCACCTCCGGGGAGTATCCGTCTTCGCTGCAGTCCGCGTGGGCGGCGACGGCGACCGAGTGGTTCCCGTCGAACCCGTGGCGCCTGCGACCCGGCCCGTCCATCGTCGCCGTGCTGGAGCGCTCGCCGGATTTCCGCACCGCCACATGCGAGTTGTGGATGCCGATCGAACGCAGCTGATGACATGCGGGCGGCGGAGGTCGAACCGGTTCGACCTCCACCGCTCTCGGCTGCGAGCCCGGGCGGCCTTGCTAGGCTTGGTCGTCGCCGCTCGGCGCCCGAGGCGACCGGGATCACCCAGGAGGACAGTCGCATCGTGACGCAGCAGAGCATCTTCAACCATGAAGGCCGTGCCGTTCCGTACATCGTCGAGGGCGAGGGTCCCATCGGTCTGGTGCTGATCGCCGCAGCCGCTCTCGACACCGACCCGCTCGGCGTCGTCGCGCACTACCTGGCCGAGGAAGCGGGCTTCCACGTCGTGCGGATCGGCGCAGACACCACGTCCGGCGACCGGGAGGAGCGGGCTTCCGATGCTCTGGCGGTGATGGATCACCTCGGTTTCGCCGACGCCTGGATCGGCGGCTACGGGTCCGGGGGGACTATCGCCCGGACGCTCACCGGTACGCATCCCGAGCGGGCGAACGGACTGCTGCTGCTGGGCGTCGAGGAGGACGGCACGTCGCTCGCCCCGATGATCCCGGTGCTGGTCATCCAGGGCTCGGACGACGCCGCCCTGCCGCCGGAGAACGGCGAGCGGCTGCGAGCGACCGCGCCCGAGAGAACGAGCGTCAAGACCATCGCGGGAGCGGATCACCGGTTCCCGGTGACGCACCTCATGGACACGGCGGTCACGATCGAGGAGTACCTCGACTGGGACTGAGCAGGGTCGGCGGTGGTGATCGCACCGCCGCCGAACCTCACGTTCTCAGCGTCTTACGCAGGAACACCTGATCGGTGCCGTCGCCCTGCGCGATCCGCTCGGTCTCCCGATACCCGCACCGCTGATACAGCCGCAGGTTGGCCTCGCTCAGGCTGCCGGTGAACAGCTCAGACTCCGTGGCATCCGTTGAACTCTCGGCGGCCTCCAGCAGCATCCGCCCGATGCCCTCACCCTGCACGTCGGGAGCGATGGCGATGCGGCCGATGAGCAGCAGGTCACCGTCCACGCGCCCCCGCAGCGCCCCGACGAGGCGCGGGCCCATCCGCGCCGTGAATCCGAAGCAGGAGCGCAGCTCCTCCTCGACCTGTTCCAGCGTCTGGGTCAGCGGCGGCATGTCGGCGCTGCCGTAGATCTGGGCCTCCGACACGAACGCGGCCCTCTGCAGCGTCAGCACCTCTCCAGCATCCTCCACGCTGATCGGTGCGATGACGATGCGCGCACCCGCCCTGTCGGTCACCGTGCCGTCCGGATTCACTGCGACCGTCCGTTCTGCGACGACGACCTGCCTTGATCGCTCGCGTTCTTCGCGCGCTGTTGCGCGCCCGTCTGCTGTGCGTTCTCCGCCCGGTGCCAGGCCTGTTCCGCCCGCTGCGACGCAGGGTCGGCCTCCTGCGGCCCGACACCGGAACCGCGTCGGCCGTCATCCGGCTCCGGCTCCGGCTGCGCGGCAGACGTGACGGCATCCTCGCGAGCCGCGCCGGCGTCCTCGGCCGTCGGCCCGGACCCACCGCCCGGCCGCCCTGGGGTGGCCGGCGTCGAGATCTCGACGACCGCCGGCGCCCCGCTGACCGGTTCGAGCGGCCGAGCGATCCCGGCCGCCCAGACCGCCGCCACCGCGAGAAGAGCGGCGAGTGCGCAGGCACCGAGCTCGGCGACTCTCGGCGCACCTCGCTTCCGCGGGGCTCGGTCGCCCGA
This sequence comes from Microbacterium sp. NPDC058345, assembly GCF_042723855.1. Classification (NCBI taxonomy): domain Bacteria; kingdom Bacillati; phylum Actinomycetota; class Actinomycetes; order Micrococcales; family Microbacteriaceae; genus Microbacterium; species Microbacterium sp. NPDC058345. The sequence goes on from NZ_JBHXIG010000003.1 coordinate 351,183, forward strand.
CGCGTCGGCGGGCGCCGAGAGCGCCCGCGTCGACGCCGGTGCGGAAGCTCCTGGCGTCGCCTGGTCATCGCCCGCGACCGGCCACGGCGGGCCCAACCGCTGCACGATCGTCGCGACCTCCGCTGCGGTCGGGCGGGCGGGCGGCGCGAGATCGGTCATCCGGCGGAGGAGCTGCGCCCACCCCGCATCCAGCCGCTCCGGCACCGGTGGCGGCACAGCCTGACGGGCCGCCACCGCCTCGGCGGGCGTCATGTCGGCGTACGGACGACGCCCGGTGAGCGCCTCGATCAGCACCACGCCGAGCGCGAAGATGTCGGCAGTTGGTGCCGGAGCGGCCCCGCGGGCCTGTTCGGGTGCGACGTACGCGGGAGTGCCGAGCACCATCCCCGGCGACGTCAGACGGGTGTTATCGAGCAGTTGCGCGATGCCGAAGTCGGCGAGCTTCGCGCGGACCGGCCGCGCCGCGATGCCGGTTTGCGCGAGCAGCACGTTGGAGGGCTTGATGTCGCGGTGCACGACGCCCGCGCCGTGCACCGCCCGCAGAGCCTCCGCGAGATCGGATGCCAGATCGACGACTTCCGATCCCGTGAGGGGGCCTTCGTCGAGCCGCTCGCGCAGACTGCGGCCGTCGACGAACTCCATCACCAGGTACTCCGGGCCTCCGGGGACGATCTTCGCGTCGAGCAGTGTCACCAGGCACGCATGGTCGATGGCGGCCAGCGCCGCCACCTCGCGGCGGGTGCGCGCGCCGGCGTCGGGCCCGTCAGTTCCGGCGAGCATGATCTTCACCGCGACCGTGCGCTCGAGTTTCACATCCTCTGCGCGGTACACCATGGCCGCGCCGCCGCGTCCGACGCATTCGCCGAGGCGGTATCGGCCGTCGAGGAGTTCTTCGGTGGGCGTGTCATCAAGGGTCGACATCTGGTCCTCCGCCGGCGGTCCGGTTCGGGCCGGCGATGTCTGCGAGGCTACGGCGGCGGGCGTTCGCTGTCGGGGGGCTTGACGAACCGACGTTCAGCGCACTCGCCGCCGCGCCGCGCGATGTCAAGCCCCTCCAGGCGTCGGGACGGCGACCGGTACCGTCGCAGCCGTGTTGAACCGCCGTGGTACGGCGAGGAATCAGAGGAGAGAGCATGGCTGAAGCGAAGAAGACCGCATCGAAGAAGTCGACGACCTCGTCCGCATCCGCGGCGAAGACGACGCGCCGGCAGAACGCCGAGAAGGGTTTCACCGCGTCCTCGACGTTGACCGCCAGCTTGCAGGCCGTGCTGATCGACCTGCTCGAGCTCTCGCTGCAGGGCAAGCAGGCGCACTGGAATGTCGTCGGACGCAACTTCCGCGACCTGCATCGACAGCTCGATGAGATCATCGCCGCCGCTCGCGCGTTCAGCGACACCGTCGCCGAGCGGATGCGGGCGCTGCATGCCGTGCCGGACGGACGCAGCGACACCATCGCCGAGACGACGACCCTTCCGCCCTTCCCGTCCGGGGAAGTGTCGACCGAGGAGACCGTCGGGCTGATCACCGAGCGACTCGACGGCACGGTGGCGACCATGCGAGGGGTGCACGACAAGGTCGATGAGGAGGATCCGACCTCGGCGGACGTGCTTCACCAGATCATCGAGAAGCTCGAACAGTTCGCCTGGATGGTGAGCGCCGAGAACCGCACGCCCGCCCGCGGCTGACAGACCTTCGTCCCGCGATCGGGATGCGGGGTCCGAAGGGCCCGCCGCATCCCCATCGCGGGACGGACTCGGCGCTGTCGGCCACCTCGCGCGCTCTCGGCCACCTCGCGCGCTCTCGGCGAGCGCCGAGCGCCGCACTCACCCCCAGACCGCGCGCGAACCCGCCTCGCCGATCAGCACGATCATCACGGTGCTCCCGATCGCCACGACCACCCCGGCCGCGGCCAGGATGACGGTCACGACGGCGTGCGACCGCGGCCGGCGTCCGTCGGAGGGCGCCGGCCGGAACCGGAACCACGCCCACTGCGCGGCGGCGACGACGAACAGCGCGATGGCCCACGGGGGCAGCATGCGTGCCAGCATCTCGTGATGCTCGACAGCGGGCAGCGGGCCGGCGACCTCCTTGAGATCCTCGCCGGCGAGGATGGTGACCGGCACCAGCGCGAGGACGAACAGTGCGGCCAGCGGAGTCACGACACCGAGCCGCCGGCGCGCGGCCGGGATGAGGGTGCCGAGAACCAGGGCGAGGGCGGTCAGGGGCAGCAACACGACGACGGCGTGCACGATCAGCGGATGCAGGGGAAGCCCGGCGATGTCTGGCAGGTCCATACTCAGAACACGGCGGCGCACCGTCGCGGGTTCATCTGAACCGCGCGGCGGGCGATCTCGTGTTTCCTGAGGGAGGTGGCGGATGCCGGGCGACGACGCGGCGAGGCTGGGCGCGCTGTACGACGCGCACGCGACGTCGGTGTGGCGCTACGTCGTGCACCTGACGGGTGACCGTATGGCGGCCGACGACGTCGTGCAGGAGACGCTGCTGCGGGCGTGGCGCACGCCGAGCATCCTCGCCGAGGATCCGTCGGCGACCCGCGCCTGGATGTACACCGTCGCGCGCCATCTCGTCGTCGACGAAGCGCGCAGCGCCCGTCGCCGCCGCGAGATCCCTGTCCCGGAAACCCCCGAGAGGGCGGTGCGCGACGCGACGGACGCCCTCTTCGATGCCATCCTCATCGAGGATGCGCTCGCCGCGCTCAGTGATGCGCATCGCGACGTCGTCGTGCGCGCCTACTACCTGGGTCTTTCGGTCGCCGAGATCGCCGCCGACCTGACCGTTCCCGAAGGCACGGTCAAATCGCGGCTGCACTACGGGCTGCGCGCGCTGCGTCTGGCGCTGCAGGAGAAGGGAGTGACGCGATGACCGCCGAGCACGATCGTTTCGCCGACTGGGACGCCGCGTACATCCTCGGCACGCTCAGCGCCGCCGACCGCGAGCGTTACGAAGCGCACCTCGCCGATTGCGCCCTGTGCGACGCGGCCGTCGCGGAGCTGGCACCGCTTCCGGGTCTGCTCTCGCGCGTGCCGCGGGAGCGAGCGGCGTCGCTGTTGGATCGTGCCGGTGAACCGGACGAGCCCGGGGGCGGGACGATCCCGGCTGAGCCGGATCCGGCGCGGCGCGCGGAGATCATCGGCATCGCCGAGGCCCGATCGCGGCGTACGCGCCGGCTGCGGTGGATCGGCGCGGCCGCGGCGGCTGCCGCGGTGGCCGCGGTCGTCGTTCTCGTGCCGATGTGGCTGGCGCCGGACGAGGCACCGGTGGTCGCACTGGAGACGGTCGTCGACGTGCCCGTCACGGCATCCGTGCGAATCGACGACGTCGCGTGGGGCACCCGCCTCACCATGACCTGCCGCTACGACGGGGCGGTCGACGCGCCGCCCGGCGGGTGGGAGTACGAACTCGTCGTCGTCAGCGCCGACGGCGCGGAATCACGGCTGTCGACCTGGCGGGCCTTCCCCGACCGAACAGCCGAGATCGTCGCGGGCACCGCTCTCCGCGCCGCCGACATCGCCGCCGTCGAGGTGCGCTCGGTGCGCACCGGAACAGTGCTGCTGAGCACCGCAGCGGAGACGACGGATGATGCGCCGTAGCCGGTTTCGGCGAGGTGAACCTCGCTGAGGCGTGTCTCGTGTTCTCGCTGACGGGACGTGCGTCCCGGAACTGGAGAGACGACATGAAGACCAGGATCATCCCCGCTCTCACCGCCGCGGTGTTCGTCGTCGCGCTCGGGCTTGCGGGCTGCTCGTCGCCGTCAGGCGTCGGAGGATCGGAGGCCCCGCCTGCGGACTCAGGCTACGGCACACCGTCCGAGCCGGAGGAGACGACGCCGTCCGAGCCGGAGGAGACGACGCCCTCCGGCGGTGGGTCGGCCGCGTTGATGACGGCCGACACATCGATGGGCGAGATCGTCGTGGACGGCGAGGGTATGACCGTGTACATGTTCGACAGCGACACCCAGAACGCGGGCGAGAGCACCTGCGAGGGGCAGTGCGCCGAGAACTGGCCGGCCGTGATCGCGGACGGCACCGCGGAGCTCGACGGTGTGACAGGGGAGGTCGGCACCATCACCGGGGTCGCCGGCGAGACCCAGATGACGCTGAACGGGTGGCCGCTGTACTACTTCGCCGGCGACGCCGCGCCGGGAGACGTGAACGGCCAGGGCGTGAACGACGTCTGGTGGGTGCTGTCACCCGCGGGCGAGCGGATGGCGGAGTAGGCCGAACGCCGACGACAACGCCGTGCCGACGCCGCCGACGACAGAGGCCGTCGCGCTCCGTGCGGAGCGCGACGGCCTCGTCGACAGCTGGAAAGGTCAGGCCACCTGGGGGAGCAGCGTGAACGACACCGCGCCCTGCTCGTCGACGGCGGCATCGAGCGTCTTGTCCGACAGCGCTTCGGCAGCCGCCTCCTCGAGGAAGACGTGCAGCGCCTCGTCTCCGACGATCGCATCGCCCGGCTCCGGCATCGGCGCGACGGTCACCGCGAAGCGTGGCTCATCGGCGGTGCCCGAGGAATGGATGCGCAGGCCGGCGTCGGGCTCGGTGCTCTGCTGGGCGACGATGGTCGCCGCGATCGTGTTTGCGTTCTCGGTCAGGGTGAGCATGTCGCTCTCCTTCCGGTTAGCGGACACCGCACCGGACGGCGCGATGTCCGGGCCACGATTCCTCACCTGCCGCGCGCATTCAACCTGACGGCGGGTACTCGGAGGCCTTTCACACGTTCGCGGCGCTCACGGGCCGCTTCCACGCTCTGCAGACGCGGAGCGACGGGCCCGCCGCATCAGCCGGAGCGGCAATGTCAGCCACAGCACGAGCACGAAGACGAGGATGGCGCCGCCTGCGATCAGGGCGGCGGTGCGGCTCACCGCGATGTCGAGAATGAACGTGGTCACGCCCACCGTCACCGCGCCGATCACGAGGAGGTTCACCTTCACGAGCCGATCGGCCATCTGCACGAGCTCGGGCTTCATTCGGCGTGCGAACAGGAAGCGGTGCAGGCCGACGGGGGCGAGTGCCAGCACCGTGGCGACCGCGGCGAGAAGCACGAGCGCGACGTACAGCGTGCGCTGCATGCCGTCGAGATCGGTGAACAACGGCTGGAAGGCCACGGCCAGCAGGAAGCCGGTGAGAATCTGCGTGCCGGTCTGCATCACCCGGAGCTCCTGCATCAGATCGTCCCAATTGCGGTCCGCCCGCTCCGACGGAGTCTCGTCGCGGCCGTCGGCCTGCGCATCTCGGACCATCACCGGCTCCTCCCAGTCATCGTTGCAACCATGATCATGACCGGACGGTACTCCACTCGCCGTGCGCACCGGAAGGGCCGGCGCCTCCTCCCGAGGGGAGGCGTAGCATCGAGGGATGACCGATTCACGGATGTCGCACGGTGACGGGGCGCTCGCCTCCGCGCCGGGGTTGCAGCTGATCGGCACGGACTCCGACGCCGGGCTGTGCGTCGACGGCGTCTGCGTGCTGCCGAGCCCGCCGGCGGTCCCCGCCGAGAAGACGGACTGAGACGACGAGGGCGCCCTCCCCGGAGCGGGAGGCGCCCTCGCGCATCGTCGCGATCAGTGGCCGGCGTGCGCCGGCGCTTGCTCACTGTCGTCCTCGGGCTTGCGGATCACGAACGCGCCGGCGATCGTGATCGTCGCGATGACCGCGCCGATCGCCACGGCCGTCCGCGTGGCAGCCGCGACGGCGGTCGGCTCTTCCGTGCCGCCGCCCGCCGCGGCGACCGCCGTGAACGCCGCCATCATCACGGCGATGCCCGCCGCACCGGCGACCTGCTGAATGGTGCCGATCATGGCGCTGCCGTAGGAGTAGAACCGCGGCGTGAGCGACGCCAGGGACGCGGTGAACAACGGAGTGAACGACAACGCGAGGCCGATCGAGAGCAGCGTCTGCATCACGAGCACCAGCCACACCGAGGTGCCGACGGTCAGCGTCGTGTACATCCACAGCATCGCTGCGGCGAGGATCGAACCGGGGATGAGCAGCACCCTGGTGCCGTGCTTGTCGTAGATGCGGCCGATCACCGGGCCCAGCAGGCCCATCGCCAGCGCGCCGGGCAGCACGACGAGACCGGCGTTCATCGTCGGCAGCAGCAGCGCGTCCTGCAGGAACAGCGGGATGACCGTGATGCTGCCGAAGAAGGCAAGCGACAGCAGGAACATCTGCGTCATCGACAGCGAGAAGCCCTTCGACTTGAAGATGCGCAGGTCCAGCAGCGCGTCATCCTTCTTCTGCAGCGCGACCTGACGCCACAGGAAGACCACGAGCCCGACGACGCCGACCGCGAGCGCGATGGCGAGCGGCGCCCAGCTCTGCCCCTTGCCGAGGCCGCCGATCTGGCTGAGGCCGAAGACCAGGCCACCGAAGCCGAACGCCGACAGGATGACGGACAGCACGTCGATCGGAGCGCGGGTGGTCTCGCCGACGTTCGTGAGCCAGCGCCAGCCGATGAACATCGCCACCAGTGCGATGGGCAGCACGACGACGAAGATCGATCGCCACCCGAAGGTGTCGAGCAGGAAGCCGGACATGGTCGGCCCGATGGCAGGGGCGAGCGACATCACGACGCTGACCCGGCCCATCATCCGGCCGCGGGAGGCGGGCGGGACGACGTTCATCAGCGTCGTCATGAGCAGCGGCATCATGATGGCCGTGCCGGAGGCCTGCACGATGCGCGCGACCAGCAGCATCGGGAATCCCGTGGCGACCGCGGCCACGACGGTGCCGGCGGAGAACAGCGTGAGCGCACCGAGGAACATCTGCCGCGTCGTGAAGCGACGCAGAAGGAATCCCGTGGTGGGGATGACGACGGCCATGGTGAGCATGAAGGCGCTGGTGACCCATTGCGCCGCGATCGGCGTGATGCCGAGGTCGGTGATCAGGTGCGGGATCGCCATGCCCATCGTCGTCTCGTTGAGGATCGCGACGAAGGCGGCGGTCAGCAGCACCCAGATGACGGCCATGTCCTTGCGCGGGATGTCGCCGGAAGCGACGTTCTGCACGGGGGAGGGGCCGGTGTGGACGGCAGACATGGTTCTCCTCGAAGGTTCGTGCGGGATGTCTCGCGAGTGCGACAGAACAGCGTTACAGCGTAACCGGTGCCGTCGACACTTGGTTGCCTTTTTTCGTGCGGTTCTGCTGTCGGCGGAGCGCATTAGCCTGAGGGGATGAGCATGGGTGGCGGAGGACGCGGCGGGTTCCGCGGCGTCGATGAGCAGGCTCAGCGGCGTCTCAACGCCGAGGCGCCGGAGGTCGCCGGGCTGGGACGGCGCGTCGTCGCGCTCTTCACCCCCTATCGCGGCCGGCTCGTCGTGACGGCGCTGCTCGTGGTGCTCGGCGCCGGCCTCGCGGTGATTCCGCCGTTGCTCGTGCAGCGCATCTTCGACCACGCCCTCTTCCCGCTCGATGGCGCCGCGCCGGACCTGGGCCTGTTGACGATGCTGGTCAGCGTGATGATCGGCCTCTTCCTGCTCTCGGCCGTGCTGGGCGTCGTGCAGACCTGGCTCACCTCCACGGTGGGCAACGAGGTGACCGGCGATCTGCGGGTCCGGCTGTTCGAGCACCTGCAGGCGATGGAGCTCGGCTTCTTCACCCGCACCAAGACCGGGGTGATCCAGTCGCGGCTGCAGAACGACGTCGGTGGCGTCTCCGGTGTGCTGACGAACACGGTCACCAGCATCCTGGGCAACACCGTCACCGTGATCGCGTCGCTCGTGGCGATGGTGCTCATCGACGTGCGCCTCACGCTGATCGCGGTGATCATGATGCCGATCCTGGTGCTGATCCAGCGCAGGGTCGGGCAGGTGCGAGCGCGGATCGCCGGCGAGACGCAGGAGTCGCTCTCGGAACTGACCAGCATCACGCAGGAGACGCTGAGCGTGTCGGGCATCCTGCTGTCGAAGTCGTTCAACAGGCAGCGCACCGAGTCGGTGCGGTATCAGGGGGAGAACCGCAATCAGGTGCGCCTTCAGGTGCGCAGGGCGATGAGCGGTCAGGGCTTCTTCGCCGTCGTGCAGGTGCTGATGTCGAGTGTTCCCGCGGTGATCTACCTGGTCGCGGGTCTGTTCATCACCGGCGGCACGGAGACGATCACGGCCGGCGCGGTCGTGGCGTTCACGACGGTGCAGGCGCGACTGCTGATGCCGCTGATGGGGCTGATGCGCGTGGCGCTCGACCTGCAGACCTCGCGCGCGCTGTTCGCCCGCATCTTCGAGTACCTCGACCTGGTGCCGCAGATCGGCGACGCCCCCGACGCGATACGGGTCTCCGAGGCGCCTGGTCCCCGTGGCGCAGTCGAGTTCCAGGACGTGGTGTTCCGGTATCCGGATGCCGCGGCAGGCACGCGGCCGACGCTCGACGGCGTCTCGTTCATCGCTGAACCGGGCAGTCACGTCGCGTTCGTCGGGCCATCCGGTGCAGGTAAGACGACGATCCTGTATCTCGCCCCGCGGTTGCACGAGGCCAGTGGCGGACGGGTGCTGTTCGCGGGCGCCGATGTGCGCACGCTGACTCAGGAATCCATCATCGACGACATCGGGATCGTGTCACAGGAGACGTACCTGTTCCACGCGACGATCCGCGACAACCTGCGCTACGCCAAGCCCGATGCGACGGATGCCGAGCTCGAGGCGGCCTGCCGAGCGGCGAACATCCACCATGTCATCGCCGGTTTCGAGCGTGGATACGACACGGTCGTCGGGGAGCGCGGCTACCGGCTCTCCGGTGGTGAGAAGCAGCGGATCGCGATCGCGCGCGTGCTCCTGAAGGATCCGCCGGTGCTGCTGCTCGACGAGGCGACCTCGGCACTCGACACGGTGTCGGAGCGGGTGGTGCAGGGCGCGCTCGATGCGGCGGCGCGGGGCCGGACCACGCTGTCCGTGGCTCACCGACTGTCGACCATCGTCGGGGCTGACGTCATTCACGTCGTCGATGCGGGGCGGATCGTCGAGTCGGGCACGCATGCCGAGCTGCTCGCCGCCGACGGACTCTACGCGGCGCTCGCCGCCGAGCAGCTGGCGGCCGGCCGTGCGATCGAGGAGGCGTCCGGCTGATCGGACCCGGCATCATGCCGATGCGCGTGCCGGGCAGGAGCGGCGGCGCGCAGCGCCGTCGTGAGGGGGCGTGGGGATCAGTGCACGGACAGCCCGCCGTCGACGAAGAGCGAATGCCCTGTGACGTACGCGGATCCGGGGCCGGCGAGGAAGACGGCGGCGGCGGCGAAGTCCTCGGGCAGCCCGTTGCGGCCGATCATCGTGCGCGCCGCGAGCTCGGCGATCGTGGCCTTGTCTTCCTGCAGACGCGCGTTCAGCGGGGTGAGGACGAAGCCCGGGACGAGCGTGTTGCTCGTCACCCCGGTACCGCCCCACGCCTCTGCCTCGCTGCGCATGAGGGATTCGACCGCGCCCTTGGAGACGCCGTAGATGCCGCTCGACACGAACGCGCGGTGCGCCTGCTGCGAGCTGATGTGGATCAGCCGTCCGTACCCGCGCTCGACCATCTTCGGGGCGAAGCGCTGCCCGAGCAGGAAGGGCGCGAGAGAGTTGACGGTGAGCGTCGCGTCCCAGTCCTCCTCGGTGATCTCTGCCATCGGGGGCCGGATGTTGATCCCCGCCGAGTTCACGAGGATGTCCGGCTCGCCGAACGGCTCGACCACCCCGTCGGCGACTGCGCGGATGCCGTCGCGGGTCCTCAGGTCGCCGGGCACGCCTGCGGCGCGGCATCCCGCGTCCGTCAGGGCGCGCACGGTCTCGTCGATGCGGTCGGCGCCGCGCGCGACGATGACGGTCGCGGCTCCCGCCTTGGCGAGTGCGGTGGCGATGGCGCGGCCGATGCCGGATGACCCGCCGGTGACGACCGCGGTGCGGCCCTGCAGCGAGAAGAGCGAATCCAGGTATGCGTTCACATGATCACCAGGTCAGGGCCGCCGTGAGCGACGGGTCGGGCGCAGCGTGCGCGAACTCGGGAAGCGCACGCAGCGCCTCTTCGAAGGCGTCGAGTGCGATGGCGTAGGCCGGGTCGGGATGCTCCGCGGCGATGCGGCGCAGTGGGGGAAGATCCATCGCGAGGATCAGCGCGAGCCGGGATCGCACCGCCGCCGAGTTCCCCGCCGCTCGCAACACGCCGATGCCGCCCAGCAGCGCCGTGGTGTAGTCGTGCAGCACGGGCAGCCGATCCTTGCCCTGGGTGATGGAGGTGCCGTCGGGACGGACTCTCCACTGCACGACGACATCGGGGATCACGTCGAACGACCGGGCGTTCGTGTACATGCGCTGGGCGACGATCTGATCCTCATAGGCGACGTTCTCGGGAAAGCGCAGGTCCGCCCACAGCTCGGTGCGGCTGAGCTTCGACCACGCCACGATGTTCGCCGACGCGTCCGGGTGCTCGGTGAGAGTGACCCCGAGCCGCCGCGGCGACGTCGCCCTCGCGACCCACGGCTGCACGCGACCGGGTCGGTAGACACCGTCGGCCAGCCGGCTGCGCACATAGGCGCCGGCGACGAAATCGCTGCCGGATTCGTCGAGGGTGTCGAGCCAGAGGCGCAGTGCACCCGCCGTCAGCTCGTCATCGGCGTCGAGGAATCCGACGAAGGGCGTGTCGACGAACTGGATGCCGATGTTCCGGGCGGCCCCGAGGCCCCGAGCCTCGTGGTGATGCAGCACGGTGAATCGCGGATCGGATGCGGCGGCATCCGCGAAGACCGCTTCGGTGTCGTCGATGGATCCGTCGTCGATGAGGATCGCCCGCCAGCGCTGCTCGGTCTGCGCCTGCAGGGAGGCGATCGCCGCGGGGGCGTATCCGGCGACATCGCGCCCTGGCACGATCATCGTCACGAGCGCGTCCACGCCCCGAGTCTATTCCGCCGCACACACCGTGGATCTGCCGCGGACCGCAGGTTACGGAGAGCACGGTGGCGGGGTACTCTGCCAGGCATGTCATCGCTGTCTTCCACTGCACTCGACTGGCTGCTCGATTCCGATCCCGCGCTGCGCTGGCAGGTCGAGCGCGACCTGCTGCAGGCGGAGCCCGAGCGCTGGCAGGCGACCCGCGCCCGGGTGGCGACCGAGGGCTTCGGTGCGGCGATCCTCGCTCATCAGCAGGACGACGGGCAGTGGGCAGGCGGCGCGTACTTCCCGTCGCAGGAGTTCGCGGGGGACGGAGTGATCGCCCGTCAGCCAGACCAGCAGCCGTGGGTCGCGACGACGTGGGCCTTGAAGGATCTGCGCGATCTCGGGCTCGATCCGTCGGTCCTCGCCGGCACCGCCGAGAAGCTCGCCGAGAACAGCCGCTGGGAGTATGACGACCTGCCGTACTGGGGCGGGGAGATCGACGTCTGCATCAACGCCCTCACCCTCGCGACCGGCGCGTGGCTGGGCGCCGACGTCTCCGCGATCGCGGCGTGGTTCCCGGCGCACCGTCTGGCGGACGGCGGGTGGAACTGCGAGGCGGAGGAGGGAAACTCGGTGCGATCCTCGTTCCACTCGACGCTCAACGCCGTGGTGGGCATGCTGGCCTACGAGCGGCTCACCGGCGACGAATCGCTGCGCGACACTCGCCACGGTGGCGAGGAGTACCTGCTCGAGCGCCGACTGATGCGCCGGCTGTCCACCGGCGAGACTGTGGGCCCCTGGGTGACCGACTTCATCGCTCCTCGCCGCTGGCAGTACAGCGCGCTCGCGGCACTCGATCACTTCCGGGAGGTGGCGCTGTTCGAGCGCACGCCGCCCGATCCACGGCTCGCCGAGGCGGTCGGTGCGGTGCGTGCCGCGCGGCGCGACGACGGCACCTGGCTGCAGGGCGACGCGCACGGCGGAGCGGTCTGGGTCGAGATCGACGTTCCACCAGGCGAACCCTCCAAGTGGCTCACGCTGATCGGCACGCGCGTGCTCGACTGGTGGGACACCTCGCCCGGGGCCTGACCGCCCTTCGCCCGATCGCTCCGGAGGGATGCGGCGCCGTCCGGGGATCCTTACCGGACCGTGCCCTCGGTCAGGACGTTCCGACGGCGGCGACGGCGTCCGCGACGAGAGCGGCGAGGCGCCCGGCTGCGCTCTCGGGCAGCACCGTGCGGCCGAACGTGAAGCGCACCGCCGTCTGGGCGACCTCGGCGGGGACACCCAGCGCCAGGAGCACGGGCGAGGGTTCGTCGCTGCCGGCGGCGCAGGCCGACCCGCTGGACGACACAATGCCGCGACGCTCCAGTTCGAGCAGCACCGCCTCGCCGCTGGTGCCGGCGAATGTGAAGCTCGCCAGGTTCGGCAGCCGGTGGTCGGGCGACCCGGTGAGCGCGGCGGAGGGAACGGCGGCCAGAACGGCGGTGATGAAACCGGCCGTGGTCGCCGCGATCGCAGCGGCGTCCTTCGCGCGTTCGGCCTCGGCGAGGTCGACGGCGGTGGCCAAAGCCACGGCCCCGGCGACGTTCTCGGTGCCGCTGCGTCGGCCGCGCTCCTGCCCTCCGCCGTGCAGCAGCGGCTCGAGGGCGACGCGCGATCGCACCGCGAGAGCGCCGGTGCCCTTCGGCGCGCCGAGCTTGTGGCCGGCGACCGAGATCGCGTCGACCCCGGCGTCCCTCCCGAGCGGGCGCAGATCCTCCCATCCGGCCGACTGCACCGCGTCGACGTGCACGGGAACGTGCCGCTCGTGCGCGACGGCGATGAGGGCGGCGGCATCCTGCACGGTGCCGACCTCATTGTTCGCGTGCGCGAAGCTCACCAGCGCGGTGTCGTCGCGCAGCGCGGCCGCGAGATCATCGGGGCCGACCCGGCCCTGCGCGTCGACGGGCAGCAGCGTGACCTCGGTGGCATGCAGCCGCCGCAGGTAGTCGGCCGACTCCAAGACCGACTCATGCTCGATCGGAGTGGTGATCAGGTGACGCCGGTCACCGCCGAGCACGATGCCCTTCACCGCGAGGTTGTTCGCCTCGGTGCCGCCCGACGTGAAGATCACATCGCCAGGGCGCATCCCGAGCGCTCCGGCGACCCGCGCTCGAGCCCACTCCAGCGCGTCGGCCGCCGCTTCGCCCACCGAATGATGACTCGACGGGTTGCCGAACACGTCGGACAGATAGGGCCGCATCGCCTCGAGCACCTCCGGGCGCACGGGCGACGTCGCGGCGTGATCGAGATACAGCACGCCCGTCAGCCGATCCGCACGTCCAGGCCGAGGTCGAGGGCGCGCGCGGAGTGGGTCAGCGCACCCACCGAGATCACCTGCACCCCGGTCTCGGCGATGGCGCGCACGGTGTCGAGGCCCACTCCGCCGGACGCCTCGGCGGTCGCTCTTCCGTCGATCAGCGCGACGCCCGCCCGCAGCTCGTCCAGCGAGAAATTGTCGAGCAGCACCGTGTCGGCACCGCCGTCGAGCACCGCGGGGATCTGATCGAGCCGGTCGACTTCCACCACCACGTGCGTGGTGTGCGGCAGGCGCGAGAGCGCCTCCCGCAGCGCGGGGGCCAGGTCCTGACCGCTCTGCCGCAGCACCGCGAGGTGGTTGTCCTTCGCCATCACCGCATCCGACAGCGACCGCCGGTGGTTGCTGCCGCCACCCGACACCACCGCGTGGCGTTCGAACTCACGCAGTCCCGGTGTGGTCTTGCGCGTGTCGGCGATGCGCACTCCGGTGCCCTCGACGGCGTCGACGTAGGCGGCGGTGAGCGTGGCGATGCCGCTCATCCGCTGCGTGAAGTTCAGCGCCACGCGCTCCGCGGTGAGGATCGCGCGCGCCGGCCCCCGCACCGACGCGAGCACGTCACCGGCCTTGAATCGGTCGCCGTCCGCGACGTGCAGGTCGATCTCGATGCCGGCATCGGTCACCGTGAACGCGGTCGAGAGGACGTCGCCGCCGCTGAACACGCCGGGCTCGCGGGCGACGAGATCCGCGGTCGCCCGCGCGTCGGCGGGCAGCAGCGCCGTGCTCGTGAGGTCACCCCAGGGGGCGTCCTCCTCGAGTGCGGCGCGCACCGTGCGGTGCAGGGTGGCGAGCGTGATCATGCGGCTCCGATCAGGGTGGGCTGCGGCGCGAGACGGAAGTGCGCGCCGAGCGATGTGGTGCGTGCGAGGGCGGCGGATGCGACGGCGCGGGCGACGTCGAGGAGGTTGGCGTCCTCCTGCTCCGCTGCCGTCTGCGGCTGAGGAGCGCGCCATACGTCGAGCACGCGCACGGCGCGTTCGAGACCGGCGTCGTCACGCAGCAGCCCGACCTGGTCCCACATCAGCCGCTGCAGCGCGGAGCGCGAGAAGGGTTCAGCACCGTTCCCATCGGGAAGAGTGTCGCTTTCGCGCCCGGAAACCGACACTCTCTGCGACGGGAGCGGTCGGTCGGCGGCGTTGGCGGCGAACGGCGCGTCGAGCGCTTCGGCGAGACGGGCGCCGAAGACCGCTCCTTCGAGCAGGGAGTTCGACGCGAGTCGATTCGCCCCCTGCACGCCGGTGCGGGCCGTCTCGCCGACCGCCCACAGGCCGGGGATCGTGGTGCGGCCGTCGACGTCGGTCACCACGCCGCCCATCAGGTAGTGCGCGGCGGTGGCGACGGGAACCGGGGTGCGGCTCCAGTCGATGCCCCGGCGGTGCAGCTCGGCATCGATGGTGGGAAAGCGGGTGCGCAGCGTGTCGCCGCCCAGCATCGTGGCGTCGAGCAGCACGGGCGAGTCCTGAGCGAGTGCCTGACGGACCACCGCGCGTGCCACGACGTCCCGCGGGGCGAGTTCACCGTCGGGGTGGGCGTCGAAGGCGAAGCGGCGTCCGTCGGCATCTCGCAGCACGGCGCCCGCCCCGCGCACGGCCTCGGAGATCAGGAACGGCTCGCCCGCGGCCAGCACCGTCGGGTGGAACTGCACGAACTCCAGATCGGCGACCGCGGCGCCGGCGCGCAGCGCCATCGCGATACCGTCGCCCGTGGTGCCGGCCGGGTTCGTGGTGCAGGCGTAGAGCCTGCCCGCTCCGCCGGTGGCGAGCACGACGGCATCCGCCGCGATCTCGGCCCCGCCGAGCAGCCGGATGCCGCGCACGCGGCCCCGACCGAGCAGCAGCTCGGCGGCGAAGGCGCTCTCGCGCACCCGGATGCCGCTCGCGCCCATTCGGGCGACCAGCGCGTCGGAGATCACCCGCCCGGTCGCGTCGCCGCCCGCGTGGGCGACGCGCGGAACACTGTGCGCGGCTTCGAGCCCGCGCGCGACCGCACCGTCGGCATCGCGATCGAACACGACCCCTGCGTCGACGAGAGCGGCGAGCGCCGCCGTCGCACCGTCGACCAGCGCCGCGATCGCGACCGGGTCGCCGTGTCCGTCGCCGGCGTGAATCGTGTCGAGCGCGTGCAGGGCGGGTGAGTCGCCGGGGCCGTACGCGCCCGCGATGCCTCCCTGCGCATGCGCGGTGCATCCGTCGCCCAGTGAGCCCTTGACGACGACCTCGACGGTATGCCCGAGCGCATCGGCGCGCAGCGCTGTGGTGAGACCGGCGACACCGGCGCCGACGACGAGCACCTTCATCGCGGCCTCGCCGCCAGCATCCGCTCGAGCGCCACCCGCGCCGGCTGCGCGACGTCGTCCGACACGCGGATGCGGTTCGGGGTGCGCCCTGCCACCAGCTCCTCGAGCACCCAGGCGAGATAGCCGGGATGGATGCGGTACATCGTCGAGCACGGGCAGACGACCGGGTCGAGGCAGAGGATCTCGTGCTGCGGATACTGCGCGGCCAGTCGGCGCACGAGATTGATCTCGGTGCCGATGGCGAAGGCGCCCGGCTCGGTGGCCGCATCGATCGCCTTGCGGATGTAGTCGGTGGATCCGGCCTCATCGGCGGCGTCGACGACCTCCATCGGGCACTCCGGGTGCACGATCACGCGCACGCCGGGCTGCTCGGCCCGCGCCCTGTCGATCTGGTCGACCGTGAACCGCCGGTGCACTGAGCAGAAGCCGTGCCATAGGACGACCTGTGCGTCGGCGAGCTCGGCGGCCGAGGAGCCGCCCAGCGGACGACGGGGGTTCCACATCGGCATCCGGTCGAGCGGCACGCCCATCGCCTTCGCGGTGTTGCGGCCGAGGTGCTGGTCGGGGAAGAACAGCACGCGCCGTCCGCGGGCGAACGCCCACTCCAGCACGGTGCGCGCGTTCGACGAGGTGCACACGATGCCGCCGTGCCGCCCGACGAAGCCCTTGATCGCGGCGGAGGAGTTCATGTAGGTCACGGGGATGACCGGCAGCATCCCGTCGGCATCCGTCTCGTCGAGCGGGCCGAGCACCTCCGCGAGCTGTTCCCAGCAGTCCTCGACCTGGTCGATGTCGGCCATGTCGGCCATGGAACACCCGGCGGCGAGGTTGGGCAGGATCACCGCCTGGTCGGGTGAGGAGAGCAGGTCGGCCGTCTCGGCCATGAAGTGCACACCGCAGAACACGATCGCCTCGGCATCCGGATGCTCCAGCGCCGCGTTCGCGAGCTGGAAGGAGTCGCCGACGTAGTCGGCGTGGCGCACGACCTCCTCGCGCTGGTAGAAGTGCCCGAGCACGACGACCCGGTCGCCGAGTGCCTGCTTCGCGGCGCGGATGCGCGCGTCGAGCTCGTCCTCGCTCGCCTCGCGGTACTCGACGGGGAGTTCGCCCTGCCGCGGTGCGCCGGTGGGGATGACGTCGCCCATCGACGAACCGGGGCCGTACCCGGGGCGCGCGTCGAAGTCCCAGGGACCCGCTGCGAGATCGGTGCTGCAGGCCGATTCGGTGGACGCGCCGCCGACGATCGCCTGAAGCGCGTGGTCGACCGAGGGGTCGATCGGTCGGACGGGGATCGTGGGGATGGACATCGCGCGCCGCCTTCTGGTCATTTCGACACTTACTCTGCCCGAACAGATTATGTCGATCTGACCAGAAGTGCAATCCGCCGGCCGGCCGCGTCGCCGTGCAGGCGTCCGATCTCCCGGCGTCCGTACCGGGGTGCGGCCGGGTGACGTACGGTCTCAGGCGTCGGCGACGTACCGGTACAACCGGGCGGGGCGGTGCTTGCCGGTGCGGAACGACTCCGTCGGCACCAGCTCGTCCGAGCCCTCCAGCAGCCGGCGGAAGTTCGACGGATCCAGCCGGCGGCCCAGAACGGCCTCGTAGACCTCTCTCAATTCGGTGAGGGTGAACTCGTCGGGGAGCAGTCCGGCGGCGATGCGGCTGTACGCCACCTTGTTCCGCAGCCGGTCGAGGGCATAGTCCGCGATGCGGTTGTGGTCGAATGCGAGCGGCGGCAGCGCGTCGACGTCGAACCACTCGACGTTCTCGGGTGCGCCCACCGCGGCGCGCTGCGCGTCGACGAGGTCGGACCGCAGCAGCGCCCAGTAGACGATGGAGATCACCCGCGTGGGTGCGCGGTCCACGTCGCCGAACGAGTACAGCTGCTCGAGGTAGCTCGGCTTGAGGGCGGTGGTGTCGGCGAGTGTGCGGGATGCCGCGCTGTCGAGATCCTCGGCGGGGTCCAGCCATCCCCCGGGAAGCGCCCAGGCGCCGCGGTACGGCTCGCGGGTGCGGCGCACCAGCGGCAGCATCAGGCGATCACCGTCGGGGGCGGTGCGCAGTGAGAAGATGACCGTCGACACGGCGATGCGGATCGCGTCGTTCTCGCCCGTCGTGCCTGTCACATCGACGAGCCTAGAGGGTCGGCGCCCCCCGGCCGCGAGCAGCCGGCATGACGGCGCGCGCCGCACCGTCGGCCGCTATGCTGGAGGCCTAACTGAACACAGGCCGTACGACCTGTGCGGGAGAGCCCGGTGATCGCAGCCGGGCACCGAAGGAGCAAGCCTCCCCGCCAATCTCTCAGGTACCCCTACCGTGCCGGTCCGGCCACTCTGAAAAGCGATTCCGCGCGCCGCGGGGAATCCGCCGACGGTGAAAGCCCCACTCCTCACGAGGCCGGGCGAAACTCTCAGGCCCGATGACAGAGGGGGAGTTCCGAGGATGACGATGACGCCGTCCTGCCCGACCCACACCGGGAGAACTCCGTGACCGAACCCCGCTACACCCCGCTCCGCGCGCGACACGAGGCGCTGGGCGCCTCCTTCACCGACTTCGGCGGCTGGCAGATGCCGGTGCGCTACACGTCGGATCTCGCCGAGCACCACGCCGTGCGCGAGGCCGCCGGCATGTTCGACATCTCGCACATGGCGGAGTTCACGGTCGAAGGCCCGGATGCCGCGGGATACCTCGACTACGCCCTCGCCGGGCGCCTGTCGGCGATGGCGGTCGGCAAGGCCAAGTACTCGCTGCTGCTCGCCGAGGACGGCGGAATCATCGACGACGTCATCGTCTACCGTCTGGCTGACGACGAGTTCCTGATCATCTCGAACGCCGGCAACCGGGATGCCGTGTCCAGCGCGCTCTCCGACCGGGTCCGGCCGTTCATGCGCGATCTGGAGTCTGCCGACGACGCCGAAGAACGTCGTGGGGTCGGGGTCTCCGACGTCTCGGACGCGTACGCGCTGATCGCCGTGCAGGGCCCCGCCGCCGAGCAGATCCTCACCGGGGTCGCCGGCATCGCCGACATCAGCATCCCCTGGTCCGAGCAGAAGTACTACGCCTGGGCGAGCGCGACCTTCGCCGGCAAGCCGCTGCTGCTGGCGCGCACCGGGTACACCGGCGAGGACGGCTTCGAGCTGCTCGTCGCCGCGGAGGACGCCGAGACGCTGTGGGACGCCGTGCTGGCGGCCGGCGAGGGCGAGGGGCTCGTGCCCGCGGGTCTCGCCGCTCGAGACACCCTGCGGCTCGAGGCGGGAATGCCGCTGTACGGCCATGAGCTCTCCCGCGAGACCAAGCCCGCGCAGGCGGGCCTCGGCCGTGTCGTGGTGACCGACAAGGAGCGCTTCGTCGGCAAGGATGCGGTGATCCCGGCATCCGACGCACGCGTGCTCGTCGGCCTCGCCGCCGAGGGGCGCCGTGCGGGCCGTGCCGGCTACGCCGTGGTCACCGAGGACGGCGCCGTCCTCGGTGAGATCACGAGCGGGGCGCTGAGCCCCACGCTCGGCCATCCGATCGCGATGGCGTTCGTCGATCCCTCCTCTGCCGAGGAGGGCACCGCCGTATTCCTGGATGTGCGCGGAACGAAGATCCCCGCGACCGTGACCGCCCTGCCTTTCTACCGGAGGAAGAAATGACCGATCTGACCGCCCTGAAGTACAGCGAAGAGCACGAGTGGGTCGCCGCCGACGGCGCGACCGCGACGGTCGGCATCACCGACTACGCCGCTGACGCCCTCGGTGACATCGTGTTCGTGGAGCTGCCCGACGTCGGCACCGAACTCAGCCGCGGCGATGTGTTCGGCGAGGCCGAATCGACCAAGTCGGTCTCCGAGCTCTACGCTCCCGTCGCCGGCACCGTCGCCGAGGTCAACCAGGCCGTCGTCGACGACCCGTCGCTGCTGAACTCCTCGCCGTTCGAGGACGCCTGGCTGATCAAGGTCACCGTCGCCGACGACGCCACCGACGGCCTGCTCGACCGCGACGCGTACCTCGCACTCACGGAGGGCTGAGAGTGGCCTCGTTCGCCGATCGTCACATCGGAACCACCGCCGAGGCGCAGCGGCACATGCTCGACGCGCTCGGCGTGGCCTCCGACCTCGAGGACTGGAGCCCGGTCGAGGCGCTGATGCGCCAGGCCGTGCCCGCGTCCATCTTCACGGATGCCGGTGAGTCCGGCATCCCGCGTGCCGCCAGCGAGGCCGAGGCGCTCGCCGAACTGCGTGCCCTCGCGGCGCGCAACACGGTGAACCGCCCGATGATCGGGCTGGGCTACTACGGCACGTTCACCCCGTCGGTCATCCAGCGCAACGTGCTCGAGAACCCGTCCTGGTACACCGCGTACACGCCGTACCAGCCGGAGATCTCGCAGGGCCGGCTCGAGGCGCTGATCAACTTCCAGACGATGGTCTCCGATCTGACCGGGCTCTCGACCGCGAACGCGTCGATGCTCGACGAGTCGACGGCCGTCGCCGAGGGGATGCTGCTCGCGCGGCGCGCATCCAAGGCGAAGTCAACCGTGTTCGTCGTCGACGCGGATGCGCTGCCGCAGACCAAGGCGCTGCTGCGCACTCGCGCCGAGGCCGTCGGCATCGAGCTCGTGGAGCGCGATCTCGCCGCCGGTGAGACGCTGCCGGAGGAGCTGTTCGGCGTGTTCGTGCAGTACCCGGCCGCATCCGGCCGTGTGTGGGATCCGACGGCAGTGATCGACGCCGCCCACGTGGCGAACGGCATCGCCGTCGTCGCCGCGGACCTGCTGGCGCTCACCCTGCTGCGCTCCCCGGGCTCCCTCGGCGCCGACGTCGCGGTGGGCACCACCCAGCGTTTCGGCGTGCCGATGGGCTTCGGCGGTCCGCACGCCGGCTACATGGCCGTGCGCGCCGGTCTCGAGCGTCAGCTGCCCGGCCGCCTCGTCGGCGTCTCGGTCGACGCGGTCGGCTACCCCGCCTACCGGCTCTCGCTGCAGACCCGCGAGCAGCACATCCGCCGCGAGAAGGCGACGTCGAACATCTGCACCGCCCAGGTGCTGCTGGCCGTGATGGCCTCGATGTACGCGGTCTACCACGGCCCGGACGGACTGCGCGCGATCGCCGCCGAGGTGGCGGGCAGGGCCGCGCTGCTGCGCGACTGGCTCGCCGAGGCCGGTGCCGAGATCGTGCACGACGCCTTCTTCGACACCCTGAACGTGCGGGTCCCGGGGGGTGCCGAGGCGCTCGTCGCGAGGGCGCACGCCGATGGCATCCTGCTGCGCCTGGTCGACGCCGACACCGTGGGCATCGCCGTGGACGAGACCACCACCTTCACCGACCTGCACCGCGTGGCCGTGCTGTTCGGCGGCAAGGAGGAGCGGGTGTTCGGCTTCTTCGGCGCGGGTTCCACCGGTGCCCTGCCGGAGGCACTGCTGCGTGACGACGAGTACCTCACGCATCCGGTCTTCCACGTGCACCGCTCCGAGACCGCCATGATGCGCTACCTCAAGCAGCTCGCCGACCGCGACTACGCGCTCGACCGCGGCATGATCCCGCTGGGCTCGTGCACGATGAAGCTCAACGCCGCGACCGAGATGGCGGCGATCACCTGGCCGGAGTTCGCGCAGCTGCATCCGTTCGCTCCGGCATCCGATGTCGAGGGCTCGCTCGCGATGATCGACCAGCTGGAGGCTTGGCTCGCCGAGGTCACCGGGTACGACGCGGTCTCCCTGCAACCGAACGCGGGCTCGCAGGGCGAGCTGGCCGGTCTGCTCGCCATTCGTGGCTACCACCACGCCAACGGCGACGTCCACCGTGATGTGTGCCTCATCCCGTCTTCGGCGCACGGCACCAATGCCGCATCCGCCGTGCTGGCCGGGATGAAGGTCGTCGTCGTCGCGACCGACGATCTCGGCAACGTCGACCTCGACGACCTGCATGCCAAGATCGCCCAGCACGCGGACGCGCTGTCGGCCCTGATGATCACGTATCCGTCCACGCACGGCGTGTACGAGGAGCAGGTGACCGCGATCACCGCCGCCGTGCACGATGCCGGCGGGCAGGTGTACGTCGACGGGGCGAACCTGAACGCGCTGCTCGGCTACGCGCGCTTCGGCGATCTGGGCGGAGACGTCTCGCACCTCAACCTGCACAAGACCTTCGCCATCCCGCACGGCGGCGGCGGCCCCGGCATCGGACCGGTGGCGGCCAAGGCGCACCTCGCGCCCCACCTGCCCGGTCACCCGCAGGCGCAGAAGCGCGAGCACGCCGGCGGTCACGTGTTCGAGGGCGGTCCGGTCTCGGGGGCGCCGTACGGCTCGGCGGGCGTGCTGCCCATCTCGTGGGCGTACGTGCGGATGATGGGGGCCGAGGGGCTGCGCCACGCCACGGCCGCCGCGGTGCTCTCGGCGAACTACATCGCCGCGCGCCTGGCCGATCACTACCCGGTGCTGTACACCGGCGAGCAGGGTCGCGTCGCGCACGAGTGCATCCTCGACCTGCGCCCGCTCAGGGAGGCCACCGGCATCACCGTCGACGACGTCGCCAAGCGCCTCATCGACTACGGCTTCCACGCGCCGACCATGTCGTTCCCGGTCGCGGGCACGCTCATGGTCGAGCCGACGGAGTCGGAGGACCTGGGCGAGATCGATCGCTTCGTCGAGGCGATGATCAGCATCAAGGCCGAGGCGGATGCCGTGGCGGCCGGCCGCTGGCCGGCGGATGACAACCCGCTGGTGCATGCCCCGCACACCGCGGCGTCTCTGATCTCGGGGGAGTGGAACCACGCGTACACCCGCGAGGAGGCCGCCTACCCGGTGACCGCGCTGGTGGCGACGAAGTACTGGCCGCCGGTGCGTCGCATCGATCAGGCCTACGGCGATCGCAACCTCGTCTGCGCCTGCCCGCCGGTGGAGGCTTTCGCCTGACATCCGTGCCCGAAGCACCCCCGTCGCCGACCCGGCGACGGGGGTATTTCGGTTAAGGGTCAATAACAGTTGCGTCACTGTCGACGTTGTTGCCCCGGGTCGATCTAGGATCGGACCATGAGCGTGCTCGACGACGAGCGCGTGCTTGTACCGGTCCACAGGAGGACACAGTGAAGCGCAACAAGATCACACTCGCGGGCCTCGCGCTGCTCGCGGCGGGTGCCCTGGCACTCTCCGGATGCGCGGGAGGCGGCGACAACCCCGATTCGGGCGAGGGATCGTCCGGTGCGGATGCGAGCGCCATCATCAAGGTGAACGGCACGGAGCCGCAGAATCCGCTGATCCCGACGAACACCAACGAGGTGGGCGGCGGCAAGATCCTCGACGCCATGTTCGCCGGCCTCATCGGCTACGCGGCCGACGGGTCGGTGTTCAACGACGTCGCCGAGGAGATCACGGTCGACGACCCGCAGCACCTCACCGTGAAGCTGCGCAAGGGCCTGACGTTCACCAACGGCGAAGAGGTCACCGCCGACAACTTCATCAAGGCGTGGAACTACGGCGCGCTGGCCTCGAACGAGCAGCTGTCGAGCTACTTCTTCGAAGACATCGAGGGCTTCAGCTACGACGAGGACTCCGAGCTCACCGGACTCGAGCAGGTCGACGAGCACACCTTCACCATCGCACTGAGCAAGCCGGCCTCGGACTTCGCCCAGCGCCTCGGCTACTCGGCGTACTACCCGCTGCCCGACGTCGCCTTCGAGGACATGGAGGCGTTCGGTGAGAACCCGATCGGCAACGGCCCGTACATGCTCGACGGTGAGGGTGCATGGCAGCACGACGTGAGCATCGACCTCGTCGCCAACCCCGACTACGATGGCCCGCGCACGCCCGCCAACGGCGGCCTGAACATCGTGTTCTACGCATCTCAGGACTCGGCGTACGCGGATCTGCTGGGCGGCGAGCTCGATGTGCTCGATGCGATCCCGGACTCCGCGTTCGGCAACTTCGAGTCCGACCTCGGTGACCGCGCGGTCAACCAGCCGGCGGCGGTGTTCCAGTCGTTCACCATCCCGGAGCGCCTCGAGCACTTCGGCGGCGAGGAGGGCAAGCTGCGCCGTCAGGCGCTGTCGATGGCGATCAACCGCGAAGAGATCACCGATGTGATCTTCCAGGGCACCCGCACGCCCGCGAGCGACTTCACCTCGCCGGTGATCGACGGCTGGAGCGACAGCCTCGAGGGCGCGGAGGTGCTGGCCTACAACGCCGAGGAGGCCAAGGCGCTGTGGGCTCAGGCCGACGAGATCAGCCCGTGGAGCGGTGAGTTCCAGATCGCGTACAACGCCGACGGCGGCCACCAGGCCTGGGTCGACGCCGCGGTGAACTCCATCAAGAACACGCTGGGCATCGAGGCGTCGGGCGCACCGTACCCGACGTTCGCCGAGGTCCGCGCCGAGGTCACCGACCGCTCGATCCAGACGGCCTTCCGCACCGGCTGGCAGGCGGACTACCCGGGTCTGTACAACTTCCTGGGACCGCTGTACGCGACCAACGCCGGATCCAACGACGGCGACTACTCGAGCGAGGAGTTCGACCGGCTGCTCGCGGAGGGCATCGCCGAGACCGACCCCGAGGCGGCCAACGCGCTGTTCCAGGACGCGCAGGAGGTCCTGCTGCAGGATCTGCCGGCCATCCCGCTGTGGTACGCGAACGTCGTCGGCGGCTACGCCGAGACGGTCGACAACGTCGAGTTCGGCTGGAACTCGGTGCCGCTGTTCGAGCAGATCGAGAAGAAGGCGGAGTAACCCTTCGAGACGAGGCGGTGGTGGTCTCCACCACCGCCTCGTCGTCCGTCGTCGCCGCACCCGTGCGTCGCCGTTCTCTTCGGCGAAACGGAATGCTGCGGCTCTCTGTCTGCCCTCGAGGCGCGTTCTGCGCGCACTCGCACCCGAAGGGAGGTCGAGGGTGGCCTTTTACATCCTCAGACGGATCCTGCAGGCGATCCCGGTGTTCCTCGGCGCCACCCTGCTGATCTACTTCATGGTCTTCGCGATGCCGGGAGACCCCATTGCGGCGCTGTTCGGCGATCGTCAGCCGAACCCTGCTCTGCTCGCGCGGCTCCGCGCGGAGTACCACCTCGATGAGCCGTTCATCGCGCAGTACTTCCACTACATCGCCGGCATCTTCCGGCTCGACTTCGGCACGAGCTTCTCCGGTCAGCCCGTGATCGACATCCTCGCCCGGACGTTCCCGGTCACGCTGCGCCTGGCCGTGATGGCGGTGGGCATCGCCTTCGTGCTCGCGATCATCATCGGCCTTTTCTCCGCGCTGGGAAAGGGCGGCCTCTTCGACAACTCGATGCTCGTGGTGGCGTTGATCTTCATCGCCGTTCCGATCTTCGTGCTCGCCTTCCTCGCGCAGTACTTCCTCGCCGTGCAGCTGGGCTGGTTCCGGCCGACGGTCGGCGGGCGCAACGACTGGGGGGATCTGTGGCTTCCGGCGTGGGTGCTCGGATTCAGCGTGTACGCCACGAGCATGCGCCTCACCCGCGCCTCGACGATCGAGACCCTCGGGCAGGACTGGGTGCGCACGGCCTACAGCAAGGGACTGTCGCGCAGTCGGGTCATCCCGGTGCACGTGCTGCGCAACTCGCTCATCCCGATGGTCACCGACCTCGGCACCGTCTTCGGCATCCTCATGGTCGGCGCGACGGTCACCGAGGGCATCTTCAACGTGCCGGGCGTCGGCAACACCCTCTACCAGGCGATCATCCGTGGGGAGAACCCGACGGTGGTGTCGTTCGTGACGGTGTTCGTCGTCGTGTACGTGCTCATCAACATCGTCGTGGACCTGATCTACGGCCTGCTCGATCCGAGGATCCGCTATGTCTCGACCTGATCTCAACGCGGAGCACTACGTCGCTCCGGCCGACACCACCTCGGTGCCCGTGGACGTGGTTCGCATCGATGCCAAACGCAGCAACCTCTGGCTGGACGCCTGGCGCGACCTGCGCCGTCGCCCGATGTTCTGGATCTCGGCGGCCTTCGTTCTGCTCGTGATCATCGTGGCTCTTGTTCCCTGGCTGTTCGCCTACGTGCCGCCGAACAACGGGTGTCAGCTCGCGGACAGCAACGGCGGTCCGAAGGCCGGCCATCCGCTCGGGTTCACCCGCCAGGGGTGCGACGTTTACTCGCGGGTGGTGTGGGGTACCCGCACGTCACTCATCGTCGGCGTTCTCGCCACCCTGATCAGCACGATCATCGGCGTGGTGATGGGCGCACTGGCCGGGTTCTACGGCGGCTGGCTCGACTCGGTGCTGTCGCGCGTCGGCGACATCTTCTTCACGATCCCCTACATCATCGCCGGCATCGTGGTCATGTCGGTGCTGCCGGAGCGCAACGAGCTCGTGCTCGCCTTCGCGATCGGCGGATTCGCCTGGGCGTCGACGGCGCGCATCATGCGCGCCGAGGTGCTGCGGGTGAAACAGGCGGACTTCGTCATGGGCGCCGAGGCCGTGGGCATGTCACGCTTCAAGACCCTGCTCGTACACGTGCTGCCGAACGCGATGGCTCCCGTGATCGTGGTCGCGACGCTCGCCCTCGCCGCAGCGATCGTCGCCGAGGCGACGCTGTCGTTCCTCGGCGTCGGCCTGGGCAGCGGCACCATGTCGTGGGGCAATGACATCAGTCAGGCTCAGACCAACATCCGCACGGCGCCGATGGCGCTGTTCTGGCCGTCGCTGGCCCTCACCGTCACCGTGCTGGCGTTCGTCACGCTCGGTGAACTGCTCCGCGACGCCGTCGATCCGAAGGCGAGAGCACAGCGATGAGCGAGCCGCTCCTGAGTGTCCGCGACCTGAGGGTCGCATTCCGCAGCGACAAGAAGAACCGCGAAGTTCTGCACGGCGTGAGCTTCGACGTGAACGCGGGAGAGACGGTGGCCATCGTCGGCGAGTCCGGCTCGGGCAAGTCGACCACGGTCGCGGCGATCATCGATCTGCTGCCCGGCACCGGGACGGTGACCGACGGCAGCATCCTCCTCGACGGCAAGAACCTGGTGACCGCGAGCCGCGTCGATATGGAGCGCATCCGTGGTCGCGAGATCGGCTACGTTCCGCAGGACCCGATGTCGAACCTCAACCCGGTGTGGTCGATCGGCTTCCAGGTGAAGGAGGCCGTCCGCGCGAACGGGCTCGCGCAGGGACGACGTGAGGTGCATGAGCGCGCGGTGGAGGTGCTCCAGCAGGCCGGACTGCAGGATGCCGCGCGCCGGATGCATCAGTTCCCGCACCAGTTCTCCGGCGGCATGCGCCAGCGCGCTCTCATCGGTATCGGGCTGGCCGCCGATCCGAAGCTGCTCATCGCCGACGAGCCGACCAGCGCGCTCGACGTGACGGTGCAGCGGGTGATCCTCGATCATCTGGCATCGCTCACCAGCGAGCGCGGCACGTCGGTGCTGCTGATCACCCACGACCTCGGTCTCGCCGGCGAGCGCGCCGACCGGATCATCGTGATGAATCGGGGCGAGATCGTGGAGGCCGGTCCGAGTGCCGAGATCCTCTCCAATCCTCGGCATCCCTACACGCAGCGACTGGTCGCCGCGGCACCCAGCCTCGCCTCGAAGCGCATCGGCGCAGGCGCGCACAGTGGTGCGGATGCCGGCGGCGCGCCGGCCGTGGTCGAGGTGCGTGATCTGACCAAGGAGTACACGATCCGCACCGGCGGGCTGAGTCACGAGAGGTTCCTCGCGGTGGACGGCGTGTCGTTCTCGATCCCGCGCGGCAAGACGCTCGCCCTGGTCGGGGAGTCCGGTTCGGGCAAGTCGACCGTGGCGAAGATGCTGCTGCAGCTGGAGAAGCCGACGGATGGTGAGATCCTCGTCGACGGCGCGGCGACGAGCACGATGTCGCGGGCCGACGTGTTCCGGCTGCGCCGCCGCATGCAGCCGGTGTTCCAGGACCCCTACGGATCGCTCGACCCGCTGCGCAGCATCGGGAGTCTCATCTCCGAGCCGCTGCACGTGCATGGCATCGGCACCCGTGAGGAACAGCACAAACGGTCGCTCGAGCTGCTCGATCAGGTGGCGCTGCCGCGCGAGCTGGCGTCGCGGTATCCGAACGAACTGTCCGGTGGGCAGCGTCAGCGTGTCGCCATCGCGCGCGCGCTCGCTCTCAAGCCCGACATCGTGGTGCTCGACGAGGCGGTCTCGGCGCTCGACGTGCTGGTGCAGGACCAGATCCTGCAACTGCTGTCGGATCTGCAGGACGAGCTCGGTCTGACGTACCTCTTCATCACCCACGACCTCGCCGTCGTGCGCGTGGCCGCCGACATGGTCTGCGTCATGGAGAAGGGCCGCATCGTCGAGCAGGGCACCGTGGACGACATCTTCGCGAACCCGCAGGAGGAGTACACCCGGCGACTGCTGGACGCGATCCCGGGTGCGACGCTGCCGATCGGCGGCGCCGGCCTGTGAACGCGTAGGCTTCCGGCATGGCAGAGCATTCGCCTGCGACCGGCACGGCCACCACCGCATCCCCGAACCGGGGCGGGGTGGCGCTGCTGGTCGTCTGCGCCGTGCTGGCGGTGGTGATGCTCGTGGATGCCGTCGCGCGCGCCGGCATCGGCAGGGTGCTGCTGCTGGCCCCCTGGCTGCTGCTGGTGCTGTGGGCGGTGTACGTGTTCGGGGTGGCCACGCGCATCCGGATGCGTCCCGACGGCGTGCTGGTGCAGAATCTGCTGCGGCGCACGTTCGTGCCCTGGCATCACGTGGTGCGGATCGACATGCGGTGGCAGGTCGAGTTCCGGCTCGACGACGGCAGCGTCCTGACCAGCCTCGGCGGTCCGGTGCGCCGCCGGCCGCAGCGACTCGGCCCAGGCCGCACGCGCGAGGACGCAGGCGGCGCAGCGGATGACATCGTCGCCGCGATCCGCCGCGCGAAGGCCGAGGCGGGCGCGTCGGGGCGTGCGGGGGCGACGGAGAGCGCAGATGCGCCGGTACGACGCTCCTGGGATCTGGCTGCGATCCTGGCGTTGCTGGCCCTGGCCGGCTGGGCTGCCGCCGCAGTGATCGTCGCCTATGGATGATGTCCACGGAACCTTCATAGGCTCGGCTGATTGGCTGAGACCATGAAGTGTCCTGCAGATGGTTCCACCCTGGTCATGAGCGAGCGCAGCGGCATCGAGATCGACTACTGCCCGCAGTGCCGTGGCGTGTGGCTCGATCGCGGAGAGCTCGACAAGATCATCGAGCGCTCGGTGTCGGCTCCGCAGCCGCAGGCGGCGTCGGCGCCCGATCGCTTCGCTCCGCCCGCGTACGAGCAGTCGCGCTACGACGCGCAGCCGCGTTACGACGACCGATCGCGGCACGACGACCGCGGTCAGCGCCCGCATCGCCGCAAGCGTGAGAGCTGGCTGAGCGAGCTCTTCGACTGAGCGGGATTCGACCCATCCGGCTCAGCCGGGCAGGCCGAACAGCGCCGGCCACAGGGCAGCCGCCCAGGGATAGCCGACGAACGCGGCCGCGTCGATCAGGAAGTGTGCCACGAGGAAGGGCAGCAGCCGACCTGTGCGCAGGAACAGCCAGCCGAACAGCAGCCCCATGGCGAGGTTGCCGATGAAGGCCCCCGGCCCCTGGTACAGGTGGTAGCAGGCCCTGAGGATGCTGGTCGCGAGGATGATCGGCCACGGTCCCCAGCCCAGCTGCCGCAGCCGGGCGAACAGGTAGCCGAGCACGACGAACTCCTCCTGGATCGACGCGCGCGCGGCCGACAGCAGCAGGATCGGCACCGTCCACCAGTGCGCATCGAGCCCCGCCGGGTTCACCGCCACGAACAGCCCGAGGGCCCGCCCGGCGAGGTACAGCGCGAGTCCGGGCACGCCGATCGCGAGCACCAGCAGCACGCCGGCGCCGACATCCCGCACGGGCTTGTCACCGCGCAGGCCGAGAGCGCCGAGGTGCGGGCGTGAGCGCTGCCAGAGCAGGAAGCACACCAGCAGCACGGGCACGACCGAGAAGCCGATGGAGAGGAGCTGGTAGACGAGGTCGAAGATCTCGCGGTCGCTGCGCGAGGGGTTCAGCGTCGTCGTCTGCTGAGCCAGCGGAGTGGAATCGGTCAGCCGGTACGCGAGCTGCACGATCGCGTACACCGCCGACTGGCCGAGGCCGAGGGCGAGCACGATGGCGATCTCCCACCACAGGCGGGAGCGGGTCGGCGCGGATGCGGGGGAGGACACAGCCCGATCGTACGGGTGATGCCGCTCAGGGGCCGGTCAGCGGGCATACGTTATCCTGAAACGTCGGCATCCCGGCGCATCCCACACATCCTCTTAGGACATCTGAATGGCGCACGCCCTCCGCTCTGACCTCCGTAACGTCGCGATCGTCGCTCACGTCGACCACGGCAAGACCACCCTCGTCGACGCGATGCTCCGTCAGACCGGCTCGTTCGGCGAACACGCTCATGTCGAGGAGCGTGCGATGGACTCCAACGACCTGGAGCGTGAGAAGGGCATCACGATCCTCGCCAAGAACACGGCGATCACCTACAACGGCGAGCACACCGACCGGCCCATCACGATCAACGTCGTCGACACCCCCGGCCACGCCGACTTCGGCGGCGAGGTGGAGCGTGCCCTGTCGATGGTCGACGGCGTGGTGCTGCTGGTGGATGCGAGCGAGGGTCCGCTGCCGCAGACCCGCTTCGTGCTGCGCAAGGCGCTCGAGGCGAAGCTGCCCGTGATCCTGCTGGTGAACAAGACCGACCGCCCCGACGCCCGCATCGCGGAGGTCGAGGAGGAGGCGCACGACCTGCTGCTCGGCCTCGCGTCCGACCTGGTCGACGACGTGCCCGACCTCGATGTCGACGCGCTGCTCGACGTACCCGTGGTCTACGCCTCCGGCCGCGCCGGCGCAGCATCCGCCCACCGCCCCGCGAACGGCAAACTGCCCGACAACGACGACCTCGAGCCGCTGTTCGAGGCCATCCTCGAGCACGTGCCGGCACCGTCGTACGACGACGAGGCGCCGCTGCAGGCATGGGTGACGAACCTCGACTCCTCGTCGTTCCTCGGCCGTCTCGCCCTGCTGCGCGTCTTCAACGGCACGCTGAAGAAGGGTCAGACCGTCGCGTGGGTGCGCCAGGACGGCACCACCCAGAACGCGCGAATCACCGAGCTGCTGATGACGAAGGCGCTCGACCGCTACCCGGCCGAGTCCGCCGGCCCCGGTGACATCGCCGTGATCGCCGGTTTCGCCGACATCATGATCGGCGAGACCATCGCCGATCCGGTGGACGTGCGTCCGCTGCCGCAGATCACGGTCGACGAGCCGTCGATCTCGATGACGATCGGCACCAACACCTCGCCGCTGGTCGGCAAGGTCAAGGGCCACAAGCTCACCGCCCGCATGGTGAAGGATCGCCTCGACCGCGAGCTGATCGGAAACGTGTCGATCCGCGTGAACGACATCGGTCGCCCCGACGCCTGGGAGGTGCAGGGGCGCGGCGAGCTGCAGCTCGCGATCCTCGTCGAGAACATGCGGCGTGAGGGCTTCGAGCTCACCGTCGGCAAGCCGCAGGTCGTCACCCGCAAGGGCGAGGACGGCAAGGTGCAGGAGCCCTACGAGCACCTCACGATCGATGTCCCTGAGGAGCACCTCGGTGCCGTGACCCAGCTCATGGCCAACCGTCGTGGACGCATGGACAACATGATCAACCACGGCACGGGCTGGATCCGCATGGAGTTCATCGTGCCGTCGCGCGGCCTGATCGGCTTCCGCACCGAGTTCCTCTCGATCACCCGCGGCACCGGCATCGCCAACGCGATCTCGCACGGCTATGACGCCTGGGCCGGTTCCATCGTCGCCCGCCAGAACGGCTCGATCGTCGCCGACCGCGCCGGTGTCGTGACCCCGTTCGCCATGATCGCCCTGCAGGAGCGCATGTCGTTCTTCGTGAAGCCGACCGAAGAGGTCTACGAGGGCATGGTCGTGGGAGAGAACTCGCGCGCCGACGACATGGATGTGAACATCACCAAGGAGAAGAAGCTCACCAACATGCGCTCCGCGACCGCCGACTCGTTCGAGTCGATGACGCCGCCGCGGATCCTGTCGTTGGAGGAGTCGCTCGAGTTCGCCCGCGAGGACGAGTGCGTCGAGGTCACGCCCGAGGCCGTGCGCATCCGCAAGGTCATCCTCGACCAGACGATCCGCGGACGCGAGGCCTCGCGCCTCAAGCGTCAGGACGCGAACGCCTGATCGGCCGTTTCGCGACGAAGGCCCTGGCTCACGCCGGGGCCTTCGTCGTCTCTCCGCGCCTTCGTCCACGGACCGGAAGATAACGAACCCATAACATACTTTCCCGAGAGCGCGAACGGGCCATTCCCCGGAAGCGGCCACGGAATACCCAGGTGGGGGACGGGTCCCGTTCAGATCGAGAGGGCAGACTCGATCCTCGTGCCCGGGAAGCGGCTCCCGATGAGCTGCCCCCGCGAGGGTCCGGGCCGACGACGACCCGAAAGTCGAAACCCCGAATGCCCGATACCCCTCTCACCCGTGCGTCCAGACGTGCCGCCACGGCGGCATCCATCCCGACCCCCTCCCGCCGCCTGGCCGGCATCGCCGCGATCGCCGTCGTGCTCGCCGCGGCCCTGATCGCCGCCGTTTTCCAGGCGCCCGCGGCGATCGCCGCCTGGTCGGCGCCGTCCGACGCGGAGGTCCGCGAGAGCGCCGAAGTCGCGCATGATGCCGGCATCGCTCTCACCAACGCACAGGCGCTGAACAACGTGGTCGCCGCATCCGATCTCGATCTCGAGGCGAAGGAGACCTCCGTCGACTTCGCAGAGCTGAAGGCGGATGCCAAGGCGCTGGCCGACGTCGACGACCGCACCGCCGACGAGCTCGCCGCGCTGACGACCCGCGCCGCGACCGGCATCCGCGAGGTGCGCGCCGGCACCGACTCGCTGCAGAACGCGCTGACCGACGCCCGCGAAGCCGAGGCGGCGCGCATCGCCGCCGAGAAGGCCCGCAAGGCGGCGGAGGAGGCGGCCCGGATCGAGGCCGAGAAGAAGGCCGCAGCAGCCGCGCTGGCCGCGGCGAACACCGTCGAGGGCGCCAAGGCGACCGCGCGCGACATGGCTGCCAGCCGCTACGGCTGGGGCGACGGCGAGTTCTCGTGCCTGTCGTCGCTGTGGCAGAAGGAGTCCAGCTGGAACTATCAGGCGTACAACGCCTCCAGCGGCGCCACCGGCATCCCGCAGGCGCTGCCGGGCAGCAAGATGGCGACGGCCGGCAGCGACTGGCGCACGAACGCCGCCACCCAGATCTCCTGGGGCCTCGACTACATCGCCCGCGCGTACGGCTCGCCGTGCAGCGCCTGGGGCCACTCGCAGGCGGTCAACTGGTACTGATCTCCACGCGCGCACAGGCCCCCGCTCGGCTCCGGCCGGCGGGGGCTGAGCGCCTAGGGCGTGTTGATCAAGAAGTCTGCGCTCGTGGTCGGCGAGTCTCGATGGTGTGACGCGTCAGGAGATCTCAGATGAGGTTTGGGCCGCTCTGGAGCCGTTGATGCCGGTGCCGGTGGGGCGTTCGCGACCGTGGACGGATCATCGTCTCGCGGTCGAGCGAATGGCCTGGAAGTACCGCTCGGGTGCGACCTGGCGGGATGTGCCGGAGCGGTTCGGGAAGTGGAATTCGATCTAAAGGCGCTTCGCCGGAACATCAGCGACACGACGATGATGGCTGCCACGCTCGATCAGATCCGGGTGCCGCGTCCGGTTGGCCGGCCGAGTCAGCGTCCCGATCGTGTGATCGCGGACAAGGGCTACCAGTCGAGGAAGCACCGGGCTTGGCCGCGGGAGCGGAAGATCGCCGCGACGATCCCCGAACGCAATGACCAGATCGGGCACCGCCGAAAGAAGCCGGGCAGACCGATCGAGGTCGGTGACGACCAAAAGGAGCGCTACAAGGACTCAACGTCGTCGAGCGGTGCTCCAACAAGCTTGACTCACGCGGCCTAGCGGACCACCTCGAGCGGTCCCTCCTCGGGCGTCGGCGGCTCGAACCTCTCAAAGTATTCAGCCGCCGTCTGCTCGGTGAGCGGCCAATCGTCCGCCCACCTGCCGTGTCGGTCACCGACCCGGCTCAGGATGGTCTCAAGACTCGTCGCGATGTAGACAGTCTCCGGCACGATGCCCTGAGGTGCGAGCAGTGCGCGGAACTCATCGCGTTGTCGCCGAAACCAGAATCCGAAGTCGAGCACGACATCGTTCCCCGCCGCGACATGGCGCAGCAAGCGCGCCTTCAGGTCTGCTGCCACCTCGGCGACCGCTTCGGCGGAGGGCATCGTGGTGATTCCGCGATCCCAGAACTCCACCTCGAACGACAAACGCGTCCAGCCCTCGCGCTCCAGCCGCTTGGCGCAGGTGGTCTTTCCTGCACCAGCTGGCCCGCACATCATCACGACGCGAGATCCTAGAGTCCTGTTCACTGCCACCGGGCCGAGATTACGCTCCGCCACTGACGTTGAGGCTTGCAACGCTCCGCTCATCGCTGATCTGGATCAGAACGGACTTGATCAACACGCCCTAGCGCCGTCGCTCAGCGCAATTCGCTGATCAGCACCGCGCTCGTGCCGGTCGACAGCGCCTCGAAGACGTGGGGAGCGTCGCCCGGGTAGGAGAGATAGTCGCCCGGATGCATCCGCTCGGGGGCATCCGCCGGTCCGAGCAGTGCCTCGCCGCTCACGAGCACGACATGCTCCGTCGTGCCGCGATGGTGCGGCAGTGACCGGCGCGGTTCGCCGGGTTCCGCCTGGATGAGGTAGATGTCGCGCCGCGCACCGGGAGGGCTGGCGGACAGCAGCGTCGCGACATACGGCGCCGCCGCCGACGGGACACCGGCGTGCGCGTCGGCCCGGATGAGACGCGGCGCCGTCATGTGCTCTTCGACGAGGGTCGCGAACGGGATGCCGAGCGCATCGCCGAGCGCCCAGAGCGTCTCGACGCTGGGGCCGACTCCGCCGCTCTCCAACTGCGAGACCGTGGCCTTCGAGACGCCCGCCCTTCGGGCGAGCTCCGAAACCGAGAGGCCGTTGGCCTCGCGCTCACGGCGCAGCGAGCGGGCGATGCGTTCGCGGAGGTCATCCATGCTGTTCAATATTCCAAACGATCGTTCGACTTGACGGCCGAGGTGGGTCTGTTCAGAATAGTAGTCGTGCGTTCAGAGAATCAAACGGCCGCCGTGCAGGCGGCGGCCAGCGAGGTTTGGCGCGAAGCGCTCGGCGTCGCGATCGCGACCAGCGCCTACGGGATCTCCTTCGGTGCGCTCGCCGTCGCCTCGGGGCTCGACGTGTGGCAGACCTGCGTGCTGAGTCTGCTCATGTTCACGGGCGGATCGCAGTTCGCCTTCGTCGGCGTGTTCGCGGCCGGTGGCGTCGCGGCGCTGCCCTCCGCCGTGGCGTCGGCCGGACTGCTCGGGGTGCGGAACCTCGCGTACGGCATGCGCATGTCGCCGATCATCGGGCGCGGATTTCGCCGGCGGGCCGCCGCCGCGCACTTCACGATCGACGAGTCCACCGCCGTGGCCGTCTCGCAGGACGACCCGCGCCTGGCACGTCTCGGTTTCTGGGTCACCGGTGTCGGCATCTTCCTCGGCTGGAACCTCACCACCCTCACCGGTGCGCTGCTCGGCGACGTCCTCGATCAGATCGGCGGACCGCGCGCGTGGGGATTGGATGCGGCGGCCGCAGCCGCCTTCCTCGCTCTGCTCTGGCCGCGGTTGAAGAAGCGCCAGGCGATCGTCGTCGGCGTCGCGGCCGCGGTGGTCGCGGCGACTCTCACGCCGGTTCTGATGCCGGGACTGCCGGTGCTCGTTGCGGCGGTGGTCGCGATCGTCGTCGGGTGGTTCAACTGGTTCGACGGGCCAGAGCGGCCGACGAGGAGCTCATCATGACCGTCTGGAACGCCGTGCTGCTCGCGGCCTGCGTCTGCGTGGCGCTGAAGGCGTTCGGTTACCTGGTTCCCGCGTCGGTCATGGAGGCCCCTCGGCCCGCGCGCATCTCCGATCTGCTCACCGTCGCGCTGCTCGCCGCGCTCGTCGCCGTACAGACCTTGGGCGCGGGCCAGGCGATCGTCGTCGACGCGCGCGTGCCGGCCGTGCTGGTCGCCGGATGCCTGCTGTGGATGCGACAGTCGTTCCTCGTCGTCGTGATCGGTGCGGCCGTCGTCGCGGCGCTGCTGCGGCTCGCCGGCTGGGCGACGTGACATCCGGACGCTCGGCACGGTCGACTGCCGTGCGCAACGGGTCCTGCGACCCCGCCCAGCGGGGATAGGCTGAGCCGGTGCGAAGCGTGATCTCCCGAGGCCTGTCCTGGCTCGCCGCCGCCGTCGTCGGCGCGGTGTACGGGGTGGCCGCGACCATCGCCCACAGTTTCGTATGGGGGCCGATCCCGCTCGGGCTGATCGTCGGCGCGGTCGCCTGTGGAGCGCTGCTGTTCGCGCTGCGCGCCCTGACCGGAGACCGCTGGGCGGCGCTGGCCGCAGGCCTCGGCATGCTCGTGCTCATCCTGGTGATCTCGCAGCGCGGCCCTGGCGGCTCGATCGTCGTCCCCGACACACCGCTCGGCAACATCTGGATGTACGTCGCCGCCGGCATCACCTTGTTCGTCGTCGCCTGGCCCGACATGTCGAAGCTGCGCCCGCCGGCGGCATCCGATCCGCGCCGCCGCGGTGCGTGAGGGGCCGTAGACTGAAGGCGTGACGTACGTGATCGCTCTTCCCTGCGTCGATGTGAAGGATCGTGCCTGCATCGACGAGTGCCCCGTCGACTGCATCTACGAGGGCGAACGGTCGCTGTACATCCACCCCGACGAGTGCGTGGACTGCGGTGCCTGCGAGCCGGTGTGCCCCGTCGAGGCGATCTACTACGAAGACGACCTCCCCGAGGAATGGGCCGACTACTACAAGGCCAACGTCGAGTTCTTCGACGAGGTCGGCTCGCCCGGCGGCGCCGCCAAGGTCGGCGTGATCCATCACGATCACCCGATCATCGCCGCGCTTCCCCCGCAGGGGAATGAGTGAGCGTCCTCGACCTCGCCGACTATCCGTGGGACGCCGTCGCGCCGTACCGCACGCGTGCGGCGGAGCATCCGGACGGTCTCGTCGACCTCTCCATCGGCTCGCCCGTCGACCCGACCCCCGAGATCATCCGCCGGGCCCTCGCGGAGG
Organism: Microbacterium sp. NPDC058345; assembly: GCF_042723855.1. Taxonomy (NCBI): domain Bacteria; kingdom Bacillati; phylum Actinomycetota; class Actinomycetes; order Micrococcales; family Microbacteriaceae; genus Microbacterium; species Microbacterium sp. NPDC058345. The sequence continues at coordinate 387,806 of NZ_JBHXIG010000003.1, forward strand.
CGACCGACGCGCACGGATACCCGCAGACCGTCGGCACCCCGCGGCTGCGTGAGGCGATCGTCGCCTGGTACGCGCGGCGACGCGGCGTCGACGACCTGACCGTCGCGAACGTGCTTCCGACGATCGGCTCCAAGGAGCTCGTGGCGCTGCTGCCGACCCTGCTGGGTCTTCGCGAGGGTGACATCGTCGTGCACCCAACCGTGGCGTACCCCACCTACGCGGTGGGTGCGATCGTCGCGGGCGCGACGCCGGTCGCCGCAGACGATCCCGCCGACTGGCCCGAGGGCGCGAAGCTGATTTGGATCAACAGCCCCGGAAACCCCGACGGCCGCACCTGGACGGTCGAGGAGCTGGCGGCGGCGGTGCGCCGTGCCCGCGAACTGGGAGCCGTGCTCGCCGGTGACGAGTGCTACGCGGAACTCGGCTGGGAAGGGCCGTGGGCGAGCGAGCCAATCCCGTCGGTGCTCGACCCGCGGGTCACCGGCGGCTCTCGATCCGGTCTGCTCAGCGTGTACTCGCTCAGCAAGCAGTCCAATCTCGCCGGCTATCGTGCGGCCCTCGTGGCCGGATGCGCGCGGATCGTGGGCGATCTGCTGACCGCGCGCAAGCACCTGGGCCTGATGCCGCCCGCGCCGGTGCAGCATGCCATGGCCGTGGCCCTCGGCGATGACGAGCACGTCGCCGTGCAGAAGAGTCTCTATCGCGCCAGGCGCGATCTTCTCAAGCCCGCGCTCGAGACAGCCGGGTTCCGCATCGACGGCTCCGAGGCCGGCCTGTACCTGTGGGCGACCGAGGGCCGTGACGCCTGGGAGTCGATGGATCGCCTCGCCGGGCTCGGCATCCTCGCCGGCCCTGGGCACTTCTACGGCGACCACTCGACCGACCACGTGCGCCTTTCGCTCACGGCGCCGCTGGAGCGGGTCGAGCAGGCTGCGGCGCGGCTGACGGCCCTCGCCTGAGTTTGTAGGAGTCGTCTTCTCGTTTCCGTCATGTCTTGGCGGATGTCACAGTAGGCCTATGACCCGGCTAGGCTGTACGAGCGATGCGGTCGGCATCCGAGCCGGCGCACGGCGCCGCCCATCGTCCACGACGCACACACCCAACAGGAGGTTCGCGTGAGCGCAGATCAGCCCGAGAAGGCGACACTCTCGATCGGCGGGACGACCGCAGAATTCCCCGTGCTGAGCGCCACCAGCGGGAACCCGAGCATCGACTTCTCCACGCTGACCCGCCAGACCGGCTACACCGGCCTCGACTACGGCTTCGTGAACACGGCATCCACCAAGTCCGACATCACGTTCATCGACGGCGACAAGGGCATCCTGCGCTACCGCGGCTATCCGATCGAGCAGGTCGCGAAGAACTGCAGCTACCTCGAGGTCGCCTGGCTGCTCATCTACGGCGAGCTGCCCACCGCCGACGAGCTCGCCGACTTCGACGAGCGCATCCGTCGGCACACCTTGCTGCACGAGGATCTCAAGCGATTCTTCTCGGCACTGCCGCACACCGCGCACCCCATGTCGGTGCTGTCGTCGGCCGTCGCGGCGCTCTCGACCTACTACGAGGGTCAGACCGATCCGCACAACCCCGAGCACGTCGAGCTGAACATGGTGCGCATGCTCGCGAAGCTTCCGGTGATCGCCGCGTACGCGCACAAGAAGAGCGTCGGACAGGCGTTCCTGTACCCCGACAACTCGCTGAGCTTCGTCGACAACTTCCTCAAGCTCAATTTCGGCGTGCTCAGCGAGCCGTACGAGGTCAACCCGGTGATGTCGAAGGCGCTCGAGCTGCTGCTGATCCTGCATGAGGACCACGAGCAGAACGCCTCCACCTCGACCGTGCGACTGGTCGGCTCCACGGGGGCGAACCAGTTCGCGTCGATCTCGGCCGGCATCCAGGCGCTGTCCGGACCGCTGCACGGCGGGGCGAACGAGGCCGTGCTCACCATGCTCGGGCAGATCCGCGAGTCGGGTCAGAGCGTGCAGCGCTTCGTCGAGCGCGTGAAGAACAAGGAAGAGGGCGTCAAGCTCATGGGCTTCGGCCACCGGGTCTACAAGAACTACGACCCGCGTGCCAAGCTCGTCAAGGAGGCGGCCGACGAGGTGCTCGCCGAACTCGGCGTGACCGATCCGCTTCTCGACCTGGCGAAGGAACTCGAGGAGATCGCGCTCGCCGACGACTACTTCAAGGAGCGCCGCCTCTACCCGAACGTCGACTTCTACACCGGCGTGATCTACAAGGCGATGGGCTTCCCGACCCGCATGTTCACCGTGCTGTTCGCGATCGGTCGCCTGCCCGGCTGGCTGGCGCAGTGGCGCGAGCTGCAGCTCGACCCGCAGACGAAGATCGGGCGCCCGCAGCAGCTCTACACCGGATCGCCGGAGCGGGCCTTCCCCGTTCGCTGAGCCGCATCCTGACACGAACGCCCCGTCACACACGTGACGGGGCGTTCTGCGTCGATCGTCGGCATCCCTGACGGATGCCGCGCGGCATCCGTCAGGACGTGCACGGATGCCGGACGGCATCCGTCGGCGGTGGACGGTGCCCGGAGCGGGTCAGCGACCCTGCGGGCGGGTGGCGCGGCGGGAGCCCGCAGGGCGACCCTTGCCGGACGCGTGGGTGCTGTTGTGAGCGCTGGCCGGCGCGCCGTGACCCTGCGCGCCGTTGCTCTGCGTGCCGTGACCGTGTGCGCCGTGGGCCTGCGCCGCCCGGCGCGGCTGCGACTGCGCCCCGTGCTGGCGCGCCTGATCCTGCTGGCCCTGCACGCCGGCGCCGCGACCACGCCCGCGCGAGTGGCGAGAGCCGGACGAACTCGAGGATGCCGCGGGGCGCGACTGACCGGAACGGCTCTGCCCGCCTCGATTGGCCTTCGGCTGGGTCTGCGGCTGCGGAGTCACAGGTGACGGCTTCACCTTGGCCGCACGATCGCCGACCAGCGCGTCGATTGCGGCGTCGGTGGCCGGCTCAGGGGAGACCGCGATCGCGGCTTTGCGCAGCAGATCCTGCACGTCGCGACGCTGCTCCGGCAGCATCAACGTGACCACGGTGCCGGCAGCGCCGGCGCGCGCGGTGCGACCGGAGCGGTGCAGGTAGGCCTTGTGCTCGACGGGCGGGTCGACGTGCACCACGAGCTCGACGTCGTCGACGTGCACGCCGCGGGCGGCGACGTCGGTGGCGACGAGCACGCGCACGCCGCCCTTGGCCGGGTCGGCGCCGAAGGCGGCGAGGTTGCGCTCGCGGGCGTTCTGACCGAGGTTGCCGTGCAGATCGACCGAGGGGATGCCGGCGGAGGTGAGCTGCTTGGCGAGCTTCTTCGCCTGGTGCTTGGTGCGGGTGAACAGGATGCGGCGTCCGAGACCCGACGCGAGATCCTGCACGAGCTGCTTCTTCGCGTCGGCGTCGGCGGCGACGAGCACGCGGTGCGTCATCTCGCCGGTGGGCACGCTGGCCTCATCGACCTCATGGCTGACGGCGTCGTGCAGGAAGCGCTTCGCCAAGGCGTCGATGCCGCGATCGAGGGTGGCGCTGAACAGCAGGCGCTGTCCGCGCGCGGGAGTCGCGGCGAGGATGCGGGTGACCCCAGGCAGGAAGCCGAGGTCGGCCATGTGGTCGGCCTCGTCGAGCACGGCGATCTCGACCGCATCCAGCGACACGATGCGCTGCTTCATGAGGTCTTCGAGGCGACCGGGGCAGGCGACGACGATGTCGACGCCGGAACGCAGCGCCTGCTCCTGCGGGCGCTGGCTCACGCCGCCGAACACCGTCGTGACGCGCAGCCCCACGGCGGCGGCCAGCGGTGCGATGGTCGCGGCGATCTGAGTGGCGAGCTCGCGGGTCGGTGCGAGCACCAGCCCCCGTGGGTGACCCGCTCGGGTCTTGGACGACGATGCCGACAGACGCGCCACGAGCGGCAGGGCGAACGCGATGGTCTTGCCACTGCCGGTGCGGCCACGACCGAGCAGGTCACGGCCGGCAAGGGAGTCGGGGAGGGTGTCGCGCTGGATGGCGAACGCCTCGGTCTTGCCGTCGGCGGCCAGAACGGACGCGAAGGCGGCGGGCACGCCGAGGTCGAGGAAGGAAGGCATAGAGAAAGCTCCGGGAGGAAGGCGCAGCGGGGGATGCTGCGGAAAGTGGGCGACGGCGCGGGATCGCGCATCGTTTCGCCGCTCGAGAGGATCGCAGCCGGGGACCGGCGCGGAACATGTATCGACGACGCAGACGTCTCGCGGTTGCGAGGGGCGCCGGGTTCAGCCTAGCAGTCGCATCCGTGCTCTGCCTGGATGCGGGGCACTTCGCCCGCACCCGCCCGATTGTCACACTTTTCTGCGAGTGTCACGTCGATATGTGTGACAGTCGCTGAAAAGTGTCCCGGTTGTGGCCGACCGGCGGTGAGGTGTCCGGTCGTGGGCCGACCGGAGGTCGGGTGTCCGGGGTGTCGGCCGACCGGCGGTGGGGTGTCCGGCGTGTGGGCCGACCGGCGGTGGGTGTCCCGGTTGTGGCCGACCGGCGGTGGGGTGTCCGGGCGGGGGCTTGCAGGGGATCAGGCGTGCAGCGCCTCGTTCAGCGTCACCCCGTGGCCGGAGCGCTGCACGACCTCGACGACGCCGGTGAGCGAGTTGCGCCGGAACAGCAGTCCGCTGCGCCCCGACAGCTCTGCGGCCTTCACCGTGGGGCGCCCGCCCTCGGGTGCCGGAGCGGCATCCGCCACCGTCACCTTGGTGCCCGCCGTGACATACAGGCCGGCCTCGACGATGCAGTCGTCGCCCAGCGAGATGCCGATGCCGGCGTTGGCGCCGAGCAGCGTCCGCGCGCCGATCGAGACCCGGTGCGCCCCGCCGCCCGAGAGGGTGCCCATGATGGATGCTCCGCCGCCGATGTCGCTGCCGTCACCGACCACGACACCCTGCGAGATGCGGCCCTCGACCATCGAGGCGCCGAGGGTTCCGGCGTTGAAGTTCACGAAGCCCTCGTGCATGACCGTCGTGCCGGGGGAGAGGTGCGCGCCGAGGCGCACCCGCGACGCATCGGCGATGCGCACGCCCTCGGGCTGCACGTAGTCGGTGAGTCGGGGGAACTTGTCGAGGCTCTGCACCTGGATGCCGTGCCGCTGCAGCAGCGGACGCAGGCGTGCGGCGTCCGCGGGGCGCATCGGCCCGGCGCTCGTCCACGCCACGTTCGGCAGATGGGCGAAGATGCCGTCCAGGCTCAGTTCGTTCGGGCGCACGAGCAGGTGCGAGAGCGCGTGCAGACGCAGATACGCGTCCGGCGTCGATGCGACGGCGGCATCCAGGTCGACGCTGAGCTGCACGAGCTGCACGGTCACATCTCGCCGGTCGTCGCGATCGGCGTAGGCGCCCCATGTCGCGATCGCGGCCTCGGTGTCATCGGGCTCCTGCGCGCCGAAGCCCAGCTCCGGGAACCAAGCGTCCAGCACTGTGCCGTCCGATGCGATCGTGCTCAGGCCGATGCCCCATACCGTGCGCTCACTGCTCATGTCACAACGGTAGCGCGCCGCGTCATCCGGTCGCTCATCGTATGACGCCCCGGATTAGGCTGGTGGCCATGGTGCTCGATCTCACAGCGTCCTCCGCTGCCCTCACCCGTGCGATCTGCGACCTTCCCAGCGTGTCCGGCGACGAGAAGCAGCTCGCCGACGAGATCGAGAACGCGGTCTCCGCCTGCGCTCACCTCGAGGTGATCCGGCACGGCAACACGGTCGTCGCCCGCACCGATCTCGGGCGTGCACAGCGTGTGGTGATTGCGGGGCACATCGACACCGTGCCGATCAACGACAACGTCCCGACCCGTGACATCGACATCGACGGCACTCCGTTCCTCTGGGGGCGGGGCACCGTCGACATGAAGGCGGGCGTCGCGGTGCAGCTGAAGCTCGCCGCCGAGCTCGCCGATCCCGTGGTCGACATCACCTGGATGTGGTACGACAACGAGGAGGTCGAGGCGTCGCGCAACGGACTGAAGCTCCTCGCCGAGACCAGGCCGGATCTGTTCGACGCCGACTTCGCGATCCTCGGCGAGCCGAGTGACGGGCGCGTCGAGGGCGGGTGCAACGGCACCCTGCGGGCCGTGGTGCGCACGCGTGGCGTGCGGGCGCACAGCGCCCGATCGTGGGTGGGCGAGAACGCCATCCACCGGGTCGCTCCCATCCTCAGCAGGCTCGCCGAGTACCGGGCCCGTGAGATCGTCGTCGAGGGCCTGGCGTACCGCGAGGGCCTGAACGCGGTCGCCATCCGCGGCGGCGTCGCGGGCAACGTGATCCCTGACCTGTGCGAGGTCGACGTCAACTATCGTTTCGCGCCCAGCAAGAGCGTCGAGGATGCCGAGGCGCACGTGCGTGCTGCTTTCGAGGGTTTCGAGGTGGAGATCGTCGACGTCGCACCCGGCGCGCGCCCCGGGCTCGACGCTCCCATCGCGCAGCAGTTCCTCGCCGCGGTCGGGGGCGAGGCGCATGCGAAGTACGGCTGGACGGATGTGGCGCGGTTCTCGGCCCTCGGCGTTCCGGCCGTCAACTACGGCCCCGGTGACCCGCACCTCGCGCACCACGACGAAGAGCGCGTGCCGCTCGCGCAGATCGACGACGTGGAACGCGGGCTGCGCGCGTGGCTGACCGCCTCCTGACCCCCGCCCTGCGCCGGTGGCTGCGGACGCCGGTGGCGGGGCGGATCGCGATCGTCTATCTCGTCTCCCGGCTGATCACCACGGCCTTCCTGGCGCTGGCCGCGTCGCAGTCGTCGCCGCTCTCGCGGTTCGGCGCCGACGCGACGGTGCGCGACTACGTGCTCGGCTGGGATGCACAGTGGTACTGGTGGGTCTCCGAGAACGGCTATCCGGTCGAGCTGCCGCGCACCGACTCGGGCGACGTCGCCGAGAACGCCTGGGCGTTCATGCCGGTGTACGCCTTCCTGGCCAGGGCGGTCGGCTTCGGCGACTGGGGCACCGGCGCGCTGCTTGTCTCACTGGTCGCGGGACTGCTGGCCTGCTTCGCGCTGCACCGTCTGCTGCGCGACCGCATCGGCGCGTCGGCGGCGATGTGGGCGGTCGCGTTCTTCTCGTCCGGGCCGTTGGCGGCGCTGTTCCAGGTCGGCTACGCCGAGGCGCTGTTCATGCTGCTGCTGCTGGTGAGCCTCGATCTGGCCTCGCGTTACCGGTACGCAGCGCTGTACCTGCTCATCCCGGTGATGGGCTTCACCCGTCCGGGCGTGCTCGCCTTCTCGTTGTTCCTCGCCCTGCACGGCATCGCGCGCTGGGTGCGGCGGCACGACGATCCGCTCCCGGCGGCGCATGTGGTGCACATCGTGGCGCTCGGGCTGCTTTCGGCCATCGTGGGCTTCTCGTGGCAGCTGATCGCGGCGGTCGTGACCGCAGACCCGTCCGCGTATCTGCGCACCGAGCTCGCCTGGCGGCGCAACTGGATCCAGGATGCGTCCCCGGTGTTCGTCCCGTTCGACGGCTTCGTGCTCGGGGCGCAGTTCTGGTTCCGGCATTGGGGGATGCCCGGCAGGGTGGGCGTGGTCGCGCTGGCACTTCTCGTCGTCGGCGCCGCCTGGCTGCTGCTGCGCTCCGCGCCCGTGCGTCGGCTGGGCGCCGACCTGCGGCTGTGGAGCGCGAGCTACCTGCTGTACCTGCTGGCGGTGTTCTTCCCGCAGTCGAGCACGCTGCGCCTGCTGATCCCGCTGTCACCGCTGTGGGGTGCCGCCGTTCCCCGGTCGCGGGGGTGGCGGTGGGCGATGCTGAGCGCGTGCCTGCTCGCGCAATGGCTCTGGATCCACTCGGTCTACGGGCTCAGCCAGACGTTCTGGCAGGTGCCGTGACATCGTGGCGTCCGGTGCTGTCGGGGGTACCGATAAACTTGTGGCATACCACCGAGGAAAGGGAGCCACGATGGCAGCGATGAAGCCGAGGACCGGCGACGGACCGATGGAGGCCGTGAAGGAGGGGCGACTCATCATCGTGCGGGTTCCGCTCGAAGGCGGCGGCAGGCTGGTCGTCTCCGTCAACGACGCCGAGGCGAAGGAGCTTCATGACGTGCTGGGAGCCGTTGTCAGCGCCTGAGAACAGCACACGAAGGGCGGCGGATGCTTCGGCATCCGCCGCCCTTCGTGTATCCGCTCCGACGCAGGGGCGGTGTCAGGCCGCGATGCGGGCGAGCTGCAGCAGGCCCTCGCCGACGCTGGAGAGCGCGGCGATGACCGCGTCGGACTCCTGTGTCTCCTGCACCAGCGAGCGGTAGGCGGAGGTCACCGCATCCCGCTGCACGGGATCGGCCACCCTGCCGCCGGCCAGCACGCGGGGGACGAGCACCAGGCCGCCCGTGCGCACCAGGCGCAGGCCGTGCTCGACGTACTCGATGACGTTCTCGGGGTCGGCATCGATGAGGACGATGTCGTATGAGCCCTCGTTCATGCGCGGCAGCACGTCGGCCGCGCGGCCGGTGATGAACCGCGAGCGCGCGGCGGGGATCTTCGCGTCGACGAACGCCTGACGGGCCGCGGCGAGATGCTCCGGTTCGTTGTCGATGGTGGTGAGCACGGCCTGCGGGGCGCCCCGCAGCAGCCACAGACCCGACACTCCGGCTCCGGTGCCGATCTCGACGATGGATCGGGCTCCCGATGCGGCCGCCAGAACGGCGCACTGGGCGCCGAGGGCGGCGCTCAGCGGCGATGCTCCGAGCTCGATCGCGTGTGCGCGGGCCCGTGCGATGGGCGCCGGCTCCACGATGGTCTCGCGGACGAATCGGGCGTTCGCGTCGTGTTCGCTCATGGAGGTCTCCTGAAAAGCCGGGTTACTGACAGAGTAAGTCGCCGAGACGCATCGCCGGGGGAGGCGCGGCGGGTAGCCTAAGAGCATGGAACTGGGCCTGACCTTCGACAAGCTGCTGTTGATCGGCATCGTCGCGGTGCTCATCGTCGGTCCCGAGCGTCTGCCGAAGGCGGCGGAGGCGTTCGCTCGGTTCGTGCGCCGCGCGGGTGAATACCTGCGCGACACGAAGAGCAAGATGCGTGAAGAGCTCGGCCCCGACATCGACGAGGTCGACTGGCGCAAGCTCGATCCCCGCCAGTACGACCCGCGCCGCATCATCCGGGACGCGCTGTTCGAAGAGCCCTCCTTCGACGCACCGGTCGCCGCCAAGCCCGCCGAGGTCGTCGCTCCGGTGTCGACGGAGCCCGTCGGCGCCGCCTCCCGTCCGGCCTGGACCCGCACCGCGTTCTCGCGCAGCACGCCTCCGCCGTACGACGTCGAGGCCACCTGACCGCAGGCTGGGCGGATCGGCGGTCGGGCTTGAGCCCTTCCCGCCCTCAGGGCATGCGCAGCGGCAGCGATCGGCCCGCAAGGCCGCGGCCGCGGTGGGCGATCGCGTCGGCGAGGGCGGAGATGGCCCGCGCGGCGGCGTCATCCGGCTGTGCGAGAACCACGGGCGCCCCGGCGTCGCCGCCCTGGCGCAGCGCAGGGCTGAGCGGAACGGATGCCAGCAGCGGCACCTTTCCGGCCCCTTCGCCGTGCGCATCCGGCTCGCTGAGCGCGCGCGCAACCTCCGCGCCGCCCCCCGAGCCGAACAGATCGAGCACGGTGCCGTCGGGAAGGGCGAAGGCGGCCATGTTCTCGATGACGCCGATCACGCGCTGGCCGGTCTGACGTGCGACGAGACCGCTGCGGATCGCCACATCCGCGGCGGCGGGCTGCGGGGTGGTGACCACGAGCACCTCGGCGTGCGGCAGCAGCTGGCCGATCGAGATCGCGATGTCGCCCGTGCCCGGGGGCATGTCGATGAGCAGCACGTCGAGGTCTCCGAAGAACACGTCGGTGAGGAACTGCTGCACGGTGCGGTGCAGCATCGGGCCGCGCCAGGCGACGACCGCCTCCCCGTCGCGCAGGAACATGCCGATCGACACCGTCTTCACGTCGTGGGCGACGGGCGGCAGCATCAGGTCGTCGATGCGCGTGGGCTGGGTGCCGGGGGCGATGCCGAGCAGGCCGGGGATCGAGAAGCCGTGCACGTCGGCATCCACCAGGCCCACCCGCAGCCCCTGCTGCGCCAGTGCGACGGCGAGGTTGGCGGTGATGGTGGACTTGCCGACGCCTCCCTTTCCGCTGGAGACGAGGATGACGCGGGTGAGCGAGTCCGGCCCGAACGGCATCTGGCGGGCGGGGCGTCCGTCGCGCAGCTTCTCGGTGAGCGCACGCCGCTCGTCGGGGGTCATCACGCCCACGTCGACGACCACGTCCGCGATGCCGGGGACGGATGCCGCGGCGTCGCGCACGTCCTGCTCGATGCGCTGCGCGGCTGGGCATCCGACGATGGTCAGCACGATCCCCACCTGAGCGGTTCCGTCGGCCACCGAGACCTCGCGCACCATGTCGAGGTCGCCGATCGGGCGCCGAAGCTCGGGGTCGGTGACGGCCGCGACGGCGGCGCGCACCCGATCAGTGAGAGTCATCGCCCTGGCCCGGTCTCGGTCTCCGTCTCAGACGCCGGGTGGCTCGGTTCGTTCTCGAGGTCGGCGAGGAGCGACTTCAGCTCCTGGCGCAGCACATCACGGGTCACGGTTTGCGACGAGCGCTCCTCGAGCGCGAGGCGCAGCGCGACGATCTCCCGCGCCAGATACTCGGTGTCGGCGAGGTTCCGCTCCGCGCGCTGGCGATCCTGCTCGATCTGCACGCGGTCGCGGTCGTCCTGACGGTTCTGCGCGAGCAGGATGAGAGGGGCCGCGTACGACGCCTGCAACGAGAGCATCAGGGTCAGCGCCGTGAAGCCCAGGGTGGCGTCGTCGAAACGCAGATGTCGCGGCATGAGTGTGTTCCACGCGATCCACGCCGCGCAGAACAGCGTCAGCAGTACGAGGAACGCGGGCGTTCCCATCGCCCTCGCCACCCATTCCGTGAACCTGCCGAACCGGTCGCGCGACGGGCCCGACGTGCGGGCCGAGGCGCCGCGTCCGGGCGTGTCGAGGCGAGGAGCGCGGGCCATCATCGCTTCGCTCCCGGCCCGGCCTCGTCGACGTCATGGGTGCGCCAGTCGTCCGGCAGCAGGTAGTCGAGCACGTCGTCGACGCTGATCGCACCGACCAGACGGTGCGCCGCGTCGATGACGGGCAGCGACACCAGGTCGTAGCTGGCGAGCATGCGGGCGACCTCCGCGGCGGAGGCGGTGACCGACAGGGGCTCCAGGCTGTCGTCGAGGATGGCGCCGAGCCGCTCGTGCGGCGGGTACCGCAGCATCCGCTGGAAGTGCACCACCCCGAGCAGACGCCCGGTGGGCGTCTCGAACGGCGGCAGTGTGACGAAGACGGCCGCGGCCAGGGCAGGATGCAGCTCGTGCCGGCGGATGAGAGCGAGCGCCTCGGCGACGGTGGCGTCGGCCGAGAGGACGATCGGCTCGGTGGTCATCAGGCCACCCGCGGTGTCGGGCCCGTAGCTGAGCAGCAGGCGGACGTCTGCGGCCTCTTCCGGCTCCATCAGTGCGAGGAGCTGTTCGAGCCGGTCCGGGGGCAGCTGGGCGAGAAGGTCGGCGGCGTCGTCGGGCTCCATCTCGTCGAGGATGTCGGCGGCGCGCTCATCGCCGAGACGGTCCAGGATGCCGACCTGGTCGTCCTCGGGCATCTCCTCGAGCGCGTCGGCGAGGCGCTCGTCCGGCAGCTCCTCGGCGACCTCGATCAGGCGCTTCTCGGGAAGATCCAGCAGGGTCGTGGCGAGGTCGGCGGCGTGCAGATCGGAGTATGTGGCGACCAGCTGCTCGGCGGACTGCGCCTCGCCGGGCTTGCGGAGCTCGGCCACGTCGTGCCAGCGGGCGAACGCCGTAGGGCCCTTGGCGAACGGCGACGCGGTGGTCTTCGCCTTGCGGAGGAACAGCTGGTTGATCGCCCACTCGCCGTGGCGGTCCTGTTCGATCGCGACGTCCTCGATGACCGCGGTGCCGCTGCCGTCGGTGAGGCGCACCCGGCGCCCGAGGAACTCGGCGAGTACGCGCACCTCGCCCGGACGCGGCTGGAATCGGCGCACGTTGATGAGACCCGTGGTGATCACCTGACCGGCGCGGATCGATGTGACGCGGCCGATCGAGAGGAAGACGTGCCGGCGACCGGGGATCTCGACCACGAGGCCGATGACGCGCGGAGCGGCGGTACTTCGGTACACGATGACGACGTCCCGGACCTTGCCGAGCCGGTCGCCCACGGGGTCGAAGACGGCGCACCCGGCCAGGCGCGCGACGAAAACCCGTTGTGTGCTCACCCGTCCAGCGTAGTCCGCGGCGTGCGGCGAACAGCCGAGCGCGTCGAACCCAGGTCGATGCGGGGGAGGGCGTGGAAGAATGGTCGGATGAGCATGCTGAACCGGCCGGCGAACGGCGCAGACCTGGGCGAGACGGTGGCGTCGTCCCGTGAGTACGAAGCCGCGCAGCGGACGGTCTCGAAGCTGATCGCCGGTGAGGTGCCCGCGCGGAACATCGTGATCGTCGGTCAGGGTGTGCGCACGATCGAGCGGGTCACGGGCCGGCTCGGCTACGCGGCCGCCGCGCGTTCCGGCGCGATCAACGGCGTGCTCATCGGCCTGCTCCTCTCGGCCGTCATGCTCTTCGGCACCCCCGACGCCCCGCTGTCGCTGTTTCTCGGTTTCGTGTTCGTCGGCGTCGCGCTGGGCATGATCATGAGCCTGGTGACCTATGCGATCGTGCGCCGACGCCGCGATTTCGCGAGCATCACGCAGATGGCCGCGGACCACTACGAGGTGCGCGTGCAGTCCGGCTCGCTCGCCAAGGCGCGCCAGGTGCTCGGAACCGAGCGCGCCGCGGCGCCGCGACCCACCGTCGATCTCAGCGAGCCGCCGCGGTACGGCGAGCGGATCACGCCCGGTGCCGCTCAGGGTGGCGGCGGCGCGGTCGCCGCCCCCGTTCCTCCGTCGACCCCGGATGCGGCCGGCGGAGTCGATGCGGCCGGAGGAGCCGATTCTGACGCTGGTGCCGATTCTGACGCGGGTGCCGATGCCGACGGGCGGCCGGATGCGGACGCGGCGCCGGATGCTGACGGCGTGCCGGGCTCGGACGCGGCGCCGGCGGCCGGTGAGCGCCCCGACGGCGAGCAGTCCGCCGGGCGATGACCGGCACGGCCCGTGAGGCGACCGGCGTCTCCGCATGGGCGCTCGGGCTGCTCGTGCTGCTGCCGATTCCGCTGCTGGGTCCGCTCGCCGCGGGCGGCGCCATGGTCGCCGCGTACGGTTCGCTCTCCCGCCAGGGGCCTCTGGCGAAGGCCAATGCGGCGGCCGCGCGGCGCTGGGGCGTGGTCTTCCTCATCGTCACGACCGGGCTTCTCGTGCTGCAGCTCGTGCTCGGGCTGATCCGGCTCTCACAGCCTTCGGCCGCGGCATCCGGCTTCTTCCCGCAGGGTCTGCCGATCACGATCTACGCCGTGGTGTGCCTGGTGCATCTGGTGGTCGTCATCGTCGCGACCGTGCGCGCCCGCCGCGGCGAGCGGGTGCGCCTGCCGTTCCTGCGGAGTGAGTCATGATGGTGCCCGTCACCCTCCCCACCGGGGAGGTGTCGGTCTCGGCGGACTGGGAACTGCCCGACGGGCCGGTGAGCGACGTCGTGGTGATCGCCCACGGTGCGGGCGCCGGCATGCGGCATCCGTTTCTGCTCGGTTTCGCCGAAGCGCTGCGCGAGCAGGGATTCGCGACCCTGCGGTTCCAGTTCCCTTACGTCGAAGCGGGCAGGCGGATGCCGGGACCCGCGGCGCACGCGGTCCTCACCTGGAACGCGGTGGTGGCGTGGGTCCGGTCGCAGGCGCCGGATGCTCGCGTCTGGGCGTGCGGCAAGTCGTACGGCGGCCGGATGGCGTCGATGGCGGTCGCCGAGGGGCTCGAGGTGGACGGTCTCGTGTACCTCGGGTACCCGCTGCATCCGCCGGGCAAGCCGGAGAAGCCTCGGGTCGAGCATCTTCCGGCTGTGCGCCCGCCGCAGCTGTTCATCGAGGGCACGAACGACCCGTTCGTGCAGCCGCTCTCGCAGCTCGAAGACGCGGTGGCGACGTGTCAGGACGCCCGCATCGAGTGGATCGAGGGCGGGGGTCATTCGTTCGAGGTGAAGGGGCGCCGACGTCCGGCCGATGAGGTGGGGGCGTCGCTGGCGCCGCTCGTGGGGGAGTTCATCACGGCGGTCGGTGCCACCACCAACTCCGCGATGCTCGAGCCGGCTGTCCGCGACGACGACAGCTCACCCTCACGCACCCCGTAGGCCACAGACGTCCCGCCGCGCGGCCACGGGGTTCCCCGACGAGTCACTCGGCGCGGAGGAATCTCACGATCTCTTCGACGTACGCCTCCGGCTGCTCGACGAACGCGAAGTGCCCGGCATCCGGGATCGCGACGATCTCTCCACCCGTCGCGGTGCGGTATGCGTCGAGGACGGTCGGCGGCGCGACCATGTCCGCCTCACCGAGGATCAGCATCGACGGCACCGTCAGCGACCTCAGCGAAGGCCGCCGGTCGTGGTACATCTCCGTCAGCAGCGGAAGGTGCGACAGCGCCTTGGACCAGTCGAGCTCCGTCGGCGCGGTGTCCATCAGCCGCTCGTACCGCGCGCGAGTCTCGGTGTCGTAGAGGAACAGGTCCAGATATCGGCTGCCGAGCGGCTGCATCGACTCCCAGGTGCGGTCGTCTCCGGTGAGGCGGCGTTCCAGCGCCGCGAACCGCCGGCACGCTGCAGCGGCGTCGATGAGCCCTTCCTCTTCGAGCAGTGCCGCGGCCCGCGGGAGCCGGTACCGGTCGGTGGCGTCGGTGTCGAGTGCGGGGCAGTCCAGGACGAGTCCGCTGATGTGCTCCGGATGCCGCAGGGCGTAGTCGAGCGCGCACGCGCCGCCGGAGGAGTGCCCGATGATCGTCCAGCGGTCGATGCCGAGCTGCTCGCGGGTCTGCTCGAAGTCGTCGATGAGCAGGTCGACCGTCAGCGGCGGGTGCGCGGGGAGGGGGTCTGACCTCAGCACGCCGCGCTGGTCGACGCCGATGACGCGGACGCCCTGCTCGGCGAGGCGGTCGCCCACGGCCGCCATGAAGTCCCAGCAGGAGTTCCCGGGGCCGCCGTGGATGAACAGGAGCGGATGCCCGTCGTCGGGTCCGCGCTGATCCACGAAGACGCGGGTGCCGTCGATCTCGAGAAGGGATGCCACGGCGGCATCCTATGGGCAAGCGCGTACGCCGAGAAGCCGCCTTGTACATCTTCGGGTGCGGCTGCTGTCCGTCAGGCCGGTCGGCGCGCGGGGACTCCTCTGGCGAGTCGTCTGGCACAGAGAACGGGTCGGCTCGTGCGGCGCCGCTAGGGTGATGCGCATGTCCCTCGCTCTCTTCGACCTCGACGGGACTCTCGTCGATCAGTCCGCCGCCTCTCGCGTGTGGGCTCAGGAGTTCGGCGAAACCCGCGCGCTGGACGCGGCGCAGGTCGCGGAGATCTCGAAGCGTGTCGCCGAACGGCGGTCCCAAGGCATCGTGTTCGAAGGGGCGGTCGCATGACCCGGATCCTCATCACCGGCATGTCGGGCGCCGGCAAGTCGACACTGCTGCGAGAGCTGGCTCAACGCGGGGTCCTCACTGTGGACACTGACGTCGACGGGTGGACAGATGAGGCGACCGGGCGCTGGGATGAACAGAGGATGACGCGGCTGCTGTCTGCAGAAGGAGACCTCGTTGTCTCGGGTACGGCCGAGAACCAAGGGCGCTTTTATGACCGGTTCGCGGCGGTCGTGCTGCTGAGCGCGCCGGTCGAGGTCCTTCTCGAGCGGGTACGTGCGCGCACCGACAACCCTTACGGGAGCACGCCGGAGCAGCGGGATCTGATCCGGCGACACGTCGTGGAGGTGGAACCATTGCTGCGTGCAGGCGCGTCGATCGAACTCAGCGGCACAGAGCCTGTCGCATGGCTCGCCGACGCTGTGGAGCGGATGCTTCGTCCGAACGGCTGACCGGTAGGCGGCAGCGCGTTGAGGCACACACGTCAGGCGACGGGACGGAACCGTCTTAACGGTGGATCGATCGCTGAGATGGCGAGCGTCAGCCCCAATCGTCGCCGCAGCGGGATCGACGGCTCATCACCGGGCGGGTGCAGCACGAAGTCGCCTTTGCCGACGCGTGTTATTCGCCAGCCCCCGTGGTGGAGCTGCATGTGATGATGTCGGCACAGCAGGACGCCGCGGTCGATATCGGTGCGGCCTTTGTCGGCTTGCCACTCGTCGATGTGATGTGCTTCGCAGTAGGAAGAGGGTCGGTCACAGCCCTTCCAGAGGCATCCGCCGTCGCGGCCTGCCAGGGCGATGCGCTGCTTCGGGGTGAACAGTCGGTGCTCTCGGCCGACATCGAGCGGGTTTCCGCAGGAATCGACGGTGACCGAGACGGCCCCGGTGTCGCACATGCGCTGCGCGACCGACTGAGGCGGAAGCGATCGCCCATAGTCCTCGGTGTATCCGGACACCGGGTTCCCGGTGGCCTGGTCGACGATCTGGATCACGCGCACGCCCGCCTGCCGGGTGCCGAAGACGGAGTCGGCGTCGGCCAATGCCCCGGCACGCAGCACATCGATGAACAGGTCGTAGCCGAGCTGATCGTTGGTGCGGGTGTCGGCGGTCAACTCCTCGGCGCGTTCACGCTCCGCCTCGTCGATGAACCGGGGTCCCCCGCGTCGCGGACGCAGCGCCGAGTCGCGGATCGTGCGCATCCATGCTGCGCCCTCGTCATCGAAGGTGAAGTGCCCGTGCTCGACGCCATCCTGATCGGTCCACATCCGGAACGAGCGACGCTCATACCGCTCGGCGAACCGGCGCTCCGCGCCCTGCGGATCCAGACCGTCACGAACAGTACGCGCCGTCGTGCGCAACTCATCGACGGTGCGTTCCGCTGCCTCAGCGATCAGCTGTTCGGCGGCCGCGCTCCACGCCTCGCGCGTCTCAGACGATTCGTCGGGCGGTGCGCCGAGGCCGCGCAGGAGCGCATCGTGCTGTGCGGCGGAGATCCGACCCTGCAGCAGTGCAGCGGAGAGCGGCGCATGCCACGACGGAGGCGCTGCGGCCGCATCGGAAGTCGCTGATTCATCGGTGGCCGTCGGCGACTCGTCCTGCGCTGCACTCGATGCGCCGTCCACGGGCAGCGAGCCCTCCATGAGCGAGGTGCCGAGACGCACCTGCCGCTGCGCTTCGGCGCGCCCGACGCCCGCGATGTCTTGAATCATCGCCGCGGAACTGCGATGACCGCGCGATTGCGCGAGACCGTCCTGCCCGGCTTCGCGGGTGGAACGCTCTGCGGCGACGCCCGCGCCGGCGATGCTGATCCGCTCGGCGCAGCGGGCGAGAGTCGCCGCGGCCTGCAGCCCCTGGAGCAGTGCATCCCCGTCGAGCGCGGACATGCTCGACACCAGGTCGTTGGCCCCGGTATCCGCACCGAGCAGATCGCGCAGGACGGCGACCTGGTGCTCGATCTCGGTGAAGAGGGCCATGCACCCAGTATGGTGAGGGCCTCCGACATTCGAATGGCCGTTCGATCGTCTCGGGGGACCGAACTGATAACGACCACATAACGAAAACGTATCGTGAGTGAGCTACGACGGCGTAACTCCTCGGAATAGGCGTCATCTCGACCTACGAGGTCCGGAACGAGAAGCTCAACTCGTGCACCGCGGCCGTCCTGTACGCTCAGGCGTCGAAGAAGACGTATCAGGTCGTGCGAACTCACCGATACATCACGGACCACAGCAACAACGTCAAGAAACCGAACAAGACGAGCGAAACGCTCAACGCCTGCAAGCCGAACGGAGCCTATACGTGCGACGAGGAAAGACTCTCAGCCTGCTCATCTTGGGTGCTCTCGTTGTTGCACTCGGTTTCATGGCGTTGATCGGCCTGGTGCAGACGAATGCGGTCTGCAGCGGGGATGTCGTCGACACCGTCCTCTGCGAGGGTGCGCAGATGCGGCAGTCCGTCTTCGGCGGCTTGGTCGGAGCGGCGGCGATCATCGGCACAGCGATTCTCGCCGGGGCGTTCCTGATTGCCGAGCATGGGACGGCAGTGAATCGGCCGCAGCGCGACCCGCACGCTGGACAGCTCAACGGTCCCTGACATGATGGATCCATGATTCGCGCGGTCGTCTTCGATCTGGACGGGGTGCTGCGGCACTTCGATCCGACACACGTCGCTCGGATCGAGGCTGATCACGGGCTGCCGGCCGGCAGTATCCACGGCGCCGCCTTCGCCGCACCGCGGCTCGAAGCCGTGACGACGGGCCGGATCAGTCGCGCCGACTGGGTGCGCAGCGTGGGGGAGCAGCTCGGGAGCCCGCAGGCGGCGGACGCCTGGGGCCGGCATCCGTCGACGCCGGACGAGGAGATGCTCGCCCTCAGCGACGATCTGCGCTCCTGCGGCATCCGCACCGCCATCCTCACCAACGGCACGGACACGATCCCCGCCGAACTCCGCGGCCTCGGCATCGACACCCGCGTCGACGCCGTGTTCAACTCCGCGGAGATCGGCTACGCCAAGCCCGATCCGCGCGCTTTCCGACATGTTCTCGAGGCGCTCGCCGTGGAGCCTCGTGAGGCCTTCTTCACCGACGACTCCGCGGCCAAGCTCACGGGCGCGATCGAGCTCGGGATGTTCACGCACCATTTCACCGGCATCGATGCGGTGCGCACCGCTCTGCGCGACGCGGGCGTTCCTCAGCCCGTGATCTCCTGATCGCCCAGCAGCCGCGAGACGGTGCTGCGCCCCAGCTGCGCCATCGTCGGGTTCGAGGTCTCGTAGTACCAGACCAGACCCATCGCCTGCTGCAGCGCCCATGCCGCACCGCGGTGCCACTCGGCATCCGACGCACCCACAGCCTCACGCAGCCGAGCGCGCGCGGGCGCGTCGAACAGGTGCCACGCGGCGACGAGGTCGAGCGCGCGGTCGGCGGGGCCGAACCCTCCGCCGTCGAGAACTCCGGCCAGCCTGCCGTCCGACACCAGCAGGTTCGCCGGGGTGAGATCCCGATGGCTCATCACGTGCGGACCGGCAGAGGGCACAGCGCGCAGCCGGCCCCACAGCGTAGCCACCCGGTCGGTGTCGACGATGCCGGTGCTCTGCGACAGGCAGTGCGCCATCCAGTCGTCGTGGTCGCTCAGCTCGCCGCCGCGCCCGCGACCGTCGAACACGCGCTCGCCGACCTGCGCACGGCGAAGGGCGCGAATCAGCTCGGCCAGATCGTCGGCGAGCTCGGCGGATGCTGCGAAGCGGAACGGGTCGGCGACCTCTCCGGGTATCCAGGTCTGCAGGGACCAGGCCCACGGGTACGCCGCGTCGCCCGTTCCGACGCCGACCGGACGCGGCGCCGCGACCGTGGACGCCGCGGCGAACGCGCTCAGCGCGCTCGCCTCGTTCTCCAGCACGGCGGCATCCGTCCGATCGAGCGGAAAGCGCGCCGACACCTCTTCACCGACCCGGAAGACCGCGTTCACGGTGCCCGCTCCGCGGACCCGCGACAGCGCGGCATCCGCCAGATGCGGGAACTCGCGTGCGATCAGCCGCTGCGCGTGCGCGTCGTCGACGTCCAGCTGCCCGTCGTGCATCAGCCCTTCAGCCGGGCCATCCACGCCTCGACCTCGGCGACCGTGCGCGGGATGTCGGACGACAGGTTCACCGGGCCGTCCTCCGTCATCAGGATGTCGTCCTCGATGCGCACGCCGATGCCGCGCAGCTCCTCGGGCACGGTGAGATCGTCGATCTGGAAGTACAGCCCGGGCTCGATGGTGAACACCATGCCGGCCTCGAGGATGCCGTCGTAGTACATCTCCCGCCGCGCCTGCGCGCAGTCGTGCACGTCCATGCCCAGGTGGTGGCTCGTGCCGTGCACCATGTAGCGGCGGTGCTGACCGCCCTGGTCGGCGTCGAGCGCCTCGTCGGCGGTGACGGGCAGCAGCCCCCATTCGGCGGTGCGACGGGCGATCACGTCCATCGCGGCCTCGTGGACGGTGCGGAAGCGCACACCGGGCTTCGCGGCGGCGAAGGCGGCATCCGCGGCCTCGAGGACAGTCTCGTACACCCGGCGCTGCACATCGGAGAAGGTGCCGTTCACCGGAAGGGTGCGGGTGATGTCGGCCGTGTACAGGCTGTCGACCTCGGCGCCGGCGTCGATCAGGATCAGGTCTCCGGGCACCACCGCGCCGTCGTTGCGGGTCCAGTGCAGGTAGCAGGCGTGCGGGCCGGATGCCGCGATGGTGTCGTACCCCTCCCAGTTGCCGTCACTGCGGGCACGCTGATGGAACACGCCCTCCACCACGCGCTCGCCGCGCGGGTGCGCGACGGCACGGTCGAGGTCGCGGATGACGTCGTCGAACCCGGATGCCGTCACGGCAACGGCCCTGCGCATCTCCGCGATCTCGTATTCATCCTTGACGAGCCGCAGCTCCGAGACGGCGCGGGTGAGCTCGCCGTCCGCATCCACGACGAGGTCATCGTCGCCGGGAGCGAACGTGTCGATGTGCGCGGTCGTCAGATCCAGGTCTGCGGCGACCCCGCCGAGCGAGGGACGTGGGCCGATCCAGAACTCGCCGATGGTGGCATCCGAGTAGAACTCCGCCGTGGTGCGGTCGGCGCGCTCGCGGAAGTACAGCGTGGCGTCGTGGCCGGCGCTCGTCGGCTCGAGGACGAGCACCGAGTTCGGCTCGGACTCGTTCGCCCAGCCGGTCAGGTGAACGAACGCGGAGTGCGGGCGGAAGGGGTAGTCGGTGTCGTTGCTGCGCTGCTTGAAGCCACCGGCGGGTATGACGAGACGCTTGCCCGGGAACATCGCCGACAGCGCGGCGCGGCGCGCGGCCGCATACGACGCCTGCGCGCGCGGCGCGGGAAGCGACTCCGGCCGCTCCGCCCAGCCGGTGGAGATCGTGTCGAGGAAGCCCTGGGGGAAGGGCTGCTTGCGGTTGGTGGTCTTCGCCTCCGCCGTCGCGGCATCGGCGGTCTCGACGGCGGTGTCGTGCTCTGCGCTGCTCATACGTCCATCCTCTCACTCAACGGATCAGGAGCCGGCGGGCTCCAGCTGGGCGACCAGGGCACGGTGATCGCTGCCACCCGCGTCCTCGAGCACGGCCGAGCCGCTCGGCACCCAGTTCTCGCTCGCCATGATGTGGTCGATCGGCGCACCGAGGAGTGCGGGGACACCGGCCGGCCACGTGCCCGCCATGCCGTTGCCGGTGCGACTCGCGACGTCCCGGCAGTGACCCATGTCGCCGCCGTCGACGCCGAACGACGCCATGTGATCGAGGGTGGCGTTGAAATCGCCGGCCAGGATGAAGTCACCCGCCGGGCACTGGTCGCCGATCCAGGCCAGGTCGGACCGCCAGCGGCTCATCGCCTGCTGACGCGGAGCGACGGCGTGCACCGCCACGATCGTCGGGCCGGAGCCGTCGACGGGCATCGCCACGGCGCTGGGCACCGAGCCGGTGTTGCTCGACCCGTTGCGTGAGGACTCGATCACCGAGTAGTCGCCGAGCTCTGTAGAGATCAGGATGGTGGTCTGCCACGCCTGCGGTCCGTTCGGCACGTCGGGGCGGATGTTCACGTGATGCACCCACATCGGAGTGCCTGCATCCCGCATCATGATCGCGATCTGCTCGCCGACCTCCTCCGAGGTCTCGGGCAGCGCGACGATGTCCGCCTGCTGCTCGCTGATCACGTCGGCGATCCGCTCCGCCGGGACGGCGGCGCCCTGGGTGTTCCAGGTGAGCACGCGCAGCGCGGTGTCCGTCTTCTCCGGCAGCGATCCGGTGCCCGGTCCGCGCAGTGCGCCCACCAGCACGGTGCCGGCCGCGCCGATGAGGGCGACGATCAGGATGGATGCGGCGAAGCCGCGCAGCGGTCTGGCCAGCAGAAGCAGCAGCGCCAGCACCACGACGCCGAGGAATCCGGCCAGCAGCAGGGCACGAGAGGCCACCATCTGGGCGATCGGGAACGTCGTCTCCAGTTGGAAGAACTGCGGCCAGACGAGCACGGCGCAGGCAACGGCGAACAGCACCGTGATGAGGATTCCGACCAGTCGTAGCATCGCCGAGAAGCCTAGGGGAGACGACTGTGACGGCCCTGGGCGACGCGGTCTGGACGGTCTCCCTGCCGCGGTACGCTCAGAGGATGACGAGCGGCGCCTCCTTCTCCTTCATGGGGCCGGTCGATCTGCATCTGCATTCCGATCACTCCGACGGCACCGAGGCGCCCGCCGAGGTGATGCGGCAGGCGCGAGCGTACGGACTCCGCACCGCCGCCCTCACCGATCACGACCGCACCACAGGGTGGGACGAGGCGGGGCAGGCGGCCGTCGCGCTCGGCATGACGTTCATCCCCGGAATGGAGCTCTCGGCCAAGCACGAGTGGCGCAGCGTGCACGTGCTCGGCTACCTCTTCGACCCGGCCGACGCCGATCTCGTCGCCGAGACCGCGCGGATCCGCGGAGACCGGGTGGGACGCGCGGAGCGCATCGTGCGCAACATCGCCCGCGACTACGACGTCAGCTGGCAGGACGTGCTGGAGCAGACCACCCTCGACGCCACGGTCGGCAGGCCGCACATCGCCGACGCGCTGGTCGCGCGCGGCATCGTCCGTGACCGCACCGAGGCCTTCGACGGCATCCTGCATCCCCGCGAGGGATACTACGAGCCGCACTACGCACCCGACCCGGTCACGGCCGTGCGGCTGATCACCCGCGCCGGGGGAGTGGCGATCATCGCGCACCCCGCGACCGCAGGCCGCGATCGGATGATGCCGGTGCCGTTCATCGAACGGCTCATCGACGAGGGGCTGGCGGGGTTCGAGGTCGATCACCGCGAGAACACGGCGGCGGGAAAGCGTGCGCTGCATGACCTCGCCGTGCGTCACGACCTGATCGTGACCGGATCGAGCGACTACCACGGCGCCGGAAAGCCCAACCGCCCGGGCGAGAACGTCACCACGGAAGCGATGCTCGCGCGCATCATCGAGCGGGGCACCGGCTCGGCACCGCGCCACCCCTGACGCTCGCGGGGCGGAACGTCGGTTCCGGGCGATCTGTCAGCCTTCTCCCCGCGAACACGCCGCCGCACGTCGATAGCGTCGGAAGCATGCAACGGGGGACGGGGCTCGAGCAGCGCATCGACGCGATCGCCGACCGGATGCTGCGCGACGCATCCGAGAGCGGCGTCAGAGCCGGCCTGATCGAGTTCACCGTCTTCGTGCTGAAACAGGCATGGGCATGCGCCTTCGGCGCCGCCCTGCTGCTCGTGATCGTCTCGGCCCGGCTGTTCTACCCCGACGACGCCGCACTCGCGCGCGACGACCTGCTGACGATCGCGGCGGTGCTGATCCAGGTCGTCATGCTCGCGCTGCGGCTCGAGACCGTGCGGGAGCTGCGGGTGATCGTGCTCTTCCACCTGACCGGCACCGTGATGGAGCTCTTCAAGACCGACATGGGATCGTGGGCGTATGCCGCCGACGGCGTGCTGCGCATCGCCGGCGTGCCTCTGTTCAGCGGGTTCATGTACGCAGCCGTCGGGTCGTACATGGTGCGGGTGCACCGGTTGTTCGACCTCGGCTTCAGCCGCTACCCGCGCCGGTGGCTCACCGCACTCGTCGCGGCGGCGATCTACGCGAACTTCTTCACCCACCACTTCTGGTGGGATGCGCGATGGGTGCTGCTCGCCGCCGTCGCCGTGTTGTGGTGGCCGACGGTGATGCACGCCCGCATCCGGCGGCGCGTCCTGCGCCTGCCTCTGCTCGCCGTCTTCGCCGGGGTAGCCCTGTTCATCTGGCTCGCCGAGAACATCGCCACCTGGGCGGGCGCGTGGGCCTACCCGAACCAGGTCGCCGGCTGGGAGCCGGTCTCGATCAGCAAGATCGTGTCGTGGTTCCTGCTGATGATCATCTCGGTCGTGCTCGTGACCTGGGTGTATCCGCCCGCGGCTCCCGCGTCCGAGCATCCCGCATCCGAGCATCCGGGGTCCGAGCATCCCGCATCCGGGCATCCGGCGTCCGAGCATCCCGCTCCCGCCGACGCGACCCCGCACCTGTCACACTTTTCGGCGAAGGGCACGTCGTTCGACGTGACAGTCGCTGAAAAGTGTGACAGTCGTGCGGACGACGATTGAGCCGCTGCCCTCGGCAGCCGCGTCAGGCGCCGGTGGGAGCGGCCCCGCCGCTGCGGCGGCGACGACGACGGCGCTGCGGCGCCGGCTTGCCGTCGCGGTGCTCATGCGTGGCGTCGCCGTCGTGCGTGCCGGCGCCCTCCGCGTCGCGATCGACGGACGGTGCGGATGCTGCCGCCGACGCGCCCGATGCGGCATCCGCGCCCTCGGCGAAGGTCGAGCCGACCGCGTCCTCCGCGCGCCGGCGACGGCGACGACGGCGGGTCGTGCCCTCCGAGGTGCCCTCGGCCGCGGCATCCGCCGCCTTCTGCGGCTGGCGACCGCGCCGCTCGCCGGCGGGCTTCTCGGACTTGGGGGCCGTCGCAAGACGGCCCTTGGTGCCCTCGGGGATGTTCAGCTCGGCGTACAGGTGCGGGCTCGACGAATACGTCTCGACAGGCTCCGGCTGTCCGAAGTCCAGCGCGCGGTTGATGAGGGCCCACTTGTGCAGGTCCTCCCAGTCGACGAAGGTGACCGCGATGCCGGTCTTGCCCGCACGCCCGGTGCGGCCCGCACGGTGCAGGTACGTCTTCTCCTCGTCGGGGATGGTGTGGTTGATCACGTGCGTGACGTCGTCGACGTCGATGCCGCGGGCGGCCACGTCGGTGGCGACCAGCACGTCGCGCTTGCCGGCCTTGAACGCCGCCATCGAGCGCTCGCGCTGCTCCTGGCCCATGTCGCCGTGCACGCCGCCGACGTTGAAGCCGCGGTCGCCGAGCTCGTCGACCAGCCGCTGCGCGGCGCGCTTGGTGCGGGTGAAGATGACGGTCTTGCCCCGGCCCTCGGCCTGCAGGATGCGGGCGATGACCTCGTCCTTGTCGAGGGAGTGGGCGCGGTAGACGATGTGCTTGATGTTCGCCTGCGTGAGGCCCTCGTCGGGGTCGTTCGCGCGGATGTGGATCGGGTTCGTCATGAACCGGCGGGCGAGTGCCACGATCGGGCCGGGCATCGTCGCCGAGAACAGCTGCGTGTGGCGCACGGCGGGCACCTTCGAGAAGATCTTCTCGATGTCGGCGAGGAAGCCGAGGTCGAGCATCTTGTCGGCCTCGTCCAGCACGACCTCGGTCGCGTTCGACAGGTCGAGCAGACGCTGGTTGGCCAGGTCGATGAGGCGGCCGGGCGTGCCGACGACGATCTGCGCGCCGGCCTTCAGCTGGTCGATCTGACCCTCGTACGCCTTGCCGCCGTAGATGGCCACGACGCTCGTGGAGCGGTTGGAGGTGAGCAGGTCGATGTCCTCGTAGACCTGGACGGCCAGTTCACGGGTGGGCACCACGATGAGCGCCTTGACACCGTGCTCCGGGTTCTGCCCCAGGCGCTGCACGACCGGGATGCCGAAGCCGAAGGTCTTGCCCGTGCCGGTCTTGGCCTG
The DNA here is from genome assembly GCF_042723855.1 of Microbacterium sp. NPDC058345. Taxonomy (NCBI): domain Bacteria; kingdom Bacillati; phylum Actinomycetota; class Actinomycetes; order Micrococcales; family Microbacteriaceae; genus Microbacterium; species Microbacterium sp. NPDC058345. The sequence goes on from NZ_JBHXIG010000003.1 coordinate 413,341, forward strand.
GCCGATGATGTCCTGCCCGGGAAGGCCGAGCGGGATGGTCTGCTCCTGGATGGGGAACGCGTCGACGATCCCCTTGGACGCGAGGGCGTCGAGGATGTCCTGATCGATTCCGAGATCAGCGAATGAAGTCACAGTATGTTCTTGCCTGTCCGGCGGCTGCGCGACTGCGTGCCGCGCCAGCGGCGCCTCGTAACGGATCCACGCCGTCTCACTGCTGTCACAGGCGCGGGGCCCTGCTCCGATGGCAGGGTGGGTCCAGCCTACCGGAGGGGCGCTCCCCGGCGGGATCCGGCCGGGCGGGTAATCTGGGCGGGTGGTCAACTGGTTCCGGAAGCGCAAGCCGCAGCGTCGCACCCTCTCGCTGCGCAGCCGAGGTGAGGTCGGCGACGCGCAGCGGGTCGACTTCGCGGAGCTCGCCCCCGAGCTGAACCGCTTCCTCGGTCAGGCCGCGTACCTGCAGCTGGGCTACTTCGAGACGCTCACCCGCGGCATCCGCGGCACCCTCGAACTCGATCGCAAGGAGGCGCTGTCGCGAGCTGCGGGAGCGGCCCTGGCCAAGCACCGGGGCATCGTCGAGGTCATCACAGAGCGCGGTGACGACCCCACGCAGATCATGCTGCCGTTCCGCGAGAACCTCGACGCGTTCCGCCGCAAGACGATCGGCGCGCGGCCGGAGGAGACCCTGCTGTCGGTGTACCTCACGGCCGGCATGCTCGACGACTTCTACCTCGCCCTGGCGTCGAGCTACGGCGAGACCGGGCAGCGCGTCGCCGGCATCCTGCGCGAGGACGATGCCAGGCACGAGATCATCGCCATCATCCAGGCGACGATCGAGAGCGACGAGGAGTGGCGCTCGCTGCTGTCGATGTGGGGCAGGCGTCTGGTCGGCGACACGCTGCTGGTGTGCCGCGGGGCCCTCCGCCCCGAGCGGCTCGCCGCCGACGACACCCGCATCGAGCCGGTGTACACCGAGTTGATGGGCGCGCACGCCCGCCGCATGGACGCGATGGGGCTCGCCTCGTAGCATCCCCCCGCCGCGTGATCGGAGAGGGGATGCTCAGATGCCGAGCGCCTGCTTCGCCGTGGCGTCGTGGTGACGACGCTGCGCCGTGATCGTCAGCGTGACGAGCAGGGCGAGCACGAGCCCGCCGCCGATGCTCGCGACCCAGAGCCAGACGCTGCTCTCACCGATGCCCGTCCACTGCAGGATCGTGTAGATCGCCGCGGCCGCGGCCGTCGAGATCGCCGGGGTCACCGCCACCCCGCGCAGTTCGCGGTGCGGCAGCAGAAAGTGGAGGGCGACGCCGAACGCGCACGCGGCGATCAGCGCGAGGAGGATGTACATGTCAGGCGACGAAGCCGACCCGGCGCGACTCCTCGGTGCCGAGTTCGACGTACGCGAGGTTCGCGGTCGGGACGATGTACGAACTGCCCTTCGCATCGGTGAAGCTGATGTGGCTGGCGCTCTGGTCGAGCGCGGCGGTGATCTGCGCACGCACGTCGTCGGCGCTGCTCGAGGTGTCGAAGTTCAGCTCACGGCCGGTGTTGATGATGCCGATGCGGATTTCCACGCGCTCTCCTCCAGGTGGTCGGACATCGCAACTCTACCGGCTGGAGTCGGCGCGGGATCGGCGCCCGCGGCTGATTTCGCCGTGGGCGCACAGGGGCCGTCCGGGCGCGCGGCCGGGATCGGCCGGGGATGTCGGCGCGCCCCGCTAGCGTGGATTCCGTGACCGAGGATGCCGTGATCGACGAGGGCCAGCGCGTCGTGGTGGATGCCGCCGCGACGGCGTCCGCCGTCATCATCGGCGCGCCGGGCACAGGCAAGACGCAGGCGCTCGTCGAGCGTGTCGTGCACCTGCTCGATCCCGATCGCGGCGGCCTCGCTCCGGAGGAGCTGCTGGTGCTCACCCCGAGCCGCCAGGCGGCCACCGCGCTGCGCGACCGGATCGGCGTACGCGTGCGGGAGGCGACCCCCGGCGCACTCGCGCGCTCACTCGGATCGTTCGCCTTCCAGCTCGTGCGCGGCGCGATGGTGCGCGAGGGCGGCGATCCGCCCGCCCTTCTCACCGGCGCGGATCAGGATCGGATCATCGCCGAGCTGCTCGCGGGCGACCTCGAGGACGGTGTCATCGACTGGCCCGATGCGCTCGGCGCGCCCGTACGCGCCTCGAAGGCGTTCCGGTCGGAGCTGCGGGCGTTCCTCGCCGAGTGCACCGAGCTGGGGGCGGATGCCGCGGCGCTGCGCGCCACCGGTGACGAGGCCTGGATGGCGGTCGCGGACTTCCTCGAGGAGTACCGTCGCGTGCTCGACGGCATGAGGTCGGCGCACCGCGATGCCGCCGACCTCGTCGCCGAGGCGACCTCGGTGCTGCGCACGGCGGATGCCGCCGGCCTCGGCCCGCTCGCCGACCTGCGTGTCGTGCTCATCGACGACGCGCAGGAGCTCACCCGCGGGGGAATCGAGATCGTCCGCGCGCTGCGGGCCAGGGGAGTGTCGGTTCTCGCGTTCGGAGACCCCGACATCTCGTCGGGCGCCTTCCGCGGTGCGAGTCCCGAGCTGTTCTCGCAGCTGGCCGCAGAGCTCGGCCGCGTGATGGTGCTCGACGCTCCGCACCGCCAGGTGGCGCCGCTCACGGCGCTCACCCGCACCGTCACGCAGTCGATCGGTGCGGCAGGACGCATCGAGCATCGGCGTCCGCCGCAGTCCGCCGAACAGGGGGTCGGAGACGCGGATGGCGAGGTGACGGCGTACCTGGCGGCATCGCCGTACGAGGAGCTCGACCGCATCGCCGGCACGCTGCGCGACTGGTTCCTCACGCACGGCGTCGCCTGGCAGGACATGGCGGTGATCGCACACGACACCCGGCAGGTGTCGATGCTCGAGGCCGAGCTGGCGGCGCGCGAGATCCCCACCAGGGCGGCCGGGGTGCAGCGTCCGCTCGGCGACGAGGGCGCCGTGCGCGACCTCGTCGGGCTGGTCAGCCTCTCGCTGCTGCCGGTGGACGAGCGCACCCCGCAGCAGCTCGAGGAGGCGCTGCTCTCGCCGTTCGGCGGCATGGACGCGATCGGACTGCGTCGCCTGCGGGCCAGGCTGCGCCACCAGGAGCTCGCCGCGGACGGCGCGACGCCGGCGCGCGAGCTGCTGCGGCGGGCGATGGCCGATCCGTTCCCGCTCTCCCTGATCGACGCCCCCGAGGCGCGTGCCGCCGCCCGGTTCGCGAAGACCCTGCGCGAGATGTCGACGGCGGCCGAGGACGGCGAGACGATCCATGACCTGCTGTGGCGCGCGTGGGATGCGGCGCGAGCGGTCGACGGACGGCCGCTGCAGACGGTGTGGCGCGAGATCGCGCTGCAGGCGACCGGCGGCGAGACCGCCAGGGCGCTCGATGCGCTGGTCGCCCTGTTCGATGCGGCGAAGCGGTTCGTCGAGCGCACCCCGAACGAGAAGCCCGAACGCTTCGTGCGCGACATCCTGGGCAGCGAGGTCCCCGAGGACACGCTGTCGGCACCCGAGCGCCCGGGCCGGGTGACCCTGCTGACCCCGGCGACCGCGCTGGGCACCCAGTTCGACGCCGTCGTGGTCGCCGGCGTGCAGGACGGCGTCTGGCCGAACGTGCGCCTGCGCGGCGGGATGCTGCACACCTGGCGCCTCGCCGACGCGCTCACCGCGCAGCGCACCGGCGTCGAGCATCCTGCACCCGGTGTGCTCGATCGCCGACGGGCGGCGCTGCACGACGAGCTGCGGCTGTTCGTGCGCGCGATCTCGCGAGCGCGCCGCCGCCTGCTGGTCACCGCGGTCGATGACGACGACCTCACGCCGAGCCCGTTCTTCGCCTTCCTGCCCCGGACCGACCCCGCCGAGCAGCATCCGTCCGCCGAGCATCCGCTTACGCTTCGCGGGCTGGTGGCACGACATCGGCGCACCCTCACGACCGCCGACGCGGCCGCGGTCAGGGCGGATGCCGCCGGCCAGCTCGCCGTGCTCGCACGCGAGGGTGTGCCCGGCGCGGCACCCGAGCAGTGGTACGGGGTGGCCGCGCCGTCGACCGACACCCCGCTGCGCGATCTCGCGATCGACGCGGCGCGGGTGTCGCCGTCGAAGATGGAGACCTTCGAGGAGTGCGGCCTCGGCTGGGTGGTGGCGGCCCTCGGCGGCGACACGGTGCTGCCTCCCGCGGCCGGAATCGGAACGATCATCCACGAGGCGATGGAGCGGCATCCCGACGGCGAGCTCGAGCGGCTGCGCGAGGTGCTCGCCGAGCACTGGCCGGAGCTGGATTTCGACACGGAGTGGATCGGCCGCAAGGAGCGCCGTCGGGCCGACCAGTTCATCGATCGCCTGCACCGTTATCTGGGTGACGTGCGCCGTGACGGCGGCCGGATGCTGGCGGGCGAAGTGGAGTTCCGCTTCGCCGTCGAGGTGCCCGAGAGTCCCTCGGAGGCGGTGCCCGAGGTGCTGCGGCTCGACGCGGAGGCGCCGGATGCCGCGGCGTCGCGGCGGGCGGTGATCCACGGGTTCATCGATCGGGTCGAGGCCTACCCGCCCGGTGCCGGAGAGCACGCGCCGGCGCGCGGGCAGAAATGGACGCCGATGAGCGGAGAGGGGGAGCGCGTGGTCGTGGTCGATCTGAAGACGGGCAAGCACGACCCCGAGAGCGACGCGAAGGTGGCGGAGCACGCCCAGCTCGCCGCCTACCAGATCGCGGTCGAACAGGGCCTCATCGAGGGCGCCGATCCCGCCGCACTCGGGGGAGCGCGGCTGGTGCTGGTCGCGAAGACGCTGGCGAAGAGCGACTACCGGGTCGCGCACCAGCCGGCCCTCGACGACGAGACCCGTGCGCGGTTCCTGCACCGCGTGGCCGACGCTGCCAGGGGCATGTCGGCGAGCAGCTTCACCGCACAGGTCGAGACGCACTGCGCCGACACCCAGGGGCGAGTGAAGTCCTGCCGCATCCACGCGATCCCGGCGGTGAGCGCGTGATCCCCGCGCTGCACCCGGGCAGCGCCGTCGCACCGCCCGGGGCTTACGCCGACGCCTGGCCGACGACGCCCCGCATCTCCGCCACCGACGTCGCGGCCGCCCTCGGGCTGCCTCGCCCCACCGCCGCCCAGCAGCGCGTCATCGAGGCGCCGCCGACGCCCGCGCTGGTGGTCGCGGGGGCCGGCAGCGGCAAGACCGAGACCATGTCGGGCCGGGTCGTCTGGCTGGTCGCGAACGACCTGGTGCGCCGCGACGAGATCCTCGGGCTCACCTTCACGCGCAAGGCCGCGGGCGAGCTCGCGGAGCGCATCGCCGCGCGGCTCGCGGTGATCGACGAGTACGGCCGGCGCGGGCTGCTCGCCCACCTGCCCGACATCGTCACGTCCGATGCGCTGCGTCGCGTCGACGAGGCGGCGCCGGGCCGCCAGCGCGAACTGGTGCGCACCCACGTGCTCGACGAGCTCGCCGTGCGATTCGGCACCGGATGGACCGCAGGGGCGCCGCGCACCGCCGAGGACCTCATGATCCGCCCGCGGGTGTCGACGTACAACGCCTTCGCCGACGGCATCGTGCGCGAGCACGCCGCGCGCATCGGGCGGGACTCGGACGTCGCGATGCTCAGCCAGGCGGGATCCTGGATGCTGGCGCGCGAGATCGTGCTGCGGGCCGACCTGCCCGCGCTCGAGGACATCGACTTCACGGTGAACACGGTCGTCGACGCCGTGCAGCGCCTGGCCGGAGACGCACTCGACCACCGGGCCGATCTGGATCTCGCCGCCCGGATCGCCGTCGAGCAGGCGCAGGCCTTCGCGCCGTACCGCGGCAACGTCGACATCGAGAAGGCGGCGTCGAACCTGCTCGCCGTGCCCACGCTCGCCGCGCTGGTGAAGGAGTACATCGCAGAGAAGCAGCGCCGCGGTGTGCTCGACTTCGCCGACCAGGTCAGCGGCGCGTACGACATCATCGATTCCGCCTCCGACGTGCGCGCCGAGCTGCGCGAGCAGCACCGCGTCGTGCTGCTGGACGAGTACCAGGACACGTCGGTCATCCAGACCCGCTTCCTCGCCGAGCTCTTCCGCGACACGGCCGTCATGGCGGTCGGCGACCCGCACCAGTCGATCTACGGCTGGCGCGGAGCCAGTGCCGACAACCTGTACGCGTTCTCGCGCTCGTTCGCCCGTGAGCAGTCCGCGAGCACGTACAGCCTGATGACCAGCTGGCGCAACGACCGCCGCATCCTCGACATCGCCAACCGCGTGCTCGCACCGCTCCAGCGACCCGGACTCGACGTGCCCCCGCTCGAGCCGCGGCCCGGCGCGGGTGACGGCAGCGTCGCCGTGCGCTTCCCGTTCACCGTGGACGACGAGGCGGGTGAGGTCGCCGACTGGTTCGCCGCGCGCCGGGCCGAGCACGCCGCCTCCGGCCGAAGCGAGCCGCACACCGGCGCGATCCTGTTCCGCTCCAAGAAGCACATGCAGACCTTCGCGGCGGCGCTCGCATCCCGTGGCATCCCGCACCGCATCCTCGGGCTCGGCGGCCTGCTCGCCACGCCCGAGGTCGTCGACGTCGTCTCCGTCCTGCGGGTGATCCAGGACCCCAACGCCGGATCCGCCCTCATCCGGCTCCTGGTGGGGCCGCGTTTCGGCGTCGGCGTGGCCGACATGGCGGCGCTGTACGACCTGGCGACCGAGCTCTCCCGGCGCGACAGCGCGCTGCTGCCGCTGCCCGACGAGCTGCGCGCCCGCATCCGCGCCTCACGGGGGGCCGACGAAGCGGTCTCCATCGTCGACGCCGTCGACGTGGTGCGCAGTCTGCGCGACGACTACCGCCTGCTCGCGCAGATCAGCCCGGAGGGCAGGGCGCGCCTGCGCGCGGCGGGCGAGATGCTCGAGCGGCTGCGCCGCGCCGCCACGCAGCCGATCCCCGAACTGCTCCGGCTCATCGAGCTCGAGCTGCGCCTGGACATCGAGCTCGCGGCGAACGAGACGCGCGGCCCCGCTCGCGTCGCCTCCACTCAGCTGCGCGCGTTCACCGACGAGGTGCGGGCGTTCCTGTCGGCCGACCAGCGCGGCACGATCAGCAGCCTGATCGCGTGGCTCGACAAGGCCGAGAGCACCGATGAGCTCATGCCGCGTCCCGAGCCGCCCGAGCCCGGCGTCGTGCAGCTGCTCACGATCCACGGCTCGAAAGGGCTGGAATGGGATGCCGTCGCCGTCGTGCGCCTCGTCGACGACGAGCTGCCGTCGCGGGTGAGCGACACCTCGGGCTGGTTCGGCTTCGGGATGCTGCCGTTCGCCCTGCGCGGCGACGTCGATGCGCTGCCCCGCTTCGAGTGGGACCCGAAGGAGGCGATGGGCGCCGCCGGACACGATCCGGTCAAGCGTGAGAAGGCGGCGAAGGACGCGCTGTGCGCCGGCGTCACCAAGGCGTTCCCGTCGGGCGGGGCGCTGCGCCGATTCAAGGACGCGTACCGTGCGTACCAGCAGCAGGAGGAGCGCCGGCTCGCGTATGTCACCGTCACCCGGGCCCGCACCGACCTGCTGCTCACCGGCGCCCACTGGGCGGGCCAGAAGAGCCCCCGCACGCCGAGTCCCTACCTGAACGAGGCGATCGACGTGCTGGGCCTCGATCCGATCGGCACCGTCGATCCCGACGAGAACCCCTACGAGGGCACCGGCATGACGACGCAGTGGCCGCTCGATCCGCTCGGCGGGCGCCGCGCGGTGGTCAGCGCCGCGGCCGATGACGTGCGTCGCGCGCTCGCCCACGCCGACCGCATCGAGCCGAGTGCGCAGCTCGCCCGGCTGCTCGCGGAGCGGGAGGCCAGACTGCGCGGGGTGGACGCCGTCGTACCGACCCGCGTGCCGGCATCGCGGTTCAAGGACTACGTCACCGACTTCGAGGGCACCATCGGCAGCATCGTGCGCCCGATGCCCGAGAAGCCGTATCGGCAGACCCGGCTGGGCACGCTGTTCCACGCCTGGGTGGAGCGCCGATCCGAGCAGGTCGGTGTCGGCACCCGCATCGACGAGGGACTGTGGGAGGCCGATGACGAGATGCCCGACTCCGGCGACGTCTCGGATGCGGATGCCGCCGATCTGGCCGAGCTGCAGGAGCGCTTCGAGCGCAGCGAGTGGGCGGCCCTCAAGCCGATCGCCGTCGAGATGGAGATCGACTTCGCGCTCGGGGCGTCGTCGGGCGACGCGGGCCGGCCCGAGGAGGGCCATATCGTGATCTGCAAGCTCGACGCGGTCTATCGGCGCGACGGACGCATCGAGATCGTGGACTGGAAGACCGGTCGCGCACCGCGCACCGCGGCGGAGCGCGACGAGCGGATGCTGCAGCTCGCGCTCTACCGGCTGGCGTACCACCGTCGCTTCGGGGTGCCGCTGGAAGAGATCGACGTCGTGCTGTACTACGTGGCCGACGACCTGGTGATCCGCGGCGACCGGGTCTACTCGGAGGAGGAGCTCGTCCAGCGCTGGAGGGCGGCGCGCGCCGCGCGCTGAGCTTCGTCCTCCGGGGCGATGTCGGCATCCGCCTGTCGATCCGGCGTTCGCCGTGACGATCCGGGCGATGAGCCGCGCACACCCGAGATCTCGGTGAGGTCCTGCGTCTCCTGCTCCTCGTCGCCGGACACGCCTGCGGCACCGTCGTCGCGGCCTCCGGCCGCGTCGACGGCATCCGTGGCGCCGCGGTCGTCGTCAGCGGCACCGTCGGCGGGCGCGTCGGCGCCGTCCCGGCCGGCAGACGGGACGTCGTCCTCGTCGGGCCACAGGTCGGAAGCGCGGTAGGCGTCGGTCTGCATCGACGTGTCGATCGCCGTCGCCGCGGTGTCCGGCACCCGGTCGAGCACGTCCAGGGCGGAGTCCACCCCTCCGGTGTACGCCGCCGTGACCCGCAGATCGTCGCTGCGCAGGCCGTCCGCGAGCGACTCCAGGAGCGCCGCCGCGTCGTCGACGATGTCGGGACGGCGCATCTCGGCGCCGTGCACCAGCCAGCGGGCGAACTCGAGCTCGGCGTGCAGGCGAGCGCGCACGCGCAGGGCGTCGTCGGTGGCGCGAGAGGACGTCTCGGCGTATGCGGCATGCACGTCGTTCGCCGCATCCGGCGCACCGGACAGCCAGCCGAGATCCTCGGCCGGGTCCCCGACCGAGAGTCCGCGCCAGCCGAGCACGCCGATGACCTGCGGGCCCTCGTCCGGGTCGTCCTCGAAGAGGAACGAGCTCGCCTGCATGCCGCCCAGTGTCACCGCGGTCTCGAACCGCCACAGGTCGTCGTCGCCTGCCGCCTCCCGCCAGCGCACCGTCAGGCGGGCGGGCACGCGACCGGTCGCCGCAGCGCGGTCGACGAGATCCTCGATGTCCTTGCGGACGCCGGCGGCGTCTCGCACGGTCAGCCCCGCCGAGCGTACGACCGACGCGGGCAGGGCGTGCAGCGCCGCGGTGGCCGCCCCGATCGACATCGCGGCCCCGCGACCCGCCGGGATGTCCGCCGCGTCGATCTGGAAGCCGGGCAGCAGCTCGGTCACCAGTGCGCTGGCCGTACCGACCTGCGTCTCGCCGACGTACGTGGGGGCCTGGAACGGCAGCATCTCGCGTGCTCCCGCGGTCAGTGCGCGCAGCGCCAGCGACTCCTCGGCGAGCTCACGCGCCGCTGCGTCGTCGCCGGCAGCGCGGATCGCCAGCTCACGGCCGTCGGCGAGGGTCGCGACGGCCGAGTCGAACCGCCCGTCTCCGTCGGAGGTGAGCGCGCGGGCGCCGACCACCTCCGCCCCGGGCAGTGCGGCCGTGACCGCCGCCGCTAGAGTGAAAGAAGAGCGTGCCATGCTCTCCAGGGTAGGTCTGCACCCGGGGCGGCACGCCCACGCCACGCCCGCGCACCGGCAGACGGCCGGCTGCGCGGCCGAAGGCGCAGCCGCGCACGACAGCAGGGAGTTCCGGATGAGCGACGAGCGAGAGCTGCTCGATCGGACGGCGGAGCTGCGCGGCGATGCCGACGTCATCGACCGGCTGCGCGCCGATCCGCGCACGCGGGTCGTCGCAGTGCGTGAGGGCCGGGTGCGCCTCGATCCCGAGGGGCAGGGAGCCGTCGTGCGGGTGCCGGTCGACGCGGTGGATGCGGCGGACTGGGCCCTGCTCGGGCGTGACGCCGACGGCACCCCGCTGCTGCTGGCGTCCGTCGCTGCGGAGCCGGACACCATCGACGCCGCCCCCGACGAGAGCTGGTTCGGGCTGCGCGACGCCGGAGACCGCCTCGCCGCGAGCGAGTTCGAGCTGTTCGTCACGGCGATCGCCTTGGGCGGATGGCTCGCCGAGTCGCGGTTCTGCTCCTCCTGCGGTGCGCAGCTGGAGCTGCGCCAGGCCGGCTGGTCGAGATGGTGCGCCGGATGCTCCCGTGAGCACTTCCCGCGCACGGACCCGGCCGTGATCGTCGCCGTCGAGAGCGCGGATGGGGAGCGGCTGCTGTTGGGCGCCAACGCCACCTGGCGCGGCAGGATGTACTCCTGCTTCGCGGGCTTCGTCGAAGCAGGGGAATCCCTCGAGCACACCATCCACCGTGAGCTGTTCGAAGAGGCCGGCGTGCGGCTGCGCAGCGTCCGCTACGTCTCCTCGCAGCCCTGGCCGTATCCGCGCTCGCTGATGATCGGATTCCGCGCCGTCGCGGTCGATGACCGCACCGAGGCCGACGGCGAGGAGATCATCGACGTGCGCTGGCTCACCCGAGCCGAGATCGGCGCGGCGCTCGCCGGAGACGGCCCGGTGGGTCTGCCCGGCGAAGCCTCCATCGCACGACGGCTGATCCGCGACTGGTACGAGGAGCGCGCAGGCGCCGGCGGGGGCGAGCGGAGTACCTCGCGGTGAGTGCACTGGACGCCCTCGACGAGCGACAGCGCGAGGCGGCATCCGTGCTGCGCGGACCGGTGGCGGTGCTCGCCGGAGCCGGCACCGGCAAGACCCGCGTCATCACGCATCGCATCGCGCACGGTGTCGACACCGGCGCCTACACGCCCTCGCGCGTGATGGCGGTCACCTTCACCGCGAAGGCCGCGGGGGAGCTGCGCGGACGACTGCGCGCGCTGGGGGTCGGCGGCGTGTCCGCACGCACCTTCCACTCCGCGGCCCTCGCGCAGCTGAACTTCTTCTGGCCGACCCTCACCGGCGACACCGCGCCGACGATCGTCAACAACAAGGTGCGCCTGCTCGGTCAGGCGGCGGACGGCCTGCGACTGCGACCGAGCACCGCGACCCTGCGGGACATCGCCTCGGAGATCGAATGGCGCAAGGTGTCGATGCTCTCGATCGACCAGTACGCCGAGCAGAACCGGCCGATCACCGGCATCAGCGCCGAGGCGCTCATCGAGCTGCAGGCGGCGTACGAGGCGCTCAAGGACGAACGCCGCCAGCTGGACTTCGAGGACGTGCTTCTCGCCTGCGCAGGGATGCTCGAGGCCGAGCCCCGCGTCGCGGCTTCGGTGCACGAGCAGTACCGGCACTTCACCGTCGACGAGTTCCAGGACGTCTCGCCGCTGCAGAACCGCCTGCTGGAGCTGTGGCTCGGCGACCGGCGCGACGTGTGCGTGGTGGGTGATGCGAGCCAGACGATCTACTCGTTCGCGGGCGCGCAGCAGCGCTATCTGCTGGAGTTCGAGCGCCGGTACACCGACGCCACCGTCGTGCGGCTCGAGACGAACTACCGTTCGCAGGCGCCCATCCTCACCGCGGCCAACGCCCTCATGCACGGTCGGCCCGGCGCGCTCGAGCTGGTGCCCGCGCGCGACGGGTTCGGCGCCGAGACCCCGACCGTCACCGGGTACGACGGCGATCGCGAAGAGGCCGACGGCGTGGCCGCGGCGATCGCGCGCCGCATCTCGTCCGGCGCGTCTCCGGCCGAGATCGCCGTGCTGTACCGTGCTCACGCCCAGTCGGGCGTGCTCCAGCAGGCGCTCGCCGAGCGCGGCATCCCGACGAGCGTGCTCGGCGGCACGCGGTTCTTCGACATGCCCGAGGTGCGGCAGGCCGTGCTCGCCCTGCGAGGGGCAGCCGTGGCACCTTCGGATGCCGGATTCCTGCCGAACGTGCGGGACGTGCTGCGCAGTCTCGGCCTGACCGACGAGCCGCCCGCGGCGGGAGGCGCCCAGCGCGACGGCTGGGAGGCGCGCCGCGCGATCCTTCGTCTGGCGGAGGAGGCGCCCGCGGGCACGACACTGCGTCAGTTCGCCGATGACCTGATGGCGCGAGCGAAGGATCAGCACGAACCCGAGCTGCAGACGGTGACCCTCTCGACTCTGCATGCGGCGAAGGGACTCGAATGGCCGCACGTGTTCCTCACCGGCTGGTCGGAGGGATTCCTGCCCATCTCGTACGCGACGTCCTTCGAGCAGATCGACGAGGAGCGCCGGCTCGCGTACGTCGGCATCACGCGGGCCGCGCGAACCCTGGCACTGTCATGGTCGCGGTCGGCAGGGCGGGGTGAGCGGTCGCCGTCGCGTTTTCTCGCGGAGATCGGGACCACGTCTCGCGGCACGGGCATTCTGCGTGATGGCGCACCGAATGCCAGGAGCGGCGCCCGTCGGGGCTGACGCGCACCATCAGTCCGGCGGACGGCGTCGGCGTGCGGAGGATGCGGCCGACCAGCTCGGCGGCGCCCGCGACGCGTGTCGCGGCGATCGGCCCCGCGGCGCGGCCCACCAGCTGCGCGTGCAGCATCGGCCACGCCGCATCGCGCGTGCGCTCGTGGGCGTCGCGGCACGACAGGCAGGGGGTTTCGCCGGGGATGACGAGCGGCCCGACCGTGGTGGCGTCCCGTTCGAAGGCGACCGGCAGGTGCGGCACATCGTCGCGCAGGTAGGGCACCAGCTGCAGCGCGGCTGCCGCGCCCTCGACGACGATGACGCCGATCGCGTCCCGGTCGCCTCTCGCGCCCGGTGCGATGCCCTCGTCGACGAGTGCTTCCCGCAGGCGCTGCACTGCCCGGCTGTCCGACACGTTCACCGCCTCGATCCACGCCGGCGGCGTCGGCGGGTGATCGTCGACGAGCACGGGCCGCAGCGCGTCGAAGACTCGCCGCGCGGCGTCACGGGGCGCGCCGACGCCGTGCGCGACGACATCGAACGCACTGCGCCGGATACCGGCCCGCAGACGGCCGAGCAGCGGCTCGATCCAGTCGGCCTCGACACGCACGCGCACGATGTCCTCGATCCCGAACTGCACCGTGCTGTCGTCCCGCCAGAGCACCGGATAGCGCGGATCGAGACGCGTCAGCGTCGGGGGAGTGAGAGGACTCATGTCCTGATTGTCGTCGCCGCGCGCCGGGCACGACCGCGGATCCGCGCATCTGTGGACAGATCCGAGGGGATCGCGGCATGTGCAGCGCGAAGCGCGGCTCAGACCGGCCGGTCTCCCTCGGGACGCTCATCCGGGTCGCCGGGCGCGTCGGCATCCGTCTCCTCGGTCTGCGGAGCGTCGCCGAGAGACTCCGCCGCGTCGGCCTGCGCCGGGTCTTCCGGCGCAGCATCGACCGCCGGGTCTTCCGGCGCAGCATCGGCCGCCGCATCGCCCGGCGCAGCATCCGCCGCCGCATCGTCGGACTCCTCGCCGCCGAAGTCGTCACCGGCGAGCAGCCGCTCCAGCGCCTCGTCGAACTCGTCCGTCGCCGGCGTCTCGCCTCGCGCCATCGACTGCAGACGGGCGATCAGCGCCGCGGGGTCGTCGATGTCGGCGGACTGGGGCATGAGATCGGGGTAGTCCCAGAGTGAATCGCGGCCGACGATGCCGACGGCATCCGTCACCGCCCGCCACATCGCCGACGCCTCACGCAGACGCCGCGGTCGCAGCTTCAGCCCGACCAGCGCGCCCAGAGCGTCCTCCGCCGGCCCGCCGACCGCACGACGCCGGCGGGCGGCCTCGGCCAGACGCGGCCCGTCCGGAAGGCGCGCGATCGCCTGCTCGGTGACCACATCCACCCAGCCGTCGATCGTGGCGAGCAGATTCTCCAGGCGGGTGAGCGCCTCGCGCTGCGCCTCGGTCTGGGCAGGCAGAAGCTCGCCTCCCTCGATCGCCGCTCGCAGCTCCTCGGGGTTCGTCGGGTCGAGGCGAGAGGCCACATCCTCGAGGGCGTCCACGTCGACGGTCACCCCGCGCGCGAAATCGGTGATCTGCGACAGCAGGTGCAGGTGCAGCCATTTGGCATGCCGGTACAACCGGGCGTAGGCCAGTTCGCGCACCGCCAGGTACAGGGCGATCTGGTCTTCGGGGACCTCCAGTCCCGCGCCGAAGGCCGCGATGTTCTGCGGGATGACGGCGGCTGTCCCCGCCGGCAGCACGGGGATGCCCACGTCGCCGCCCGAGACGACCTCGAGGGAGAGCCGGCCGAGGACCTGACCGAACTGGGCGGCGAACAGCGAGCCGCCCAGACCCCGCATCAGCTGCCCCGCGCCCTGCACCAGACCCTGCATCTCCTCCGGCACCTGCCCCTCGAGCGCACCCGTGAGTGCGTCGGCGATGCTGGTGGAGACGGGGGAGGCGATCTCCTTCCACACCGGAAGCGTCTTCGACACCCAGTCGCCCCTCGTCATCGCCTGGGGTGCCGAGCCGAGCTCGGAGAGCGTGGTCGCCTCGCTGAGCCACAGGTTCGCCAGCGAGAACGCGTCATCCAGCGAGGAGCGCGCGCCGTCCGTGATGGCCTGCCCGTCGCGGTTGGCGATGTGCAGCGCCTGCCGTTCGGCGCTCTGCCAGGGATCGCCGCCGAACGCGCCCTGCAGCTGTGACATGAACGCCGACATCGTGCTCGGATCGAACGACGCGTCGCCCATGCCCGACAGTGCATCGCGCAGCGACTCGGGGTCGATCTGGCCACCCGACATCATGCGCCGCAGCAGCTCTTCGAAGTCCTTCGGATCCTGTTCGTCATCTGCCATGCGATCGCCCTCTCAGCATGCCCGTAGCGTCTGCGTTCTACGCTAGTCACACGATCCTGTGCCGGGCCCCGGCGCGCGCGGATCGCTGTACGCCGCTCGCGAACGCCCCGGAGGTCCGCCGTGTCCCAACGCCGCAATGGTCGCGTGGTCTCGGGCATCATCGCGCTCAGCATCTCGCTCGTGGCGCTGATGGGACTGACCTTCATCCCCACCCCGTACGTGATCCAGCAGCCGGGGCCGGTGTACGACGCGCTCGGCACCGCGCTGAGCGCGGACGGCACCGAGGTGCCGCTCATCGACGTGGAGGGCGCCGAGACGTTCCCCACCGCCGGCGCCCTCGACCTCACCACCGTCCAGGTGGTCGGCAACCGGCAGCATCCGCCGACCTGGTTCCAACTGATGATGGCGTGGTTCGATCGCACCCGCGCGGTCGTGCCGATCGACACCGTCTTCCCCGAGGGGGTCACGTCCGACGAGCGCGACGAGCAGAACGCCGCGCTGATGGTCGACTCGCAGCACGAGGCGACCGCGGCCGCGCTGAGCGAGCTCGGCTACGACGTGGGCGCGACGGTCGAGGTCGTGCAGGCGCTGGAGGGCTCGCCCGCCGAGGGCGAGCTGGAAGAGGGCGACAGCATCCTCGCCATCGACGGCTCCGCGGTCAGCTCGGCGACCGCGCTGCGCGACGCGATCCAGGAGGCCGGCGGCGACGAGGTGAAGCTGACGGTGGAGCGCGACGGCGAGAACAGGACGGTGGCGCTCACCCCGGAGAAGACCGAGGATGCCGCGGGCGAGGCGGTCTGGCTGATCGGCATCACGCTCACCACCGATTACGACTTCCCGGTCGAGGTGAAGCTGCAGCTCGACAACGTCGGCGGTCCCAGCGCGGGCATGATGTTCGCGCTCGGCATCATCGACACGTTGACGCCCGGCCGGCTCAACGGCGGCGAGAAGGTCGCGGGCACGGGCACCATCGACGGCTCGGGCACCGTGGGCCCGATCGGCGGCATCCGCCAGAAGCTGTACGGCGCCGCGGATGCCGGGGCGGAGTACTTCCTGGCACCCGCGGACAACTGCGACGAGGTGGTGGGACACGTCCCCGACGGGCTGCAGGTGTTCCGCACCGAGGATCTCGACGAGTCCCTCGAGATCCTCGAGGTCATCGCCGAGGGCGGCGACACCTCTGAGCTCGCCACGTGCGCGGCGTCGGCGCGCTGACCGCACGCCGATCCGCATCCGTCGGGCGGCGCTCACCCGGGTGTTCCGCGCTGAGCGTATCTCGCGGCCCGGTCATAGCCCGCCTGCCTAGGATGTAAGGGTGACCACGACCTCAGCGCCGAATCCGGCCACGCCCAACGCCACCCGCCGAATCCTCGCGATATCGGTGGCCGTCATCGCGGCCGTCATCGCGGCCTTCTTCATCTTCGCCTCGCTGTACACCGAGTACCTCTGGTTCGACCAGCTGGACTTCGCCTCGGTGCTCACCACGCAGTGGATCGCGACGGCGTCGATGTTCCTGATCGGCTTCCTCGGCATGGCGGTGCCGATCTTCGTCTGCATCCAGCTCGCCTACCGGCTGCGTCCGGTGTACGTGCGGCTGAGCTCCCAGCTCGACCGCTATCAGGAGATCATCGAGCCGCTGCGCCGCCTGGCCATGTGGGGCATGCCGGTGTTCTTCGGCGTGTTCGCGGGCTTCGCCTCCGCCGGCAACTGGAAGGTCGTCTGGCTGTGGGCCAACGGCGTCACCACCGACACGCTCGACCCGCAGTTCGGCGTCGACACCGGCTTCTACCTGTTCGCGATGCCGTTCTACTCGGTGCTGCTCGCCTTCGTCTCGGCGGTGCTGCTGCTGTGCCTCGTGATCACCGCCCTGGTGTCGTACCTGTACGGCTCGGTGCGCATCGGTCAGCGCGAGCTGCGCATCTCGAAGCCCGCGCGCATCCAGCTCGCGGTGCTCGCAGGTCTCTACCTCGCCGTGCAGGCGGTCAGCCTGTGGCTCGACCGCTACCTCATGCTCGTGCAGGACGACGGTCGCATCACCGGTGCCGCGTACACCGGTGTCAACGCCAGCATCCCCGGTCTCGCCATCCTCTCGATCATCGCGGCCGTGGTGGCTGTGCTGTTCTTCGTCACCGCCGTGATCGGCCGCTGGCGCTTTCCGCTGGCGGCGACCGCACTGTTCATCGTCGCCTCGCTCGTGGTCGGCGTCGGCTACCCCTGGGTCGTGACCACCTTCCAGGTGAACCCGAACCAGAACGCCTACCAGGCGCCGTTCTATGAGCGCAACATCGATGCCACCAAGGAGGCGTACGGATTCGCCGACATGGAAGTCACGCCGTTCGAGGCGGAGACCGACACCGAACCCGGTCAGCTGCGCGAGGACGCCGAGACCACGGCATCCGTGCGCGTCATGGACCCCGCGATCATCGGCCCGACGGTGCGGCAGCTCGAGCAGTATCGCTCCTACTACCAGTTCGCCCCCGAGCTCGACGTCGACCGCTACGAGATCGACGGCACGATGCAGGACACCGTGGTCTCGGTGCGCGACCTCGACATGAGCCGCCTCGGCGGCGGTGACAGCTGGAACAACCGCGTCGCGGTGTACACCCACGGCTACGGCCTGGTGGCACTCGCCGGCAACCAGCGCACCAACGACGGCGAGCCGGTGTTCCTGGAGCGCGGCATCCCGTCGTCCGGCTTCCTCACCGAGCGCGAGGACTTCGAGCCGCGGGTGTACTTCGGCGAGTCGTCGCCGGAGTACTCCATCGTCGGCGCACCCGAGGGCAGGGAGCCGGTCGAGATCGACTACCCGCGCGGTGAGGACGGCGCCAGCGACACGAAGACGACGTTCGCCGGCGACGGCGGACCGCGCATCGGCAACACCTTCACCAAACTGCTCTATGCGCTGAAGTTCCAGTCGGAGCAGATCCTGTTCTCCGACCTGGTGAACTCCGAGTCGCAGATCCTCTACGACCGCGACCCGCGTGACCGCGTGAAGAAGGTCGCGCCGTATCTGACGCTGGACCAGGACCCGTACCCGAGCGTGGTCGACGGACGCATCGTCTGGATCGTGGACGGCTTCACCACCAGCGCGAGCTACCCGTACTCCAAGACGGTGAGCATGCAGGAGGCGATCGCCGACTCGCGCACACCGGCCTCGGCGGTGGCGTTCGACAACATCAACTACATCCGCAACTCGGTGAAGGCCACCGTCGACGCGTACGACGGCTCGGTGACGCTGTACGCCTGGGACGACGAGGACCCGATCCTCGAGGCCTGGCAGAAGGTGTACCCGTCGACGGTCAAGCCGATCAGTGAGATGTCGGGCGAGCTGATGAGTCACGTGCGGTACCCGACCGACCTGTTCAAGGTGCAGCGCGCCATGCTGGGCGTCTACCACATCGACAACGTCCGCTCCTTCCAGCAGGAGGACAACCGCTGGCAGACGCCGGACGACCCGCGGGCCGAGAACCGCTCGCAGCCGCCGTACTACCTGTCGATGCAGATGCCGGGGCAGGAGTCGCCGCGATTCTCGATGTTCTCCACCTTCATCCCCGCGTCGCAGCAGGGTGAGACGCGCGAGGTGCTGATGGGCTATCTCGCCGTCGACTCGGATGCCGGCTCGACGGCGGGGGAGAAGTCCGAAGGGTACGGCCAGTTGCGGATGCTGGAGATCGACACGGCCACCACGGTGCCAGGCCCCGGCCAGGTGCAGAACACCTTCGACTCCGACACGGCGATCGCCGATCAGCTGAACGTGCTGACGCTCGGAAACTCCGAGGTCAGGTACGGCAACCTGCTGACGCTGCCCGTCGGCGGCGGCCTGCTGTACGTGCAGCCGGTGTTCGTGCAGTCATCCGAGGGCACGAAGCTGCCCAACCTGCGCAAGGTGCTCGTCGCGTTCGGCGACCGGGTGGCCTTCGAGGACACGCTGACCGAAGCCCTCGACGTGCTGTTCGGCGGCGATGCCGGCGCGGCGGGCGGAGACGAGAACGTCCAGCCCGAGCCCGGTGAAGGTGAGGGCGAAGGCGACGGTGAAGCCGAGGGCGAGACCCCGCCCGACGAGGGTGGAGTCGATACGCCTGGGGATGCCGAGGCGCAGGCTCTGACCGCGGCGCGCGACGCTCTCGCCGCACGTGACGCGGCTCTGAAGGCCGGCGATCTGGAGCAGTTCGCCATCGAGGACAAGAAGCTCACCGCGGCGATCGAGAAGCTGCTCGAGCTTCAGGAGCAGACCGCAGCGGAGTGATCTTCCGCCGTTCGAGCGAGGGCGTCCCTGCGGGGGCGCCCTCGCTCGCTGCATCCGGCGCCGAGAACCCTCGGTGCCGAGAAGTTTCGATGCCGAGATGGTTCGACGCCGAGTACCCCTGGCGGCGAGAGCCGGCTGCGCGCAGAATGAGGGCATCGACCCGAGCTGAGGAGGCTGGAATGCAGATCGCGGTGGGTGCCCGGATCGTGATCCACGGCGCACGCGTGGGCGCCGGGGAGCGCCACGGCGAGGTGCGGGAGGTGCGCGGCGACGGCGGTGGCCCGCCCTATCTGGTGCGGTTCGATGACGGACGTGAGTCGCTCATCTTCCCCGGCGCCGACTGCGAGGTCGAGTATCACGCGGGATAGACGACGGTCCCGTCAGGGCGCGCGTCGGCACCCGGTGTGAGATGCGCGGCATCCAGCCGCCCGCCGGGCATGATGTGCACCACCTCGTCGCCCGCGGCGAGCAGATGATCGGCGATGATGCGACGGTGACAGCGCCACCACACCGCCTCGGCGCACATCACCGCGGGTTGCGCGGCGCGATGCTCGCGCAGCATCCGCAGCCCTTCGCGGAAGGCGTCGGAGAGCGCGTGGTCGGCGTAGTTGTGGAAGCTGCGATTGCGCCAGAGGGCGTTCGTCTCCTCGGGCACGCTGCGCACCCGCTTCCGCAGACCGCCGAGCTCGGCGATCCGCAGATAGCGGATGCCGGCGTCGGGCAGCGCCGCGGCGAGCACGGTGTCGTCGAACTGAGGGTTGCGACGAGACCCCGGCATCTTGCGCACATCGCAGACGAGGGATGCTCCGGCATCCGTCAGCATCCCGATGAACTCCTCGAGGCTGTGGTCGGAGTGGCCGACGGTGAAGAACGTCACGCCATCTCGCTCCTTCGGCTCGGTCATGCCCGTTGACGGCGGTGTACGCGGCCGCTACGACCCCGGGATCAGCAGACCGGTCTCGTAGGCCAGGATCACCAGCTGGGCGCGATCGTGCGCGTAGACCTTGGTCATGATGCGATTGACATGTGTCTTCGCGGTGTGCGGCGAGATGAACAGCTCCTCGGCGATCTCCTGATTGGAACGGCCGCGGGCGACCAGTAGAAGCACTTCACGCTCGCGTTCGGTCAGCGACGCGAGCTGCGGATGCGATGTGGCGGAGGTCGTCGCCACGTGACCGGGACCGGAGATGTAGCGGGTGATCAGGGAGCGCGTGGCGACGGGGGAGAGCAGGGCGTCGCCCGCGTGCACGGCGATCACCGCGCGGACGATCTCCTCGGGTTCCGCACCCTTTCCGAGGAAACCGCTCGCCCCGGCCCTCAGGGCGGCGACCACGTACTCGTCCTCCTCGAATGTGGTGAGGATGAGCACGCGTGTGGCTGCGCTCGCCGGATCCGCGCAGATGGCCGACGTCGCCTCGATGCCGTCGAGCACGGGCATCCGCACGTCCATCAGCACCACATCAGGCCGTAGTGCCGCGTTCAGGCGCACGGCCTCGGCGCCGTTGACCGCCTCTCCGACGACGTCGATGTCGTCGTGCCCGGAGAGGATGTCGGCGACGGCCTGCCGGATGAGCGCCTGGTCGTCGACGACGAGCACGGAGATCATGGTTGCTCCTGTCTTCGCAGCGGAAGGCGCACTCGAAGGAGGAACTCGTCGGGCAGCCGCTGCGTGCCGACGGTGCCGCGCGCCGAGGCGACACGCTCCCGGATGCCGATGAGACCGAGCCCGCCGCCCGGAGGATCGCTCTGGTTCCTGTCGGCGGCAGAGACCGGGTTGCCGACCACGATCTCGACCTGGTCGTCCGCCTCCGCGACGGCGATGCGCACCGATGCCGTGCCGCCGGAGCCGTGCTTGTGCGCATTCGTCAGCGCTTCCTGGATGACCCGGTAGGCGACCAGACCTGCGGCGTCCGCGATGCGCTCGACATCCCCCGTCTGCTGAACCTCGACGCGCAGCCCGGAGTCCTCCAGGCGTCGCAGCAGCGCCGGCAGGTCCTTCAGCGTCGGCTGCGGCGCCACGGCGCTCGCCGCATCGGAGTCGGTGCGCAGGTAGCGCAGCAGTTCTCCGATCTCGGTCAGCGCACCGCGCGCGGCAGAGCGAATGGTGCCCAGCGCGCGCCGAGCCTTGGCGGCATCGTCATCGAGCGCGCGTGAAGCCACACCGGCGTTAAGACTGATCACGGAGATCTGATGCGCCACGGTGTCGTGCAGATCCTGGGCGATGCGCAGCCTCTCCTCAGCGACCCTCTGCTGCGCCTCCGCCTCGCGCGTCTGCTCCGCCCGCTCGGCGCGCTCGGTGGCCGCGCGCACGTATTCGCGGTGGGAACGCGAGCTGTCACCGAGCGCAGCCGCTACGGCGACACCCGCCGCGATCTGGAAGACGCGAGGATCGATGACGCCGAAGTCCGAGACCGTGACGCTGAGCACGGCGACGATCGCTGTGGCCGCGACTCCGGCGATCAGCGTGACGAGCCGTGTCGTCCTGCTGCCGACCACGTAGGCGGTGAGGACTGCCGCGTATCCGAGTGGGGTCGACGGACGATCGACGAGGACCGACGCGCAGAAGAGCACGACAGCCACCGTGAGTATCGGAACGGGCCACCGGCGGCGAAGCAGGACGAGCCCGATCGCCACGATGACCGGGCCGAGGAGCATGAGCGCCTCGAACTCCGGGCGAGGGCCGGGACGGTGCGGCTCCGGCACCAGCGCCGGCGCCACCACCGCGCAGACCGCGACGGCATCGCCCACCCACGAGGGTATGCGCGAGTGCCTCGAGGTCGCGGAGCTTGCCATGCCTTCATTCTGGCCGACGACTGTGCGGGACGAGTCGCGCAGGCGCGGTATCCGCACTACCGCGATCGCGGTACGGACAATGCCCGCGCCGGGGTGACGCGCAGCCGACCACCGCTGGAAAGACTGGATCACGGTGGCAGCACCACCGAATCCGCACACTTCAGGGAGTTACCCGTGACCATCACCAGCCTGCTTCTCGCGGCGGTCGATCTGACCGCCGCGCTCATTCTCGTCCTCGCGGTCTACTACCGGCGCCACCGGCGTCGCGACCTCGTCGTGGCCTTCCTCGGGGTGAACGTCGGCGTGTATGCGGTCGCGACCGTGCTGAGCTCGTCCACGACGGTGGCGCTCGGGCTGGGGCTCGGCCTGTTCGGCGTTCTCAGCATCATCCGGCTGCGCTCGTCCGAGATCTCGCAGCGCGAGGTCGCATACTACTTCGCGGCTCTCGCGATGGGCCTCATCGGTGGCCTCGCGACGGATGCCGTGCTGGTGTCGTCCGCGCTCATCGCACTCATCCTCGTCGTTATGTGGTGCGCCGATCACCCGGCGGTGCTCGCTCGAGGGCGCCAGCAGATCGTGCGACTCGACCGGGCGATCGCCGACGAGGACGAGTTGCGAGAGGAGCTGGGGCGACGGCTGGGTGGCACGGTGACCGCGATGAGCGTGCAGCACCTCGATCTCGTCAACGACAGCACTCTCGTCGACGTCCGGTACCGCATCGGCACACCGTCCCGCCGAACCGACGGCCCGTCGAGCACCGGCCGCCGGCAGCCGCTGCATGAGGTGATCGCATGACCGCCGGGAGCGCCGTGGAGCGCGAGCAAGGCGTCACGCTGGAGGACCTGGAGCCCATCGCGCTCGACGAGCTCGTGGGACGCGCTGAACTGCTGACCCGCGTCGACCGCAAGTACCTGATCCCCGCTGCGGCAGCCGGCGCGATACTGCACCTGGTGGACCCGGGAACCCGGGTGCTCGAGATCGACGGTCGTCGCGCGTTCGGCTACGACTCGGTGTACTTCGACACTGACGATCACCTCGCGTACCGGCTCACGGCCCAGCGCCGCAGGCGCCGCTTCAAGCTGCGCATCCGGGAGTACACCGACACCGGAGGCTGCTTCCTCGAGGTGAAGACGAAGGACGGCCGCGGGCGAACCGTCAAAGAGCGGATGCCGTACTCGCCCGCGGACCGGGCGCGGCTCACACTCGACGGCAAGCGGTTCGTGCAGGCGATCCTGCAGGAGCACGGCCATGCCGGTGTGACGAGCCGCCTGCAACCATCGATGAGCAACCGCTACCGCCGCGCGACGCTGCTGCTGCCATGCGGCAGTCGCGCGACCGTCGACTCCGCGCTGCGGTGGTCCGGCGCCGACGGCCGACGCCGGGTGTCGGTCGATGATCACGTGATCGTGGAGACGAAGTCGGCGGGTCGTGCGAGCGATCTCGACCGCCTGCTGTGGCGTGCAGGGCATCGCCCCACCGGCATCAGCAAGTTCGGAGTGGGGATGGCCGCCATCGATCCCGCTCTGCCGCACAACAAGTGGGCGCGGATCCTCTCCGGACCGCTCTCGGACCGCACGTCGCGCGAGGGCGCGGCGTGAAAGCAATGCAGAACCAATCACGAAGAGGCAGATCATGAAACGCACCATCCTTCTCACCTCCGGCATCCTCGCGGGCGCACTGCTGCTCGCCGGCTGCAGCACGACGGTCACGACGGGCTCGGAGGCCACCGTCGCCGCCGCCAGCGCCGCGGATCTCGCGCCGTCTGCGGTGATGGCTGAGAACGCCGACTATACGGTCGTGAATACGGACGAATGGGCCGAGGCGGATGCCGTCGACGTCACCTTCGCGAACGGCGACGTCACGACCGATGCCGATGATGTGACCGTCGACGGTTCCACCGTGACGATCGGGGCGGCCGGCGTGTATCGGCTCAGCGGCGCGCTCGACGGACAGCTCGTCGTCGCGGCGCCCGACGACGCACAGGTCGTGCTGATACTGGACGGGGTCGACATCGCCAGCGACTCCGGCCCCGCCATCGACGTGCAGACGGCGGACGACGTCGCCGTCCACCTGGCGGATGGCAGCTCGAACAGCGTCTCCGACGCGCAGAGCTACGTGGAGGATGCCGAAGCCGATGCCGCCATCCACGCGGCGGCCGATCTGACCGTCAGCGGATCCGGGTCGCTGCAGGTGACGGGCAACGGAGGACACGGCATCAAGTCCACCGACGATCTGGTGATCCTGAGCGGCACGATCGCGGTCTCCGCGGCGGAGGACGCCCTGCGCGGGAAGGACGCGCTCGTCGTCGAAGGAGGAGCGCTCACCCTCGATGCAGCCGCCGGCGACGGCATGAACAGCAACGGCGATGAGGACGAGACCGAGATCGACTGGACCAGCGGCTACGTCTACATCGGTGGCGGCGTCATCGACATCACCGCGGGCGACGACGGCATCCAGGCGTTCACCGACACCGTGCTGGGCGGAGGGCAGATCACGCTCGCCGCAGCCGACGACGGCGTCAAGAGCGAGGCGGTCATCTCAATCGGCGAGCTCGATGCGGCACCCGTGCTCTCGGTCACCGCTTCGACCGAGGGCATCGAATCGGCGAACATCGCGATCAGCGCCGGCTCCGTCGACATCGTCGCGAGCGATGACGGCGTGAATGCATCGGGCAACACCGACCTGCAGGCGCTCATCAGCGGCACCGGCACCGACACCTCGACCGATGCCGCGGGAGGTCGGGGCGGAGAGTTCGCCGACAGCGGCGAGCGGCTCGAGATCAGCGGCGGCACCGTGACGGTCGACAGTGAGGGAGACGGGCTCGACTCCAACGGCGCCCTGGCGATCTCCGGAGGCGACACCGTCGTCTACGGCCCAACGCGAGGGGGCAACGGATCGGTCGACGCCAACGCAGGGATCACCGTCACCGGCGGCACGATCCTGGCGTTCGGCCCCGGCGACATGGAGCAGGCACCGGCGGACTCGGGGCAGGGGTGGGTGCAGATCACCGCATCACTGTCCGCCGCCCAGACTGCGGTGCTCGTCGACGAATCCGGGGCGACCGTGGCGGAGTTCACCGCCGAGAAGACGGCCGGTGCGGTCACGTACTCCTCGCCGGACATCGTCGACGGTGCGACGTATTCGCTCACCGTCGACGGCGAGCAGCGCAGCACCGGCGTCGCCGGGGAAGCCGGTGCAGGCGGGATGGGTGCTCCGGGCGGGATGGGTGCTCCGGAAGAGACGACCGGCGGCCAGCGCGGCATGGGCGGGCAGCCGCCTGCGCGCCCAGACGAGGAAGAGGAGGCCGCCGAGTAGGTACGGCAATGCGCAGGCGCCCGGATGCGCGCCTGCGCATCCGCGCCGATTCGCCCTCCACCCGGATGCATGTTAGGCTTTCTTACGTGCCGCGGGGTGGAGCAGTTCGGTAGCTCGCCGGGCTCATAACCCGGAGGTCGCAGGTTCAAATCCTGTCCCCGCAACAAAGAGAAGGCCCGGTCCGTCAGGACCGGGCCTTCGTCGTGTCGCAGGCGCGACCGGTGCGTCCGCCGGGGTCTGCGGCATCATGGAAGCCATGACCGCCTCCGCTCCGCTCGTCGCCGTCTGCCAGTTCGCGCCCGTCGCCTCGCGGGCGGCGAATCGCGAGCGCGTCGCGGAACTGGTGGCAGAGGCCGCCGCGCGCGGGGCGCGGGTGATCGTGCTGCCGGAGTACTCCAGCTATTTCGTCGACCCGATGGATGACACGCTGGCGGCGAACGCCGAGTCGCTGGACGGGGAGTTCGTGCAGGCCCTGCGGGCGCTGGCCGGCGAGCACGGTGCGGTGATCGTCGCGGGGCTGGTGGAGCAGGCGGACGCCGGCCGCGTGCACAACGCGGTCGTCGCCGTGTCGGATGCCGGGGTGCTCGCCACCTACCGCAAGCAGCATCTGTACGACGCGTTCGGTCAGACCGAGTCGGACTGGCTCGCCGCGGGCGAGACGGGCGCCGCCGCGGTGTTCGACGTCGACGGCATCCGCTTCGGCCTGATGACCTGCTACGACCTGCGCTTCCCCGAGGTGGCGCGCACCCTGGTGGACGCCGGCGCGGACGCGATGATCGTGCCGGCCGAGTGGGTGCGCGGCCCGCTGAAGGAGCACCACTGGACGACTCTGCTCACCGCACGGGCCATCGAGAGCACCGCCTACGTGATCGCCGCCGACCACCCCGGCCCGATCGGCGTCGGCCTGTCGCAGATCATCGATCCGCAGGGGGTCGTCGTCGCCGGCGCCAGCTCGGGGGAGGGCATCGCCATGGCCTCCGTCGACGCCGCGCTCATCGCGCGCACACGCGAGACGAACCCCGTGCTGCGGCTGCGCCGCTATCGCGTCAGCCCGGCATCCTGACCGCCGTCAGCGCAGGCCCGCAAGCCGCCGTGCCGCCTCCTCGAGCACCTCGACCCGCTTGCAGGCGGCGAAGCGCACCAGCCCGGCGTACTCCGCACGGTGCTCGGCGGCGACGAAGGCCGTCAGAGGGATCGCCACGACCCCGGCCCGCTCGGGCAGTTCACGGCAGAACGCCGCCGCATCCGCACCCCCGAGCGGCGCCGCATCCGCCACGGTGAAGTACCCGCCCTGCGGGGCGTGCACAACGAAGCCGGCGTCCGTGAGCGCCTCGCCCAGCAGCTCCTGCTTGCGCAGCAGGGCCGCCGCGGCGTCGGCGAAGTAGGGGTCGGGCAGGCGAAGACCGACCGCGATCGCCGGCTGGAACGGCGAGCCGTTCACATAGGTCAGGAACTGCTTGACGGTGAGCACCGCGGTGATCAGGGCGGCGGGCCCGTGCACCCAGCCGATCTTCCAGCCGGTCGTCGAGAACGTCTTGCCTGCCGATGAGATCGTCAGCGTGCGTTCCGCCGCACCGGGCAATGTCGCGATGGGCGTGTGCGGAGCGTGGAAGGAGAGGTGTTCGTACACCTCGTCGGTGACGATCACGGCGTCGTGGAGGTGCGCGAGCCGGACCACCTCGGAGAGCACCTCAGGACCGAACACGGCCCCCGTGGGATTGTGCGGATCGTTGACGAGGATGATGCGGGTGCGGTCGGTGACCGCGGCGGCCAGCTCGTCGAGGTCCGGCTGGAAGCCAGGGCGTCGCAGGGGCACCGTGCGCAGTCTCGCGCCGGCGAGAGCCACGGCGGCGGCATACGAGTCGTAGTAGGGCTCGAACACGACGACCTCGTCGTCGGGGCCGTCGATGAGGGCCAGCAGTGTGGCGCTGAGCGCCTCGGTCGCGCCGGCCGTGACGAGCACCTCCCGCTCGGGGTCGACGTCGAGCCCGTAGAAGCGCCGCTGGTGCTCGCTGATCGCGTCGCGCAGGGCCGGGATGCCGCGGCCCGGCGGATACTGGTTCGCGCCCTGCGCGATCGCCTCGCGGGCGGCCTCGAGCACCTCGAGCGGCCCGTCCTCAT
Organism: Microbacterium sp. NPDC058345; assembly: GCF_042723855.1. NCBI lineage: Bacteria > Bacillati > Actinomycetota > Actinomycetes > Micrococcales > Microbacteriaceae > Microbacterium > Microbacterium sp. NPDC058345. The sequence continues at coordinate 440,719 of NZ_JBHXIG010000003.1, forward strand.
CCGGGAATCCCTGCCCGAGGTTGATCGCGCCGGTGCGGGCCGCCGCGGCGGACATCTCTGCGAAGATGGTGGGCGCGACCTCTCCTTCCGGGGACAGAAGGCCTGCTCCTGCTGCAGTGCGCCGCCAGGCGCCGGGGATGACATCCATGCAAGACAGGCTAAGACCATAGGCGAAATCCATGCGCGCCATACGAAACGCACAGACTCGGGGGTCACGCTGAAGGAGCGTTGACAAGGAGCACACCATGAACGAGAACAGCACCCCCGGCGAGACCCCGGACCGCGACCAGCCCGGAGCGGATGCGGCCGGCGCCGCCGGTACGCCCGCTTCCGCCGCAGGCGTGCCGGACACTCCGGCACAGGAGGCGTCCGCCCCGCAGCCGACCACGCCGCCCGAGCGCCCCGCGGGCTCCGACCACCCGGCACCCGCGCAGGCGGGCCATGACATCCCCGGCGTGTTCGGCTCGCACGCACCGGCGGGCTGGCAGCCGCCGGCCGGCGCACCGGCGCCCACGCCGTACGCCCCGAGCCCGTCCGGCACGAGCTCCGATGACCGTACCGCGCACGGGGCAGCCTTCGGCTACGCCGCCGGCCCACACGGCGCCGGGCCCCAGCCTGCGCAGGGAGCGGCGCCGCAGCCCTACGACGCGCACGCGCACACCCAGGCCACCGTCCCACTGGACCCTTCGCTGCTCGCCGCCCCGGCGAACGCCGAGCCGAAGCAGCGAAAGAGCGGCGGGCCGGTCAAGGTCGCGGCTCTCCTGCTGGCGGCGGCGCTCGTGGGCGGCACCGCCGGATTCGGTGGCAGCGCGATCGGCAATGCCGTGTTCGCCACACCGGCGTCGCCGACCGAGTCCGGACCGCAGACCGTCACTGTCAACAACCCCGGCTCGGTGAACGAGACCACCGCGATCGCGACCGAGGTGCTGCCTTCGGTGGTCACGATCGAGGTCGCGGGATCCCAGGCGGGCGGCAGCGGGTCCGGCGTGATCCTGTCCGAGGACGGCTACGTGCTCACCAACACGCACGTGGTCACCCTGGGCGGAGCCGTCGCCGATCCGGCGATCCGCGTCACCACGTCCGACGGGCACATCTACGAGGCGTCGGTCGTGGGCACCGACCCGATCTACGACCTCGCGGTCATCAAGCTCGAAGGTGCGAAGGATCTCGCCCCGATCGAGTTCGCCGATTCCTCCGAGCTCAACGTCGGAGACACGGCGGTCGCCGTCGGCGCGCCGCTCGGGCTGTCGAACTCGGTCACCACCGGCATCGTCAGCGCGCTCAACCGCAGCATCCAGGTCGCGTCCGCCGCCGTCCCCGAGACGGTGCCGGACAGCGAGGAGCCCGGTGACGGCTCCGAAGGCGACGACGAGGGCGGTCCGTTCCAGTTCGACATCCCGGGGATGCCGAACCAGCAGCCCACCCAGTCGATCTCCATCGCGGTGATCCAGACCGACGCCGCCATCAACCCCGGTAACTCGGGTGGTGCGCTCGTCGACAGCAAGGGCGCGCTGATCGGCATCAACGTCGCCATCGCCACGGCCGGTGGCTCGTCCCAGGGGGAGTCGGGGTCGATCGGGCTCGGCTTCTCGATCCCGTCGAACATCGCCCAGCGCGTCGCCGACGAGATCATCGCCGACGGCGCCGCGACGCACGGACTGCTCGGCGCCATGGTGCGCGACGCGGCCGGTCAGGAAGGCGCCACCGTCGCCGGCGCGCTGATCGCCGAACCCACTCCGGGTGGAGCGGCGGAGGAGGCGGGGCTCGAGGCGGGCGACGTCGTCACGGAGTTCAACGGCGTGCCGATCACCGGCGCGACGGACCTGACCGCGCAGGTGCGAGCGGCCGCCGCCGGCAGCAGCGCCGATGTCACCTACGTGCGCGACGGTGAGACCCATCAGGTCGAGCTGGAGCTCGGCGAGCTGAAGCTCTGAGCCGAGCGGCCGACGCGCTTCCCGCGCAAGAGAAGGACGCCACCCCGCGATAGGCTCGCGGGGTGGCGTCCTTCTCCTTCGGCACCGGCAACGCGGCCAAGCTGCTCCGCCTGCCGCTGTACGCCGCAGGGCGCCTGGGCACGCTGCTCGTGCGACGCGGCGAGGGCTGGGTCATCGGCTGCGGGGCGGGGGTCGGCGACGGCGCCCTCGCGCTGCACCGCGTCGCGGCCGGCGCCGGGCACCGGGTGACCTGGCTGACCGCTTCGGCCCGTGAGGACGTCGATGCCGGCGCGCTCGGCATCCGCACGGTGCGCCGCGACAGTCTCCGCGGCTGGTGGCGGACCGCCCGGGCGGGTGTGGTCGTGGTGACGCACGGATTCGGCGACGTAAACCGCTACGCCGTCACCGGCGCCTTCGTGGTGCAGCTCTGGCACGGCATCCCGCTCAAGCGCATCGGACTGGACTCGCCGGCGACGGTGCAGGTGCCGGCGGTGCCCGGCGCCCCGCTGCTGCGTCGCCTGATCGCCGTCATGTACCGTGCTGCCGCGCAGCGCATCCGCGTGCTGCCCGCCGCCTCGCATCGCTCCCGAGGCCGCCTCGAGTCCGCCTTCGGCCTCGGCGACGACCGGGTGATCGTCACCGGTGAGCCCCGCGTCGACGTACTGTCGGCCGGGTCCCCCGCAGAACGTCGCGTCACCGCCACCGCTCTGCTGACCCGCACCGGCCCGCTGCTGCCGGGTCAGCGCGCGCTGCTGTACGCACCCACCTGGCGCGACGGAGCGCCGGATCCCGCCATCCCCACAGCGGAGCAGTGGGTGCGGCTGGTGCAGCTGCTGGAACGTCGGGATGCGGTGCTGTTCGTGCGCTCGCATCCGCTGGGGCAGGGGGCGTACGCGCCGCCATGGTCGAGCGGGCGGGTCCGGATGCTGAGCGCGGCGCTGCTGCCCGATGTGACACCCGCGCTGCCCAGGTTCGACGCCCTGATCACCGACTACTCGTCGCTGGCGTACGACGTCGGGCTGCTGGCCATGCCGGTGGTGTATCTCGCCCCGGATGCCGAGGACTACGCCCGCGACCGGGGCTTCTACGGCAGCTACGCGGAGGTCGCAGGGGAGGACTTCGCGCGCGACTGGGACGGCGCGATCACGCAGCTCGACGCCCTCCTCGAGGACGGCGAGGAGCAGGCCAGGCGCTCCGCGCGCTCCGCCGCGCTGAGCGCGCTGATGCACGCACATCGCGACGGACACAACGCCCGCCGCGTGTACCAGACCATCCGCGCACGGGGGATCCCGGCGCCGAAGGGAGCACGATGACGACCGCCCGGACCGACGCGCAGGCGCGCGTCGACGAGAACGCGCACACGCTGATCGTCTCGGGAACAGGCGCGCGACCGGCATCCGCCTCGCTCGACGGTCCCCGTGCGCGCACCGCCGGAAGGATCACCGGCGGCGGCAAGACCTGGAAGGCGACCTTCCGGCTGCAGGTGGCGCGCTGGGGCGGCAAGGAACTGCCGCTGCCGTCGGGAACCTACACGCTGCAGATAGACGGCATCGCCACGGACGGTGTCATGCTCGCCCCCACGCTGCTGACGACCCTGCGGATCGAAGTCCAGGGCTCCACGGTGCTCATCGCGCCTCCGCTCGACCCGATCTACGAGACCGCCGAGGGCCAGGGTACGCTCGAGGAGCGCTACGTGTCGCAGGTCGGGGCGAGCGAGAATGCGGTGTTCTTCGAGAGCTTCTACGGCCAGAACGCCGGCTGCAACCCGCGGGCCATCGATCGGGTGCTCGCCGAACGCGCCCCCGCCGTGACCCGGTACTGGAGCGTGACCGACCTGTCGGTCGAGGTGCCCGAGGGAGCGATCGCCGTCGTGGAGGGGTCGCCCGCATGGTGGCGCGCTCGAGGCGACGCCCGGCTGCTCGTCGTGAACGACTGGCTGCGGCGCCGCTTCGTGCGCAAGCCGGGTCAGCGCGTGCTGCAGACCTGGCACGGCACGCCGCTGAAGCGGCTCGCCCTGCATCGCCCCGGCTTCGCCCCGCGTCGGATGGCGGCCGTCGTCAAGGAGTCCCGCCGCTGGGATGCGCTGCTCGCACAGAACGTGTACGCGGCCCGCATCCTCAGGAAGGCGTACGCCTTCTTCGGCAAGCCGATCTGGGTCGAGGGGTACCCGCGCAACGACGTGCTCGCCGCCGGCGACCCGACTGCCGTGCGCGCCTCCCTCGGGATCGGCGTCGACGAGCGGGTGCTGCTGTACGCGCCCACCTGGCGCGACGACCGGGCCGAGATGGTGGACTTCGTCGATCCGGAGCGGCTGGCGGCCGACACCGACTCGGTGGTGCTCGTGCGCGGCCACTCCCGGACGCTGCGGCCGGGGCGGGACAGGGCGGGTGCGCGAGTGATCGACGTCACCGGATACCCGGAGACGGCACGTCTTCTGCTGATCGCCGACGCGCTGATCACCGACTACTCGTCGGTGATGTTCGACTTCTCGGTCACCGGACGGCCGATGTGCTTCCTGGTACCCGATCTGGAGCACTACAGGGGTGAGCTGCGCGGCTTCTACTTCGACCTCGCCGAGCGCGCACCTGGTCCCCTGGTGCGCAGTCACACCGAACTCGTCAGCGCTCTCGGCGATCTCGAGGTTCCGGAGACGTACCGTGAGCGCTACGCGGCCTGGCGCGCGCAGTTCAACCGTCTCGACGACGGCGGTGCGGCCGAGCGGGTGGTGTCGCGCATCCTCGACCAGGGCTGGCTGACCGTCTGACCGTCTGACCCTCTGGCCCGGACCCGCCCGCTCAGGGCAACGGCGTGTTGCGATCGCCCAGGCGCGACGCGTCGACGGTGTCGCGCGCGCCGCGCAGTGCGCCGGCGAGGAAGCCGAGTCCCCAGGCGACGTGCATGGTGGGCAGCACGGCCAGCGTCCACAGTCGTTCACGGATGCCCCGCGGCCCGCGTGCGATGCCCACACCGCCGAACCCGACGGCGAGGACCAGCAGCAGGTACGCGGCCAGCGGCAGGTAGACGAGCGATGCGATCAGCGCCGCCACACCGCGCAGCACACCGGACAGCTGCAGGACAGCGATGCCAGCCGACAGGGCGGTGAGCACGACGAGAGCGGGAGGGGCGAAGTATCGCAGGCTGTTGCGGCGTCCGTAGCGGCGCACCAGCTCGCCGCGCCACGCGCCGGTTGCGCGGAACTGACGCGCCAGGCGCCACCAGCTCTCGCGCGGCCAGTACGTCACCGACAGCTCCGGGTCGAACCAGACCAGATGCCCGGCCTGACGGATGCGCAGGTTCAGCTCCCAGTCCTCACCGCGGCGGATGCTCTCGTCGAACATGCCGACCTCATCGAGCACTTCCCGGCGCATCACCCCGAGGTACGCCGACTCCGCCTCGCCCTCGCGTGCACCACCGTGGTAGGCGCCGCCACCCAGACCGACCGGCGAGTTGTACAGGCGCGCCACGGCGCGCTGGAACGGCGTACGGCCGTCGGCGCGCATCACGCCACCGACGTTCGCCGCGCCGGTGCGCTGCAGGGTCTGCAGTGCTGTGCGCGCGTATCCCGGGGAGAGCTCGGAGTGCGCATCCACGCGGATCACGATGGGGTGCCGACTGGCGCGGATGGCGGCGTTCAGCCCGACCGGGATGTGCGCCTGCGGGTTGTCGACCAACCGCACCCGGTCGTCTTCGGCGGCCAGGCGCCGGGCCAGCGCGGTGGTGCCGTCGGTGGAGGGGCCGAGCGCGAGCACGAGCTCCGTCGGGCCCGCGACGTCCTGACCCAGCACCGACCGGACCGCGTGCTCCAGGTAGTCCCGTTCGTTCAGCACGGGCATGACGAACGAGACCCCCGCGGCCTCGAGACTGTCGTTGTCGTGCACTCGTCGATCATGTCATGCGCGGGCGCGTGCGCTGCTCGGACGATTCCGAGGTTGAACCGCTACGGTGCCGCGAATGGATCTGCTCATCGATGCCCAGAAGGCCTATCGCCTGCTCCGCCGGGCGGTCGCGACGCGAGCAGCGGGTGCGCGCGTGCGGCGGACGCTGTCGGAGCATCGCCCCCACGCGCAGCGCCGCTACAGGATCGCCGTCTACTTCGCCGACACCGACGTGAACCTCTACCAGATCCGCCAGTGGTACCGGCCGTTGCAGGCGATCGCGGACCGCCTGCCCGTCGTCGTGATCGCGCGCTCGCCGCTGGGAGCCGAGGGACTGCTGCGGGACGGCGCGCTGCCGGTGGCGTTCGTGCCACGGGTCGACGACCTCGAGGAGTTCGTCGACGGACAGGACATCCGCATCGTGCTGTACGTGAACCAGAACACCCGCAACTTCCAGATGTTCCGATACGGGCAGCGCTGGCACGTGTTCATCAACCACGGCGAGTCCGACAAGATCTACATGTCGAGCAACCAGTACAAAGCGTACGACTTCGCCTTGATCGCGGGAGAGGCCGCCCACGACCGCCTCGCCGACGCCCTGTGGGACTACGACGTGGACCGGCGCACGCTGCAGATCGGCCGGCCCCAGGCCGATCACTTCGCCGGGACGGTGCCGTACACCCCCGACGATCGCACGGTCGTGCTGTACGCGCCGACGTGGGAGGGCGATCGCGCGTCGATGAGCTACGGTTCGGTGCTCAGCCACGGCGTGACGCTGGTCGAGCAGCTGCTCGCCACCGGCCGGCACCGCGTCATCTACCGCCCGCATCCGCGGACCGGTGTCATCGATGACGCCTACGGCTACGCGAGCCGGCGCATCGTGTCGATGATCGAGGCGGCGAACGCGGCCGACCGCGGTGCACAGCACGTGTACGACGACGGGCCGGAGATCGGCTGGCAGCTGGTCGCGGCCGACGTCGCGATCCTCGACGTGTCGGCCATGATCTACGACCGCCTCGCGACGGGAAAGCCGCTGATGGTGACCCGTCCCGTGAGTGCTGAGGCCGAGGTCGACCGCACCGGATACCTGTCCGATTGCGAATGGCTCAGCGCCGAGGCCGCCGCCGACGTGGCCGCCGAGATCGACAGGGTGCGGGCGGATGACGAGGCGATCGCGCGGCTGGGGCGATGGTCCACCCGGTACTTCGGCGACACCACTCCGGGCGCGGCCACGGCGCGCTTCGAGGCCGTGATCCAGTGGCTGGCGGATGCCTGGGAGGAGCAGGCGGCCCGCGACGGCGCGGCGTCGTGAAGCCGTATTCTGGAACGATGGGTGTCGTCTCGGACGGGAAGAAGGCGGTTCGACTGCTGCGCAAGGCTTTCGCCTCGCGCAAGTCGGTACAGCACGTCAGGCGCACACTCGCTGCCCAGGGACCGCACCCGCGCGACCATTACCGCATCGCCGTCTACTTCGCGGACGGCGCGGTGAACATGTATCAGATGCGGCAGTGGTACAAGCCGCTCGCGGGGCTCGCCCAGCGCTGGCCGGTCGTCGTGCTCTCGCGCAGCCCCACCGGTGCGGAGAAGCTCATCGAGGAGGACGGCCCGCCGGTCGCCTTCGTGCCCACCGTGCGCAACCTCGAGAACTTCCTCGCCACGCAGGACATCCGCGTCGTGCTGTACGTGAACCAGAACACCCGCAACTTCCAGATGTTCCGGTACGGCCGGCGCTGGCACGTGTTCATCAACCACGGCGAGTCCGACAAGATGTACATGACCACCAACCAGTACAAGGCGTACGATTACGCGCTGATCGCCGGGCAGGCCGCGCGCGATCGACTCAGCCGCACCCTGTGGGACTACGACCTGGATCGCCGCACCATCGAGATCGGCAGGCCGCAGGCCGACCACTACTCCGGAACCCTGCCGTACACGCCCGACGATCGCACGGTCGTGCTATACGCCCCGACCTGGGAGGGCGACCGGCCGTCGGCGCACTACGGATCGATCGCCAGCCACGGTGAGGCGATCGTGCGCGGACTGCTCGCCACCGGCACGCACCGCGTCATCTACCGTCCGCACCCGCGCAGCGGCGTGGTCAGGTCGGAGTACGGCGCGGCGCACCGCCGCATCCTCGCCGCGATCGCCGAGGCGAACGCCGCCGACCCGGCCGCCCAGCACGTCTACGACGACGGGCCGGATCTGGGCTGGCAGCTCGCCGCGGCGGACGTCGCGATCGTCGACATCTCCGCGATGGTCTACGACCGTCTCGCCGCGGGTCGCCCGCTGCTGATCACGCGTCCGGCGGATGAGCGGGCGTCGATCGACACGAAGGGGTACCTGTCCGCCTGTGAATGGCTGACGGTCGACGGTGCAGCCGACGTCGTCGCGGAGGTCGAGCGGGTGCGCGCCGACGACGAGGCGGTCGCGAGACTGCGCACCTGGGTGCAGCACTACTTCGGCGACACGGCCCAAGGGGCCGCCACGGCCAAGTTCCATGCCGCGATCGAACAGCTGATGGATGCGTGGGACGACTGGCACGGTCGCGATCTCGCGCGGGGCACCGTCGACGAAGAGGTCGACGACGATGAGGACGACGACGAGGACGAGGACTGATGCGTCTCGACCGCGCGGCCGGTGTCGCCTCGCGGCTCGTCGTCGCGGCGCAGAGCCCCTCCACCAACGCCGAGCTGCGCCAGGCGTCCCGCGATGCGGTGTCGTGGCCGCATCTCTCGGTGCTGCTCACCGATACGCAGACCGCCGGACGAGGACGCCTGGACCGCAGTTGGGTGACGCCACCCGGCTCCGCGCTCGCCGCGTCGGTGCTGCTGCGGGAGCTGCCGTCCGGTGCGCGGGAGAGAGGGTGGATCCCGCTCGCCGCGGGCGTCGCCATGACGGATGCCGTCGCCGCGCAGCTGCCAGGGCACCGGGTCGGCCTGAAGTGGCCCAATGACGTGCTCGTCGATGGAAGGAAGATCTGCGGCATCCTCGCGGAGGCGACGCCGGATTCCGTGATCGTCGGCGCCGGCGTGAACACCGCCATGACCGCCGAGCAGCTGCCGGTGCCCACGGCGACCTCGTTCGCGGCGCTCGGCGCGCCTGTCGACGCCGACACGCTGATCGCCGACTACCTCACTCGCCTGGCGGCGATCGTCGCCGCCCTCGGCGACGGAGCGGTCGCCTCGGGACTTCACGCGGCCGCCGTCGCCCGCTGCGTCACCCTCGGGCAGCCGGTGCGGGTGCATCTCCCCGGCGGCGGGGAGATGGTGGGCACCGCCGCCCGGATCGACGAGGACGGGCGTCTGGTCGTCGACGACGGCCAGGGCGAGCATGCCGTCTCCGCCGGCGACGTGGTGCACGTCCGCCCGGTGTGAGCACCTCGGCGCGCCGAACGACGCCTCGCGCTGCGGTGGGCACAATGGAGGCATGACCCAGCCCGTCACGCTCGGAGGCCGGCCGATGATGCCGCCGGCCGGCGCTTCCGCCGAGGAGCTGCTGGTCGCGCGGTTCCGCAGCCACGCGCGCCGGCTGTTCTGGTCGGCTGCGGTGCTCATCGGCGTGTGCGGTGCCACCGCGTACTTCTACGGCAACCTGCGGTCTCCACTCGAGGACTGGATGCTGGTCGTCGCAGCCGTGGCCGTGATCGTTCTGCTCGTCGTCGCGCCGTTCGTGGTGTGGGTGTCGCGCACCTACACGATCACGACCCGGCGGGTGATCGTGCGCGAAGGTCTCGGCGCGCGCCGACGCCGGGAGCTGTCGCACACCCGCGGGTATTCCATCGCCGTGCGTCGCGGACTGCTGCAGCGCATGTGGGGAGCCGGCACCATCACCCTCAGCAACGGCGTCGACGCGCCGCTGCGGCTGCTCAACGTGCCCAGCGTCAACCTGGTGCACGAGGCGCTCGCCGATCAGGTCGAGGTGAACCAGATCCTGGCGCATCGCGACGCGCAGTCCTCGGATCCGCTCGACGGGCGCTGACCGCCAGGGGCGCGCGGATGCCCGGTGTTAGCAGACCGGGCCTCGCCGTGCCCGCCGATGCGGAAGAATGGTGGCCGACGAAGGGAACGCGAATGACGGTGCGCGTAGGCGTGATCGGCGGCGGACAGCTGGCCAGGATGATGATCGCCCCGGCGGTCGAGCTGGGTATCGACCTGCGGGTGCTCGCCGAGGACGAGGGGATGTCCGCCCGGCTGGCGGCCACCGCCATCGGCGACTACCGCGATCTCGAGACGGTGCGCGCGTTCGTCAGGGATGTCGACGTCGTCACCTTCGATCACGAACACGTGCCGCAGGAGGTGCTGCGCGCCCTCGTCGCCGACGGGGTACAGGTGCATCCCGGGCCTGACGCGCTGCAGTTCGCGCAGGACAAGCTCGTCATGCGCGCCCGGCTCGCCGAACTCGATGTGCCGCAGCCCGACTGGGCGGCCGTGCGCGACGTCGACGAGCTGCAGCGGTTCATCGACGACCACGGCGGCGGCGCGGTGGTGAAGACGCCGCGTGGGGGCTACGACGGCAAGGGCGTGCGCGTGGTGCGCGCCGGATCGGATGCCGCCGACTGGTTCGACGCCGCGGGTGAGGGTGACGCCCTGCTCGCCGAAGAGCTGGTGCCGTTCACCCGCGAGCTCGCGCAGCAGGTGGCGCGCCGGCCGAGCGGTGAGATCCGGGCGTACCCGGTGGTCGAGACGGTGCAGCGCGACGGCGTGTGCGCCGAGGTCATCGCCCCCGCGCCGAACGGTCACGACCGGCTCGTGCAGATGGCGGAGCAGATCGGCCGCCGGATCGCCGAGGGCATCGGCGTGACCGGCATGCTCGCGGTCGAGCTGTTCGAGACCGACGACGAGCGCATCCTGGTGAACGAGCTGGCCATGCGTCCGCACAACAGCGGTCACTGGAGCCAGGAGGGGGCGGTGACCGGGCAGTTCGAGCAGCACCTGCGCGCCGTCGCCGACCTGCCGCTGGGACGCACGGAGCCGCGCTCGCCGTGGACGGTGATGGTCAACATCCTGGGCGGCCCTGCGGACGGTGCGCTGGAGGATCGCTTCGCACAGGCCATGGCAGAGCATCCCGAAGCGAAGATCCACACGTACGGCAAGGCGCCGCGACCGGGGCGCAAGGTCGGCCACGTGAACGTCTCGGGGGATGATCTCGACGACGTCATGTACACCGCCCGCGCGGCCGCCACGCAGTTCCTGTAGCCGGCGCGGACCGTCGTGACGCGTGCCGCTGCCGGAATCTCTCAGCGGCGGGCCGTAGCCTGTCATGGTGACTGAGCCGCTGCATTCCTCGAGTTCGCCCCTGGTCGGCGTCGTGATGGGTTCCGACTCCGACTGGCGCGTGATGAGCGACGCCTCGCAGGCGCTCACGGACTTCGGCATCCCGCACGAGGTCGAGGTGGTCTCCGCGCACCGCACCCCCGACAAGCTGATGAGCTACGCGCGCGAGGCGCGCGGCCGCGGCATCCGGGTGATCATCGCCGGCGCCGGCGGTGCCGCTCACCTGCCCGGCATGCTCGCCTCGATGACCGCGCTGCCCGTCGTCGGCGTGCCCGTGCCGCTGGCGTACCTCGACGGCATGGATTCGCTGCTCTCGATCGTGCAGATGCCCGCCGGCATCCCGGTGGCGACCGTGTCGATCGGCGGCGCCCGCAATGCCGGCATCCTCGCCGCGCGCATCCTCGGCACCTCCGATGCGGCGCTCGCCGACCGCGTCGAGGCGTACGCGCGTGAGCTCGAGGCACAGGTCGGCGAGAAGAACGAGCGGCTGAAGGACTCGCTGTGACTCTGGCGGCTCCGCGCACCTCTCGGCCAGGCGCGCGCCCGCTGATCGAGACGCGCCCGCTGCGCAACCCCGACCTCGGCGATGCCGCGATGATGGGGCGGCGCGGATGGTGGCTGGTCGTGCTCAACGCGCTCATCCCCGGCTCGGCTCAGGTCCTCGCGGGCAACCGCCGGCTGGGTCGCTTCGGCCTCGGCGCGACCCTCATCGGGTGGCTTCTGCTCGTGTTCGGCGCCGGTCTCGCCCTGGTCGCCCGCCCGGCGTTGATCTGGCTCGTCTCCGGTCCGCTGTCGTGGATCGTGCTGACGCTGGCGCAGGTCGCGCTGATCGGCTATGCCGTGCTCTGGCTGGTGCTGACCGTCGACGCGCTGCGCCTGGTGCGGCTGGTCAGGCTGCCGGCCGTGTCGCGATGGGTCGTGCCGATCGCCTCGCTCTTGGTGATGGCGCTGGCCGGCGGGGGAGCGGTGTACGCCTCGACCGTCGCGGCCTCGAGTCGCGGCGCCCTCGATGCGATCTTCGGCAACAGCGGGCCGAGCCTGCCGCCCAGTGACGGCTACTACAACATCCTGCTGCTCGGCGCCGACAGCGGCGACGGACGAGACTCCATGCGGTTCGACAGCATCTCGGTGGTGTCGGTGAACGCCGAGACCGGCGCGGTGACCATCACCGGCATCCCGCGCGAGCTGCCGCACGCCCCGTTCAGTGAGGGCAGCCCGATGCTCGAGCTGTACCCCGACGGCTTCGCGGGGCAGTCGAGTGCGACCTGCGGGTGGAACGGATGGATGAACCAAATCCGCAACGCCGCCGAGGTCTGCCGCGAGGATCACGGCAAGAGTCTCTACCCGGATGCCGCAGCGCACGGTTCTGCGCCCGGCATCGAGGCGACGAAGGACGCCGCGGAGGGCGTGCTGGGCCTCGAGATCCCGTACTACGTCTTCCTCGACATGAACGGTTTCGCGCAGCTCGTCGATGCGCTCGGCGGGGTGGACATCGAGGTGACCGAGCGTTTGCCGAAGGGCGGCCCGCCCGAGGGGTGGCATGGCGGTCCAGAGGATGTCGGCGAATGGGCCATCGGCTGGATCGAGCCGGGCAAGCAGCACATGAACGGCGACACGGCGCAGTGGTACGCGCGCTCGCGGTACACGACGGACGACTGGGATCGCATGAAACGCCAGCGGGAGTTGCAGGTGGCCATCCTCGAGCAGTTCACGCCCGAGAACGTGCTGACCCGGTTCAACGAGATCGCCGCCGCCGGCACGTCGCTGGTGGACACCGATCTGCCGAAGGACAAGCTGCCGGAGTTCTTCGACTTGGTGATGAAGGCGAAGAAGCATCCGGTCACCCGCATCGAGCTGACTCCCGACAACGGGGTCGACGAGCACGAGCCCGACTACGAGCAGATCCGCGCGATGATCGAGGAGACGCTGCACCCGCCGACCTCCACGCCCGCGCCCTAGGGTGATCGGCTCAGCCGCGCAACCCGGTTGCCGTGCGGCGCCGCTGTGCGATCGGATGTACCGGTGACCTCAGAGGACATCGAGCGCGTCGCGCGCGAATCGTTCGGCATCGACGAGCTTCGACCGGCGCAGCGGGAGGCCATCGCCGCCGCGGTCGACGGGCGGGACGTGCTCGCCGTGCTCGCCACCGGATACGGCAAATCGGCGGTCTATCAGGTCGCTGCCACCCTGCGCGAGGGCGTCACGGTGGTCGTCTCGCCGCTGATCGCCCTGCAGGAGGACCAGCTCGTCGGCATCGAGAACGCCCCCGACGCCGCGGAGGCCGTGGCGCTGAACTCCGCCGGTGGTGTGCGGGCGAAGCGGGAGGCGTGGCGAAGGCTTCGCGCCGGTGGCGCGGAGTTCGTGCTGCTGGCGCCCGAGCAGCTCGCCAAGGAGGACGTGCTGTCCGCCCTGGCCGAGCTGGACGTCTCTCTGCTGGTGATCGACGAAGCCCACTGCATCGCATCGTGGGGGCACGACTTCCGCCCGGACTATCTCATGCTGGGGGCGTTCGCGGAGCGACTGGGCCGGCCCCCGATCGTGGCGCTCACCGCGACCGCGTCGACGCCGGTGCGCGCCGAGATCGTGCGCAGACTCCGCCTGACGGATCCGGTGCTCTGCATCGGCGATCTGGATCGACCCAACATCGCGCTGTCGGTGCGCCGGCACACGCAGGACGCCGACAAGCGGGCGGCCGTCGTCGACGAGGCGGCCCGGCTGCCGCATCCGGGTCTGGTCTACACCGCGACGCGTCGCGACACCGAGCGCTATGCGGGCGAGCTGCGCGAGCGGGGTCTGCGCGCCGAGGCCTACCACGCCGGAATGGCGGCGAAGAGGCGAACGCAGGTGCACACCGCATTCCTCGACGACGCGCTGGACGTCGTCGTGGCGACCTCGGCGTTCGGGATGGGCATCGACAAGGAGAACGTGCGCTTCGTCGTGCATGCGGATGCTCCGGAATCCGTCGACGCGTACTACCAGGAGCTGGGCCGAGCCGGCCGCGACGGCGAGGTCGCGCAGGCGACCCTGCACTTCCGGTCCGAGGACCTGGGCCTGAGGAAGTACTTCGCCGGTCGCCGGCCCGCCGGCGGCGAGCTGAGAAGCCTGGTGCGGGCGCTGGACGGAGCCGGCCGTCGCCGCGCCGAGCTGGCCGAGCGCGCAGACGTCTCGCCGCGCCGCGTGACGTCGCTGCTCGTGCTGCTGTCGGACACCGGGCACGTGCGCATCAACCGCGGCGGTGCGCGGCTGCTGGCGGGAAGCGCCGAGGAGGACGCGGTCTCGGATGCGCTCGAGCGCGCCGAAGAGCGCGAGCGCATCGACAAGTCCAGGATCGAGATGATGCGCTCCTATGCGGAGACCCGCCGATGCCGCCGTCAGGTGCTGCTGAGTTACTTCGGTCAGGAGCTCGACGCGCCGTGCGGCAATTGCGACACCTGCGCCGACGGAACCGCGCAGCTCGAACTCGAGCAGAGCGCGTCCGACGCGATTCACGATGGCGGCGCCGGCGAGCGGGGATATCGCGTCGATGAGCGCGTGCGGCACCGCGAGTGGGGGCCGGGTACGGTCATGGCCGTCGAGGAGGATCGGATGACGGTGTTCTTCGAGAGTGAGGGATACCGCGTGCTCTCGCTCGAGGCCATCGAGAAGAGCGATCTGCTCGAGCCGGTCGATCGCGCGGAGGTGTGAAGCCGGCTGCCGGGCGGACGTCTGCGACGGGACACGTCGTCTGATCATCGTGCCGCGTCGACGGCCCCGCCTCGGGGGTTCTCTCGCTCGCCCGCTTAGGCTTGCCTCATGAGCGTGCAGTTGCGGGTGGTCCTCGATCAGGCGGTGCAGGTCGTCGATGCCGATCAGGCACGCGCGGCATTGTCGCTGACCGCCGGACTCGTGTCGACGGCGCCGCGAGGCTGCCTCGTGTCGGCACTCGTGCCTTCGGGTGGCGCGGTCGACCTGCGCGGCGTGCACGATGTGCGAACACTCCCGCTCGGGCGGCGGGAGCTCGCCGCGTCATGGCAGCTCGGCATGGCCCCCGGCGTGGGTGGCGGGCTGATCCACGCGCCGAGTCTGATGGCGCCGCTGGTGCGTCACGACCGTCTGCACGACAACGACCAGACCACGGTCACGGTGTGGGATCTGAAAGCGTGGGAGACGCCGGATGCTCTACCCAAGGCGAGCGTCGTGTGGCAGCGAGCGATGCTGAAGCGCGCCGTCAAGCACGCCGACGCGGTCGTGGTGCCCTCGCACGCGATGGCCGAGCGCCTCGCCGGGATCGCCTCGTTCGGCGATCGGATCCGGGTGATCGCGGGCGCACCGCCCGACGGCTTCCGCGTGCCTGACGACGCGGAGCGCCGGCGAGACGATCTTCAGCTGCCGCAGCGCTACGTCGTGGTGACGGGGGAGGGCGATGCGCTCGCGGAGGGGTTCCGCGCCGCGGCGCGCGCGGACATCGACGTGGTGATGCTCGATGCCGCCGACGGCGCCGAGCCCGCGCTCGCCGACGCGGCATCCGCCGCCGGTCTGCCCGAGCGGCGCGCGCACATCCGCGGTGCACTGGGCGATGCCGATCGAGCCGCCGTGATCGGCGGAGCGGGAGCGGTCGTCGCGGCATCCACGATCTCGGCCTGGCCGTGGCGGGCCGTGGAGGCGATGGCAATGGGAACGCCGCTGGTCGCGGCGGACTCAGGCGTGCACCGCGACGTGATCGCGGACGGTGGCGCCGTGGTGGATGCCGCGGAGCTCGGTGACGCCCTGATGGATGCCCTGGGGGATGGGGCGCGCCGGCTGCGGGTGCTCGGCTCGGACCGCGCGCGGGCGTTCTCGTGGGCGAGCTCGGCTGAGCGGGTCTGGGCCCTGCACGCGGATCTCTGACGACGCCTGAAAGCCCGCCGTGAACGGCGCGACACGCCGGGTCCAATCACCGAAAACGTCACCACAGTGGCATCATGGCGCAACTTCAGTCACACTAGTCACATGTCTGCGCATGGATCTCGGCCTTCGCACCCGTTCGGAAAAGGGCGGTTGGTCGCGACCCTGGTCGCCGTCTTCGCACTCGTGCTCGGCACAGCCGCGCCGGTGAATGCGGCATCCGCGTCCCTCTCGTCGGCCTCTGCGTCGGTCGTCACCCGTGCGCCGGGCGGGCCCGTGAAGACCTCGCTCGCCGGTTTCAAGGCCGGCAACATCATCAGCGACGCGGTGTTCACCGACAAGGGCACCATGACCGAGGCTCAGATCCAGTCGTTCTTCAACTCCAAGGTGAAGACCTGCCGCGGCGGATCCGACAAGTGGGGTCCGATCGTCTGCCTCAAGAACTTCCGCATCGACTCCGTCAACCGCCCCGCGGACAAGTACTGCAAGGGGTACACCGGTGCGAAAGGCGAGAGTGCCGCACGCATCATCTACCGCGTGTCGCAGGCATGCGACATCAACCCGCGTGTGCTCATCGTCATGCTCCAGAAGGAGCAGAGCCTGGTGACGCACACGTGGCCCAGCGCCTGGCGGTACGACAAGGCGCTCGGTCAGGGGTGCCCCGACGATGCGCCGTGCAACCCGGCGTACGTCGGTTTCTTCCACCAGATCTACGGTGCGGCGCGGCAGATGCAGATGTACATGGAAGGCCGCTACTTCACCTGGTACGCACCGGGCAAGACGTGGAACATCCTCTACCACCCCAACCGCGCGTGCGGCACCTCGCCCGTCTACGTTGCGAACAAGGCGACCTCGGCGCTGTACTACTACACGCCATACCAGCCGAACGCGGCCGCCCTGAAGGCCGGCTACGGCACCGGCAACTCGTGCTCCAGCTACGGCAACCGGAACTTTTACAACTACTTCACTGACTGGTTCGGATCGACGCAGGCGACCCGGCCGGGGGCGCCGACTCGGGTGGTGGCCACCGCGGGTGATCGTCAGGCCGCCGTCTCATGGACCGCGCCGGCCGCAAACGGCGGCGCGACGGTCTCTGGGTACACGGTGACGGCCCAGCCGGGCGGCAAGACCGTATCGACGTCTGGGGCCACTGAGGCCGTCGTGACAGGTCTGACGAACGGGGACTCGTACACGTTCACAGTCGTCGCGCGGAACAGCATCGGAAGCTCCGCCGCCTCTGCTGCTTCTTCTGCTGTCACCCCGGCGGTTCCGAATGTGTCGCGGCAGGCGGGTGGTGATCGTTTCGATACGGCGGTGGCTGTGTCGAAGGCGTCGTTCCCGGAGTCGGGTGTCCCGGTGGTGTATG
>NZ_JBHXIG010000003.1:458127-583331 GCF_042723855.1 Microbacterium sp. NPDC058345
TGTGTCGAAGGCGTCGTTCCCGGAGTCGGGTGTCCCGGTGGTGTATGTGGCGAACGGGATGGACTTCCCGGATGCGTTGGCGGGTGCGGCTGCTGCAGGAACGCTGGGCGGTCCGGTGCTTCTGACATCGCAGAGTGCGCTTCCGTCGTCTGTGAAGAGTGAGTTGTCGCGGTTGGCGCCGAAACGGGTCGTCGTTCTAGGCGGGACCGGCGTGGTATCCGCCACCGTCGAGTCGGCGATCGGCGCCCTCGTCAACGGCTGACTCGCAACGGGGTCACAGCAGGCTTTCGATATCATCTGTAGGTACCCAAGGCTGCATGCCGCCCCTCGCTATCTGAACGGTGAACCCATTGACGAGTAGCGTGCCAATCGACCTCAGCGGATTCGATGTACCCGGACGGGGACGGGGGATACTGGACGTCTTCCAGCGCCAGTACCTACTGAGGTTGCTCGTCCGCAAAGGCACTGCGACCCGTTACCGCAACTCGGTTCTGGGCTGGGTCTGGTCGTACGTGAAACCGGCTGCGCAATTCGTCATCTACTTCTTCGTCATGGGCGTGATCATGCGCTTGGACAAGGGCATCGAGAACTTTCCCATCTATCTCTTCTCCGGGGTTGTCGCCGTCAACCTGTTCAACGAGGCGTTCGGCAATGCGACGACGTCGATCGTCGACAACCGGGCATTGGTGAAGAAGATCTACCTGCCGCGCGAGCTCTTCCCTATCGCTGCGATCATCATCGCGTTTGTCCACTTTCTTCCCCAACTGGCGATTCTGCTTCTCGTCTGCGCGCTCGTCGGCTGGACGCCGACGCTGCTTGGGCTCGGCGGCATTCTTCTGGGCATCATCGTGGTGGTCGCATTCGCTTTGGGCCTCGGCCTGCTCTTCGCGGGGCTCAACGTCCGCTACCGGGACGCGCAGAACTTCGTCGAGCTCATCCGGATGTTCTCGACCTGGACGTCGCCAGTGCTCTATCCCTGGCTGCTCGTGCGGAATGCACTGCCGAACCATGAATGGCTCTTCAACGTCTACACCTGGAACCCGTTGACCGTGGCGGTTGAACTCTTCCACCAAGGTTTCTGGGCCGGCACCGTACCGCCTCCGCCGGTCGGCGCCGACGATCCGAGCATCCTGCCGAACTTCGGCATGGCGCTGACCATCGCTGCGGTGATCTGCGTGGCGATGATCGTGATCGGCCAGACCGTGTTCCGCCATTACGAGCGCTCATTCGCACAGGACCTGTGATGTCGAAGATCATTCAGCAGACCACGAGCACGCCTCGAATCATCGTGGAGCACGTCTCCAAGCGCTTTCTGAAGCGCAACACCCATTCCTTCAAGGAAGCCTTCGTCGGCTGGATCCGCGGCAAGAAGGTTCGCGCCGATTCCTTCTTGGCGCTCGACGACATCAGCTTCCAGGTTGAGCAGGGTGAATCCGTCGCAGTCGTCGGCCTGAACGGGTCGGGCAAATCGACCACTCTCAAGCTCATCTCCGGCGTGCTGGAGCCAGACGAGGGCCGGGTCTTCACCCGGGGACGGGTGGCCGGCCTTATCGAAGTGGGCGCCGGGTTCCACCCGGACCTCTCGGGACGAGAGAACGTCTACCTGAACGCGGCGATCCTGGGTATGTCCAAGGACGAGATCGACACACGTTTCGATGACATCGTCGCGTTCTCCGAGATCGGCGACTTCATCGACCAAGAAGTGAAGCACTACTCGTCGGGCATGTTCATGCGCCTTGCCTTCTCCGTAGCGATCCACGTTGAACTCGACATCCTTCTGGTCGATGAAGTGCTCAGTGTCGGCGATGCGCCGTTCCGTGAGAAGTGCATTGCGAAGATCAAGGAGCTCACGGCACAGGGCGTGACCATGCTCGTCGTTAGTCACAGCATGGGCATGATCAAAGACCTTTGCGACCGCGGGATCGTGATCAAGAAGGGCAAGAAGATCTACGACGGTGATATCACCGGTGCCCTCGAGCGGATGAAGTAGTCAGGAGGTCCTGCTGCGGACGTCTTCGACGCGCACCGCGATGACCTGTCCGGTCAGATCGCTGTCGAGCACCTGCAGACTCACCGCAGCGACGTTCTCCGGCGACAGGAGAGTCTCGGATGGTTCGTCACCGAAGGCTCTTGTGCGCATCGGCGTGTGCGTCCGCTGCGGGCTGATGCAGTTGATCGACACGGAGTCGCCGGACCACTCCTCGGCGAGTGACTGCGTGAGATTCACGACCGCGGCTTTGCTCGCAGAGTACACGCCGTAGTTCGCGCGTCCGCGGGTGTGCGAACTCGAAGTGAACAGAAGCACCTGCCCACCGGTGTGCTTCAGGTACTTGTGCGCCGCCCTTGCGACGATGACGGGAGCGAGGAAATTCGTCTCGATGCCGGTCTGGATCTGTTTGGTCTTGGTCTTCGCCAACGGCCCTATCTGCAGAATGCCAGCGGTCATCACCACGGCATCGATGCGGCCTGTCCGCTCGTGAACGGTGCGAAGCGCCTTCTTGACCTGACCTCGCGAACGGACATCCGTGCCGGTCGTGGAGCGGCTGAACTCGTGAACCTCCGCGCCGGCCTGAGAAGCGAGCTGAACGATGCTCTTCCCGATCCCGTAGCTACCGCCGAAGACGACGACGACCTTGCCGGACATGTCGGGCAACTCGCCGTCCGCGGCGAGGCTGGATGACTGCAGCTGGAAGAGCTTGTCGGCGATGTGCACGTCGATTGGCTCGGTGACCTTCATGTTCTCGGCTGTGCCGTCGACGACGAAGATGGGCACGTGCGGTAGATAGGTGAACACGACGCCGCAGTCATCGGTTGCGTGAAAGGCGTCATCCTCGGCTGCGAGTTCGTACGCGCGGCGAATGGTGCCCGCGCGAAACGCCTGGGGCGTCTGGCCTCGACGAAGCGTCGCTCGGTTCGGGATGCCACTGATGTGCGAGTCGGCGTCGATCTGAATGATCGTGTCGGCCGAGGGGATCGCCGTATCGACGGCGTCGTAGCGTTCGAGTGCGTCCACGCAGTCCTCGAGGATGCGTTCGTTGACGAACGGGCGGACCGCATCGTGGAACAGCACCTTCGTGTCGGGATCCTCATCGATCACGGTCAGGGCAGCGCGAGTCGAGTCGTTGCGCGTCTCACCCCCGGGAATGATCCGTGTCAGCTTGGGGAATCGCTCGCTGTCCTTGAGTGAATCCAGCTGCTCGATCGCCCCGGCGTTCATGACGATGATGACCTCATCGATGACCGGGCTCGCGTTGACGACTTCGAGCGTGTGCTCGACGATGGCCTTGCCTGCGATCTTGATCAACTGCTTCGGTACGCCGAGACCGACCCGAACGCCGATTCCACCAGCCAGCAACACAGCAACAGTTCGGGCGGTCATCCCGGCATTCTATCGAGCGAGCCAGTGAGAACAGTTGTCAGGCGCGACCGCCGAGCATGTCCTCCACCTGAATCCGCAGTTCTGCGACGCGTCTGCTGTCGGCGCGCAGCTCGTCTAGATCCACCTCCAGCTCGGTGACGCGCTGACGCAGTTCGTTCACCGTGCCAACCAGATCGGCGACCGTTTCAGCGTGCAATCGCCGGCGGGCGAGCCATCCGCGAGCGTTGAGCACGAGATCCTGACGGATGCGGGCAAGTCGATTCATGGGTGATTCTCCTCTTGCTGATACTCGACGACCGACATCATGCGGCCGATGCCGTCCTCGTCGCGGAACCGTGTGCGCTCCAACAGGATGCAGCGCAGCCCGGCCCTGGCGGCCTCTTGGGCGCGCGTCGGCCAGTCCAGGTGCCATGTGCGCGGCATATCGGGTCGATATCGTCCGAGTTCCTCGTAGTCGGCGGTGATGACGCGTGCTCCGCGGCGTAGCGCGAAGTCGAACAGATGCAGCAGGGCGCCACGCCCGCGTGGGTCCTGGCACGCCAGGACATGATTCGCCGTGACCACCGTCTGTTTGTCGGTCGGCAGGTCGTCGAGTGCCTTCCGCATGAAGTCGATGGCGGGGAGATAGTCGACGAGATTCACGTTCGCTTCGCCCTCGAGTACCGAGCGGGCAGTGCCGACGGATTCGGCCCCGACTGCGGTGAGCCCCGCCTCGCGGTATGCGCGCAGGTCCTCGCCGTTGCCCGCCCCCAGGTCGACGACGGCGTCGGCGTGGGAGATGACGTGGTCGCGGATCAGGTCGCTCTCGTGAGCGCTGCCGCCCTGACCGTAGCGGATTGTCCAGTTGTTGATTCCCATGTAGAACGAGCCGAACCAGGCGTGGAAGCGGCGCTGCGTCTGCCAGGGCGTCTCAAAGACGAACGAGGGATCGGGTGTGCGCCAAGACGGCCCGTAGCAGGCGGCGAGCCATGCTTCCGGGTGCCGTGGTGCGGCGAGCTGTACGCCGTGCAGTTCGATTTCGCCGAGCGGAAGGATCGCATCCTCCATGCCCGCCGCGCGGACGTGGATGGGCTCGTGGAACATGCCCGACTTGTAGAACGCGGTGAAGATGTCGACGTAGTAGTCGTGGGCATCGTCGTCGCTGAGCACCTGCAGATGCGACCAGCTGTGCCGGATCACGCGGAACCCGTTTTCGACGAGCAGGCGGTGCAGCCGGTCGTTCTCCAAGACGAGGTCTGAGGGATGCGAGTGTTTGCTCAGGTAGGCGAGATCGGCGTCATCGTCGTGCGGCAGGATCTCCCCGTCGCGGACCGCACCGAGGAGCGTGCCGCCGACGATGAACGCGTCGAAGCCGTTCTGCCGAAGGAAGGAGAGTACATCGGCTGCGGCAGCGGCGACCTGAGGGCGAATGTCCTCACCCGTCTCGAACGACGGCTTCATGCGCCCCCACTTGTCGACGCGGAGCGTGCGTCCCCGGCCGTCGACAAGGTCGGGCGATCCGCTCCCGGACCAGTGCAGCGTCCCCGTCCACAGCGGATTGTGACTGATCGAATCGGACACGATGCCCACTGCGCGTCCGAGCAGCCGCTCCCTCAGCGCGGGAGGCCAAGCCTGGGTGCGCCGTCCCGGCGCGAGTGTGGTCGACCAGACCCGATGCCCGTCCAGCGTGACGTCGACCGTGCGCCCGACCGAAGCCGACGAGTAGCGGATGCCGCGCCGGGTGAGCCTGACAAGCGGTGTAGGGATCATTCGCCTCCTTAGACGTTGAACGGCGTGGGCCGCCCGCGCTGGGAGCTTCGTCTGCAGGTGTCGCGCGTGCTGCCTACGATACCGTTCGCGTGCTGGAGGATACTGCGCCGCCACCGGATGCCATTCGGCCTCGAAGCGGGCGCAGGAAGAGCGACGATCACGCGGGCTACAATCGGCCTTCGGGTGCGACGCGAAGGCGTACCGCCGTGGCGAGGTGGATATCGCGTCGCCACCACAGCAATGCATATTCTCGATTCCGAATAGGGTTCCGCACCAGATGACGCCAACGGTGTACAGCATCGTCGTTCCGCTCTACGAGACTGCACGCTTCCTGCCTGCACTCCTCGGCTCGCTGGAACGACAGCGAGGGCGCGGCGACGAGTTCGCGCTGGAATGCCTGTTCGTCGATGATTCGTCACCCGATGACGCGGGCCGGATCGCAAGCGAGTGGCTCACCAGAACGGGCATCGCGGGCCGCGTCATTGAACAGCCGAATCGCGGAGTCAGCGCCGCGCGCAACAACGGCCTGGACCTGGCCACGGGCGAGTGGATCGCGTTCGTAGACTCCGACGACTTCCTCTCTGACGGCTACATACTCGGCGTGCATCGTTTCCTGCGCTCTGTGGCGAAGGCATCGAACGGGGTCTCGCTCGTGTCCTGCAACGTCGCGCGATATCACGAGATCGACGACCGGTATGACCACGCGCATCCGCTCAGGGACAAGTTCAATCGTGGAGACCGGCTGTACCCACTTGAGCAGCATCCAGAGTTCATCCAATCGCAGGCGGCGTCGGCATTCTTCCCACTCGCAAAACTGCGAGCCTCCGGCGTGAGGTTCCTCGAGGGCCTGCACGCCGCCGAGGATGCGCTTTTCGTGTCCTCGTATCTGCTCACGGAGACGCAACCGCTGATCGCTTGTGTCGCTTCCTCCGATTACTACTATCGTCAGCGCGCGAGCGGCGACTCCGCAGTGAACAGGTTCGCCCGCAACCCTGACTACTACTTCGCGCGGTTCACGCGGGGATACCTTCCGCTGTTCGAGAGAGCCAGGGCCACACTCGGTTCAGTGCCGCATTGGCTCGGTCAGTACTTCTTGTACGACATGCGCTGGTTCTTCCCTCGTGAGATGGACGCGACGAACAAGGCGACCCACCTGAGCGCCGCTCAGAAGGCTGACGTGCTGAGTTCGGTCGCTGCAGTGCTGAAGCAACTCGACCCGACGTGGGTGCGTGACTACTCGATCACCGGGATGGGACTCGAACTGCGGGATCTGATGCTGTCGCTGATGAATGCGCCACTTCTGAGCGAAGGTCTCGTCGAGGTCCATGGCATCGATGAGCACAGGGACTTGGTTCAGCTCCGATATCGGTTCGTGGGTGAGTTGCCCGTGGAGAGCGTCACCGTCGGGGGTCGACCCGCGGTCGTGGTCGCGGCGAAGACGCGTCGCCTGGACTACCTGGGGCAGATGAGGATGCGGCAGCGCATCCTGTGGATCGTCGCGGACGACGACTTGGTCGTGCAGCTCGACGGACGGCAGCAGAAGATCGTTCTGACACCGCCGAGTGTTCCCGCGTTCTCGGCCAGTCGAGCTCGGCTGGGGTTCGACTCCTACGTGGATCCGATCGGCCCGCTTCCGCCGTCGAAGGCACTCCGTCCTCTTCCGCGGCGGCTGGTCGGTCGTGTTCGGCGCGAGGCGGCCGCGCTGGCCCCGGGGCTGTTTCGCAACGCGCGTGTGCGCGCCCTCGGCGAGGAGCTGCGTGAGTCGAGAGACGCGAAGATCGTGCGGATTCATGCGCAACGGCCGCGCACGCGTGCGCGTTATGGCGGCGCATGGCTCTTCATCGACCATGTGAATGAAGCGGGTGACAACGCCGAAGCGGTTTACCGGCATGTTCGCGCGGAGGCTCCGGATGTGAATGCGGTGTTCGTCATCGACCGGCGGTCATCTGACTGGCACAGACTGCGGCGTTCGGGTGCGCACGTGCTCGCGTACGGGTCTCTTGAGCACCGGGCGGCGCTCATGAACGCCGATTTCGTGATCTCGTCGCAGCTGGGCGCCGAAAGCGCGGCGCCGCTTCCGCGCGAGGTCTACTGGGACGGTCGTATCCCGTGGCGATTCGTGTACCTGCCGTGTGATCTGATCCGCGACGACCGCTCGATCTGGCTTGATGGGCAGCCGATCACGCTGATGGCGACCGCGACCGACGATGAGCTGCGCGCATTGACCGATGACGACACCCCGTCGTCGTTGACCGCTCTGGAGGTGAAGAACACTGGATTCGCGCGACACGATGAGATCGTCCGAGAGCGGGCCGCAGCAGAAGGTCGCAGGCGGCGCCTCGTGCTGTTCGCGCCGTCGGATGATGACCCGCTGTGGCTGAAGCTCCTCAACGAAAGACGCCTTTCGGTGTTGGCTGACCGTTTCGAGGTCGACCTCGCTCTTCTCGACCCCGGCCGCGAAGGCTTCGATGCGAGAAGCCTGCCGGAGCGGGTGCATCTCGCGGCGCACGGGCATGGGCGCGCGGCGCTGCTGGTGTCGGCGGCGGTGCTGGTCACAAACAGCTCGCGGATGTCCGTCGACGCCGCCGTCGCGGGCGCTGCGGTCGTCCGTTACCAGCCCGCCGAAGCTTCAGCGTGGCGAGACGAGCACGAGATCGGCGCGGTCGCGGCGGATGTCGACGAACTGCTCGAAGCGCTCATCGCCCAGCTGGATCCCGGGCGGTCGATCGAAAACACCGGGGAGTACCGGCATCTGCTTCCTCCGGCGATGCGCCAGCTGGACGGTCACGCGGCTGAGCGGGTGCTCCACGCGATTCGGGCGCTCCGATGACGGCGTGGACTTGGCTGGCGATGTCGCCCGTGGTCGTCGTCGCCACCGCTGTCGTGCTGCTGCCGGGGCTGCTGATCGGTGCCGCCCTCCGTGTACGCGGGATTCTGCTTTGGGGCTTCGCACCTGCGGCGGGCGTCGCGGCACTCGCGGTGAGCGCCGGCGGTCTCGGCTTACTCCGTGTCGGTTGGTCCGTGTGGACTGCGGGTTTTGCCGTGCTGCTGCTCGCGGGGGTGACCGCGTTGATCGGCCGCTCTCTCGCCCCTGCGAGGCTCGAGGTCTTACGCCCCGGTCGCAGCGTGGCGATCTCCGCTGCTGTCGCCGCGGGGGCTCTCCTCGGCATGGTGCGCATGGCGTCTCTCATCCGCAGCCCTGACAGCGTGTCGCAGACCAACGACGCGACGTTCCACCTCAACGCACTGCGGTTCATCTCGGAGTCGGGCAGCGCGTCTTCATTGGACCTTCTCGGCGCTATCAACGCGAGCGGTTTCTATCCCGCGGCGTGGCATGCTGTCGCCTCCACCGTCGCGGCGCTCACCGGTGCGGATGTCGTGCGCGTCGCCAACGCGACATCGCTCGCGATCGCGGGACCGATTTGGTCGCTGTCAATCGCATCGTTCGTCTGGTGTGCCACGCGTGGCGCACGCGTGGCGACGATCGCTGCGGCGCTGATGTCCCCGGCGTTACTCGCCTTTCCGTTCTATGCGCTCGATTTCGGTGTGCTGTACCCGTACGCGCTCTCGGTGGCCGTTCTCCCCGGCGTTCTCGCCGTGCTCGTCGCTCTCGCCGCCTCACACCGCGACGCTGGGGGAGCCGGAGCAGAGACAGTGCAACGCCGATGGCTTGCTGTCCTAGCGTCGGCGGTCGGGCTCGCTGCGATCGCGCTCGCACAGCCGGCGGCACTCCTGATCTGGGTCATAGGCGCCGTCTCCCTCGTCCTCTGGATCGTGCACATGAAGTGGCCCGGCTCGAGTCGACGGCGCAGGATTTGGCTGCTGGTGACTGCCTTCGCGGTCGTGGTGGCTGCTGCGCTGCTCTGGGTCGTCCTAATGCGGTTCAGCCCCAGTGTGCTCTGGTCATCGCGCATGTCACTGCTCCCGGCTGTCGTTGACCTGGTGCTCAACGACAGCGTCGGTCCCGGCCCGGCTGTGACGATGAGCGCGCTCGCGATCGCGGGAATCGTAGTGGTCGGCTGTCGCAGACCATTGCGGTGGCTCCTGCTGTACGGCGCAGCCATCTCGATGCTGACGCTGGTTGCCGTCTCGGTGCGCAACGAGGCGATCCGCGGACTGCTGTCCGCGTGGTACGCGGATCCCCACCGCTTCATCATGATGATGCCGTTGGTGGTCATTCCGCTCGCCGCGATCGGCGTCGCGGGCATTCGGAGTCTGATCCGACGCCGGAGCAGAACGGCAGGGGGTGTCGCGGTTGCGGTCATCGCCGTCGTTCTTCTGGTCGAGACCACCGTCTGGGGGGTGATCGACGCGAGATCCGCGCGGAGCGACTACGGCGTCACCGCGACGTCCTACTTGTCGATCGATGAGAGACGCCTGCTCGAGCGGTTGCCGCGCTATGTCGATCCGGACGATCGCGTCCTCGGAGATCCTTCCGCGGGGGCGGCTTTCGGCTACGCATTGAGCGGTGTGGATGTCGTTCCCCGTACTTGGTCCATGCCCGGCGACGCCGCGTACACCGTGCTCGGAGAGGAGCTGGTGGATCTGGCTAACGAGCCGGCCATCTGCGAGGCGCTCGCCAGCACAGGGATCGACTACGTTCTCGACTTCGGTCAGAGCACCGCCGGCGCGGGCCGCGAGGATAGGCCCGGTCTGACAGGATTCGCGGATGCGACGGGCTTCCGGAAAGTCGCTCAGCAGGGTGATGCGTCCCTCTGGCGGATTACCGGCTGCGATTGAGGACGACCTCAGACCGCGTCGTCATCCGCGCCGGTCCCGTGCGAAGAGCGCTCTGAAGCCTCGAGCAACGCGAGCTTGCGTGACAGCAGCGTCAGCTGACGCTGCAGCGCCGCGTTGCGCCGGTACTGCGTGTACACGAACGCCAGGAACATGACGATCAGTGCGTACAGCACCAGATCGGTACCCCTGCCCACCCCTACGAGCTGGGCCAGCCAGGTCAGCCATTGGGGGAACAGGACCGACAGGACGGCGGCGATCACGAACAGCGCCATCAGCAACCGGCGGATCGCAAGGTGGCTGTCGGCGCCGGTGCGCCGCATCATGAAGGCCGCGAGGATGACGATGGCCACGATCAGGAGGATCTGGATCCACATGGGTCACCTCACCACCAGATCCACGAGGATGTTCACCGAATTCAGCACGCTCTGACCCTTTGCCTTGGAGTAGTCCGTGTAAAGCAGCTCGACAGGGTACTCGATCCACGGCAGGCCGGTGCGCCCGATCTCAAGGACGATCTCGGTCGCATGCGCCATGCGATCCTGCTTGAGGTCGATCTTCTGCGCGGCATCCCGACGGATCACGCGAAGGCCGTTGTGAGCGTCGGTGAGCCGCATGCCGGTGGTCATATTGGTGACCCACACGGCTGTCTTGAGGACCACCTTCTTCATCCAGCCCGGCCGTGTGCGGTCGTCGAGGAACCGGGATCCGAAAACCACCGCTGCGCCCTGGTCGTGGGCCGCGTCGAGCATCGCCAGTGCGTCCTCGACACGGTGCTGACCGTCGGCGTCGAACGTGACGATGTAGTCGCATTCCGGGTGCATGAGCGCGAAGTCGATGCCGGTCTGCAGGGCCGCTCCCTGCCCGAGGTTGACGGGATGCTGCACGAGCTGAGCGCCAGCCTGTGCGGCGATGCTCGCGGATCCGTCGCGTGATCCGTCGTCTACGCAGACGATGTTCGGAAACTCCGCGCGGAGACCGGTGATCACCTCTGCGATGACGTCGGCCTCGTTGTACAACGGCATGACGACCCAGGCATGTCGGGCGGGGGGTCGTGGCGTGGGCACGCTCGTCGGCATGATTCCATTGTGTCAGGTGCGACTGCGCGGTCTCGGCGACGCGTGCGGCATCCGTCGGAGCGAGAGGAGCATCGGTGAAGCTCAGACACCGCGCGTCACGATCCGGTACACGGGTCGTCATTGCGAGCCGGATCTTCGCCCCCGAGCCTTCGGCCGCGTCGCTGCGCCTCGGCGCCCTGACGGCGGAGCTGCTGGCGCGCGGCGCCGATGTGCGCGTGCTCACGACCCGGCCACCGCGCGGTGCACCGGCCGCTTCGGATCCCGGCATGGTCGTCCACCGCTGGCCGGTGCTGCGGGACGCCTCGGGATACGTGCGCGGCTACCTTCCGTACCTGAGTTTCGACATGCCGCTGCTGCTTCGGATCGTCCTCGGGCGCAGAGGCGACGTCTACCTGTGCGAGCCGCCGCCGACCACCGGCTTCGTCATGCGTATCGCCTGCGCGATCGTTCGGCGACCTTACGTCTACTACGCCGCGGACATCTGGTCTGATGCCGCCCAGGCGACGGGTGCGTCAGGGGCGGTCCTCCGCGCCGTGCGCTGGCTGGAGTCGTGGGCGATGCGCGGAGCGAAGGACGCCGTCGTCGTGACGGAAGGCGTAGCCGCGCGCGTCGGCGAACTCGCGCCGGGAGCACGCACGCACGTCGTCGGCCATGGCGTAAATCTGGATCTCTTCTCACCCGCCGGCCCGATCGCCGACGAACCGGCCGACATCGTGTACGTCGGGTCCGCCAGTGAATGGCACGGCGCTGAACTCGCCGTCGGCGCCGTGATGGACGTGGTTCGGCGACGGCCGGAACTCTCGGCCGCCTTCGTGGGGCAGGGGTCGTCCTGGCACGCGATGCAAGCAACAGTGGAAGCTGCGGGATTGTCGGAGCGGATCAGATTCCTGGACACCGTGCCACCCGAGCAGGCGGCGGGCTGGTTGAGAGGCGCCAGGGTGAGCCTGGCGACACTGGTGCCGGATCAGGGCTACGACTTCGCCGTGCCGACCAAACTGTACGCCTCGGTCGCGGTCGGCACCCCGGTCGTCTACGCCGGTCCTGACCCGGTGCGAACCATCGTCGAGCAGCACGGCCTGGGACGCGGAGTGGCATACGACCAGCGCGCGTTCGCGGCAGCCTTGGAGGAGTTCCTGTCAGCCGATCATCCGGAGGCGGCGCGCCGGTTGCCATCCTGGGCGCGCGAGCACGTCTCCGCACAGGCGGTCGCCCGGCGTTCCGCTGACGTGATCCTCGGCACCGTGGGCAACGTCGCAGGCGGCTAGGACGGCGGCGATAGAATCTCGATGCACCGTCTCGTTCTTCGGTGAGCTAGGAGCGCTGTGACTCATTCCACCCCGGTGCGGATCGTCGGATCCGCAGATGTCTCCGCCGACGCATCGATCGGCGACGGCTCCTCGATCTGGCACCTGGCTCAGGTGCGCGAAGGCGTGCGGATGGGTGAGAACTGCATCGTTGGGCGCGGCGCCTACATCGGCACGGGCGTCGAGATGGGCGACAACTGCAAGGTGCAGAACTACGCGCTCGTCTACGAGCCGGCCAAGCTCGCCGACGGGGTGTTCATCGGGCCCGCGGTCGTGCTGACCAATGACACCTACCCGCGCGCCATCAACGCGGACGGCAGTCTGAAGAGCGCCCATGATTGGGAGCCCGTAGGCGTGACCATCGAGCGCGGAGCGGCCATCGGCGCACGTGCCACCTGCGTCGCGCCCGTAACCATCGGCGCCTGGGCGACGGTGGCGGCTGGCGCCGTCGTCGTCAAAGACGTTCCCGCCTACGCTCTGGTGGCCGGCGTTCCTGCGCGTCGCATCGGCTGGGTGGGGGAGTCCGGTATGCCGCTGGCCGCCGGTGACGATGACAGCACGTGGGTCTGCCCGACGACCGGCGACCGGTATATCGAGACTGATGGAATTCTGACCAAGGAGGCCGCGTGAGCGATTTCATTCCCCCGGCGAAGCCGATCATCGGCGATGAGGAGCGCGAGGCCGTCGACCGCGTGCTGCGCAGCGGCATGGTCGCGCAGGGGCCTGAGGTCGCTGCGTTCGAGCAAGAGTTCTCCGAGCACTTCGTACCGGGTCGGCCGTCAGTGGCGGTGAACTCGGGCACGGCCGGTCTGCACCTGGGTCTTCTCGCCGCCGGAGTCGGCGCCGGCGACGAGGTCATCGTCCCGTCGTTCACGTTCGCCGCGACCGGGAACTCGGTCGCCCTGACCGGTGGCACGCCGGTGTTCGTGGACATCGAGCCTGAGACGTTCTCGCTAGATCCGGAGGCGGTGGCGGCGGCGATCACGCCGAAGACCAAGGGCATCCTGCCGGTGCATCTGTACGGTCACCCTGCGCGGATGCGCGAGCTGGAGAAGCTGGCGGCGGACCGAGGCGTGGCGCTGTACGAAGATGCCGCCCAGGCGCACGGAGCCTCGCTGAACGGTCGCCCTGTCGGCTCGTTCGGGGAGTTTGCGATGTTCAGCCTGTATCCGACGAAGAACATGACCAGCGGCGAGGGCGGAATCGTCACCACGGTGACCGATGAGCTCGCACGTCGAGTGAAGCTGCTGCGCAACCAGGGCATGGAGCGTCAGTACGAGAACGAGGTGATCGGGTTCAATGCCCGCATGACCGACATCCACGCGGCGATCGGCCGCGTGCAGCTGACGAAGGTCGACGAGTGGACGAAGACGCGTCAGCAGAATGCCGCCTTTCTGGACGCGAATCTGGAGGGCGTCGTCGTGCCGCCGGTCGCCGAGGGTGCCGTGCACGTGTACCACCAGTACACGATCCGCGTCCCGGAGGGCCGTGACGGGTTTGTGAAAGCTCTCAAGGAAGAGCACAACGTCGGCGCAGGCGTGTACTACCCGATCCCGAATCACCGTCTGCCGTCGCTGGCACCGTACGCACCCGGGTTGGATCTGCCCGAGACCGAGCGCGCCGCGCGTGAGGTGGTGTCGCTGCCGGTGCACCCATCGCTCAGCCAGGGCGATCTGGAACGCATCGTCTCGGCGGTCAACGCGATCGCGAAGGCAGGCTCCTGATGGCGCTGCGCGCCGGATTGCTCGGCGTCGGCATGATGGGACGTCACCACGCGCGCGTGCTGCGCGAGCTGGACGGCATCGACCTGGTCGCGATCGCGGATCCAGGGGGCGATCCGCACGGTGTCGCGGGTGACCTGCAGGTGCTGCCCGATGTCGACGCGCTGATCCGAGCGGGCATCGACATCGCGGTGGTCGCAGTGCCGACCCGGTTCCACGAGGATGCGGCGTTGAAGCTGGCCGCCGCAGGCGTGCACACGCTTGTCGAGAAGCCGATCGCGCACAGTCTGGAGGCCGGGCAGCGGATGGTCGACGCGTTCAAGGACGCGGGCCTGGTGGGTGCGGTCGGGCACATCGAGCGGTTTAACCCAGCCTTGCAGGAGCTGCGCCGCCGCATCGCAGCGGGGGAGCTCGGCGCGGTCTACCAGGTCGTCACCCGCCGGCAGGGGCCGTTCCCGTCCCGCATCGCGGATGTGGGGGTTGCGAAGGATCTCGCTTCGCATGATGTGGACCTGACCGCGTGGGTGGTGCAGTCCGACTACGACGTCGTCTTCGCGCAGACCGCGTTCAAATCCGGCCGCGAGCACGAAGACATGATCACCATCACCGGTCGCACCAAATCCGGGGTGATCGTGAACAACATCGTCAATTGGCTCAGCCCGATGAAAGAGCGCCTCACCGTCGTGACCGGTGAGAAGGGTGCGTTCGTCGCCGACACCTCCACCGGCGACCTGACCTTCTATGCCAACGGCACCATCCCCTTGGAGTGGGAATCCGTCTCCAGCTTCCGCGGCGTGTCCGAGGGCGACGTCACTCGGTATGCGTTCGCCAAGCGCGAGCCGCTGCGCGTCGAACACGAGGCATTCCGTGACGCCGTCCTCGGCGATCAGACCGACGTGGTCACCATGGAACAGGGCCAGCGTACCCTCACCGTCGTCGAAGCTGCCCTCGCCTCCGCGGGCGACTTCTCGGTGCGAGCACTGTCGGACGCGTGAGAACCTACCGGCCCCGCTGGGCCGCGAGCGTGGGCGTCGCGGCGGCGCTGGTCGTGAGCGCGCTCGCGCCGACGACCGCACAGGCCGCGCATGCGCACTCCGTGACCGCAGTGACCCGAGAAGTCACGGCGGTGCCCCAGACCCCGCAGCGCATCGCCGGCACGGACCGCTACGACACGGCGGTGAGGCTCTCACGCACGCTCGACGGCCCCGTATCGGTCGTCTTCGTGGCGACGGGTACAGATTTCCCGGACGCGCTCACGGCGGCTGCGGCCGCCGGCGCGGCGGGAGGACCGCTGTTACTGACCAGGCCGACCATGCTGCCGGATGTCGTCCGTGCGGAGCTCGTTCGGCTGGCCCCCCAGCGCATCGTGGTCGTCGGCGGATCCGGTGTGGTGGCTGCCGGTGTCGAACGGGCGCTGCGCAGCATCGCCCCCACGACGCGAGTGCAGGGTGCGGACCGTTACGAGACGGCGCGGCGCCTCTCCACCGCCGAGTTCGCCTCCGCGGACGAGGTCTTCGTCGTCACCGGCCGCGACTATCCGGATGCACTGGTCGCCGCAGCCACCGCGGGAGGGGCACGTGTGCCGGTCGTGCTGGTGAACGGGCGGGCGACGACACTGCCGTCGGGGATCCTGCAGGAGATCCGGCGTCTCGGTGCCGAGCGCGTGTCGATCGTCGGAGGCTACGGTGCTGTGCGCCCGGAGATCCAGGCCGTTCTCGCGAAGGCTGGTCTGGCGGTGCGTCGTCTCGCCGGCGCGAACCGCTACGACACCGCTGCGGCCGTCGACGACGCGTACTTCCCGGCGGGCAGCGCCGATCGTGCGCTCATCGCGACGGGCGCCGACTTCCCCGATGCGCTCGCCGGCGCAGCGGCCGCCGCTCGTGCGAAGCAGCCGTTGTATCTCGCGGCCCGCACCTGCGCCCATCCCGCGACCGTAGCCAGCGCCTCGCACGTGGGAATCACCGCAACACTCGCACTGGGAGGCACCGCCGTCGTCAGTGACGCCAGCGCCCGTCTGGTGTCATGCGCGAAGGCGGAGCCGGGGAGCGTGCTCGACCAGAGCTTTGTCGAATCGAATGCGCTGTTCGACTCGGACGCGCCGGCTCCGTACTCGGACCGCCCGCCGGTGGACGTACGCGCGAGCACTCAGGTGCTCGACGCGACTGGATTGCGGGTGTACCGCGAGAAGACCACCGGGCGTCGCGCGGACCATCCGGTCGTGTACGCGCAGTACGGCATCTCGGCTTTGCTGGAGTATCAGCGCACCGGAGACGCTCTGTGGCTGAAACGGGCGGAGCGGCAGGCGGAGCGGCTCATCGAGATGCGCACGCTGCGCGGCGACGCATGGTGGTACGCGTACCCCTTCAACTGGACGTACAGCGATCGCACGCTGCACCCGCCCTGGTGGTCGGCGATGGCACAGGGGCAGGCTCTGTCGCTTTTCGTCCGGCTGAGCGACGTGCACCCGCAGACGCGCTGGGATGCCGCGATCGAGGGCACTTGGAAGAGTCTCCTGCAGAGTCGTTCGTCCTCCCAGCAGTGGTCGAGCGTCGTGATCGACGGGCACCTGTACTTCGAGGAATACGCCGGTGACCAGAAGCCGCTGCAAGTGCTCAACGGGCAGATCTTCGCGATGTTCGGCGTGTACGACTACTGGCGTCTGACGGCGGATGCCGACGCCGAGCGGCTGTTGCGCGGAGCCAGCGCGACCGTGCTCGACATGATGCCGAAGATCCGCAAACCCGGTGACGTCTCGTATTACTGCGTTCAGGCGAACTTCTGTCAGCGCCCGCTGTGGCAGAACCAGAAATACCACGTCATCCACTCCTGGCAGCTCGACACTCTGCAATCGCTCACCGGCATCGAGGGGTTCGGCGTCTGGGCGGATACGCTGCGCGCCGACTGGCGGCCGATCACGCCGCGCATGCGGAACGACTCGCTCGCGGACGAAGCAGCGCTTGGTGGCGACCCGCTGAACGCCGACCCGTTGGATCAAGGCGAGTCGAGCAGCGGGCCGTGAACGGTCTGCGAGAATTCGCAGGTAGGGCTCTGCGGGCAGCGCCGGAAGGGCTCGTACTGCGCCTCGCTCCGGAACGACTGGGCTACCGGAGCGAGGACATCCCCGCACCGATGACGTTAGGTGATGCCCGCACGAGGCTGCTCATCGCGCCCGCGAACTCCGCTGGGCAGGGGAGTGCCTGGGCATCCGCCGTTCGTGCGCTCGACGGCCACGATGCCAGGAATCTGACCGTGACTCGCCGCGGCGGACTCGCCTTCCCGAGTGATGCCGCCGTACCCGATGCCGTCTTCGCGCATTCGCGGCGCTGGGCATCCGGGCACGCCCGGGCGGTGCGCGATCATGCCACTCACGTGCTCGTAGAGAGCGAGCGCGCAGTTCTCGGCGTCACCGAGAAGCACGATGTCCGACGCGAGGCCGACTGGCTCTCCCGGGCGGGGATCGCCCGCGGCTACGTCAGCCACGGAAGCGATCTGCGGCATCCCGACCTGCACGCCCAGCTGAGCCCATGGTCACCCTTTCGCGACCGGGACTGGGAACTGCGTGACCGGCTGGTCTCGATCGCCGAGCGCAACGCCGCGTTCCTGCGCGAGCAGGACCCGGCGACGGTCTTCGTGGTCACACCTGATCTGCTCACCGATCTGCCCGAGGCGACCTGGCTGCCGAACGTGGTCCGCCCGGAGCAGTGGGCGACCGAACGCAAAGTCCTCGCGGAGGGAAGCCCCCGCGTGGTTCATGCGCCGACCAGCGCCCACCTCAAAGGGAGCGACCTGATCGCGGGGCCGCTCAACCGCCTCGCCGACGCCGGCGTCATCCGGTACCGCCGTGTCGAGGCCATCCCACCGCACGCCATGCCGGGACTGTATGCCGAGGCCGACGTCGTGCTCGATCAGTTCCGCATCGGGATCTATTCCACCACTGCCCTCGAGGCGATGGCTGCGGGGAGACTGGTGCTCGGATTCCTGCTGCCCGAGGTTCGCGCGCTCGCCGAGCGCGAGTCGGGCATGAGCGTGCCGATCGTCCAGGCGAGCGTCGACACTCTCGAAGAGGTGCTCGTCGACATCGCGGAGAATCCGGACCGCTACCGGGAGACAGCGGCCCGCGGTCCAGAGTTCATTCGAGCGCTGCACGACGGTCGCTACTCGGCGCGCGTGCTCAGCGAGTCGCTGCTCAGTCACGGGCAGCGGTGAGCGCAGGCCTCGCTCAGAGTGCGCGCGCCGGGCGACGATAAGATCGAGCGGGCACGTTCGGCCGCCGCCGACATGCGACACATCATGCGAAAGGCTGGGCGAGAAGTGAGCGGAGAGTCCGACGACCGGACGGCGCTGGTGCTCTCGTACTCCGACATCGCTTCGGATCCGCGGGTGCGTCGAGAAGTCGACTGGCTGACCACGGATGGCTGGAGCGTGGATACCCTCGGGCTGGGACAGCATCCCGCGCCGGAAGTGCGCGAACACTACGAGCTCGCGCCCGCGCGCGACTGGACGACCAACCGGATCGGGCTACTCGCGGCGCACCTGCTCCTGCCGCAGCGCCTGCGCTTCCGAGCGCTCATGAGCTCGCGCATTCCGGAGCCGCTGCGTGAGCGCGTCCGCGCTGGACGGTACGACCTCATCGTGTTCAACGAGCTCGAATTCGCGCCCTGGCTCGATGACGACCGCGACTTCACGCCCGCTGCCCTTAAGGGCCTGCACCATCTCGACCTCCACGAGTATCACAACCCGGATCGACGGCGACAGACCCTCGGGGCACGGATCACTGGTGCCCACTATCGGTGGGGGCGCAGCCACATCGGATCGGTGCGATTCACGAGCCGCTCGGTGGTGAACACTCCGATCGGCCGGCTCTACGCCGATGAATTTGGCATCCCGACCCCCGCGCAGGTTCGCAATGCGCCTCCCTACGTCGCCGACCTCGAACCCACCCCGGTCGACCCGCACGAGATCCGCATGCTCTTCCACGGGCTGCCGAGCTGGTCGCGAGGATTCACCGAGATCCTGGCGGCGCTGCGAGAGCTCCCGCCTCGTTTCTCGATGACCTTCATGCTCACATCCAACCCGCCCGTCCTGGCCATGCTGCGGGACGAGATCAGCCGTCACCCGGCACGGGATCGCATCCACATCGTGCCGCCGGCCCCGATGCGCGAGATCCCACAGCGTATCAACGAGTACGACGTCGAGATCGTCTTCTACAAACCCACGGGTATCAACCTGCAGTACGCGATGCCGAACAAGTTCTTCGAAGCAGCCCAGGGGCGTCTCGCGCTGGTGGTCGGTGAGACCGAGACCATGGCACCGCTCGTGCGTGAGCACGGTCATGGAGTGGTGGTGCCCGAGTTCACGTGGGAGTCTCTCAGAGACACGCTCCGCGAGCTCGACGCGGAGCGCGTCATCGAGATGAAGGCACGTTCGGCCGTCGTGGCGGCTCGATTGAACTCGGCCTCCGAGGGCAGGGCCTTCCTGGCCGCGATCGCGGCGGGGGTGCGGTGAAGAACGCCAACTGGAAGCTGTACCGGCAAGTTCTCGGCGTGCTGCCGCGCAGTGCCGGGCGATACCTTTCGTTCTACGCCTCCGTGATGGGGGCGCTCGCGCTCATGGACGGTCTCGCGCTCGGACTGCTCGCCGTCGTGATCGCTCCGCTGGTCAGCGGCACGCCGCTCGTGCTGCCGATCATCGGACGGCTGGAGGGCGCACAGGTCCTGATACCGCTGGCGCTGGTGTGCGGACTCATCGTGGTCAAGGGAGCATTCGCGCTCACCATGCAGTGGTTCGCCACGCGACGGTTCTCCCGTTACGAGCTGGAACTCGGCGTGCGCGTGTTCGACGGCTACATCCGCGCCCCATGGGTCAAGCGACTGCGGCGGAACTCATCGGATCTCGTGCGGATCACGGACGCCAGCGTGAGCACGACCATCTCCGGCTTCCTGCTCCCCGGGGCGTCGCTGATCGGCGAGTTCATGAACTTCTTCTCGCTCATCCTGGTGCTGGCCATCGCCCAGCCCTTCGTCGGGCTCGTCACCATCGTCTACCTCGGCATCATCGCGCTGATCTTGCAGCTGCAGATCTCCCGCAGGTCGAAGCAGGCGGGACTGGTCGCGCTTCGATACTCGCTGCGGTCATCCCGTCTGATCACCGAGATGATCGGCGCGCTGAAAGAGGTCACATTGCGCGGCAGCGCCGCACAGGTGGCCGATGTCGTCCGCGAGAACCGATCGCACGCGACCCGAGCCAGGGCCAACTCCCAGTTCCTCGCTCAGGTGCCGCGGCACATCATGGACATCGCCCTGATCGGCGGCATCGTCATCGTCGGCGGCGCCGGATTCATCAACGACGGCAGCGTGCAGGGGGCGATCGCTTCGATCGCGCTCTTCGGCCTCGCCGGGTTCCGGCTGGCGCCTTCGCTGGTGCGCTTCCAGGGCGTCCTGCAGCAGCTGAATGTCTCGGCGCCGCACGCACGCGCCGTCCTCGACGAAGTGCGGGACTCAGAGGAATACATGGCCACCGCGCTGCGCGGCGACACCGCGACGTTCCCGGAATCGCCGCGCACCATCCGGTTCGACGACGTCAGCTTCCGGTACACGCCTGACTCGGCGGATGCAGTGCGCGGGGT
Source organism: Microbacterium sp. NPDC058345 (assembly GCF_042723855.1). Lineage (NCBI taxonomy): Bacteria > Bacillati > Actinomycetota > Actinomycetes > Micrococcales > Microbacteriaceae > Microbacterium > Microbacterium sp. NPDC058345. The sequence goes on from NZ_JBHXIG010000003.1 coordinate 478,722, forward strand.
GACGCTCGAGATCCCGATCGGAACGCAGGTCGCATTCGTCGGGGCGTCCGGCGCCGGCAAGTCGACCATGGTCGACCTGCTGCTCGGCCTCATCGAGCCGACGAGCGGGAGCATCACGGTGGACCGCGTGCCACTGAGCAGCGTTCTCAACGCCTGGCGTGCGCAGATCTCCTATGTGCCGCAAGAGGTATCGCTGTTCGATTCGACCGTCGCGCAGAACGTCGCGCTCAGCTGGCGTGCCGATTTCGATCGCGATCGGGTGCGCTTCGCCCTGGAGCAGGCGCAACTGCTGCCTCTGATCGACGCCCGCGAAGGCGGGATGGACGGACGGATCGGCGAGCGCGGCCTGGCGCTCTCCGGTGGTCAGCGGCAGCGGATGGGCATCGCCCGTGCGCTGTACAGCGACCCGCGTGTGCTCGTGATGGATGAGGCGACCAGCGCCCTGGACACTGCCACCGAAGCGGCTGTGACCAGGGCGATCGAAGGCCTGCGCGGCAGTGTGACCACCGTGACGGTCGCTCATCGACTGTCGACGATCCGCAACGCCGATACGGTCTTCTTCATGCGTGACGGTCAGGTTGCGGCATCCGGAACCTTCGATGAGGTCGTCGCCACGGAGTCGGAGTTCGCCGTGCAGGCCGCGCTTGCAGGTCTCGTCGACCCCGACGCCGGCGATGCACGCGAGCGGGGGGACGAGATCGAGCGGCAGGAGACGGAGCGGCGGGAGTCCGCGCGGCTCGAAGGTGAAGACGAATGACACAGGCAGAGATCATCATCGGCGTCCACAGCGGCAGCCGTCCCGTCGAGCGTGCGGTCTCCTCTGCTCTGGCGAACGAGCGCGACATCCTGGTGACCGTGATCGCGCACAATCTGGATCCCGCGATCGTGGCGGAGCGGCTCGGCGCGCTCGCCGCAGACAACCGTGTACGGTTGCTCGCGCTGCAGGACGGCGTGCGCTCACCTGCCAACGCGTTCAATTTCGGGCTGGACAATGCCGTCGGCGAGTTCGTCGGGCTGCTCGGCTCGGACGATGAGCTCTCACGCTCGGCGCTGGATGAATGGCTCGCGCTCGCAGAAGCGCGATCCGCGGACGTCGTCATCGCCCCCATCCGCCGCATCGCCGCCGGCGGGGTGGCCTCTCCGCGCGTGCGACCCCGCCGCACACAGGAACTCGACGGCGACCGCGATCGGCTGTTCGAGCGCACCGCTCCGCTCGGACTCTGGCGGCGACAGCGGTTCGCCGGACTGCGATTCACCGAGGGTCTGCCTCGCGGGGTCGACCAGTCATTCGGCTTGCACCTCTGGTTCTCGGGAGCCTCGATCGCCTTCGATCCGACTTCGCCCGCCTATCTCGAGCATGATGATCAGAAGGATCGCGTGACCAAGGCGCCCGGGCCGGCTGCTGAGGACCTGGCATATCTCGATGCGATCGAGTCGGATGCCGTGTTCGGCGAGATGTCGCCCAGCGCACGGCGCGCGGTCGCGGCCAAGATACTGCGCGTGCACGTGATCGGCTCCATCTCCACACACATCGGACCGGACGGGCTGAGCGACGCCGATCGCGCCACATACGCGGAGACCTGGCGCAGGCTCAAGAGGTGGGCACCGGGTGTTGACGGCATTCTGGCGCGTCGCGACACCCGTATCCTGCGTGAGGCCGTGGTCGACGACGCCACCGAGGAGTCGCTGCGGGCCGCACTCGGCGACCGCAGCAAGTACCTCTCAGCCGATGTGCTGATGACGTCGAATCCGTTGCGCGTGCTGCACCGCCACGCACCGCTACGATCACTCATCGCCGGCCGTCGTGTCGCGATGGCGGTCAACGCGGCGCGGCGCTGAGACCGTCGATCGCTTCTGCCCAGACCGGCAGCTGCGACTCGGCCGACAGCTTCGCGGCTGCGGCGTGCGCCGCCTTCTTCCAACGCTGGACCGCTTCCGCGTCGATCGCGTCGAGCACCGTTCGGATGTCGGATGCCTCGAAGCCGGGCGTCACAGCGCCGAGACCGTGCTCCTCGACGAGACGCGCCATCCCCGGTGTCGGACCCACGATGATGCCGAGACGCGCCTGCACGAAGTCGAAGAACTTGTTCGGAAGGGCGAGCGCCTGGTTCGTCACCGTCGCGGGGAGAACATGGATGCCCACGTCATACCGGTTCAGCGTGGGGAGCAGGTCGTGATGGTCGACCGGCGGCAGCATCCGCACGCGAGGTCCGAGGCTTCGCGCGAGCTGCTCGAGCTCGGCGACGTACGCCGGATTGTTCGGCGTCAGCAGCACCGAGAGCTCGACGTCCGCCGAGGACTCCGCGACAGCGCGCATCATCGTCTCGATCCGTCGCGTGGGCAGAGCCGCACCGGCATGCACGAGACGGATCGGAGCGGAGACGTTCTCGGGGCTGTACGGCAGGTACGCGGGCGCGTTCGCGACCACCTGCGCCTTGATCCCGTGCCTGCGGTACGCGTCTGCGATCTCGGCTCCCACAGTGCTGGCCGAGACGGGTCGTGCGCCGTACCTCTCCACGAGCCAGGTCAGGTAGGGCTGTCGCAGCCGGCGCCATTGAGCGCTGTCGTCATGCAGACCCGGGTAGTACTCGTGCAGGTCGGTGTGGATGCTCTCGGCGGGCGCCAGCCGCAGAGCGAGCGGGACCGTGTAGATGTCATTGGCGAGGATGCGCTCCGGGTACCTCCCTCGCAGTGCGCGCCGCGTCGCGCGGACGAGAGGATCGGTCCAGTACATCAGCCGGTACAGGTGCAGGCGCAGCAGCACCGCCTCGATGTATGCGCGCATGCGGCGACGCGTGCCGGTGGGGACGGTGATCTCATAATGCGCCGCCGCACCGTCGACAGCCTCGCCGAAGCCGAGGGTCGTCACGTCGAACCGCTCAGAGAAGAGCTTCACCTGCCTGAGCACTCGGGCGTCCCTCGAGATCGGCGAGTAAGACAGGATGAGCAGTCCCGGTCGGCTGCCCGACGTCGCAGGGATATGGGTCGGCGGTGTCATCGACGGTCGTCCTCTCGGCGCCGGGCAGATGCGGCGCGGTATGCCTCTTCGTATCCGCGCAGCACCGTCTCAGGAGTGAATCGATCGGCCACAGTGGCGGCGACCGACTCGGCCGACATGCGTTCGAAATCCTCGGAGAGCCGGATGATCGCATCGGCGTAGGCGGTGGCGCTGCTTTCTTCGACCAGCACGCCGTTGTCGGGCCCGACATAGTCCCGCTGGCCCCCGACTGCGCCCATCACCACGGGGCGTCCATGGCTGATCGCCTCGATGGCGCTCAGGCAGAGCGTCTCCCGTCGTGTGGGCAGGAAGAAGATCTCGGCGCGTTTCAGCTCAGCCGACACACCGGCGCGGTCCAGCGTGCCCACCAACCGGATCGACGGGTCGTCCGCGATGGCTCCCTGCACGCGGCCGCGAAGCGGTCCGTCTCCGACCCAGCGGAGTTCGGCCGGCACGCCCCTGCGTCGCAGCTCGCGGATCGTGTCGATCGCCAGGAGCGGGTCCTTTCCGTCGACGAGGTTGGCGACGGCGACCAGACGGAGCCTGTCGGCGCTGTGCTCGGCGGCACTCACCACAGCCGCGGGGACGGCGGACGGCACGATCATCGTCGTGCCGCGGCGGAGTCGACCGACGTGCTCGAGGAGGAACGAGCTGACGACGGTGACGACGTCCGGTCGCCGCAGCAAGCGCGACAGGAACATGACGAAGATGCGTCCCCGGAGGTTGAAGGATGCGCGAGAGGTCACTGCCGACCAGTGCTCGGAGTGCACCCAGGGGCGACCGATGCGGCGGCTGGTGAAGGCCGCGATGGCGGGCAGTGCGTGGGTGTGGACCAGATCCGCCTGTTCGATGAGAGGGTGCAGGCGCCGCCAGGCGGGCCTGTAGGTGCCGGGGGAGTTGCGATCGAACGGGATGCGGTGAACCGGCACCTCGGAGTCCGCATCGACGACGCGATCCTGTTCGGTGAGCAGTTGCGGCTCGACGAGATGCACGATCTCCACGTCGTGATGAGTCGCGATCAGCTGCGCGTCACGCTGAACGAAGACCCCGGCGGTCGGCTGAGCGACGGTCGGATACCACGGGGTGACGACGAGGATGCGCACCGATAAAGGCTATCCCGGTTGGGGGTTCAGCCCGCGACCCGCATGTAGATGCGGGAGAGCTCGTCCGCCACCCGCACGCGGTCGAATCGTCCGGCCACGGTCGCCGCGATCTCGTCCGCGCCGAGGCTCGCTGTCGCGCGTGCGAGGTCTTCGACGGCATCCGCGTAGGCGGCGCCGGTCTGAGGCTCGACGAACCTGCTCACCGCCGGTGCGGCATAGTCGACGGCCCCGGTCGCCGCCCCACTGACCACCGGTCGCCCGTTGACGAGCGCTTCTGCGACGACGACGCAGAAGTTGTCGCCCTGGGTGGGCAGGATGAAGAGCGAGGCGGCCTGCAGTTCCTGCGTCACACCGGCGGCGTCGAGCGCCCCGGCCAGGCGGAGCCGATCGCCGACATCCATCTCACGTGCCCGTTCCGAGACGGCCGTCGCGAGCGGGCCGGCACCAACCCAGGTCAGCTCCGCGGGGACGCCTCGTGATACCAGTTCGGCGAGCGCGTCGACGGCGAGCATCGGCCCCTTGCGAGCGATGAGGCTTCCCACTGCGACCAGCCGGAGCCCGGGCCCGCGAGGGCGCTCGACCGGCGTGACCGCGTCGACGACGCAGGGGACGACATCGATCGGGCTCGCGCGGAAGCGACGGATGCCGTTCGCGAGCCTCGAGCTCTCGGCGATGACAGCATCGGCGGATCGCAGTCGTCGACCCAGGACGCGCAGTGCGAGCCGGTCAGGCGCGCGGAGGGTCTCCGGAGCGGTGATGCCGGACCAGTGCTCGGAGTGCACCCAGGGGCGTCCGCCGCTCGGACGACCGGCAAGCCAGGGGACGAGCCCGGTGAGGGCGTGCGTGTGGGTGACGTCATGAGACTGAGCGATCTCCGTCACGATGCGACGTGCCGCGCGGTATGCGAGCGGGTTCGCGCGGGAGAGCGGGACATGCCGATATCGGTAGCCGCCGCGCGATGATGGGTCCAGTGCTGTACCGCGTTGCCAGTCCAGGTGCAGCACGGTCACCTCGTGCCGTGTGGTGAGGGCTTCGACCTCCCGCTGTACGAAGACCCCGCTCGCGGCGGATTCCGCAGTGGGGAACCACGGGGTGACGACCAGGATGCGCACGGGTGCCAGACTATCCCGGATGCGGGGTCGCCCAGCCGGGGCGTCATACACTTGACTCCCGTGAAGATCGTCAGCGTCGTGGGCGCCCGCCCGCAGTTCGTCAAGCTCGCCCCCATCCACAAGGCCGCGAAGGCGGCGGGGGTGGAGCACGTGATCGTGCACACCGGGCAGCACTACGATCCGATGCTTTCAGACGTCTTCTTCGAGGACCTCGGGATCGGAGCACCCGACGTCCATCTCGGAGTGGGCAGCGGATCGCACGGCGTGCAGACCGGGGCCATGCTCGCAGCACTCGACGCCGTCTTCGACGAGCACCGCCCTGACTGGGTGCTCGTCTACGGTGACACGAACTCCACCGTGGCGGCCGCGCTGAGCGCCGTGAAGATGCACATCCCGGTGGCTCATCTCGAGGCGGGGCTGCGCAGCTTCAACCGCCGGATGCCGGAGGAGCACAACAGGGTGATGACGGACCACGCAGCGGATCTGCTGCTGGCGCCGACCGAGGTGGCGGTCGACCACCTCGCGAGCGAGGGGCTGGCAGTGCGTACCGTGCTCGTGGGCGATGTCATGACCGACGTGCTCTTCGAGGTGCGCGATGAGGTCGCGGGGCGCCCGTCGGGTCTGCTCGCCGAGCTCGGCCTCGAGGCAGACGGGTACTACGTCGCGACCATCCATCGAGCCGAGAACACCGACGACCCGGACAGACTGCGCGAGGTGGCGGCCGGTCTCGCCGGACTCGACAAGCCGGTGATCCTGCTCGCCCATCCGCGGGTGGTGGCCAAAGCCGTCGCACACGGCGTCGCGCTCACGCAGGGCTCTCTCATCGCTCACGCGCCGCTGGCCTATCCCGACCTGATCGCCGCTGCGCTGTCGAGTGCCGGAGTGGTCACTGATTCGGGCGGTCTGCAGAAGGAGGCCTTCCTGCTGCGTGTGCCGTGCACCACTGTGCGCACGGAGACCGAGTGGGTCGAGACCGTCGAGCTCGGCTGGAATGTGCTCGCCGGCACCGCCGAGGAGATCTCGGCCGGGGCGTCGCGTCCTCGCCCCGCCGACACCGATGAGGCGCCCTATGGTGATGGGCATGCGGCCGAGCGGGTGGTCGCCGAGCTGATCCGCGCGACCGACGGCACGCGATAGCGAGTGGACTCCACGACCGCGCGCGGAGGGCAGGCGTTCCGCACGGATGTACAGGGGCTGCGCGCTATCGCGGTCGGACTGGTGCTGCTGTACCACGCCGGCGTCCCCGGTATCAGCGGCGGCTACATCGGTGTCGACGTCTTCTTCGTGATCTCGGGATTCCTCATCTCGACGCATCTGCTGCAGTCGCTCGAACGCGAGGGCCGGATTCGCTTCGCGGATTTCTACGCGCGCCGCATCCGCCGCATCCTCCCCGCATCGCTCACCGTCGCCGCCTTCACGGCCGTGGCCGCAGTTGTGTTCTACCCGCCAGTCGCGCTCGAGCGCGTGCTGCGAGATGCGCTGGCGACGATCCTGTACGTGCCGAACATCTGGTTCGCAGTCCAAGAGACCGATTACCTCGCAGATCACTCACCGTCGCCGTATCAGCACTACTGGTCCTTGGGCGTCGAAGAGCAGTTCTACCTGCTGTGGCCGTTGGTGCTGCTGCTCCTCTTCCTGCTTGTGAGGCGCCGGCGGACGTGGCTGATCCTCTGCACCACCGCGATCACCGGGGCAAGCCTCGTGGCGGGTGCCATGCTCACGCTCGCCGATCAGCCAACGGCCTTCTTCTCGCTGCCGACGCGTGCCTGGGAGCTGCTGGTCGGCGCTGTCATCGCAATGCTGCTGCTGCGCGGCCCGCTGCGCGCATCGGCGGCGGGCGCCGCGATCGGGGGCTGGGTCGGTGTCGCCATGGTGCTCGCCGGTGCGGTGGCATTCGACAGCGGCACGGCCTTTCCCGGCGTTGTCGCGCTGGTGCCGACCGTCGGCACGGCACTGGTCCTCCTCTTCGGTGCGACACCATCGAAAGCGGGCCCTGCGACGCTGCTCTCGATCCGGCCCATGCAGTTCGTCGGTCTGATCTCCTACTCGCTCTACCTCGTGCACTGGCCGCTGCTCGTGATCACTCAGGCCCACGTCGGAGAGGAACGACCGCTGCCGCTGCTCGCCCGGGTCATGCTGGGCATCGTGCTGGCGCTGCCGTTGGCCTGGCTGCTGTTCCGCTTCGTGGAGACGCCGCTGCGATCGCCTCGGATGCTGACCTCCCGCCCGCCGCGCGTGACGATGTTCGCGACACTCGGGCTCAGCATCCTGCTCACCGTCTCGGCCGCGTCGATCGTGCACTGGGCGTCGGTGCGCGACCTCGGCACCTCCATACCGGTGGCATCGGCTCCCGACTTCCCGGCCGACCCGCCCGTCGCGACGGAGTTCGTCCCGCAGAACCTGCGTCCGGCGCTCGATGAGGTCGCTGACGACCTGCCGCGGCTCTACGCCGACGGCTGCCGGCTCGACGTCAAGTCCGAGCAGGTGCTGGACTGCGTCTACGGTGATGCGACAGGGGCGAAGCGGATCGCGATCTTCGGCGACTCACACTCCGCGCAGTGGTTCCCGGCGATCGACGAACTCGCCGGAGACATCTCCGCGATCCGGACCTACACGAAGTCATCGTGCCCGGCGGCCGAGGTGACCGTGCTGGTGAAGGGAGTTCCGTACTCCGCCTGCGATAGGTGGCGCGAGAACGTATTGGCGCATATCGTGGCCGATCCTCCCGATGTCGTGGTGATCTCCAACTTCTCCCACTACGCACTTTCGGGGGAGCCCCGGGGCGAGCGTCGCCAGGGCATCTGGAAGCGCGGGCTCAGCGCCACCGTCGAACGGCTCCGGGCCGCCGGCATCCGCGTGCTGATCATCGCGGACACGCCGCAGGCCCCGGCACAGCCGCCGACTTGCCTCTCGGCTGACGTCGCCGACGTCACGGCATGCGACATCGGTCGCGACTCTGCGCTCGACGAGGAGATCGCCACAGCCGAGCGGGCCGTCGCGGAGCAGACGGACTCCGCGTACGCGGACCTCACGAAATACATCTGCGATGCGAAGCTCTGTCCGGTCATCTTCGACCTGCAGGTGTACCGCGACGTGAACCACCTCACGAGCACGTTCGTCCGTTATCTCGCGCCCGCACTCAGGCCTCAGCTGGCGGAGATGCTCGACCTGGCTCCGGCGTCGCTCGGCGAGTCCGCGGGCTGAGTCAGCTCGATCGTAAGGCGCGGCGGCACCTCGCGCCGCGCCCTAATAGACTTGATGTCATGCGCATCGCCGTCGTGGCCCTCGGAAAGATCGGGCTTCCCCTCGCCGTCCAGTTCGCCTCGTCCGGTCACGATGTGATCGGCGTCGATGTCAATCAGAAGGCAGTCGAGTCCATCAACGCGGCGAAGGAGCCGTTCCCCGGTGAGGCTCACCTGCAGGAGCGGCTCGAAGAGCTGATCCCAGCCGGACGACTGCGCGCGACGACGGAATACGCCGAGGCGATCCCCGGTGCCGACGCCGTTGTGCTGGTGGCCCCCGTCTTCGTGAACGACGAGACGTGGGAGCCGGACTTCAAGTACATGGATGCTGCGACGAAGTCGTTGGCTGAGCACCTCACGCCTGGCACCCTGATCTCCTACGAGACGACGCTCCCGGTCGGCACGACCCGCACCCGCTGGAAGCCGATGCTGGAGGCGGGATCCGGGCTGACCGAGGGCGTGGACTTCCACGTCGCCTACTCGCCCGAGCGAGTGCTCACCGGGCGCGTGTTCGAGGATCTGCGTAAGTATCCGAAGCTGATCGGTGCGCTGTCCGACGAGGGCACGCGTCGAGCACGAGAGTTCTACGAGGCGGTGCTGCAGTTCGACGAGCGTCCGGATCTGGCGCAGCCGAACGGCGTCTGGGATCTCGGTTCGACAGAGGCCTCCGAGATGGCGAAGCTGGCCGAGACGACCTATCGCGACGTGAACATCGGGCTGGCGAACCAGTTCGGGCTTTTCGCCGCATCGCATGGCATTGACGTGTACAAGGTGATCGACGCCTGCAACTCGCAGCCGTACAGCCACATTCACCGTCCTGGTATCGCCGTAGGTGGGCACTGCATTCCCGTTTACCCGCGTCTGTATCTGTCTACCGACCCCGATGCCGACATCGTGCGTGTGGCGCGACAGCTGAACGCGTCGATGCCCGAGCGTCTCGTGGCGCAGGCCGAAGGCATCCTCGGCGACCTGACGGGTCAGCGGGCGGTCGTGCTCGGTGCCGCCTATCGCGGGGGAGTGAAGGAGACGGCGTTCTCCGGCGTCTTCCCGACCGTGGCCGCGCTGAAGGCGCGTGGTGCCGACGTCGTCGTCCACGACCCGCTGTACACCGATGACGAACTGCGCGGCCTCGGCTTCGAGCCCCACACGATCGGTGACCCAGCAGATCTCGCCATTCTCCAGACCGACCACGCCGACTACCAGGCGCTGATGCCCGCCGACGTCCCGGGCGTGAAGCTGCTCGTTGACGGGCGCAATGCGTCCGACCCCGCGCTCTGGGCCGGGACTCCGCGCATCGTCGTCGGTGCCGCCTGAGGTCCGGCCAGCGTCTCCAGCGTCTAACGCTGTGATCTCCGATAGCCGGCCGCTTTGGCAGCGGCTTCGGTTCTGAAGCACTCCTCGGGGTTAGTCCGCGTGTAGAACGCGCCTCCGGGCACATGGTAGATCATGGAACTTGCGTTGCCCTTGATCGGAGCCCACGACGGGCACGACCAGCTGTCGACTGGAGTGATGCGAGACGGGTAGCCGACGGGTGCGGTCTTGCCGGACGTTGCGTGTGCCTGGGTGTAACCGGCCTTCGAACCGGTGACGCGCACTGAGATCCGTTTGCCCGCTTGACTGGCGGTGAGTCGGAGAGTCGCCGAGGTTGCGCCGCGGATCGGGGAGCCGTTCGCGAGCCACTGGTATCGGTACGACGTTCCCGAGGTCCATGCGCCGGGAACGGCTTTCAGAGTCGATGCCACAGATGCAGAACCGGAGATTCGGGGAACAGCCGGCGTTAGGCAGCCGAGATTCTTTGCCGCTCCTGCGCTTACCACGTTCGCGCTGCCGAGAGCGACCGTGGCGGGAGCCTTCCGGGTCAGCAGCGAGACGTGGGCGGCGTCAGGGACGCAAGCGGTCGTGGTGACGTACACCGGACTCTTCAGGCGTCCGGCGAGGGCGGCGCCGGCGAGTGCGTCGGGGAAGTTCAATCCCGTGGCCACGAACGCGGCCGGTGCTGCACCTGGCGCGAAGTATCTGTTATTGATGTTCGCGGCGGTCTCGTAGCGCGACGCGCCGCCGATCCTCGACGTCGCGTACTTGCGTTTCAGCTGAGTCTCGATGCGAGTGGAGACAGCGCCGGTGCCGCCCACGATGGTGACCGAGCGGACCCCGAGGTTGGAAAGCAGGGCTTCTGTGCTCAACGGTAACGACTTCTGAGCACCGTCCACGAGAACCACGGGTGCCGCTGTGGCCCCCGCTGCTCCGGATGCGGCGAGTGCATCGGGGAATGTGCGACCCGTTGCGATGAACGCGTGCCGTGCCGAGGGGAAGATAGCCTTCACGATCGCGGCGCCCGTGTCATAGCGGGAGGGCCCGCCGAGGCGTCGCACAGGCGCGATCGAGCGGAGCGTTGTCTCAACTCGACCGTCGACGGCGCCGTGAGCGCCGGCGATGTAGATCTTCGCGGGACGCAGCCGTCGGATCTCGTCGCGAACCGCCGGCGCGAGTGACGTCGGCGGCGTCAACAGCAGGGGGCCACCGAGGCGGGCTGCGGCCGCCGCCGCGGACAGCGCGTCAGGGAAGTCTGCACCAGTGGCAACGAACAGCGCAGGAACACCCGGGGAGTACCTGCGTGAGACGGCGATGGCCGTTTCATATCGGCTGACGCCAGCGAGCCGCGTCGAGCCGGCGGGGAAGGGGGTGACCTGCCCACCGGGCGCGGGCATGGGTTCACTGGGAACGACGGGCCCAGCAGATGGGACCTGCACCTCTGGCAGCTCCACCGGGGTCTTCCCGCACTCGCCGGAGAGCGCGCTCTGCAGCGCGGCGAACTCCTCTTGGTCGACGGTGAGCGACCAGCGGTGCTTCACAAGCGCCCACGAGATGACGTACTCGCATGTGTACGCGGCGTTCGTCGGTAGCCACCGGCCTGGGTCCTTATCGGACTTGGCCTGATTGGACGTCCCAGAAGCCGCCGTGAGTGCGTAAGCCACGTCGACATCGTTGGCGAAGGCTCGACGCTGATCGTCTGTCCATGCCCACGCGCCCGAGCGCCAAGCCTCGGCAAGAGCGACGACATGGTCGATCTGAATCTCCGATGGGTCAGTCGTCGCGTATCCGTCGTATGGCGAAACCCAGGTCCCGCCGGCCAGCGAGCATCCCGCACCGACGATCACCGGGGTCGTGCTCTCCGCGATCAGGACCTCGTATCGCGTGTTGCATCCGTCAGCATCCGCATCGACCCAATGATCGAAGGCCGCGCGATCGTATTCGTGTGTCGTGTCCGCCGGGGCGGTCCGCAACAGGCCGACAAGATCTGCCGCGGTCGTCGTCGCTGCAGAGACAGCAGGGGTGGCTATCAGCAATGAGAGCACGACCGCCGTGGTGGCAGACGCAGCGAGGGCACGTCGAAGCATCGCGAAGTCTCACCTTCGTGTCAGGGTAGGCGGCCAGGGTGCCGCTTCGCTCACAGTAGCGGAGGTTACGCGCGTAGCCAGTAGCCCGTCGGTGGGAGCGTGCCGCGTGTCTTGCAGCGTCCCGCCGATACGATTGAGCCATGGATCTTCTCGTCGTCGGGTCGGGTTTCTTCGGCCTCACCATCGCCGAGCGCGCCGCAGTCGCGGGTCGCAAGGTGACCGTCATCGACCGTCGGGCGCATATCGGCGGCAACGCGTACAGCGAGGCGGAGCCCGAGACCGGCATCGAGGTGCACCGCTACGGTGCGCACCTGTTCCACACGTCGAACCCGACTGTGTGGGAGTACGTCAACCGGTTCACGACCTTCACCGACTACGTCCACCGCGTGTACACCACCCACCAGGGCGTCGTGTACCCCATGCCGGTGAACCTCGGCACGATCAACCAGTTCTTCCAAGCCGCGTACACGCCCGACCAGGCTCGCGCGCTGGTGAAGGAGCAGGCGGGGGAGTTCGACGCCAAGACGGCGCAGAACTTCGAGGAGAAAGGGATCGCCCTCGTGGGGCGCCCGCTGTTCGAGGCGTTCTTCCGCGACTACACGGCGAAGCAGTGGCAGACCGATCCGCAGAAGCTCTCGGGCGACATCATCAGCCGACTGCCGGTGCGCTACACCTACGACAACCGGTACTTCAGCGACACGTGGGAGGGACTGCCCACCGACGGCTACACCGCGTGGCTCGAGCGCATGGCCGATCACCCGAACATCGAGGTCAAGCTCGGCGTCGATTACTTCGACGCGTCACAGCCGCTGAACAAGGCCGCGACGGTTGGGCAGATCCCTGTCGTGTACACCGGGCCGGTCGACCGGTACTTCGACTACGCCGAGGGCGCGCTGAGCTGGCGCACCCTCGACTTCGAGCAGGAGGTGCTGAATGTCGGCGACTTCCAGGGCACCAGTGTCATGAACTACCCCGATCTCGATGTGCCCTACACGCGCATCCACGAGTTCAAGCACTTCCACCCGGAACGCAAGGACGTCTACAACTCCGATAAGACCGTCGTCATGCGCGAGTTCTCGCGCTTCGCCGACCGCGACGACGAGCCGTACTACCCGGTGAACACCCCCGCCGATCGGGAAGGACTGCTGGCGTACCGCGACCTCGCCAGGGGCGAGCACGACGTGCACTTCGGCGGGCGCCTCGGCACGTACCAATATCTGGACATGCACATGGCCATCGGCTCGGCACTGTCGATGTGGCGCAACGAACTCTCGGGCCAGGGCGACTGAGGCGCCGATGAGCACGACCACGGTGGGGATGCCGGGCACCCCACGGCGCTATCTGCATTCTCTCTGGCTGCTCTCGGCGCGTGATCTGAGAGTCCGCTACGCGACCAGCTTCCTCGGTTATCTGTGGTCGGTTCTCGATCCGCTGGTGATGAGCCTCATCTACCTGCTGGTGTTCACCTTCTTCTTCAAGAAGGACGTCGGAGCCGAACCGTACATCGTGTTCCTCATCGCGGGCCTGCTGCCGTGGGTGTGGTTCAACACCGCCACCTCCGACTTCACTCGGGCCTTCCGCAAGGACGCCAAGCTGGTGCGCTCCACCGCGATCCCGAGGTCGATCTGGATCAACCGGATCGTGCTGAGCAAGGGCATCGAATTCCTGTGCTCGCTGCCGGTTCTGGCGCTCTTCGTGATCATCAACATGCTGGTGGAGGCTGATCCGGCCAAGACCGCCCAGATCGGATGGGGCGCGCTCTGGATGCCGGTGGCTGTCGTCCTGCAGATGACGCTGCTGGTCGGACTCGGCATGCTGGTCGCGCCGCTCTGCGTGCTGTTCACGGACCTCGAGCGCACCACCGCGCTGATCCTGCGGGCGCTGTTCTACGCCACGCCGGTGATCTATTCCGTACAGAACCTGCCGGAGCCGTTCCACACGATCGTCTCCTTCAACCCGCTCACCGGCATCTTCATGCTCTACCGGGCGGCGTTCTTCCCTGAGCTGGTCGAGATGCTCCCGGTCGTCACCAGTGCGGTCGTCAGCGTCGGGATCCTCATCATCGGTCTGTGGGTGTTCCGTGCGTTGGAGCGCCCCGTGCTGAAGGAGCTGTGATGACGGCAGCGATCGAAGTTCGGCGTCTGGGCGTGCGCTTCCGGCGCAACAGGCGCGGCAGGCGCAGCTTCAAGGACATGTTCGCGGGCGCGCGACGCCGGACGCGGCCTGGCGAGTTCTGGGCACTGCGCGACGTCACGTTCTCCGTGCAGCCGGGCGAGTCCATCGGCGTCGTCGGCCGGAACGGACAGGGGAAGTCGACGCTTCTTCGCTTGGTCGCCGGTGTGCTGCTTCCGGACGAGGGCGGCGTCGAGGTGCGCGGAGGTGTGGCGCCGCTCATCGAGATCACCGGTGGGTTCGTCGGCGATCTCACGGTGCGCGAGAACGTGCGCCTGACTGCCGGGCTGCATGGCATGTCGCGCGCGGAGGTGACGCGCCGGTACGACGACATCATCGCGTTCGCCGAGCTCGCTGGCTTCGAGGAGACGCCCTACAAGCACCTCTCCAACGGCATGAAGGTGCGGCTCGCGTTCGCGGTCGTCTCGCAACTCGAAGAGCCGATCCTGCTGGTCGACGAGGTGCTCGCGGTCGGAGACAAGGCGTTCCGCGAGAAGTGCTACCAGCGCATCGACGAGCTGCTCGCCGAGGGGCGGACGCTCTTCTTCGTCAGTCACAACGAGCGGGATCTGCGACGGTTCTGCACCCGTGGCCTGTACCTCGACAAGGGCGCGCTCGTGCTGGATGCCGCGATCAGCGAGGTGCTCGATCGGTACAACGCCGATCACAGCGCGCGCTGACAGCCCCGTCGGTCAGCGTCCCGCGATGTCGTTCAGCTCGCTCAGAGCTGCGGTCGCCGCGCGGTCTTCGGTGTGGGCTTCCTCTCCGCGCTCGTAGGCGGCACGCAGGGTCTCCAGCGCTCGTCCATACGTCGCCAAGGCATCCGACCAGCGCCCCGAGATCGCGCTCGGCGCGACGGACTCCGTCAGCCGCTCCGCATCCTGCTGCACCAGCATGACGTCCTGCATCGCGGCCATGCCGCCCTCTTCGCGCGCGTAACGGAGGCCGGTCGCTGCAGCATCGAGCACGGGGCCGACCTCGTCGCGGAACGAGGTCAGGTCGGGGTCGGCCGGGCGCGGCGGCGTGGGCTTGCCGGTCGGCGCGGCGGACGCAGTGGGTGTGGGTGTCGGCGTGGGCGTGGGCGTGACAGATGGCGAAGGAGTCGCACTCGGCGACGCCGTGCCGGCAGGCGACGCACTCGGCGCGGGAGTCCGCTCCGCTGCGGGTGCTCCGGGGCGGAAGAACACCCAGAACAGAACCGCCGCGATCGCGATCGCGAGCACCGAGAGCGCCACGATCAGCCACACTCGCCCGGGCCGTCGACGCTGACGCCCGTAATCCCAGACGTACTCCGGCTCGTGCGGTGCACCGGTCACGTCATGCCTCCAGAGCCGGCATGGGCTGCCAGCTGCGGTCGCGGCCGGCTTTGCCGCCGTCTCGAAGACCTCGGAACAGGTTGCTGGTTCCCCGCACCGTGCGCTCCACGAACACCAACCGGATGAGTTCCTTCAAGAAGGTCGCCGTCGTTCCCAGCCCGAACAGCAGTGGGTTGTAGACGCCGTTCACGCGGTAATAGTGCTTGATGAAGGCGCGGTTGCGCATGATGTAGTACCGGTACGCGTTGCTCGACGCGTTCATGTGACGGATGCCCATGTCCCACTGCTTGATCTCACGGGTGCGACGCAGCACGAACTCGTCGACGATCACCGCGGTCGTGCGACGCGACGCGAGCCAGCCGTACATCTGGTCATCCCAATAGATGAAGAAGCGAGGGTCGGGCAGCCCGATCTGCTGCACGATCGAGCGGTGGATGAACATGCCCTCGAAGCATCCGCTGTTCATCTCCTTGAACCCCGAGGCGTCGAACTTCGACGGCGCGAACGGGATGGGGATGCCCATCCGCTCAGCGATGCGGTACTGCCAGTAGAACTCGCTGCCGTCGTAGTCGTAGCGCCGGCCCTGGATGCTCCGGAACCGCGAGGACCACTTGCCCATCTTGGCCAGGCCGTCGGGGATCACCTCGACGTCGTCGTCCATCATCCAAATCCACTCCGAGCCCAGCTCGTAGGCGGTGCGCATGCCCTCGCTGAAACCTCCGGAGCCGCCGGTGTTCGTCTCAAGGCGTCGGTACACGATCTCGGTGCCGATGCTGTCGCGGAACGAGTCCACGACGTCGGTGGTGTCGTCCGACGAGGCGTTGTCGATGATGACGACGCGGCCGGGCTTGGGGTTCATGCCGCGGATGCTGGTGAGCAGGCCCGAGAGCAAGTGGGACCGGTTGAAGGTCACGATGACGATCGTCGCCGAGGCCGGATCGAATGACGGGGTCATGCCTGCTCCTCGAAGGTCTGCTGCCACGACGAGTCGGAGACCAGCTCGGGCAACGCGTTGCGATACTCCTTCTGTAAGCGCGGCCAGCTGCGTCGCAGCCTCCGGTGCAGCGCCAGCGACTCGCGCAACATCCGGCGGTACTGAGCCCTGTCGCGGGTGTACACGTTCTTACCCGAGCCGTCGGCAGTGCTGACGAGCGCGCTGTCGAAGCGGGGCACCCGCCACCACAGCGCGTCGCCCTTGCCGAACTCGACCTCGGGGCGGGCGACATTCGCCGGATCGGGGGTGTGCAGCCAGTGCGAGAGCAGAGCCCGGAACGTGAACAGCTTCAGGCGCATTCCGGTGGGGCTGTCGACCTCGCGGGCCTTGAGCGGCGGAAAGACCTGCCTGCCGCGCCGGGCGTGCAGCACACGGCTGGGATCGCGGTGCACGACCGTCTCTGGAAAATTCGCGGCCATGGCACGCGCAGCCGGCATCGCGGTCGCTAGCGTGCGCCGCATATGCTGCGGCCCCGACAACACGTCACGCAGCGCACGCGCCCGCAGAGCGACGGGGTAGTACTGCATCATCATGAGGTGCTTGAGGTCCACTCGCAGGCTGTGCGTGAGCAGCCGTCCGCCCTGCGGGGCGTTCGAGTGCAACAGCGCCGCGACGATGCGGTTTCGCGCGTGGAAGTACGCCTGCCAGTCGATGGTGTCGTCCTTGTTCACCCAGGAGACGTGCCAGAGCGCCACTCCGGGAAGCGAGACCGTGGCGAACCCAGCCTCCCGCGCACGCAGGCAGAACTCTGCGTCGTCCCACTTGATGAACGCGGGCAGCGACAGGCCGACCTCGCGGATCGCATCGAGCGGGATGAGGCACATCCACCAGCCGTTGTAGTCGGCGTCCATCCGCATGTGCAGCAGAGGCGACTGGCGCAGGTTCGCGACGCCGAAGTCGTGCGGCATCCTCTCCTGGTACAGGTTGCGCCACATGAACGGGTGTTCGTCGACGACCTCGGCCCAACCGTGCAGCTTGGGACGGTCCAGCAGGTCGAACATGTGGCCGCCGACCAGGACGGGAGTGGTCGCATACCGCCCGAAGACGATGGACCGGCGCAGCGATTCGGGCTCCAGACGCACGTCGTCATCGAGCAGCTGCACGAAGTCGCTCTCCGGGCGCTTCAGCGTCTCATGCATCGAGCGGGCGAACCCGCCCGACCCGCCCAGATTGCTCTGACGGATGATCTGCAGCGTCTCACCGAGCCTCTCGGCGACATCGTCGAAGCCTGCCTGCTCTTCGACGAGGCGCGTGCCCTGGTCGACCAGGAAGATGCGGTCGACCAGTTCGAGCGCATCCGGCGCGTCGGCGAGCGCGTTCAGAGTCTCGATGCAGTAGTCCGGCTTGTTGTAGGTCGTGATGCCGAGCGATGCCTTCCCTGAGCGGGCCGGCTCCTGCTCGGTGGTCCATTCGCCGCCCTCGAGAGTGGCGTGCTTCTCATCGGCGACCACGTCGAACCAGATCCATCCGCCGTCGCTGTACTCGGTGAGCGACAGGTCGAAGGTCGTGGTCGCATCTCCGGCGACCTCCTGGGTGTCGATGCGCTGGCGGACGCCGCTGCCGTTCGAGCGGTACACCAGGATCGTCGCGGGGCCGGTGGTGCGCACGGTGAGCCGCACCTCTCGCACACCCGTCCAGTGCTGCCAGTACGACGCCGGGAAGGCGTTGAAGTACGTGCCGAGCGAGACTCGGCGTCCAGCCGAGATGCGCGCGCGGGTGCGTCCGAGGATGTTGCCCAGCTGAGCGCGATTGGACACGCGCACGGGCTCCTCATCGATGACCGACCATGTCTCGGGGTCCGCATACAGCGGAAGCAGATCGGGGTCTCGGTCGAGCGGGAAGACGACGTTCTGCAGCACGTGGGTCACGAGGTCACAGCCTACCTGGCGCCGCTTGAAGAACTCCGGAGACCACGCGTCGTGACGTTACTTCTCCGGCTTCAGCGTCGGGATGGCACCCGTGTGCGCCGCGTCGATGAGCTCGCGCCACGACCTGCTCTGCCCCGCGCGCAGCGTGCACAGCACGAGCAGCACCCAGCCCGACTCGGTGAGGGTGAAACTCTCGAACATCGATTCCACGGCGAGCGTCACCAGCACGAGCGGCGTCCAGGCGTAGACGACCGAACGGCGCGCGCTCGCCACAAGCCACGAGCGCACGACGGCGACCCCGCCCAGCACGACGAACAGGGCGAGACCGACCCAGCCGAGCTGCAGCAGCGCGTCGAAGTAGGCGTTCAGTGACGATCGGTGGCTCTGCTCGAGCAGGAAGTTCATGTAGGTGAAGGGGTATTCACCGCGCGGCCACGGGCCGAACCAGCCCCACCCGGTGAGCGGCCGTTCGGCGCTGAAGTCCAGCAGCAGGTTCCACAGGTCAGCGCGCATCGAGAAGTCCGAGCCGGCGTCGAGGATGCGGATGATCTGGTGACGCAGCGCGAACGCCACCGCGAGCGCGGCGATGACCACCGCGCCCAGGATCCACTGGACGATGGCACGTCGCTCCGCGGGGGTGTGGCGAACGATCGTCAATGCCGTCGTCGCGACGCCGACGCCCGCGGCGAGCACCACGACGGTGGGCGACGCCGACAGTAGCGCGAGAAAGCCGCCCAGCGTCACGGATGCCACGCCGACGCCACGCGACACGGAATGCGTGCGCCATTCGATCACGAAGGTGATCAGAGCGACGACAGCGATGAAGCCGAGCATGTTGCGAGTGCCGAAGATGCCCTGGATCGGACCACCCAGTGCGAGGTTCCCCTCGATGCCCAGCCGACGGACGGGGGTGTCCAGCAGCACGCCGGAGAGCAGCTCCAGCGCCAGTGAGACGCCGAGCAGCCAGCGCAGGGTGTCACCGATCGCGCGCACGGTCTGCAGCGTGTCGCGAACGTGCCCGATCGTGATCGCGATGATCGTGTAGCCGAGCAGCGTGATCCAACTGGCGAAGGTCGTGGAGCGATCGGTGCTCCACAGCGCACTGATGAGAGCGAGCAGCAGGAACGCCAGCAGCGAACTCGGTGCGAAGCGCAGCAGCGACAGCTCCGCGCGGCGGGCCAGCAGGGTGACGGCGCCGACCACGGCGAGGAAGGTCACGATCGTCGCGAGCGTGAGGGTCGACGTCAGCCGCTCGATCAGGAACGACCCGAACACCGCCGTCAGCGACGTGAGCGTGTAGGCGCGGGCGAACTCGGCCGAGTCGAGCAGCGCCGTCAGCATCCGCTGCGGTGTCACGGCACCCGCCGGGTGCGCGGGCCGTGGCTGATCACCGGCGTGCGCTCGCTAATGCCGACGCCGATCAGCGGCACCGCCTTGATCTTGAACGACAGCAGCACCAGCAGCATCCAGCCCCACAGGACGATCGGGGCCGACTCCGCCAGCCCCTCGAAGAGCAGCACGGAGACCAGAAGGATCGGCAACAGGGCGATGGGGGAGTAGGGGCGCTGCGCGTCCAGATCCCAGCGCGGGCGATCCACGGCGAAGAACCAGGCGCGCCACACGAGGGCCAGCCATGCGACGACCATCAGCAGCACGCCGATCGCGCCGAGCTGCAGGAACACGTCGAGCCACATGTTGTGCGCGTGGAAGACGGTGAGCCCGTGGTTGAGGATCCACCCGTCGAACGCCGGATCCCACGGCACCCACGGTGAGGAGAAGCCGTTGCCGAGCATCGGCCGTTCGATGGCGCGCTGCCACACGGCCGCCCAGATCTCGATCCGGCCGGTGAGGTCGGAGCCCTTGCCGAGAACGTCGAGCAGCCGGTCGCGCAGCAAGAGGGCGCTCACGACGCCGATGAGGCCGACAGCGCCGGCGACCAGGTAGACGGTGCGCCGCTGCGCGGGGCTTCGAGCCGCGCGTGCGAGCAGTGCGACGAGGAGCACGGCCAGCACCACGGCGATGCTGAGATACACGGTCGCGGACGCCGCCTTGACGAGCAGGGCGAATGCGAGCAACGCCCACAGCACGAGTGCACTGCGCCGACGCGCTCCAGCGGCGTACAGCACGCCGAACACGATCAGCGCGAACAGGCACATCATCGCCATGGTGTGTGCGTTGCCGACGATGCCCTGGATGCGCCCGTCGTCGAACAGGTTTCCCCGCACCCAGTACAAGTGCGGATCGATCTTGCCCTCCGGAACGGACACGAAGTTGGGCAGCACCGGATGGCGCAGCACCACGACCACCCAGAGCTCGATCAGCAGGGAAAGGCCCAGGATGAACTTCAGTGCTGAGGACAGCGCACGGACGATCTCCTGCCAGGTGAGCATCGTGGCGACGAAGAGCGCGTTCACGGTGACGACCGCCATCAGCGTCCAGGTCAACAGCGTCGCCCCTGGCCACCGCGACCACAGTGTCGACAGTAGCGCGAGCGCGACGTACCCGAGGGCGGCCCACGGTAGACGTCGCCACGGGAACCGGGTCGGGCGGTGCCGAGCGACAGCCGGAATCCAGATGCCGAGAACGCCGAGGGTGAGCACCACCATCACGATCGCGGCGCCCGCCTGGCCGAGCAGGTTGTACACGGCCGTATGCGCCAGCACGGTGAACATCGTCAGCACGCTGTAGGCGCGCACCATCAGGTGTCCCGTCGTCTCGCGGGCAGGCGCGGCGGGCGGTTCCGTCACCGGATGCTTGCTGTACACGGCCATCGCGTTCAGGCTACCGCGCTGCACCCGTCGATCACCGTGAGACGCGGGGAACACGCTCTACGCTGGAGGGCATGCTGCTCTCCCTCTCCAACCGCGCGCGCGACTACGCGTGGGGATCGACGACGTTGCTGGCCGGACTGGAGGGGCGCGAGCCGTCTTCAGTGCCCGAGGCCGAGGTGTGGTTCGGCGATCACCCCGGTGATCCTGCCGATCTCGCCGACGGCCGCACGCTGGACGAGGTGACGGGCGGTTCGCTGCCCTACCTGCTCAAACTGCTCGCCGCCGCCGACCCGCTCTCCATCCAGGTGCACCCCACCCGCGAACAGGCGCGCGAGGGCTTCGCGCGCGAGCGCGGACTCGCCGCATCTGACCCGTCGCGCAATTATCGTGACGACAATCACAAACCAGAACTGATCGTGCCGCTCAGTGAGCGCTTCGAGGCGCTCGGCGGCCTGCGGCCGCTTGCAGACACGCTGCGCCTGCTCGAGTCCTTCCCCGAGTCGGCGGGCGTGAACGCCCTGCGCTCCCGACTGCAGGCCGGCGAACCGGCCGACGCGCTGCGCGAAACGATCGGCTGGCTGCTCTCCGGCGAGGCGCAGACCGAGGTCGACCAGATCATCGCAGGCCTGCGCGTCGCCGAGTCGGAGGAGTTCGCCGAGACGCTGCGCGGCGTCCGCGCCATCGCCGAGCGCAATCCCGGCGACCCGGGCGTCGTGGTCGCGCTCCTGATGAACTTCCTCGTGCTGCGCCGCGGCGAGGCGATCTTCCTGCGCGCGGGACTGCTGCACGCGTACGTGTCGGGACTGGGCGTCGAGATCATGGCGGCCAGCGACAACGTGCTGCGGGGTGGCCTCACGCCCAAGCACATCGACGTGGACGAGCTGCTCGCCGTGGTCGACCCCTCGCCCGGGGACGTGCCCGTGCAGCGGCCCTCCGACGACGCGGAGGTCGTTCAATACGACGTACCGGTGCCCGACTTCGCACTGCAGCGCGTGCGCGTCGACGGAGAGCGGCGCATCGAGGTGACGGGCCCGACCATCGCCCTCGTCACGGCAGGCACGGTCACGGTCGCGTCCGATTCAGGGGACGCACTCGACGTCCCTGTCGGCGGCGCGGCGTTCGCCTCGCCCGATGAAGGCGCGATCATGCTGCGGGGCCAGGGCGAGGTCTTCGTCGCCGAACCCGGGCGAAATTGAGCCTCCGGGCTGCCCGCGACCCCGAAGATCCGGTGCTCAGGAACGTCACGCGGCGAGACGGTCACCTCCGGCGCCACCACCGTGAGCTGTTGGCCGACGCTACCGCCGACTCGGCCGGCTCCGTGACCTCCTCACCGGTGCGAGCCCACCAGCGCGACTTGGTCACGGTGGACGCGTCGGGCTTGTAGTACGGCTTCGTCAGTGAGAGATGTGGGCGCTCCCAGGCGACGTCTGTTCGCACCACCCGGGCGGGGTTGCCTGCAGCAACCGCATTGTTGGGCACATCCTTGGTGACCACGGATCCCAGCCCGATCACCGATCCGGAGCCGATCGATACACCGCCAAGAATGGAGGCGTTGTAGCCGATCCAGACATGCGCGCCGACGATGATATCGCGTGAGATGTTGACGCGTTCGCCGGTGTTCACGTCGAAGATCGGATGACCGTCGTCGGCGCGCATCTGCACCCCGATGGCGAGCATGCAGTCCTCGCCGAGCCGCACGGTGGTGCCTTCCGTTGCGGAGATGCCGGCTGTGCCGGTCGTGGAGACATTCCGTCCGATGATGACCCGCGCGTCCTGACCGACGCGAACCGTCGCAGAGAAAGGGGGTACGCCTGCACTCCCGCCGATCTCCATGACACCGTTGTCGCAGTCGAACTGCACGCTCAGTCTGCCCAGACGAGCTCCCGGGTCGACGCGCAACACGTTGTTGCGGCCCGAGAAGACGATGTTCGTGTTCGGCACCGGATCTCCGCCCCACTCGATCCGATTACCTCTGTCGTCCGAGTACGCGGAGATCTCCATGTCTTCGAATGTACCCGAGGGCGGGAGCAGGTCAGCCGTCGACGGCGGTCATCGAGTCGGCGGACAGCTGGGTGTCCCAATCGTCCGCAGGTGCGGCCCGCATGCGCTGTTCGAGTGGCCGGAGGGTCTGCGCTTCGAGCATCGCCTCGTAGACGCGCTCGCGGTTGCGTCCGTCCCGCACGGGGAACGTCCGATCCATGCGCTCGAGGTGAACGGGATCGGGTCCGTCCGAGACGATCGAGGCGGCGACCCGCACCGCCTCATCGGCATCCTCCACCACCGGGCCGAAGCCGTCTCGGTGATAGTCGAAGTATCCGGGTCGTTCGGTGTGCCCGACGAAGTACTGGTCGCGGTCGTGCTGGTAATAGAGCACTGGAGTGCGGATGTACGCCGCATTGAAGGCGATCGACGAGTAGTCGGTGATCAGCAGGCGTGCGCGGATGATCATCTCGCGCACATCGGTGTCCGCATAGGAGCGCACCTCGATCTCGTCGGGCAGCGTGAACGACGAGAGGTAGTGGCGCATGTTCGGATGCGGCATGAACACGATGCGGGCGCCGGCGTCGCGAGCGGCGGAGAGCAGTCGCTCGTCACTGAGCAGGCCGGCGATCCGCTTCGCGTATTCCGTCTCGGCGAAGTCGGCCTTCGCCTCCCGGTCGGCTGAATGCGTCCCCATGCCGCCGACGAGATAGTCGCGCCAGGTCGGCATCACGACGATGAGGTTCTTTTCACGATCGGGGACGGATTCGGCCCGCTGCAGCAGGACGTCGAACCGCGGTAGTCCTGTCAAGCGCACCTCCTTACGGCTTGCGCGGTACGCCGGTGCCTCGGTGAGGTAGCGGTACTCATCGAGCGTCGACGCGACGAAGACCTGGATGTCCTTGGGGTTCAGCCAGTGCGAGATGTCGCCTTTGATGACGCCGTGCTGCAGGAAGGTGAAGGCGTATTTCGGAGGGCGCATCTTGATCGGCAGCGCGTGTGTGATGAAGCGATCGGCGTGGCTCGAGGCGAGGTGATCGGCGTGCTTGAGCAGCGCATAGAACTCGGGCGTCTCATACCCGACGAGCCGTGCCCCCGCGGCTGACATGCGCTCCCAATCCGGGGTACCTTCGCGCACGACGAACCAGGAATTGAGCTCGGCGTGATGCTCCGCCATCCACCAGTACATGTCCTCGGCACTGTCGCCGGCGTCGACGTCACGGTCGATGAAGACCCACGCGCGTGCGAACTTCTGCGCCAGACGCTGCGATCGCACGGCGCGATCACGCCGCACGTAGTGCAGCCCGCCAGGCTGCAGACGACGGGCGACCGCCGCTTTGCCGCGAGTGAGCATATGCCTGCCGCGGGCAAGCAGTTGTGTCAACCTCGTATCCCGTGACGTCGGCGCATATGCACCCGGCACGAGCGGAGGTCTGTCCAGGATCTCCTGCCGCACGCCGTTCAGGAACAGTTCGATCGACGCGTCGTCCGGCACCCAGAGCACATGCTGCATCAGGACCGGTCGGCCGACATACTCCAGACCGAAGGACTTCTGCGCAAGAGGCGTCGCCCCGACACCGTCGACCTTCAAGCCGATCTGCGGCACGGATCCGCGATAACGGAACACGACCGTCCGCAACCCGCGACGGGGATCGCGCACGCCTCCCCAGTACACCGGCGCGTACCCTTCACCATGTTTGGTCAGCGTCAGCGCCTCGCGCATCCACGGTGCGACGTACATGAGGTCGAACTGGGCGATCGCCTCATCGTCTACGTGCTGCAGAAACGCCGGCAGCAGCTCGTGAAGCTCCGCGTACATACCCTCGGGGAACGGGGCGTTCCTCACGCCCGGCGTCTGGGATGAGCGAAGGATCCAGAACTGATCGTATAGACAGAGGTTCTGCAGCCAGCGGGGAACCTCTCCTCGCTGATCGAGCGCGTCGTCGATGACCGGCAGGTAGCCATGCCGAATGGTGTCGGTGTACTTGCGTGGATCGGCGCTGCTCGACTGCACGGTCGAGGAATTGTCCGATCGCTGTCGATACAGATAGCTCGCCTCGGGGATGAAGGTCACCGTGGGCTCGCTGAAGCGCAGCAGGTAGCGGGACGCGAAGGAACCGTCCTCGAAACGCAGGCGCAGCTCCGTGTGAAAGGTGAGTCCGGCATCCGCCACGACCTCGCGTCTCATGAATCCGGAGGTGATGTGAGGCTGTACCCACGACGGGCTTTCGTTGAGATTCTTCGTGACACGGCCGGCTCGAAAACGGCCGGTCAGCGCGTGGGTGTCGCGGATCTCGTCGACGTCCTCGTACCAAAGCAGCATACGAACCGACAGCATCGACGGCGCGTTCGCGGAGTCGATCGCTGACGCGACCTCCGCGAAGTAATTGTCCGAGAGCACGTCGTCCGGGTCGGGAAAGGTCAGCCACGTGCCGGTCGCATGCGGCAGAGCGGCGTTGCGGGCGGAGGCCTGCCCGCCGTTCTCCTTCCGCAGCACGGTCACGTTCGGATGCCGGACAGCGAAGGCCTCGGCCACCTCGGCGGTGTCATCGGTGGACCCGTCGTCGACGAGGATCACCTCGAGGTTCTCGAAACCGTACGTCTGGCGTTCCAATGACGCGAAGTACTCCGGCAGATACCGGGAGACGTTATACATCGGCGAGATGATGCTGAACTCAGCCTGCAACCTTCGCATCCTTCCTTGCAGTCACGCACGCAGCCGAGGTCCAAAGGCGACAAAGGCGACGCATGGTCCAGGAGCGGCTGACGAGGACGGAGTCGCATCCTGACGAGACAGACGTTGTGCTGCTGTTCACCGACCGTCCCCTCGCTCGAAGACGGAACTGAGTATACGAAGGCCTCGCTGGGAAAGCGGTGCGCGGCGTCTCGCCTGCCCGACGCGACACGCCGAAGCGACGCGAATGAACCTTAAAGACGCTCTTGAGGGTTTACGATCTGCGACTTGACCGCGGCGAATGACACGAGTGTAATTAGTGGTGCACGGCCCGCGGGGGGCAGGCAGCAGGGTTGGGAGATCGAGATGACGGGTTACCGCTCAGACGTTCCCGAGAACTGGTTCGTCGATCCGGTCAACCTCGGGGTGCCGGGTGTACGCCGGGTGGACGCCGACGACGACAGTGCACTCGCCTGGCAGGCCGACGCGCTCTGCGCGCAGACCGATCCCGAGGCGTTCTTCCCCGAGAAGGGCGGCTCGACGCGAGACGCCAAGCGCATCTGCACCTCGTGCGATGTGCGCGGCGAATGCCTCGAGTACGCGCTCGAGAACGACGAGCGCTTCGGCATCTGGGGCGGCCTCAGCGAGCGCGAGCGCCGCAAGCTCAAGCGTCGCGCGAGCTGACTTCGCTCCGCCGGCCCGGCGAGTCGCGACGGAACGCTGCGAGCGAGCGCTCTGCCGGCCGGACGGGTCGAGAGCGGTCACCGGCACGCGAGCACCGACGGCTCCCGTCGAGTTCTTCGCGGGCGCGCCGCAGGCCTGACCGGGGCGAGGTCCCGTCCTGCTTAGGCTGGCTGATGTCATGCCAGCCCGTGTACACGCCATCGTCGTCGCGCAATCAGGTGAGAAGCCGCGCGCGCAGCTCTTCCGAACCCTCGAGGCGCTCCGCGCGCAGACCACGCCACCGGATGCCGTGACGCTGGTCGTGCTCGGCAGCGCGAACGACATGCGCGCCTCCGACGGGCTCGGCGGTCTCGTGGAGGGCGTCATCGAGGCGCGCGGAAGCACGTCGTTCGCAGAGGCAGTCGCCTTGGCGCAGCCGCGCATCGCCCCTGGCTCGTCCGTCTGGCTGCTCGCGCACGACACCATCCCCGAACGCGGTGCGCTGGCATCGCTCGCCGGCGCGCTCGAGCGCTCGCCATCGGCCGCGATCGCCGCGCCCAAACTGGTGCGCGACGACGATGACCGCGAGATCGTCTCCCTCGGCGTGAGCATGACCCGGTTCGGTCGGTCCGTCGAGCTCGCGGCCGACGAACTGGATCAAGGGCAGCACGACGCTACCGAGGACGCCCTCTCGGCCGACGTCCGCGGCATGCTGATCCGCGGCGCGGCACCCGCGGTGCTGCGCCCCGACCCCGCTCTCGGCGGTGCCGACGAAGGTCTCGACCTCGGCATCCGCGCCCGCCTGGGCGGCGCTCGCGTGGTGCTGGTGCCGAAGGCGCGCGTGGCCGTGCGCTCCGACGGTCCCGCCGCTCTGCCGCGGGGCGTCGCGGCCCGCGCGTGGGCCACCCGTCGCGCTCAGCTGCACCGTCGCCTCGCCTACGCACCGGCCGCCCTCGTGCCGCTGCACTGGCTGAGCCTGCTTCCGCTGGCACTGTGGCGATCGATCACGCACCTGATCGGAAAGCGCCCTGCGGAGGTCGCTCCCGAATGGGGCACGGCGATCGCCGCCATGCTGAACCTCGGCGCGCTCGCGCGATCGCGTCGCGCGATCGCGGCCTTCCGCAACGCCTCCTGGGCGAGCATCGCTCCGCTGCGGCTCTCGCGCGCTCAGCTGCACCAGCGTCTGGACGACGGTCATGGCACCGAACGCGGCGCCGTCAGCGAGCTGCACTTCTTCGGCGGCGGCGGCGCGTGGGCCGTGCTCGCGGCTCTGGTCGTGAGTATCGCGAGCTTCTTCTCGCTGCTCGCCTGGCCGGCGCTCGGCGGTGGTGCGCTGCTGCCCCTGCGGCAGACGGTGACGGCCCTATGGGCGGATGCTGGCTGGGGGCTGCGCGATGTCGGCCTGGGACTCGTGGGCCCTGCCGACCCGTTCGCCGCGGTGATCGCACTGATCGGATCGCTGTGGCCCGGCGCCCCGTCGTTCTCACTGGTGCTGCTCTGGCTGGGAGCCCTGCCGCTCGCGCTGCTCGGCGGCTGGTTCGCCGCGACTCGGGTCACCGACCGGGCGGCGCTGCGCATCCTCGGCGGCGTGCTCTGGGCGCTCGCGCCGACGTTCCTCACCGCCCTTGCACAGGGGCGACCGGCAGCGGTCATCCTGCACCTGGTGCTGCCGTGGGTGTTCCACGCCGCCGTCGTCGCCCATCGGTCCTGGGGCGCCGCGGGCGCGGCATCCCTGCTCACGGCGATCGCGGTGGCGTGCGCGCCGTCCCTGGCTCCCGCCTTCGTGCTCCTCTGGGCGCTCGCCCTCCTCCTCATGGCGGTGCGCGGGCGGCTGCGCGGCGTCGTACGGCTGCTGTGGCTGCTGATCCCGAGCGCGGTGATGTTCCTGCCGCTGATCGTCTGGCAGCTGCGACACGGTGACGTGTGGGCACTCCTCGCCGACCCGGGCGCGGTGATCCTCAGCGATCCGGTCGGCGTGGATGCCGCCGGTCGTGCACTGATCGCATCCGGCTTCCCGTCTGCGGACCGCGCCGGCTGGGAGTGGCTCGCCGGCGCGGAATTCGGGCCGTGGGCGGCGCTGCTGCTCGCGCCGGTGGCGATACTCGCTCTCTTCTCGGCGCTCTCGCCGCGCTGGCGCGCGGGATGCGCGCTGCTGCTCACGGCGCTGGCCGGGCTCGCGACGGCGATGCTCGCGGTCGGCGTCGTCGTGTCGTTCGTGCACGGTGTCGGGGTGCAGATCTGGCCCGGCACCGGACTGAGCCTCGCGTGGCTCGGCGTCGTCGGCGCCGCGCTCGTGACGCTCGACACGGTCGTGGTGCTGGCGCCGCTGCGCGCGGGAGCGGCGCTGCTCGCCGGCGCGGCCGTCGTCGTGTGCGCGGTGCCTGGTCTGCTGTCGCAGCAGACCGAGCATTCCGTGCTCGTCCGCTCGCCGGAATCGACGCTGCCGGCACTCGTCGCGGCCGAGGCCGACGGCGACGCACCGCTCGGCACGCTCATCCTGACGCCGCAGAACGACGGGTCGCTGTCGTTGGGACTGGTGTGGGGCGCCAGCGCCTCCCTCGGCGCGCAGAGCACACTGCTCAGCACCGCCACGGAGCCGCGCGAACGCGACCTGGCCGACACGGCCGTCGATCTGCTGTCCGCGCGCGACTTCGACGCCTCTGCCGCGCTCGCCGCCGACGGCGTCAGCTTCGTGCTGCTCGCGCAGACGCCGGAGGAGCGCGACAGGGCCCGGGTGATGCGCGAAGGCGCGATCACCGCGATCGATCAGCGCCCCGGATTCGTCAGGGCCGGCGAGACCGCACGCGGGATGCTCTGGAGCGTCCGTGGCGACATCGCCGACCGCCCGCCGCTGACCGACGGCGAAGAGGCCATCGGCAGGGTGACGGCCATCGTGCAGCTCGTCATCGTGCTGGCCGCTGTGCTGCTCTCGATCCCCACCCGGGCCTCGCGCCGCGCCGCGCGCGCCAGATCGCGGATCGTGGGACGAGCGCCCGACGAGCCGCTGGTGCTGCCTCGCCGTCACGATCACGACGACGAGCATACGATCGACGCGGACACGGATGCCGCGGGGCAGACTGACCGCGCCGATCACCCGGAAGCGGCCGCTCCCGCCATCGCTGCGGATGACGATGCCGCTGGCGACGCCGATCCCGCGGACGGTCGCGTCGTGCCGGCCGACGATCACGCCGTGCCGACCGACGATCACGACGTGCCGGCCGACGATCACGACGTGCCGGCCGACGATCGCGTCGTGCCGGCCGACCCCACCGCGGCAGAAGCCGATCGCGCGTCGACAGCGGCGGAGGAGAGACGATGAGACAGCGCACCATCCGGCTCGCCGCCACCGGCGCCCGCATCGCGACGGGCGCCGTCGTCGCGGCCGCCTGCGTGCTCGGCGTCGTGAGTGCCGTGGCCGCACCGCTTCCCGGAGTGACGCGCGCGTCGACCGGCATCACCGTCACGCCCATCCCCGGCGACACCGTCCTGATCTGCAACGGCTCCTACCGCGTGCTCGGTCGCGACGCCGGCCAGGCGCAGCTGATGGTGTCGGGAGCCTTCCCACAGCTGCAGTCCGACGCCCAGGGCGACCCGGCCGAGAGCGAGCCGCTCGCGATGCCGGATGTCGCCGGGGGCTCGCGCGGCCTGATCCTGACGAGCCGCGTGGCGGACCGCAAGGCCCAGCCCATCGCCGCATCCGAATCCGTGCGACTGGATGCCGCCGACGCGCGCGGTTTCGCCGCCGCACCGTGCCGCGAGGCGGCGATGAGCACCTGGCTCGTGGGCGGCGACGGCAGCACGGGCGCATCCGACATCATCGTGCTCTCCAACCCGGGTGATGTGCCCGCCACCGTCGACCTGATGGTCTACGGCGAATCGTCGGCCGCATCCAGCGTGGTCGTCCCGGCGAAGACGCAGCGCGGCGTGCCGCTGGCCTCGATCGCCGGCGGCGAGCGGAAGCCGGTGGTGCAGGTGGTCGCATCCGGCGCGCCGGTGCGCGCGATCCTGCAGTCGACGCTGGTCCGCACGCTCGACGCTGTCGGCATCGACCTGCAGGACGGCGTGGGCGGCGCTCAGCACGACCTGCAGCTCGTCGGCGTGCGGGCCCAGACGCTCGCGGAGGGCGACGACGCCACCGGCGTCGTGGTGCGCATGCTCTCACCCGAGCAGGACGCCGAGGCGACCGTCCGCGTCCGCGCGGCGGACTCCGCGACCGTGATCGATGAGTATCCGGTGTCGCTGCCACAGGGAACGCCCACCGAGATCGCGCTCTCCGGAATCGCCACGGGCGTGTACGACATCGAGATCGAGGCGGACCAGCCGGTGGTCGCGGCCGCTCATCAGACCGCCCGTGCGGGTTCTGAGACAGACTTCGCATGGATGACCCCCGCGCCCGAGATCTCCTCGGAGCTGATGTTCTCGGTGCCGAGTGGTCCGGACCCGGTGCTGCGCCTGCGCAACACCCAGGCCGCCTCGATCACCGTCGAGATCGAGGGTGAGGGCGGCGACACCGTCGAGGTTCCGGCATCCGGGTCGGCATCCGTTCCGCTGCGCTCCGGTGCGTACTCGCTGTCGCCGTCAGGCCCCGTGCACGCCGCGATCACGATGCGCGGCGGCGAGGGATCCGCCGACATCGCCGGCTGGCCGCTGTGGGCGGGAGCGGCCGCCCAGCAGCCCATCGTCGTGCATCCCTGAGCCGGGCGGCTGCGATTCAGTAGCCGGAGGTGTCGGGTCCGAGCTCCCACGGCTCGCGGCCGACGTATTCCGCGGCGGCCTGGAACACGGCGCCCTCGATCGCGGCCCGTCGGTGCATCGCGTCGTCATGCCCCTTCGGCAGCAGCCGCTCGATCGGCACCCGGAACAGCGAGATGCGCTTATCCGCGTGATCGACCCGCCAGCGCGGGATGCCGTCTCCGCGGTCGTGCGTCGGCATGGCCGCGATCTCCACGCGCACGTCGCGCAGCTCCTCCCACGTGCCGCGCAGATATTCGAAGGCACTGCCGACGGTCAGCTCGAAGCGGTCGAGGCGGCCATCCAGCGGCGGCAGCGGAGGCCGGACGACCTCGCTGCGGCCGAGCCGGCCATGCCTGCCGTGCCGCGCGCCGCGAGGCGCGACCGGGGGAGCGGGACGACGGCGTGGCATGCCGAAAGTCTATGTGCTCCGCGCGGCAGCCGTGCGGCGCACAGGGGCGGCCCTACGCTGGAGGCGATGGACGAGCGACTCGAGTTTTATGATCGGCAGGGCTTTCGCGAGCGGCTGTGCTCGAAGGTGGCCTGCGCCCGAGAAGCGGTCGCGACGCTGACCTTCGACTACGGCGATCAGATGGCCGCGCTCGGTCCGCTCGGCCCCGGCGGCGACCCGCACGCGCACGACCTGTGCGCGCTGCACGCTGATCGGCTCTCGGTGCCCGCGGGGTGGATGGTCGTCCGGCATGAGGCGCTGCGCGGCTGATCCGTGCGTCAGAGGCGGACGCGCCGCCCGGTGAGTCGTTCGGCGCGGTCGTCGGCGATCGTCAGAGCCCGCTGCTCGCGGTGACGCCGGAGCACCGTCACACCCCGCAGGAGCTCCTCGGGAGCGACCGCCGGCAGCGGGGCGACGAACGGCGCCACCTCGTCGGCGAGCTCTCGCGCCACTCGCGTCCGTGCCGTCGGCGAGAGGCGCTCGGCCGTCGCCAGGAACTGCGAGACGCGTCGGGCGAGCCGGTCGGGAAGCCGCGCGACGTCGGCGAGGTGCGCCCATTCCGCCAGCGACGGCGGCAGGGACGGGGTGTGATGATCGAGCTTGGGGGTGCGGACCCGCTGCGAGTACGTGCCGGCGACCAGATCGCCGAGCCGTTGCGAGCGGGCGGTGAGCGCGCCGGTGATCACCGCCGCGCCGCCGAGGGTCATGTAGATCTCCAGGAGCCCGACCAGTGCGCGGATGAACGTGTGCCGGAAGGTGATCGCCCCGCCGTCGACGCGCACGATGCGGCCGCCCACGGCGAGCTTGCCCACACTGCGCCCGCGCGTGGCCATCTCGACGGTGATCGGCAGGATCAGGAAGCTCACCGCCAGCGACCACACCTGAAGGATGCGGAAGAGGTGCTCGTCCAGCAGGTTCTGCGTCATCAGCCAGATCTGCAGCAGGGTGAAGGCCAGGTAGACGGCGAAGCCGATCACCATGTCGATCAGCGCGCCCGCCGCCCGCAGCAGGAATCCGACCGGCTGCACGTCGATGGCGACGGCCTCGCCCGACAGGATCTCCTGCTCATCGGCGATCGGTGTGGACATGGGTACAGTAAATCAGGTGGATGCCGATGCACTCAGTGATGCGCGCCGCCCGGAGTGGGAGCGTCTCGACGCGCTGAGCCGGAGGCGCCGTCTCAGCGGCCCGGAGGTCGATGAGCTCATCGTGCGCTACCGGGCGGCATCCGCGGATCTCGCCGAGCTGAAGACCTCTGTCGGAGACTCTCCGCAGGGCGCCTACCTCTCGACGATCCTGGCCGCCGCGCGGCTGCGGCTCACCGGCGCTCCGGACAACGTCGTCGCACAGGCCGCACAGTTCTTCACACTGCAGCTGCCCGCCGCGCTCTACCGCATCCGCTACACGACCGCGGTGATCGCCGCGGCATTCGTGCTGATCTGGGCGATCAGCGCCGCCTGGATCGCCTCGGACCCGGCGCTCATCGCGACGCTGGGGCTGCCTGCGGATCTGAAGCAGTACGCCGAAGAGGACTTCACCGACTACTACGGTCCGATGGCGTCGTTCGCCGGTATGGTGTGGTCGAACAACGCCATGATCGCCCTGCAGTGCGTGCTGTTCGGAGTCACCGGTCTGTGGCCCGTCTGGATGCTCGTGCAGAACGCCTTCAGTCTCGGGGTGGCCACCGCGATCATGGCCGCGCACGACCGGCTCGACGTCATGATCCTGCACATCCTGCCGCACGGGCTGCTCGAGATGACCAGCATCTTCGTGGCCGGCGCGGCGGGGCTGCACCTCTTCTGGGCCTGGGCCGCGCCGGGACGACGCACACGCGGCGCGGCGCTCGCCTCTGAAGGGCGAGCGCTGGCGACGGTGGCCATCGGGCTGGTGTTCGCGCTCTTCCTGTCGGGACTCGTGGAGGGATTCGTCACAGGGTCGGCGCTGCCCTGGCCGGTCAAGATCGGGATCGGTGCGGCCGCGCTCGGCGTGTTCCTGCTGTACATGCTGCTGATCGGGCGACGCGCGGTGCGGCGCGGGGAGACCGGCGACCTCGTCGAATACGAGGCGGGCACGCCGACGCTCTTCGCCGGCTGAGGCCGCTGCGCGGCGCGGGCCGGAGAAGAGTGAAGGGGAGCGGCCGCAGCCGCTCCCCTTTAGAAGGCGATCGCCGATCAGGCGGGCTCGGCAGCGCCGATCAGGCGGGCCTGGCGGCGTCGAACAGCGCGCGATAGGCGAATCCGGCCAGCATGGCGCCGACGATCGGGAACACGATGAAGACCCACACCTGCGAGAGCGGCTCGATCCCGCCGTAGATCGCCGCCGCGATCGAACGTGCGGGGTTGACGGAGGTGTTGTCGACGGGGATCGAGATGAGGTGGATCAGCGTCAGCGTGAGGCCGATCGCGAGACCGGCGAACGGCGTGCCGCGGTCGGGGTGCGTGGTGCTGAGGATCACGAGCAGGAAGAACCCGGTCAGGATCACCTCGATGATGATCGCGGCGAGAATCCCGAAGCCGCCGGGGGAGAGCGCATCCCAGCCGTTGCTGGCGAAGCCGGCATCCTGCACGCCGGCCAGCCACGCGTCAGGCCCGAACAGGCCGATCAGGGTGAGGGCCGTCGACGCGACGATGCCGCCGACGACCTGGGCGACGATGTACGGCAGCACATCGCGCCACGGAAGCCGCCCCGCCGCCGCCGCGCCCAGCGTGACCGCCGGGTTGAAGTGACCGCCCGAGAGCGGTCCGAACGCGTAGGCGCCCACCAGCACGGTGAGACCGAACGCGAGGGCGACCGCGACGTACACGGCCGAGTTGGCACCCGGGTCGGTGAAGTGCGTCGACGCGAAGAGCGCGGTGCCGACACCTCCGAACACGAGCAGGAACGTGCCGAAGCCTTCGGCTGCGAGCTTCGCTCCGAGTGAGGCGACCAGCGGTGCACCGGGTTCGGGTGCGGGTTTAATCGAGGATTCGCTCATTGCCCAGCCCTTCTTGAGTCCGCCCGGCAGGTGCCGAGCGATCACATGATCCCGCATCGGTGCTGATCGGTGCTCAGGCGCGCCGTCGCTCGCCACGCCGAGACGCCCCGGCGTTTCTTGAATGACTCAAAAGAAGGTAGGATGGAAGGCATGCCCGACAACCTCATCCCCTCCGCCGCCGACGCGGCCATCCGGGCTGCAGGACTCCGGGTGACGGACTCTCGGCGCGCCGTGTACGACGCGCTCCGCGAGCATCCGCACGCCACGGCGGAGGCCGTGCATGACCGCGTGGCCGCCGTCCTCTCCTCGACGAGCCTGCAGTCCGTGTACAACGCGCTCAGCGATTTCTCTGCCGCGGGCCTCGTGCGAAGGATCGAGCCGGCCGGGCATCCGATGATGTTCGAACTGCGCGTCGACGACAACCACCACCACCTCGTGTGCACCCGGTGCGGCGACGTCACGGACGTCGACTGCGCGACGGGCCACGCGCCGTGTCTGATCCCGGTCGATGCGCGCGGCTACCGCGTGGCGACGGCTGAGGTCACCTACTGGGGTCTGTGCGCATCCTGCGTACAGGCCGAGACTCCCGCTTTCCACTGACACCCACCCACCGGAAGGACACCATGACCGACGTTCGTGAAGACGTGCCCGGCATCGGCGACAACGCCGCCGACATCGACCAGACCAAGACTGTCAGCGAGGAGCCCATCGAGCCGGGCGACGCCGGCGCCTGCCCGGTCATCCACGGCCAGCCGCACCCCACCATGGGTTCTGCCAACCGCGTCTGGTGGCCCGAGCAGCTGAACATCAAGATCCTCGCGAAGAACGGCGAGCAGCGGAACCCGCTCGACCCGGGCTTCGACTACAAGGCCGCCTTCGAGGCGCTCGACCTCGACCAGGTCAAGCAGGACATCGTCGAGGTGCTCACCACCTCGCAGGACTGGTGGCCCGCGGACTTCGGCCACTACGGCCCGCTCATGATCCGCATGGCCTGGCACAGCGCCGGCACCTACCGCGTGACCGACGGTCGCGGCGGCGGTGGCACCGGGCAGCAGCGCTTCGCGCCCCTGAACAGCTGGCCGGACAACGTGAACCTCGACAAGGCGCGTCGCATCCTGTGGCCGGTCAAGAAGAAGTACGGCCAGTCGCTGAGCTGGGGCGACCTGATGATCCTCGCCGGCAACGTCGCACTGGAGTCGATGGGATTCAAGACCTTCGGTTTCGCCGGCGGACGCGTGGACGCCTGGGAGCCGGACGACGACGTGTACTGGGGCCCGGAGACCACCTGGATGGGCGACGAGCGCTACTCCGGTGACCGAGAGCTCGAGAAGCCGCTCGCGGCCGTGCAGATGGGTCTCATCTACGTCAACCCCGAGGGGCCGAACGGCAACCCCGACCCGCTCGCATCCGCTCGCGACATCCGCGAGACGTTCGCACGCATGGCGATGAACGACGAGGAGACGGTCGCCCTGATCGCGGGTGGACACACCTTCGGCAAGACCCACGGCGCGGCATCCGACTCGAACCTCGAGGACAACCCCGAGGCCGCGGGCCTCGAGATGCAGGGCCTGGGCTGGAAGAACAACCACGCCTCCGGCAAGGGCGACGACCAGATCACCTCCGGTCTCGAGGTCACCTGGACGTACCACCCCACCCGCTGGGACAACGAGTTCTTCCACATCCTGTACGCCTACGAGTGGGAGCTCTTCCAGAGCCCGGCCGGGGCCAACCAGTGGCGCCCGGTGAACGGCGGCGGTGAGGACATGGTGCCGCTCGCCCACTCGAACGGCCGGCGTGAGCCTCGTATGCTCACCTCCGATCTCGCGCTGCGCTTCGACCCGGAGTACGGCAAGGTCTCGAAGCGGTTCAAGGAGGACCCCGAGGCGTTCGCCGACGCGTTCGCCCGCGCGTGGTTCAAGCTGACCCACCGCGACATGGGCCCGCGCAGCCGCTACGTCGGCGCCGAGGTCCCCGCCGAGGAGCTCGTCTGGCAGGACGTCGTGCCCGCCGTCGATCACGCCCTCATCGGCGCGGAGGATGCCGCGGCGCTCAAGCAGCGCGTCCTGGAGTCCGGTCTCAGCGTCTCCGATCTGGTGGCGTTCACCTGGGCCGCTGCATCCTCGTTCCGCGGCAGCGACAAGCGCGGCGGCGTGAACGGCGGTCGCATCCGTCTCGCTCCGCAGAAGGACTGGGAGGCGAACAACCCGGTGCGCGTCGCCCGCGTCACCGAGGTGCTGGAGAGCATCCAGGCGGAGTTCAACGCCGCCCGCACCGACGACGTGCGCGTGTCGTTCGCCGACCTGGTCGTGCTCGCCGGCAACGCGGCGGTCGAGAAGGCGGCGAAGGATGCCGGCGTCGACGTGGAGGTCGTCTTCCACCCCGGGCGCACCGACGCCACGCAGGAGCAGACCGACGTCGAGTCGTTCGCGTTCCTCGAGCCGCAGGCCGACGGGTTCCGCAACTACGTGTCCCGGTCGTCGGCGGCGATCCCGGCCGAGCACCTGCTGCTCGACAAGGCGAACCTGCTGACGCTGACCGCTCCCGAGATGACCGTGCTCGTCGGCGGGCTGCGCGCCCTCGGCGCCAACTGGGACGGCTCGGAGTACGGCGTGTTCACCGACCGCCCCGGCGTGCTCACGAACGACGTGTTCGTCAACCTGCTGGAGCTCGGCACCACCTGGAAGCCGCTGGACCCGGGTTCGCACGCCTTCGAGGGCCGCAGGGACGGCTCCGACGAGGTGGTCGGCCGCGGCACCCGCGTGGACCTGCTGTTCGGCTCGAACTCGGAGCTTCGTACCCTCGCCGAGGTCTACGCCTCGGACGACGCGACGGAGAAGTTCGTGCGCGACTTCGCCGCCGCGTGGGGCAAGGTCACCGAGCTGGACCGGTTCGACCTGCGCTGATCCCGCATCCGACGACGGCCCTCACCTTCGGGTGGGGGCCGTCGCCGTATCCGCTGCCGGGTGGTGCCGCGCATCGGGCGCTTCGGGTGGCGCATATGGTCGCTTCCCGCGGGCGGATGCGGCGTGTTGCGGCACCTGAACGGCAGGCGCGCGCGGGCGCGAGGAGGCGCGTGCGCCGGATGCGGGTGCTGCGCGGGCGGGCGGGAGGAGTGAGCCCGGGCATCACGGGTAGGGGAGCTTCGGATGGCGCGTTTGGTCGCTTCCCGCGGGGCGGATGCGGCGTGTTGCGCCACCTGAACGGCAGGAGCGCGCGGGCGCGAGGAGTGAGCCCCGCGGACGTCACGGGTGGGGAGCTTCGGGTGGCGCGTTTGGTCGCTTCCCGCGGGGCGGATGCGGCGTGTTGCGCCACCTGAACGGCAGGCGCGCGCGGGTGGGAGGAGTGCCCCCGGGACATCTTGGGTTGGGGAGCTTCGGGTGGCGCGTATGGTCGCCTCCCGCGGGGAGGATGCGGCGTGTTGCGCCACCTGAACGGCAGGCGCGCGCGGGCGCGAGGAGTGAGCCCCGCTGCACATCACGGTCCAGGGAGCTTAAGGTGGCGCGTTTGGTCGCTTCCCGCGGGGCGGATGCGGCGTGTCGCGCCACCTGAGCGGCAGGGACACGTGGGGGTGTGGGGGGCGTGCGCCCGGATACGGATGCGGCGGGCGCGGCTACAGGCGACCGGCGGCCTTCAACTCGAGGTAGCGGTCGGCGATGCGGGGCGGCAGCTGCTCCGGATCCGCGGCGATCGCCTCGCCGCCCGCGCGCCGCACGGCATCCGCGATGACCTCCGCGTCGCGCAGGGTGCGCTCGGCCGCCGCGGCGAGATACACGTCCCGTCGCGAATCGCGCCGCCTGGCCAGCTCGGCGATCCCGTCGTCGGTGACCGAGCCGACCAGCACCGTCGTCGCCCGGCCGGCGTCGGGGAACGCGCCCAGGAACGAGCGCGCCGATTCCGCGGAGTCCTGCGCGGTCAGCACCACGATCAGCGACGGTCGGGTGGTGACCGTGCGGATCGCGGCGAACGCGCTCGCCCAGTCGGTGTCCACCAGCCTCGCGTGCACGGGAGCCATCGCATCCGTCAGGGCGGGAAGCAGGGCCGCCCCGTCGACGCCCGTCACGCGCGCCCTGGTGACCCGATCGTGCATGAGCAGATGCACGTGGTCGCCCGCCCTGGCCGCCAGCGCTGCCAGCAGCAGCGCGGCCTCGAGTGAGGCGTCCAGGCGCGTGCTGTCGCCCACCCGCGCTGCGGCGGTGCGGCCCGTGTCGATCAGGATCACCACATGCCGGTCGCGCTCGGGCCGCCATGTGCGCAGCATCGTGGTGCCGGCCCTGGCGGTCGCGCGCCAGTCGATCGAGCGCACGTCGTCGCCGCGCACATACTCGCGCAGCGAGTCGAACTCGGTGCCCTGCCCGCGCACCTGGATCGACGTGTTCCCGTCGAGCTCGCGCAACCGCGCCAGCCGAGAGGGAAGGTGCTTGCGCGAGGTGAACGCGGGCAGCACGCGCAGTGCGCCGCGCACGTCGTGCCTGGCCTGGCGCCCGGCGATGCCGAGCGGTCCGCGAGAGCGCAGTATGACCATGGTGCTCTCCAGCTCACCGCGGCGGCGGGGTACGAGCGGTATCTCCACTCGCCGGCGCTCACCCGCGGGAACGTGGATGCGCTCGCGGCGCTCCGGTGCACCCGCGGTGGGCTGCCATGCATCGCGCAGCAGACCACGCAGCGTGCGCGTCCCGCTGTTGCGCACGGCGACGCTCGCGACCACCCGCTCGCCAAGTCGCGCTCGCGCAGGCACCCTGCGCGTGATCACCGCGGCTCGCGGATCCGCCGCGAGAGCGACGTCGACGCCGGCCAGCGCTGCGCACAGCAGCACCCAGCAGCCCACCACCGGCCACGCGGGCACCCCGGCGGCGCTCAGCAGCACGACCGGCACGACGCCCAGCGCCAACAGCGACGCCAGCAGAGCGGAGACGTACATTCAGATCGGCACCCGGGTCTGCTGCACCACCGACTGCAGAACGGCATCTGCCGACACGCCCTCCATCTGCGCGTCGGGGCGCAGCTGCAGACGGTGCCGCCACACGGGCATGAGCATCGTCTGCACGTGATCGGGGGTGACAGCGCTGGAGGAGTTCAGCCACGCCCACGCCTTCGCGGCACCCAGCAGCGCCGTGGAGGCGCGCGGGCTCGCCCCCAGCTCGACCGACGGCGACTGCCGTGTCGCCCTGGCCAGATCGACGACGTAGCCGAGCACATCGTCGGTAACCTGCACGCGGGAGGCCGCATCCTGTGCGGCGCGGATCTCCTCCGCGCTGACCACGGCCGAGACGCCGCTGAGCAGACGCGGCGAGAAGCCCTCGGCGTGCAGGCGCAGCACC
The DNA here is from genome assembly GCF_042723855.1 of Microbacterium sp. NPDC058345. NCBI lineage: Bacteria > Bacillati > Actinomycetota > Actinomycetes > Micrococcales > Microbacteriaceae > Microbacterium > Microbacterium sp. NPDC058345. The sequence goes on from NZ_JBHXIG010000003.1 coordinate 518,487, forward strand.
GACACCTCGGCGTCGCGCTCGGGCATGCTCACGACGAGCTTCATCATGAACCGGTCCAGCTGCGCCTCGGGCAGCGTGTAGGTGCCCTCGTGCTCGACCGGGTTCTGGGTCGCGGCGACCAGGAACGGATCGGGCAGCGGACGGCTCGTGCCGTCGGCCGAGACCTGGCGCTCCTCCATGGCCTCCAGCAGCGCCGCCTGGGTCTTCGGGGGTGTGCGGTTGATCTCGTCGGCGAGCAGGATGTGGGTGAACACCGGGCCAGGACGGAACTCGAACTCACCGGTGCGCGCGTCGTACACCAGCGAACCGGTCACGTCGCCGGGCATCAGGTCGGGGGTGAACTGCACGCGCTTGGTGTCCAGGCCGATCGCGCGTGCGAAGCTGCGCACGACCAGCGTCTTCGCGACACCGGGCACGCCCTCGAGCAGCACGTGCCCGCGCGCCAGCAGGGCCACCAGAAGGCCCGTGACGGTGCCGGCCTGACCGATCACGGCCTTGTCGACCTCGGTGCGCACCCGGTGCATCGCCTGGCGCAGCGCCGTGTCGTCGATCGTGGTGGAGGGGAGGCTCTCGTCGGTCACGGGAGGATCCTTTCGGTGTGGACGGCGTTCTCGACGGCCGTCTCGAGCTCGGCGAGCTTGCGCCCGAGGTCGATCAGGTCGTGGTCGGATGCCGGCGGGGGCCCGCCGAGCAGGTCGTGCAGTGAGCCGCGCGGCACGCGCAGCCGGTCGGATGCCGCGTCGGCGACCTCCTGCGCGGAAGCGCGCGGACTCAAGGCGAGACGTCGGGAGAGTCGCCGCACCGTGCCCTCGCGGATGGCGGCGCCGGCGTGTGCGGCATCCGCGGCCTTGGCGGTGAGCCGCGCCCGGCCGTGCATCGTCTCGGAGGCACGCACGGTGACCGGCAGCGATTCCGCGACGAGGGGGCCGAATCGGCGCCCCCGCCACCAGACCGCCGCGAGCCCGGAGAGCAGCAGCAGCACGATCGCGGGCGTGACCCATTCCGGTGTCAGGCTGCCGAGCGTCTCGGGCTGCTCGCCGGTGATGTCGCTGTCGTCGAAGGACGGCACGTACCAGACGACGCGGTCTGTCTGCGCGAGCAGCGCGAGTCCGAGGGCGGCGTTGCCCTGGTCGGCGAGATCCTCGTTCGAGAACAGCCGCGCGCCCTCGACCAGGGTGAGGGTGCGCCCGCCTTCCGTGGAACGCAGCACCGCCGCGGCACCGGAGTCGTCTTCGAAGCAGGCGCTGACGCCCGCCGCGGGCGTGAACAGGCGCTCGGCGTCGATGGAACCGACGCGCGCGAACTCCGCGATCCCGCAATCAGGGCCGGCCGACGCGCCGGAGACCGCCGCATCCTCGCCGAGTCCGAGCAGGCGCAGCATTCGGGAGCTGCTGGTCAGCAGCACGACGCGATCGGCGCTGTCGATGAGATCGAGCGCCGCGTCGTCGGTGAGCGTATAGGGATCGGTCATGACCAGCGTGGTGCCGGCGCCGACGGATGCCGCCGCGGCGGTGCGACTGCGTGCGACCTGCACCTCCACGCCCCGCTCGCGCACCAGCTCAGCCAGCGCCCTGGCGCCGCCGGGGCTGGGACTCTCGGGATTCAGCGATCCGCTCAGGCTCGGTGCGGTCGCCACGAAGCGCATGGAGAGCACGGCGATGCCGAGCAGCAGAGCGATCACGAGCACCCAGCCCAGGATCCGTCCGCGTCGGCCGATCGGGCGCGGCGCCGCGGTCGATGCCGTCGCCGGGGCTGCAGCGTCGGACATCAGGGGAGCGGTCATCGCGGTCATGCCGGCACCGCCTCGGGCCGGTGCACCGGGTGCGCGGCGCGCAGCGCGTCATCCGTCCCGGCGAGCTCGCGGTACTCGCCCTCGGTCGCGGGTGAGCGCAGGTAGCGCACGGCGTCGAAGGCCGTCGCCGCGCTGTGCAGACGTTCGGCGAACGCGGGAAACGGCACGCTCGCCTCGCGGGCGATGCCCTGCGCCGTGGCTCCGGGAGCCGGGTCGATGAGGTCGCGCTCCAGCAGGTCGCGCGCCAGCGCACGAAAGCGCAGCACGACGGCGGCATCCCAGTCCGCATCCCTGGCGCGCCGCTCCGCCTCGGTCCGCAGCTGAGCGGAGGTGCGGTCGTCGCGCTCGCCGAGCAGCTCGCCGCGCCGGTGCACGGCACGCCCCGCACGTGGCCTTCCCCAGACCAGCAGTGCGACGATGAGGGCCGCGACCAGCACGATCACGATCAGCGTCACCGCGAACGGCGCGACGGCGCCCGAGCCGTCGGGGCGGAAGAGCCCGAGGAACCACTCCACGATGTCGGCGACGAGCTGGTCGAACCACGTCGGCTTGGCGGCCTGATAGTCCCGCTCGGCGAGTTCCTCCTCGGCCCAGCGTCGCGCCTCATCCCCGTCGGGCACGAAGACGTCGGCGAACCGCATCCCGATCATCGGTCTGCGCCGGGCGGCGCCCACGGGGGCGGGCCGGCGTCGTCCCCGGGAGCCTGCGTCTGCTCGGCGGACGGCGGACCGGCTTGCGTCTGCTCGGGGGACGGCGGACCGGCCGGGGGAGCAGGCTGCGGTGGCGTCGGCGGCGCATACGGGGGCGTGCCGTGCTCCCGCGGGGCCGGTGCGGGCGGATACCCGGGCTGCGCGGCGTATCCCGGGGTGGGCGGATATCCCGGCTGGGGCGGGTATCCCGGTGTCGGTGCGTGACCCGGCTGAGGGGCGTATCCCGGTGTCGGCGCGTAGCCCGGCCGGGGTGCCTGCCCTGGATAGGGATAGGGCGCCTGTGCGGGATACTGCTGCTGCGGGACATAGCCCGGCGGCGGCGGGGTCTGCGGGCGCGGCGGGGGAGTGCTCGAGACGGCGCGCAGCGGGTCGACCGCATACGGATCCTCGAGTTCACTGTCCGGCGTGCCCAGCGCGGTGCGCTCCACATGGCGGATCAGCGCCTGGTCGAGACCCTCGTACCGCATCCGGCTGTCGAGGTAGATGAGGGTGGCGCCGGTGCCCTGGACGACGAGCTGGATCGCGCCGACGGCGATCACCAGCGCCTGCGACAGCACGCTGATCGCGATCACGACGATCGTGCCCGCCGCGTCCTCGCCGCCGGTCGGGGCGAGGATACCGCCGATGACGCCGCCGATGATCGACCCGGGGATGCTCACCACCTGGATCGCGATCCCCATGATCGCGCCGATGAGGAACATGACGCCGAACGCGGGCCAGAAGCGCCCCCTGATCAGACGCCAGGAGCGCACCACCGCGGTGCGAAGGGTGGCGTGCTCGATGACGAGCACCGACGGCACCACCAGCATCTTGGTGAAGAGCCAGATGAAGAGAGGGATGCTGCCGAGCACGAGGAGCAGCCCGGTGCTGACGCCCACCGCGATGGCGGCGCCGGTGTCGAAGCCCAAAGCGGCGACGAGGCCGTAGACGATGCCGAACAGCAGGGCGATCCAGAGCAGCACGGCGACGCTCTGCAGCAGGGAGAACGCGAACAGACGCCAGAACGCGGGGCGCACCCGACCCCAGAGCATGCGCAGCGTCGCCCTGCGGGAAACGGCCGCGAACGACACGTCCGCCGCGACCAGCCCCTGCACCACGGCGGTGAACGCGACGCTCGCCAGGGCGAGCACCACGCCGGCGAGGATGCCGAGAGCGACCGACCCCGCGACGATCGGCCCGAAATCCGGCGAGCTCGGCGGCACCGTGGCGATCCGGGTCGCGATGAAGATCGCCACCAGCAGCATCACGCTCACCGTGATCAGCACGACGAGGAACTGCACCGTGACGGCGAAGCCGAACAGCACCTTCGGGTTGTGGCGAAGTGCGCTGAACGCTCGGCCCAGCAGCATCCCGAACGTCATCGGATGAAGAGGGATCGCCCCCTTCTTCGGTGCCGGGGTCCACGTCTGGCCGCTCATCCGCACTCCCTCCCGTGTGCCCTCCCATCGTGGCACATCGCGTGGAAGCATCCGCCTTTCGCGCCTCCTGAGCGGGAACGGGTTTCTCAAGTAGGCTGAAACGAGTTGCAGTCGCGCCGGGGAAGCCGACCGCATCGGGAGAGAAAGATGAGGCTGGGCCGACAATGACCTCACGCATCCTCGTCGTGGACGACGACACCGCGCTGGCGGAGATGATCGGCATCGTGCTGCGCACCGAGGGATTCGAGGTGCAGTTCTGCGCCGACGGCATGCGTGCCGTCGACGAGTGGCGCTCGTCCCGCGTCGACCTGGTGCTGCTCGATCTGATGCTGCCGGGCATGGACGGGATCGAGATCTGCACCCGCATCCGCGCGGAGTCGGGCGTCCCGATCATCATGCTCACCGCCCGCAGCGACACCGCCGACGTCGTGCGCGGTCTCGAGGTCGGCGCGGACGACTACATGGTCAAGCCGTTCAACCCGAAGGAGCTGGTCGCGCGGATCCGCACGCGCCTGCGCCCCACCCCGCAGGCCACCGCCGATGTGCTGCGCGTCGGCGACCTGACCATCGACGTCGACGCGCACGAGGTGCGCCGCGGGAGCACGCCGATCGCGCTCACGCCGCTGGAGTTCCAGCTGCTCGTCGCGCTGGCGTCCAGGCCGCAGCAGGTGTTCTCGCGCGAGATGCTGCTCGAGCAGGTGTGGGGCTACCACTACAAGGCCGACACCCGCCTCGTGAACGTGCACGTGCAGCGGCTGCGTGCGAAGGTCGAGCTCGACCCCGACAACCCGAAGATCGTGATGACGGTGCGGGGAGTCGGCTACCGCGCCGGGAGCGTCAGCCAGGGGTGATCGCGACGAGCGCGACACGCGTGACCACGTCGACCTGGCGCGATCCCGGGCGGTGGGCGGACACGATCGCCACCGTCTGGCGCCGTTCGATGCGCTTCCGCACCATCGCCGTGACGCTGCTGCTCACGTCGCTCGCGATCTTCATCACCTGCGTGACGATGGCCCTCGTCATCCGCAGTGATCTCTTCGAATCGCGCAAGGACGAGGCGCTGCAGAACGCCAGAGGCGCCGTCGCGCAGATCCAGAAGCGCCTGGACTCGAGCGAGGTCGGCGACGACCGCACCCGCATGGCGGCGCTGTGGCGCGAAGTGCAGGGCGAGCTGGGGCGGGCGGCATCGTCGTCGCGGTTCATCGTGCTGCTGTCCCGCATCGACGGCGACGGCTACGCACCGAACGGCTTCGTGAACAGGCTCACCGCCGATCAGCTGAGCGACGATCTGCAGACCAGGGTCAGGGAGGTGCCGGGCAGCCAGGCGTGGCAGTCCATCCCGCTGGAGGCGGCCGGCGGCGAGACGGCGGGCATCGTGGTCGGGCAGCAGCTGACGGTGCCGGATGCCGGGGTGTACGAGGTGTACATCGCCTACGACCTCGCGGATGCCGATGAGACGCTGACGTTCGTGCAGCGCACCCTCTGGCTGGCCGGCATCGCGCTGGTTACCATCGTCGCCGCCATCTCGTGGTTGGTGCTGAGAGCCGTGTCCGCGCCGATCATCGAGGCGGCCGACACGAGTTCGCGGCTCGCCGCGGGTGACCTCGAGGTGCGGCTGCCGGTGCACGGCGAAGACGAGCTCGCCGCGCTCGGGCGCTCGTTCAACGCCATGGCCGACAGCATCGAGCAGCAGATCAAGGAGCTCGCCGAGCTGTCGCTCGTGCAGCAGCGATTCGTGTCCGACGTGTCGCATGAGCTGCGCACCCCTCTGACCACCATCAGCCTCGCCGCCGAGATGATCAACGACCAGAAGCACGAGTTCGATCCGACCACCGCCCGCACGGCGGAGCTCCTGCACACTCAGGTGCGGCGGTTCGAGACGCTGCTGGCCGACCTGCTCGAGATCAGCCGCTATGACGCGGGTTCGGTGCAGCTCGAGATCGAGGCCACCAGCATGGCGCAGCTGGCCGAGGAGATCGTCGAGCAGATGGGTCCGCTCGCCGCCGCGCACGGCACCGAGCTGCGGCTGGTCGCGCCGGGAGGCTATTCTCCGGTCGACATGGACCCCAGGCGGGTGCGCCGGGTGCTGCGCAACCTGGTCGGCAACGCGATCGAGCACGGGGAGGGGCAGCCGATCGTGATCACCGTCGACAGCGACCAGCGCGCCGTGGCCGTCGGCGTGCGAGACTTCGGCCTCGGGATGCGCCCCGACGAGGCGGAACGGGTGTTCGACCGGTTCTGGCGGGCCGACCCCTCCCGGAGGCGCACGATCGGCGGCACCGGGCTGGGACTCTCGATCGCCCTCGGCGATGCGAAGCTGCACGGCGGATCTCTGGAGGTGTGGTCGGAGCTCGGCATCGGCACGAACTTCGTGCTCACCATCCCGCGTGGGGAGGACGGGCTCACGGGTCCCAGTCCGGTGCCGGTGCAGCCGCAGGAGTCGCTGGCCGATCTGGGCAGCGTCACGGAACCCATCGCGGTGCGACCGCCGGCATCAGGACGGGAGGACTCATGAGAACCCGACGAGTCGGAAGCCTGGTCCTGGCGGGCGCGCTGGCACTGCTGCTCGCGGGCTGCACGGGCCTGCCCACCTCCGGGCCCGTGAACGCCGGTCTGCCGATCGGCGAGGAGGAGGAGATTCCCGACCCCACCCCGATCGCGCAGGGGCCGTTGCCCGGAGCCGACCCGGTGGACATCGTCGGGGGATTCCTGGAGGCGTCGGTGACGCCCGCCGGCAACTGGGAGATCGCGCAGGAGTTCCTCACCGAGGACTTCGCGAACGACTGGAAGCCCGAGGTGTCGGTCGCGATCGACGAGTCCGTCTCGTCGAGACAGCTCGACGCCGATGTCGACCCCGAGGACGAGGCCGCCACCCGCGCCGTGGTGAACGTGCAGCTCGACCAGGTCGCCAGCGTCGACGCCGCCGGCGCCTACACCGAGACCGCAGGCACGTCGACGCGGACCTTCCGTCTCATGCGCCCCGAGGGCGGTGAATGGCGCATCGCCGACGCACCGGACGGGATCGTGCTCGACGCCGGCAGCCTGCAGCAGGTCTACCGCAGGTACAACCTGCAGTACTTCGATCAGAGCTGGACCCACCTCGTTCCGGACGTGCGCTGGTTCCCTCGGCGCCCGTCGATGGCGACGACGATCACCCGGGCGCTCATCGCCGGTGAGCCGAGCGAGTGGCTCGCCCCCGCCGTGCGCACGGCGTTCGCGGAGGAGATCGCGCTCGCCGGTGACGCCGTGCCCGTCGACGCGTCCCAGGTCGCGGCCGTGTCGCTGAACCGCGCCGCGCTCTCCGCCTCTCCGGTGGCGCTGGCCCGCATGCGCACCCAACTCGAGACGAGCCTCGCCGGGGTCGGGGTCAGCGAAGTTCGGTTCAGCGTCGACGGCACACCGCTCGAAGCGGACACGGTGTCGTTCGCGCAGCCGGTGATCGACGGCACGCTGGTGCTCGGCGAGGAGAGCTTCGGCGTGGCCGTCGGCGACGACCTGAAGCCCATCCCGGCCCTCACCGCACAGATCGCGAAGATCGAGAAGCCGATCGTCGCGGTCGACGTCGCGCTCGACGGCTCGCTGGCTGCCGTGCAGATGGCGGACCAGACCGTCTACGCCGTGCGCGACGGCACGACCGATCCGCTCGATGACAGAGCCGGCCTGATCAACCCGTCCGTCGACCCGTTCGGGTTCACATGGACCGTGCCTCGAGGACAGCCCTCCGCCGTCGCGGCGTGGGACGGGGAGGGCGGTCGACACCTCGTCGCCGAGGCCTGGCCGGAGGCGACCTCGATCAGTCATCTGCGTGTGTCGTCGGACGGCGCGCGCGTCGCCGCGATCGTCATGGCCGGCAGTCAGCGCTGGCTCGTCGTCGCGGCCGTCGTCCGCGGCGAGGGCGGTGTGCCGGAGCGGCTCGGCGAGGAGGTCCGCCAGATCATGAGGCTGACCGACCCGGCGCAGGGCCTCGCCTGGATGGGGACGGACACGGCGGTCGTCGTCTCCAACGCCAGCGATCCGGTGCTGATCACGCACGTCATCGGCGGTCCGGCGAACTTCTCCTCTGCCCCTGCCGGATCGAAGTCGCTATCCGGCGGCAAGAACAGCGCCTCCATCCGGGTGCTGAGCTCGGACGGCGTGGTCTACGCTCAGCGCGGTTCCTCCTGGCAGGAGGCCGTCGTCGGAGCGCTGGTGCTGGGCACTCGCGCCGGATACTGACCCGCATCCTCGCTCTGCACAGCGCCCGGATACGCGCGTTCTCTCCACAGGCGGGGGGTCGCAGCGCCACGCGCGCGTGGCGTGTTCCAGGCTCGGAGGATGAGCACGGCGATCGGTCAGGAGATGCTCGCGTTCCTCCTCGCGGCGAGCTGCCCCGGGTGCGATCTGCCCGGGACGATGATGTGCGGGAGCTGCCTCGCTCAGCTGTCGCCCGAACCCACGGTGCGGACGACCGCGGGCGGGCTCACGGTGCATGCCGCGTTACGCTACGAGGGCGCCGCCGCACGCTGCATCCGGCGGCTGAAGGAGGACGGGGCGACGCTGCTCGCGCGCCCGCTCGGGCGGGCGCTGCGCGGCGCCCTCGTGGAGGCGGCTCCCGGCGGCGCGCTGATCGTGCCCGTGCCGACGAGCAGGGCCGCCTTCCGCCGTCGGGGTTACCGCGTTCCTGATCTGCTCGTGCGTCGTGCGGGGTTCGACGCCATGCGGATGCTGCGCACGGCACGCCGCACGGGGGACCAGCGTGAGCTCGGACGAACGGGGCGAGCGAGGAACGCGGCGGGCAGCATGCGCGCTGTGCCGAACGCCGGCGCGCTGCTGTCTGCGGCCGCCGAGCGCGGGGTCGCGGTCGTGCTGGTCGACGACGTCGTGACGACCGGAGCGACGCTGGACGACGCGGCGCGCGCGCTGCGAGACGCCGGCGCGGGGGATGTTCTGGCGGTCACTCTCGCCGACACTCCCCGCCTTCACGACTCACGGCAGACACGCGGCCGATCGCTAGTGACATGAGCCTCTGCGGCGACTACGGTAGGGGTTCACAAGGCGACCACGGTCCGCCCTTGGCCGGGAGGACCGGGACAAGGAGGCAGTGATGGAAACGAGCATCGTCGGGGTCGGAGTGAGCATTTCCGATCGGTTCCGCACGGTTGTCGAGGAGAAGACAGCACGCATCCAGACGCTCGCGCCGAAGGCGCAGCGCCTTGAGATCAAAGTCACTCACCGCGCCTATCGCAACGGCCGCGTGCCCGATGAGACCGTCGAGCTCACGTTGCTCGGCAAGGGCCCCCTGGTGCGTGCGGAGGCGGTCGACGCCGACAAGTTCACGGCGCTGGATCTCGCTCTGGACAAGCTCGCCGAGCAGCTGCGTCGCGCGAAGGAGAAGAGGATCGACGGGCGTCACCACCCGCGCGGCGCCCATTTCGAGAAGGGCAGCGGCGCGCTCGAGGGAATCGACGTGCAGCCCGCGTCCGCCGATGTGCTGCATGCCGTCGCCACCGGGGCCATCCCGGTGCAGCGGGAGGAGGACGAGGCGTACTCTCCGGTCGTCATCCGCACGAAGAACTTCGACGCGGAGTGGATGACCGTCGAGGAGGCGGTCGACCGGATGGAGCTGGTCGGCCACGACTTCTTCCTCTTCGTCGACGCCCGCACCGACCACCCGAGCGTCGTCTACCGGCGCAAGGGATGGGACTACGGCGTCATCTCGCTGACCGCGCAGACCCCGCCGGACGAGCAGGCCCTGGCGTCCTGAGGTGACCGCAGAGGCGCCCTTCCCCTGGGGGAGGGCGCCTCTTCGCTGTCCGCACCCGTCAGCCGACGCACCGTCGACGGTGAGTGGCGACGTGCTCCGGCGCGGGCGCTCGACGCGCTAGTCGAAGATGCCGTCCAGGATGCTGCCGATCACGAGACCGCCGAGCACACCGCTGACGATGTCGCCGCCGCCTGCGCCTCGGCGTCCGCCGCCCCAGCCGCCGCCGCCCCAGCCGTCGCCGCCCCAGCCCTGATCCTGCGGTCTGCTGGAGTCGATGTCACGCTGGGCGAGCTGCAGAGCTTCGGCGGCCAGCTGCGCGACTCTCCGCGCCGCCGCCAGTGCCTGGTCCCGGGTCTCCTCGGCCGGCAGCAGGGTCGGCACGTCCACGCGCAGCCGCTCGGCCTCGGCGAGACGGGTGCGCGCATCGGCGCCGATCCAGCCGCGGTGCCCCGCGATGAGACCGCGTGCCACGCCGAGCTGCCGGTCGGCATCGTCGAGGGCGTGCTGCACCTGATCGAGGGAGGGGAGCGGATGCTGTGCGCGGTATTGCGCCTTGTCGATCGCGTCGTCGAGGGCGCTGTTCGCGGTGCGCAGCCGACTGAGCTCGGCGAACGGGTCGTTCGGGGATCCGGCCGGTGCGAGGGATCGCAGGGCGGCCTCCAGCTCGGCGGCTGCCGCGGTGACCTCGGCGGTCTGCGGCGCGTTGCGCGCCGCGATGATGTCGCCGCGCGAGTCGGCGACGACATCGGCCAGGGTGGACTCGGCGCGCAGCGCCTCGATCTCGAAGTCTTCGACCGTGTCGAGGATGGCACCGGCGCGGCGCACCGCTTCGGTGGCGGTCTCGAGGGCGAGGTTCGCCTCCTCGTTCTGCTTCGCCGCACGACGGCGCTCCGAGACGTCGGCGCCATGAGTGGCGAACGCGATGAGCTGGTCGGCTTCCTCGGCCGCTGAAGCGATGCGGTGCATCGCCGTCTCCGCGTAGCGCGAGGACAGCCGCTCGATCGTCGTGCGCGCCTGCGGGATGCGGGCGCCGAGCGCCTCAGCATCCGCGCGAACCTGGGCGATGATCTCGGGGGCGCGACGCACCTTGGCGACGGTCTCGGCCAGGGCGCCGGTCTTCTCGTCAAGCAGGCTCTCCGCCCACTCGCAGAGCTGCATGATGCGCGCGTTGCGCGTGCGCAGCTCCTCGACGGTGTCAGGGATCTCGTCGTGGTTCAGCTGGTGCAGCTGGAACGCCTCTCGCAGGTGCGTGCGCACCGCGTCGAGCGCGGCCTTCAGATCGGCGGTCAGCGACTCGCCGAGCTCCGCTTGGGCGAACGCGAGCTCATCCGAGGTGGTGCGGATGCGCTCGTCCGCGGCGACCAGCGCCTGCTCGGCACGTCGCGCCAGGTCCGCGTCCTGCGCCGCGAGCGCTTCGTCTTCACGTCTACGTCTGCCCCAGAATCCGGCCATACTCCGATCCTACGGTCGTCCGGCCGTCGGCCGCTGAGGATCCGATGCGCCTTCGGCGAACGATCAGCCGGTTTCGGCGACGAGCGGGTCGCGATGCGACGCGTCGTTCATCCTGCCGTGCCCGCGCTCGCCCTCTGCTTCGCCGGTCGTCCGCGCTTGGGACGTTCGGTCGACAGTTCGAGCGCCATCGCATGTTCGGGATGCAGGGCGAGCCGCTGCTCGGTGTGATCCAGCCAGCGCACCTCAGCCTCCGCAGTGAAGATCATCGAGTCGACGATCAGTGACCAGGCCAGCTCCTCCGGCCCATCCGGGTCGGCGCTCGCGTACTTCGTGCGCTGCAATGACTGCAGATGTGCGATGGAGGCGGTCCGCTGCGCCTGGATGACGGCCGCGACATCGACCCCTGGCAGGGTCGCGGCGACGGCGAGCTTGAGCGCGAGTTCGTCACGGGTTGCCTCACTACGCACGACGGGCGAGCGCAACCAGTCGGCGACCTCCGCAGAACCGGCCGCGGTGATCCGCCAGTACACGTGCCCGTGTTCGTCGATGTCATTCTTTTCGACCAGCCCATCGCGTTCCAGGCGCTCCAGAGTGTTGTAGATCTGGCCGACGTTCAGCGGCCAGGTCGAGCCCGTGCGGCGGTCGAACTCCGCGCGCAGCTGATAGCCGTAGCAGGGCCCCTGGTCGAGGATGGCGAGCAGACTCTGGCGAACGGACATGCGATCTCTTCTCTCGTTGGCGACGAGGACAGCCGCCGGTGGGCTGGGGGTCGACGCTTCGAAGCAGCCGACCCGTTTCCCGGTATTGGATTTCTGAGTAAATGCATACCGGGAAACGCTGCCGTGCGCAACCATCCGTCCGGCGTGTCCGTTCGCGCTCAGCGTCGCGGGCAGACGCAGGCGCGCAGCTTTCGCAGGTCACGGGCCGGTAACATGACACGGTATGCCCGGCGCGGAACACCGCCGGCACCCGAGAACCCAAGGGAGACATCCGTGGCGAATCCTCTCGAGAAGCTGCTGCGCGCCGGTGAAGGACGCATCCTGCGCCGGCTCAGGCAGGTCGTGAAGGCCGTGAACGCGCTGGAAGAGGACTTCGAGAAGCTCACCGACGACGAACTGCGCAACGAGACGGCTGAGCTGCGAGCCCGCTACGAGAAGGGCGAGACGCTCGACCAGCTCATGCCGGAGGCGTTCGCGGCCGTGCGCGAGGCGGCCCGCCGCACCTTGGGCATGCGCGCGTACGACGTGCAGATCATGGGCGGCGCGGCGCTGCACTTCGGCAACATCGCCGAAATGAAGACCGGTGAGGGCAAGACCCTCGTCGCCGTCTTCCCGTCGTACCTCAACGCCATCGCCGGCAAGGGCGTGCACATCATCACCGTGAACGACTTCCTGGCGAGCTACCAGTCCGAGCTCATGGGCCGCGTGCACCGCGCCCTCGGCATGGTCACCGGCACGATCGTCTCGGGTCAGACGCCGGAGGTGCGCCGGCAGCAGTACGCGGCCGACATCACCTACGGCACCAACAACGAGTTCGGCTTCGACTACCTGCGCGACAACATGGCCTGGCGCAAGGAGGACCTCGTCCAGCGCGAGCACTTCTACGCCATCGTCGACGAGGTCGACTCGATCCTCATCGACGAGGCCCGCACGCCGCTGATCATCTCCGGCCCGTCGTCGGGTGAGGCGAACCGGTGGTTCACCGAGTTCGCGAAGATCGCCCGCACACTCGAGGTCGGCGAGGACTACGAGGTCGACGAGAAGAAGCGCACCGTCGGTGTGCTCGAACCCGGCATCGAGAAGGTCGAGGACTACCTCGGCATCGACAACCTGTACGAGTCGGCGAACACGCCGCTGATCTCGTTCCTGAACAACTCGATCAAGGCGCTCGCCCTCTTCAAGCGCGACACCGACTACGTCGTGATGAACGACGAGGTGATGATCGTCGACGAGCACACGGGGCGCATCCTCGTCGGACGCCGGTACAACGAGGGCATCCACCAAGCCATCGAGGCGAAGGAGGGCGTGCCGGTCAAGGCCGAGAATCAGACGCTCGCCACCGTCACGCTGCAGAACTACTTCCGCCTGTACGAGAAGCTCGCCGGAATGACCGGCACCGCCGAGACCGAGGCGGCCGAGTTCATGTCGACCTACAGCCTCGGCGTGGTGCCGATCCCGACGAACAAGCCCATGATCCGCAAGGACCAGCCGGACCTCGTCTACAAGAACGAGCAGGCGAAGTTCGCCCAGGTCGTCGAGGACATCGCCGAGCGGCATGCCGACGGTCAGCCGGTGCTCGTCGGCACGGTCAGCGTCGAGAAGAGCGAGTACCTCTCGCGACTGCTCGCCAAGAAGGGCGTCAAGCACGAGGTGCTGAACGCGAAGAACCACGCGCGCGAGGCCGAGATCGTCGCCCGCGCCGGCAAGCTGGGCGCGGTCACGGTCGCCACGAACATGGCCGGTCGCGGAACGGACATCATGCTCGGCGGCAACGCCGAGTTCCTCGCCGTGCAGGAGCTCAAGTCGAAGGGCCTCGACCCCGAGGAGACGCCGGAGGAGTACGAGGCGGCCTGGGACGAGACCTACGAGGCGATGAAGCAGCAGGTCGCCGAGGAGGGCGAGCAGGTCGCCGCTGCCGGCGGACTCTACGTGCTCGGCACCGAGCGCCACGAGTCGCGCCGCATCGACAACCAGCTCCGCGGCCGCTCCGGCCGTCAGGGAGACCCGGGCGAGAGCCGCTTCTATCTGAGTCTCACCGACGACCTGATGCGACTGTTCCAGTCCGGGGCCGCCGAGGCGATCCTCGCCAGGACGAACTTCCCGGACGACGTGCCGATCGAGTCGGGCCTCGTCAGCCGCGCCATTCGCAGCGCCCAGGCGCAGGTCGAGGCGCGCAACGCGGAGATGCGCAAGAACGTGCTCAAGTACGACGACGTGCTCAACCGTCAGCGCGAGGCGATCTACGCGGACCGTCGGCACATGCTGCACGGCGACGACATCGCCGGCCGCGTTCGTCATTTCATCGAGGACGCGATCAGCGGCATCGTCGACGACCACACCGCGGAGGGTCACGCCGAGAGCTGGGACTTCGACGCGCTGTGGACCGAGCTGAAGACGCTCTACCCGGTCGGCGTCACGATCGACGAGGTGGTCTCGGAGGCGGGCGACCGCAAGGGCGGTGTCAGCGCCGAGGCACTCAAGCGCGAACTCCTCTCCGATGCGCTGATCGCCTACGAGAAGCGCGAGGAGACCCTCGGTGAGGCGGCCACCCGCGAGCTCGAACGGCGCGTGGTGCTGCAGGTGCTCGACCGTCGCTGGCGCGACCACCTCTACGAGATGGACTACCTCAAGGACGGCATCGGACTGCGCGCCATGGCGCAGCGCGACCCGCTGATCGAGTACCAGCGGGAGGGCTACTCGATGTTCCAGTCGATGATGGGGCAGATCAAGGAGGAGTCCGTCGGCTACCTCTACAACCTCGAGGTCGAGGTGCGCCGCGCGGGCGCCGACCAGACCGAGGTGGAGGCGAAGGGCCTGGTCGACGCGCAGCCGGAGCAGAAGCTGGAGTACTCCGCGCCCAACGATTCCGGTGACGTCGAAGTGCGCAACGAGCGCGGTCAGGTGCAGCAGGCGGCGACCACCCGGCTGCGGCAGGCGACCGAGAAGACCGAGCCCGCACGCGGCGCGTTCGGGCAGAAGACGGATGACGCGGAGCAGCCCGCCGGCAACCGCGAGCAGCGCCGCGCGCAGAACCGCAAGAAGAAGTGATCCGCTGAACGCCAGGAGCCGGTCCCGTCGGGGCCGGCTCCTGGCGTTCCGGCCGGTCCGCACGCGAACGGTATTGTGGGCGGATGACCCGCCGAACCCTGGACCAGTCCTCCAAGCTGAAGAACGTTCTCTACGAGATCCGGGGCAAGGCACTGGTCGAGGCGGCGCGGTTGGAAGCCGAGGGACACCAGATCCTCAAGCTCAACACCGGCAACCCTGCCACGTTCGGCTTCGAGGCCCCGCACCAGATCGTGCACGACATGCTCGCCGCGCTGCCGACGGCCCACGGCTACAGCGACAGCAAGGGCATCATCTCGGCTCGCCGTGCGGTGGTCAGCCGCTACGAGCAGACCGACGGCTTCCCCCGATTCGATCCCGACGACGTGTATCTCGGCAACGGCGTGTCCGAACTGATCACGATGGTCATGCAGGCACTGCTCGACGAGGGCGATGAGGTGCTGATCCCCGCGCCGGACTACCCGCTCTGGACCGCCATGACCTCGCTGGCCGGCGGAACCCCGGTGCACTACCTCTGCGACGAGCAGAACGACTGGCAGCCGGATCTGGAGGATATCCGCGCGAGGATCACGCCGCACACCAAGGCGCTCGTGATCATCAACCCCAACAACCCCACCGGGGCGGTGTACTCGCGTGAGGTCCTCGAGGGCCTCGTCAGCATCGCCCGCGAACACCAGCTGCTGCTGCTGTCGGATGAGATCTACGACCGTATCCTGTTCGACGGCGCCGAGCACATCCCGACCGCCACCCTCGCCCCCGACCTGCTCTGCCTGACCTTCAACGGTCTCTCCAAGACGTATCGGGTCGCCGGCTACCGCTCCGGCTGGCTCGTCATCACCGGGCCGAAGTCGCACGCCCGCGGATTCCTCGAGGGCATCACCCTGCTGGCGTCCACGCGTCTCTGCCCGAACGTGCCCGCTCAGCACGCCGTGCAGGCCGCGCTGTCGGGCGTGCAGACCATCGATGCGCTCGTCGCGCCGAGCGGGCGCCTGCACGAGCAGCGCGACATCGCGTGGCAGGGACTCGAGGCGATCCCCGGCGTCAGTTGCGTGCAGCCTCGGGGGGCTCTGTACGCCTTCCCCCGGCTCGATCCCGAGGTGCACGAGATCCGCGACGACGAGAAGCTGGTCTACGACCTGCTCGTGGCCGAGAAGATCCTGCTCGTCCAGGGCACCGGGTTCAACTGGGCGACGCCCGACCACCTGCGGGTCGTGACGCTGCCGGAGGCGCGGGTGCTCAGCGAAGCCGTCGAGCGGCTCGGGAACTTCCTCGCGAGCTATCGGCAGTGACCTCGGAGCGTGCGCCGAGGCCGGATGCCACCCGGCGCACCGCCGACACCAGATGCGAGCGGGGAGCGACGTCCGCGATGGGCCTGGCGTGCAGCGCGGCGGCATCAGCGCCGCGCTGATCGTACGGCAGGAACGCGATGTCCTCGATTCCCGCGAATCGCTCCAGCGTGCGCCGCACCTGTCCGCGCGCATCGATGCCGAGCGGCCCGGGTCGCACCCGGTTCGCCACGACGGTGAGCGGCGTGTCGCCGATCAGATGACGCAGCTCCGCGTGCCCGCGCAGGAACCGGCTCACGCCCAGTGGGTCGGCGGCGAGCACCCCGACGACCGCGTCGGCCTCCAGCAGGGCGGATGCCGTGGCCGCGTGCCGTGCGGGCGCACCGGGGTCCGACGGGTCGTCGTCCTCGTCGAAGTCGGCCGCCACATCGACGACCGTCTCATCCATCCAGTCGCGGCAGACCGCGAGCGTGCTGCGCAGGCGGCGGGCGGTGAGCTCCGGCCATCGGGACGGACGGTTGAGCCCGCCGAGCACCTCGATGGTGCCGGCGGAGGTCTCCACGGGACTCGCGAGCCGGGACAGCTCGGCCGGATCGAGGCTGCCCAGCTCGGCGCGACGGCACGCGGCCGCCAGGCCGGGCGACTCGTCACCGAGCCCGAGCTGCAGGCTGATCGAGGGCGCCACGCTGTCGGCGTCGACCAGAGCGGTGCGACGCCCTGCCCTGGCGAGTTCGACGGCGAGCTGTACGGCGACCGTGGAGCGACCGGGTGAGCCGTGCGGGCCCCATACGGTGATCACGCGAGAGTGACGCTCGGGTGCCGGATGCGGATCGGCGGCCGGCGCGGCCACGGCCTCGAGGATGCGCCAGGCCGGGGTGTCGGCGGCCAGGGCGTCGGGCAGACCGAAGCGGGCCGAGATCCTCGTGTCGCCGGCGCCGATGGGGATCAGGCGGGCACCGGCCCGGTCGCAGGCGCGGACCAGCTCCGCTGTGAGAGCGATGCGCGTGGGCTCGACCAGCACCGCCGAGACGCCGTCCAGCGATGTCTGCGCGAGGGTCGAAGGGTCGACGACCGTCACGTCCACGCCCTCGAGCTCGAGATCAGCGGCGAGCATGGCCGCTTCCGGTCCGGAGATCGCGACGACGACGGAGGTCACGACCCCGCCCCCGACGGGATCACCGAGATCGCCGATCCGCCACTGATCGCGGCGAGCACGTCCGCCACGTCGGCGCGGTCGATGACGAGCTCCACATCCGTGCTGCTCTGGCTCAGCATCCCCTCCGCTTCCGCCACCGTCGCGACCACGGCGTCGGCGACGAGCACACGCGGCTCGTCGAACGTGCGACCGTCCTCTCCCAGGGGCGCGTGCCAGAGCTCCACGGCGGTGCCGGCCTGCACGCCGGCCGGGATCGCGGTGCTCGTGACGACGACCGTGGTGGTGCGGACTCGCGACGCATCGCCGACAGCAGAAGCCGGCACGAGCTCGCCCTTCGTCAGGGTGCGCACGGCGATGGATCCCGGCTCCAGATCCTGCGGTGCGAGGTAACTGTCCGCCAGGGCGCCGAGCCCGACATCGACCACCTGGAAGTCGCCGGAATCGATCGCCTCGCCGGGTACGACGGTGCGCGTCGCCTGCAGCACCGGCGCCGTCTGCCGCGACGATGACACGAGCAGCCACACGCCCGCGACCGAGGCGATCACCAGCACGATGCCGATGAGGAAGCGGACGTCGCCGAGCACCGCACGGCGAGCACGAGAAGGCGTCATGCCCCCATCGTCACAGATCCGGCGATCGAGGCCGGAAAGTTATCCACAGGCGAGATTCTGCCGGGTTTCGGCGCCCGGGGCGGGGGAGAATGTCGGTATGCCCGACGCATCCGCTCCCGCTCCACGCTTCCTCGCGCCCGCGCAGGTGGCGGAGCTGCTCAGCATCGAGGTCGATGAGGTGATCGATCTGGTGCAGCAGGGGCGCCTGCGCGGTTCCCGCCTCGGCTCTCCGCCGCGGTGGCGGATCGAGGAGGCGAGCATCGCCGACTACCTCGCGGAGCAGTCCGAGGAGGCCAGGCGCATGGCGCTGTGGCGCCAGGCCAACGAGGCCAGCTTCCCCGAGGTGTGGGGCACCAGCCCGTACCGCGGCGCCTGAGACGCCTGCAGCGGCGCCGCCCACGTCAGGTGAGCAGATCCGCCGTGCCGCTCGCCAGCCGCACCCACAGCACCGCAGCGAACGGGATCATCCGGAACGCGCGCACATCACGCGCCCTGCGCGCCTCACCCGCGTCGTGCACGGCCAGGTCGAGATGGTCGGCCCCGGCGCGGTCGACCGTGCCGTGCATCGCCTCACCCGAGCGCAGACCGAGCTGCACGGGGATGCGACGACGGGCGAGGTCACGCAGGACGAACCCGAAGGTCATCCGCTCACGCAACGCCGGCGCGGAGGCGTGGTCGTCCAGGCTGGACAGCAGCATCCCGTGGTCCACCCCGACCGCCTGCACGGCGTCGAGCGGCACGATGCGCAGGCGTGGGTCGCCCTCGGCGCACACGCCAAGCCAGTCCGCGCCGAGCACCTGCGGCGTGGCCTTCCAGCGGTCTCCGGAGAGCAGTTCGAGCACCACGGGACCCGCTCCGTCCACGACCGAGCGCAACCGGTCGCGCAGCGAGAGCTTGGCGATGCGGAGCCGCTCGCTCTCGGCATCGAGTGCGGCGCGCTGCGCCTCCCACTCGGCCGCCAGCTGGCCTTCGAGGTCATCGAAGAGGTGCTCCCATTCCACGTGAACGACAGTAGGGGAACCGCTCCGCGCCCGTGCGGGTTATCCACAGATCGCGTTCTCCCCCTCCAGCGCCGGGCGGCACGTGTTGTACCCTCGGAGGACTTCGACAGTGCATGATTCGACGACGAACAGCCACGAACCGGGGGGATCGCGGGTATGACGACGATGATGAACGAGTACTTCGCTCCGCAGGTGACGCCCACGTCGCAGCTGCCCGATCCGGAACCGCTGCTGCGGCGGCTCACCCAGGGAGCCCTCGAGGTGCTGGCGGGCGTGCGCGAGGTCGAGCAGCTGGCCCGCTGGTTCAGTGAGGACGCGTTCCGCGCCCTCGTCACCCGCGCGAATCTCTCCGCGAGGGCACGCAGCGCGCGGGGAGTGGCGCCGGCCCGGCCCAGCTTCCAGATCCTCGCGATCCGCCAGGATGCTCCGGCCGACGGCGTCGTCGAGGCGGCGATCGTCGTGGCCGGCCCCGGTCGCACGCGTGCGGTCGCCATCCGGCTCGAAGGCCTCGACGGGCGTTGGCGGGCGAGCTCCCTCGCCATCCTCTGATCGTCTCGCCGCCGGCCTCGACCCGCCGCCGGCGTCGACGACGGGGTCCGGCTGCGAAGCCCGGCTGGCGCACGCCGTAGGCTGGGATGGTGTCAACGCTCAGTGATCTCGTCCACTCCCAGGGCCGCCTGACCGACGTCGACGTCGAGTGGCTGCACCGACTGGCCGGCGACGGACAGCTTCTCGCCGACCTCGCCTCGGCGGACATCGTGATCTGGATCGAGACCGCCGACGCGTCGTTCACGGCGGTGACGCACTCCCGGCCCAGTGGCGCCGCGACGCTGTTCTACCGTGACATCGTGGGCGAGAAGGTGCGCCCGCAGTGGCGGACCCAGGTGCATGCGGCCTTCGAGTCCGCCGAGATCGTGGACTCGTCGTCGCCGGACTGGTTCGAGGAGACGCCCACTCGCGTCCGCGCCGTGCCGATCATCCGGGGGAGCGGCGACGACCGGGTCGTCGTGGGCGTGCTCACCCGGCACACCAACCTCGGCGAGGCGCGCATGCCGTCCCGCCAGCAGATCAGCTTCGACGAGTGCGCCAACGACCTGTTCCGCATGATCTCGTCGGGGGAGTTCCCCGATCTCGCCGCTCCCACCGCTCCCCGCCGCGGAGCCCCGCGTGCGGCGGACGGCCTGATCCGCATCGACGTCGACGGCATCACCACGTTCGCCAGCCCCAACGCCCTGTCGGCCTTCAACCGGATGGGCTTCGACGATGAACTCGAAGGTGAGTCCCTCGCCGAGGTGACGACGCGCATCGTGCCGCCCTCGCGCCAGGTCGACGAGTCGCTGCCCGTGGTGGTCACCGGTCGCGCCCCCTGGCGCACCGACATGGAGGCGCGCGGCGTCACGGTCTCGCTGCGCGCCATTCCGCTGAAGGATCATGGCACCCGCATCGGCGCGATCGTGCTGTGCCGTGACGTCTCCGAGCTGCGCCATCAGGAGCAGGAGCTGATCACCAAGGACGCCACGATCCGCGAGATCCACCACCGCGTCAAGAACAACCTGCAGACGGTCGCGTCGCTGCTGCGCATCCAGGCGCGGCGCACGCACTCCGATGAGGCGCGCGACGCGCTCACCCAGGCGATGCGTCGGGTCGAGTCGATCGCGGTCGTACACGACACCCTCGCCAGCGGTCTGGCCCAGACGGTGGACTTCGACGAGGTCTTCGACCGCGTGCTCAAACTGGTCGCCGAGGTGGCCGCCGCACCGAACACCAGGGCCCGCACGCAGCGGGAGGGCCGGTTCGGCGTGCTTCCCAGCGAGTATGCGACGCCGCTGGCGCTCGCGCTGACCGAGGTCGTGACGAACGCGGTGGAGCACGGTCTGGCGGGTCAGGAGGGCGTCGTCAGCATCGAGGCCTTCCGCACCGCCGAGAGCCTGCGCGTGATCGTGAGCGACACCGGTCACGGACTCCCGGAAGGCCGGGTCGGTCAGGGGCTCGGCACGCAGATCATCCGCACCCTGATCCAGGGCGAGCTCAGCGGGTCGATCGAATGGAAGGGCGCCGAGGGCGAGGGTACCGAGGTGGTCATCGAGATTCCGCTGCGGTGGATCAAGGCCTGAGCCCGGGCACGCCCGCGGAAAAGGCGAAGCCCCGCCGGTGATCGGCGGGGCTGGTGGATACGGGGGTCAGCCGGCGCGACGGGCGCGGGCTGCGCGGCGCTTGAGGGCGCGGCGCTCGTCCTCGGAGAGCCCACCCCAGACACCTGAGTCCTGTCCGGACTCCAGGGCGTACTGCAGGCAGATCTCGGTCACGGTGCAGGTGGCGCAGACGGCCTTCGCCTTCTCGATCTGGTCGACGGCCGGTCCTGTGTTGCCGACCGGGAAGAACAGCTCGGGGTCGACGGTCAGGCAGGCGGCTTTGTCGCGCCAATCCATAGGGGCTCCTCAGATAGGTGATTTTCGGTGGGGGCGGCCGCGTCAGCAGCGCTCGAGATCAGGTGCGGGATCGGGATTCCGCTACCCTGGTGATGCGAGCAACAGCTCGCCCCACTCCGATGTGGGAGCACATGGCTTTGTCCATTCTGTTACATGCAAACTCTGAAATCAAGGGTTTTCGCACATCCGTCACCCGAGGAGTTCCTGTGCGCGCGACCGGACCCGCCGTCGCGGCGGCCGTCATCCTGGCGGCGGAGGCCGCCGCCCTTGTCATCGTGTCGCTACTCGAGCTTTTCGCGCTGGGAGCGGGGGAGGCCGCATCGACCCCGTCCGGGCTGGCGCTGGTGGTGCTGACGCTGCTCGGCGCCGTCGCGCTGGTCGCATTCAGTGTGGGAACGGTGCGGCGCGCGTCCTGGGCGCGCTCGGGAGCCATCGTCTTCCAGGTGCTCGGCATCGCGCTCGGACTCGCCTCGCTCAGCATCCAGCCCGTCCCGTGGCTGTTCGCGGCCGGCGTCGGCGGCACGGGCCTCGTCGGCCTGGTGCTGCTCATCGCCGCCGTGCGGCGGGACGGCGCCGACGATCCGCGCGTGCGCGGCCGCGAGGACTGAGCGGGCGGACGAAGCCGCCGCGACGACTGAGCGGCCGAGCCGCGTGAGGATCGACCGCCCGCGAGGACTGCGCGCCGGCTCTCAGTCGATGCCGAGGGTCTTGCGCAGACGCGCGACGTGACCGGTGGCCTTGACGTTGTACTGCGCGAGCGCGACGTCGCCGCGCTCGTCGATCACGAACGTCGAGCGGATGACGCCCTCGATGACCTTGCCGTAGTTCATCTTCTCGCCCCAGACGCCGTAGGCGGAGTGCACGAGGTGATCCGGATCGCTGAGCAGCGCGAAGAGCAGAGCATCGCGCTCGCGGAACTCGCGCAGCTTCGCGGGCGTATCGCGCGAGACGCCGATCACCGTGTACCCGGCGGCCTGCAGTGAGGAGATGCTGTCGCGGAAGTCGCACGCCTGCGTGGTGCACCCGGGCGTCATGGCGGCCGGGTAGAAGTAGAGGACCACCTTGCGGCCGCGCAGATCCGTGAGCGAGACGTGGTTCTCGTCCTGGTCGAGCAGGGCGAAGTCTGGGGCGGGGGTACCGGGTTCCAGGCGCACGTTCGTCACGGTGAAAGCCTACCCGCCGGGTCAGCCGGCGAAGGTCTGCAGCAGCCGCTGCAGCGATTCCAGTCGCGCTCGTCCCGTGTCGGTCAGCCGGCCGGCGGCGGCCGCCTCGTTGAGCGCGCAGTCCTCGGCGTCGGGGAGGTGCGTGCAGCCCCGCGGGCAGTCCGCCGCGATCGCCGCCAGCTCGGTGTATGCGGCGAGGATGTTGCCGCTGTCGACGTGCCCGAGGCCGAACGAGCGGACGCCAGGCGTGTCGATCACCCAGCCGCGGCCGCCTTGCGCGTCGACGTACCGCAGCGACACGGTCGAGGAGGAGGTGTGCCTGCCTCGCCCGGTCACCTCGTTGACATGGCCGGTGGCACGGTCGGCTCCCGGCACGAGCGCGTTGACGAGGGTGGACTTGCCCACCCCGGAGTGGCCGACGAAGACGGTCGAGTGCCCGACGAGCGCCTCGCCGATCTCCGCCAAGGGCATCCGTCCGCGTGCGCTGGTGAACACGCGAAGGTCGAGGCCGTCGAAGTGCGCCAGGAAGGGTGCCGGGTCGGCCAGGTCGGTCTTGGTGACCACCAGCAGCGGGCGGATGCCGGCGTCCAGGGCCGCCACGAGATAGCGGTCGACCAGTCGGGCGCGGGGCTCGGGGTCCGCGGCGGCCACCACGATCAGCATCTGGTCGGCGTTGGCGACGATCACCCGCTCCACCTGATCGGTGTCGTCGGCGCTGCGCCTCAGCAGCGAGGTGCGCTCCACGATGCCGACGATCCGCGTGAGCGTGCCCTCCGCGCCCGAGGTGTCGCCGACCACGCGCGCGCGGTCGCCGGTGACGATGGGCGTGCGGCGCAGCTCCCGGGCGCGCACGGCAGTGGCGGTGCGCTCCTCGGGCGTGTCCTCGCCAATCAGCACGCTGTAACGCCCGCGGTCCACGCCCAGCACGCGCCCGATCTCCGCATCCTCATGGGCGGGCCGGCGTTTGGTGCGCGGCCGGTTGGCCTTGGGGTTCGGACGGGTGCGGATGCTGCTCTCATCGAACTCGGCGAAGTCGTCGAGCTCGTCGTCGTCGTCGCCCAGCCAGCTCACTCGGCCTCGCCCGCCAGCATCCGCTCCCACAGGCGGGGGAACTCGGGCAGTGTCTTCGCGGTCGTGCCGATATCGTCGATCTCGACGCCGGGAACACGAAGGCCGACAAGGGCGCCCGTCGTCGCCATGCGGTGGTCGTGGTGAGCAGGCCATGCTCCGCCATGCAGCTCGCGCGGGTGGATGCGCAGACCGTCGGGCAGCTCGTCGACCTCGCCGCCGAGAGCGCGCAGGTTGCCCGCGATCGCGGCGATGCGGTCGGTCTCGTGCGTGCGGATGTGCCCGACGCCCCGGATGGTGGTGGGCGCGTCCGCGAAGGCCGCGAGCCCGGCGATCGTCGGGGTGAGCTCGCTCGCCGCGGAGAGGTCCATCTCCAGCCCGCGGATGCGGTCGCCGGCACGCACGGTCAGGGCCCCGCCGTGGCGGGAGGTGTGCGCGCCCATCGCATGCAGGATCTCGGGCAGCAGCGCACCGGGCTGGGTCGAGTGCAGGGGCCAACCGGGCACCGTGACCTCACCGCCGGCGATCATCGCGGCCGCGAGGAACGGCGCCGCGTTGGAGAGGTCCGGTTCGATCACCACCTCCTTGGCGCGGGGGACGCCCGCCTCGACCAGCCACTCGCCGTGGCCGGGGCGTTCGATCCGGATGCCGCGGCGGCTGAGCGACTCGATCGTCATGTCGATGTGGGGCAGGCTGGGCAGGTGATCGCCGGTGTGCACCAGGTGCAGCCCGACGTCGAACCGGGGCGCGGCGAGCAGCAGTCCCGAGACGAACTGGCTCGACCCGGAGGCGTCGATCTCGACGCGGCCGCCGCGGATGCGGCCGTGGCCCCGCACGGTGAACGGCAGGGACCAGGTGCCCTCGTCGTCGATGTCGACGCCCAGGTCGCGCAGCCCGCTGATCAGCGCGCCCATCGGGCGGTGCAGTGCGGTCTCGTGCGCGGTGAGATGCACGTCCTCGGTGGCGAGACCCGCCAGCGGAGCGATGAAGCGCATGACCGTGCCGGCCTGGCCGCAGTCGATCGTCGCGCCGCCGCGCAGCGGCGCAGGGGTCACCACCAGATCGGGGCCGAACTCGCCGTCGGACGGCGTCTCCTCGATCCCCACGCCCAGCAGTCGCAGCGCGTCGACCATGCGTCGTGAATCGTCCGAGTGCAGCGGGTGGATCAGGCGCCCTGGCCCGTCGGCGATCGCCGCGATGATCAGCTCGCGGTTCGTGAGGGACTTCGAGCCGGGCACGGTCACGCAGGCGTGCACCGCCGTCTCGGTGGAGGGCGCGCGATAGACACCCCGCGCGGGGGAGGGGGAATACCGTTCAGCGCTCATCGGTTCTTAGCCTAGTGAAGCCCCGAGACAGTCGGAGAGGAGGGATGACGGATGACGTCGGTTATGCAGCGAGACCGCATCGACACCGTCCGCCTTCGCGACCTCTCCGGCCTAGACTGGCCGGTGATGGACGAGACGACTACCGCAGACCCTCGGCGCGACTTCGAGGAGCAGGCGATCCCCTTCATGGATCAGCTCTACGCCGCGGCGATGCGCATGACGCGCAATCCCGCCGACGCCGCCGATCTCGTGCAGGAGACGTTCGTGAAGGCCTACGGGTCGTGGTCGACGTTCACGCAGGGCACGAACCTGAAGGCATGGCTGTACCGCATCCTGACGAACACGTACATCAACATCTATCGCAAGCGTCAGCGCGAGCCCTACCAGGGCACGATCGACGAGCTCGAGGACTGGCAGCTCGGCGGCGCGGAGTCGACCACCGCGGCGCACGGCCGCTCGGCAGAGGCCGAGGCGATCGACCGGATGCCGGCATCCGTCGTCAAGGACGCGCTGCAGGAGGTGCCCGAGGACTTCCGCCTCGCCGTGTACCTCGCCGACGTCGAGGGATTCTCCTACCAGGAGATCGCCGACATCATGAAGACCCCCATCGGCACCGTGATGAGCCGCCTGCACCGTGGCAGGCGGATGCTCAGGGAGCTGCTGGCCGACTACGCCGCGGAGCGAGGGATCGCCGCGGCCACCAAGACGAGGAGCACGAAATGACCGACTGCGGCTGCGAGAAGGCACGCAGGGACCTGGAGGAGTACCTCCGCAACGAGGTGTGCCACACCGAGCACGCCGACATCCGCGAGCACCTGGAGAACTGCCCGTCCTGCAAGGACGAGGCTCTCGTCGCGAAGACCCTGACCGAGGTGGTCGCCCGCGCGTGCAAGGAGACCGCACCGGCCGAGCTGCGCGACCAGGTGTTCGCCCGGCTGCGCGCGGTGCAGGCCACCGCCCACTGACGCGGTCGACGCCGCTTCCGGCGGGCAGCCGGGGCCGTCGGAGCGGCTCGATAGGCTGGGCGGGTGAATCTCATCGACGCCCGCACCGCCCCTGCTGACCCCGTCTCCGTGCAGCGATTGCGCGAAACCGGACTCGAGTACCGGATCGCGGACCTGGCTGACGAGCAGGTCGCCACCGCGTTCGCGCGCGCGGACGCCCGCGGCTTCCTCGACGCGGATCCGAGCGAGGAGCAGCTCGCGCGCATGCGAACGATGTGGCTCAGCCGCCGCAACATCGGCGTGTACGAAGCGGATGCCGCCGCGGGAACCCTTCCGGTCGCCACGGTCAACTCCTGGGTCACACCGATGACGGTTCCCGGTGGCGAGATCCCGATGTGGGCCATCAGCTCCGTGACGGTCGCCGGCACCCATCGGCGCCGCGGTATCGCCCGCAGTCTTCTCGAGGGCGAGCTGCGCGCCGCGGCGACGGCCGGCGTTCCGATCGCCGGGCTCACCGCATCCGAGGCCACGATCTACGGCCGCTACGGTTTCGCTCCGTCCGTGCCCGTCGCGCGCATCTCCGTGGACACCCGCCGAGCCGGCTGGATCGGCGCACCGACGCCCGGGACCCTCGCGTACCTCGAGCGCCCCGAGGTCGCCGCCGAGATCGGCGCCCTGCACGAGCGGTCGCGCGGCCGGCGTTCCGGGCAGATCCCGGGGTGGGAGGCGCGCTGGCAGCGGATGGCGGGACTCACCGAGGGTGAGGGCAAGGGCACCGACGTGCGCGGCGTCTGCTATCGGGATGCCGAGGGCATCGTGCGCGGCGCGATCGCCTTCTCGCTCAAGGAGCAGCCGGAGGAGTTCCGGTTCACCCTGTCGATCCGCCACCTCGCGGCGGAGACGGATGAGGCGCTTCGCGCCCTCTGGGGCTTCGCCGTGAACCACGACCTCGTGTCCAAGGTCGAGGTCGACCTTCGGCCGGTGGACGACCCGATCCTGCACCTGGTCGCCGATCAGCGCGCCGTCGAGTTCACCGTGCACGACCACGGCTGGCTGCGCGTGCTGGACGTTCCGACCGCGCTCCACGCGCGCCGCTACGACGCCCCCGCCGATGCGGTGCTGCGCATCGACGACCCCCACGGCCTCGCGGAGGGGACGTGGCGGGTGCGGATCGACGCGGACGGCGTCGCCGACGTGCAGCCCGCCGATGGCGCACCGGATGTGTCGCTGGGCGTCGCCGAGCTGTCGGCGATCTACGCCGGGGGAGTGCCGCTGACCCAGCTGGCCGCCGCCGGGCGGGTGCACGGCGATGCACAGGCCATCGGCGCACTGACGAAGGCGTTCCGCACGGACCCTGCTCCGTTGCTGGGCATCTGGTACTGACGCGCGAGGGCCGTCCGGATCGAAGTGATCCGGACGGCCTGCGCAGCATTCCCGCCACATCGGCGCCCACCGGCGGCTGCACCCCTCCGGGGGTGCGCCACGGGCAGTAGCGTGAGCGCGTGAGCATCCGGGAACCCGAACTCGTCGAACCGTCTGCGGACGGCCCGCGCACCGGGCGGCTCGGGCTGCTGCCCGGCATCGCACTGTACCTCGCATCCGTGCTGGGCACCGGGCTGCTCGTGCTGCCGGGCCTGGCCGCGCGCACCGCCGGCCCGGCCAGCATCCTCTCCGTCGCCGCAGTCACGATCCTCGCCATCCCGCTCGCCGGAGCGTTCGCCGCGCTCGCCGCCCGCCACCCCGACCCCGGCGGGGTCGCAGGCTACGCCCGTCGCGCGCTCGGCGCCACTGCCGCGCGGGCCGCGGGCTACTGGTTCCTGTTCGGCGTCTCCGCAGGCGGTGCGGTGGTCGCACTGCTCGGAGCGCGGTACATCGCGACGGTCGTCGGCATCGACACGGCGTCGGTCCCGCCGATCGCGCTGGCCTTTCTCGTCGTCCCGTTCGTCACGAACCTCTTCGGCCTGCGGGTCGCCGGCTGGTGGCAGCTCGCGCTCACGGCGATCCTCATGGCCGTGGTCGTCACGGTGGTCGCCGTGGCGGCGCCCGCCGTAGAGCCGGCACGCTTCCAGCCGTTCCTGCCGCACGGCTGGGGCGGCGTCGGCACCGCCGTCGTGATGTTCGTGTGGGCGTTCGCCGGGTGGGAGGTCGGCACGCACATCTCGGGGGAGTTCCGCCATCCGCGGCGCACGATCCCGATCGCCACGGCCGTGACGCTGGTGCTCTCGGGCGTGAGCTATCTCGGCCTTCAGATCGTCACCGTCGGAGCGCTGGGAGCCCGCGCGGGGCAGGGCGACGTCGTCCTCCTCGATCTCGCCTCGTCCGGCGATCTTCCCGGTGCGCCGGCACTCGTCGGCGCGGCGGCGGGCATCGTCGCCCTCGGCGTCATGAACGTCTATCTGGCCGCGTTCGCCAAGCTGGCCGCCTCGCTGGCCGCGGCAGGAGACCTTCCCCCGTGGTTCGCGAAGGGCGTGGAGAACGGGCATGTGCCGCGTCGCGCCCTGCTGCTCACCGGCGTGATCGTGCTCACGTACTTCGGCACGGCGCTGGCGACCGGCGGCGACCTTCAGCCGTTCATCCTCATCCACACGGCGAGCATGGTCGCGATCTATGTGATCGGCATGATCGCCGCCGTCCGCCTGCTGCCTCGCGGCACCGCGGGGCACCGCTTCGCGAACGTCGCCATGCTGCTCACCCTGGCGCTGCTCCCGCTGGCGGGCGCGGCGCTCGTGGTTCCGCTCGCGCTCGCGGCGGCGGCCTGGGCCGTCACGATACTGCGGCCGCGCCGGTAGACGACGAACGCCGCCCCTCACGAGGAGGAGCGGCGATTCGTCGTCGTGACGGCGCGCGTCAGCCCAGAGTGAGGGCGGACTTCAGCAGCTCGGCCTGCTCGAGCGCGTGCACCTTCGAAGACCCGGTGGCCGGCGACGCCGACGCCGCGCGTGCCACGGCGCGGAACTGCCGGTCGCCGGGCACATCCGTGAACGCGAGCGCGAGGAACGGCCACGCGCCCTGGTTCTCCGGCTCCTCCTGCACCCAGACCAGCTCGGCGTTCGGGTACGAATCCGTGATGGCCTTCAGCTCGTCGATCGGGGTCGGGTACAGCTGCTCCAGCCGCACCAGGGCGATCTCGGGGTTCGGGTTCTTCTCCAGCTCGCTGCGCAGGTCCCAGTGCACCTTTCCGGAGTGCACCAGCACGCGCTTCACCGCCGCGCGGTCGAGCGAGCGGTCGTCGTCGATGACCGGCTCGAAGCGGCCCTGGGTGAACTCCTCCACCGCGCTGGTCGCGCCGCGCAGACGCAGCATCGCCTTCGGGGTGAAGACCACGAGCGGCTTGCGCGGCCGGGCGTAGGCCTGACGGCGCAGCAGGTGGAAGTGCGATGCCGGGGTCGACGGGCGAGCCACGATCATGTTCTCCTGCGCGCACAGCTGCAGGAAGCGCTCCATGCGTGCCGACGAGTGGTCGGGTCCCTGGCCCTCGTAGCCGTGCGGCAGCAGCATGACCACGCCGGACTGCTGTCCCCACTTCTGCTCGGCCGCCGAGATGTACTCGTCGATCACCGACTGCGCGCCGTTCACGAAGTCGCCGAACTGGGCCTCCCACAGCACGAGCGCCTCGGTGTTCTCCACCGAGTAGCCGTACTCGAACGCCAGGGCGGCGTACTCGCTCAGCAGCGAGTCGTACACGAAGAACCGGCCCTGGTTCTCGGACAGGTTGGCCAGCGGCAGCCACTCCTGGCCGTTCTGACGGTCGTGCAGCACAGCGTGGCGCTGCACGAAGGTGCCGCGGCGCGAATCCTGGCCGGCGAGGCGCACCGGGGTGCCCTCGACCAGCAGGGTGCCGAACGCGAGCAGCTCGCCGAAGCCCCAGTCGATGTTGCCGTTGCGGCTCATCTCCACGCGCTTGTCGAGCTGCTGCTGCAGCTTCGAGTGCACCGTGAATCCGTCGGGCTTGTTCGCGTGCGCGTCGCCGAGCAGGTGGATCACCTCGAGCGGCACGCCGGTGACCTCCGGTGCGCCGATCTGCGCGTCCACCGGGGTCAGGTCGGGTGCGATCGGCGTCGCGCCGGTCTCGGCGGCGTGCGTCTCGGCGAAGGCGATCTCCAGGCGGTTCTGGAAGTCGGCCTTGGCCTGCTCGTACTCCTCCTCGG
Source organism: Microbacterium sp. NPDC058345 (assembly GCF_042723855.1). Classification (NCBI taxonomy): domain Bacteria; kingdom Bacillati; phylum Actinomycetota; class Actinomycetes; order Micrococcales; family Microbacteriaceae; genus Microbacterium; species Microbacterium sp. NPDC058345. Next base: position 548,518 of record NZ_JBHXIG010000003.1, read on the forward strand.
TGATGTCGCCGCGACCGACCAGGGCTTCGGTGTACAGCTTGCGCACCGAGCGCTTGGCCTGGATGAGGTCGGTCATCAGCGGCTGCGTCATCGAGGGGTCGTCGCCCTCGTTGTGACCGCGGCGGCGGTAGCAGATCAGGTCGATGACCACGTCGCGGTGGAAGCGCTCGCGATACTCGAAGGCGAGCTGCGCGACGTGGATCACCGACTCAGGGTCGTCGCCGTTCACGTGGAAGATCGGCGCCTGGATCGTCTTGGCGACGTCGGTGGCGTACACCGAGCTGCGCGAGTCGGTCGGAAGGGTCGTGAAGCCGACCTGGTTGTTCACGACGACGTGCACGGTGCCGCCGGTGCGGTAGCCGCGCAGCTGCGACATCTGCAGCGTCTCGACGACTACGCCCTGACCGGCGAAGGCGGCGTCGCCGTGCACGAGGATCGGCAGCCAGGCGAAGGTGCCGATCGGCTTGCGGTCCTGCTTGGCGCGCACGATCCCCTCGAGCACGCCGTCCACGGTCTCCAGGTGTGAGGGGTTCGCGGCGAGGTACACCGGCAGCTCCGAGCCGTCCTGCGACACGAACGTGCCCTCGGTGCCGAGGTGGTACTTGACGTCGCCCGAGCCGCGCTGGTTGCCGGGCATGAGCGAGCCCTCGAACTCGCGGAACACCTGACCGTAGGTCTTGCCCGCGATGTTGGTGAGCACGTTCAGGCGGCCGCGGTGCGCCATGCCGATCGCGGCGCCGTCGAGGCCCGCATCCGCCGCACCCTGCAGGATCTCGTCGAGCAGCGGGATCAGCGACTCGCCGCCCTCGAGCGAGAACCGCTTCTGGCCGACGAACTTCGTCTGCAGGAACGTCTCGAACGCCTCGGCCTCATTCAGCTTGCGCAGCACGCGGAGCTGCTCGTCGTGGCCGGGCTTGACGTACTTGACCTCGAGCTTCTCCTGGAACCACCGGCGCTGGTCGGGGTCCTGGATGTGCATGTACTCGATGCCGAGGGTGCGGCAGTACGAATCGCGGAGCACGCCGAGGATGTCGCGCAGCTTCATCACGCGCTTGCCGCCGAAGCCACCGGTGACGAAGTCGCGGTCGAGGTCCCAGAACGTCAGGCCATGGGTCTCGATCTCGAGGTCGGGGTGGGAGCGCTGCACGTACTCCAGCGGGTCGATGTCGGCCATCAGATGACCGCGCACGCGGTAGGAGTTGATCAGCTCCTGCACCCGCGACTGCTTGTCGACGCGCTCTGCGAGGTCGATCGCGATGTCGGCGTTCCAGCGGATGGGCTGATAGGGGATGCGCAGGCCGGCGAAGATGTCGTCGTAGAACCCGCGCTCGCCGATGAGGAGCTCGTGCACCTTCTTCAGGAACTCGCCGGAGCCGGCGCCCTGGATGACGCGGTGGTCGTAGGTGCTGGTCAGCGTGATTGTCTTGCCGATGCCCAGCTCGGTGAGCGTCTTCGCACTGGATCCCTGGAACTCGGCCGGGTACTCCAGGGCGCCCGCGCCGATGATGCAGCCCTGTCCCTTCATCAGCCGCGGCACGGAGTGCACGGTGCCGATGCCGCCCGGGTTGGTCAGCGACACGGTGGTGCCCTGGAAGTCGGCCGCGGTGAGCTTGTTGCCCCTGGCGCGCTTGACGAGGTCCTCGTACGCGGCGAGGTACTCGGTGAAGGTCATCGTGTCGGCCCGCTTGATGCTGGGCACCAGCAGCGCGCGGGTGCCGTCGGGCTTGGGGATGTCGATCGCGATGCCGAGGTTGACGTGGGCCGGTGCGATCACCGACGGCTTGCCGTCGATCTCGGCGTAGGACACGTTCTGGCTGGGGAACTCCTTGAGCGTGCGGATGAGCGCCCAGCCGATCAGGTGGGTGAAGCTCACCTTGCCGCCACGGGTGCGGGCCATGTGGTTGTTGATGACGATGCGGTTGTCGATCATCAGCTTGGCCGGGATCGTGCGGACGCTGGTGGCGGTGGGGACGGTCAGCGACTCGTCCATGTTCGCCGCGAGGGTCTTCGGCAGCCCGCGCAGGGGGGTCACCTTGTCCTCATCGGCCGGCGCCTCCTCCTTGACCTCGGGCTTGGGCGCCTGGGCCGGGATCGGGGCCTCCTTGGCCGGCTTCGCGGTGGTGCGCGCGACCGGCTGCGTGCCGATCACCGGGATCGGGGCGGTGACGGGGTGCGACGCCTGGTTCGCGGCCGCACCGGATGCGGCGGCATCCGGCTGATAGTTCTCGAGAATCGGCCACCATTCCTTGTCGACGGAATCGCGGTCCTTCTTGAACTGCTCGTAGAGCTCGTCCACGAGCCAGGAGTTGGCTCCGAACCCCCCGTCGCCACTGACGCCGGTCACCTGGTTCGACACTCTCGATCGCCCTCTTTCATCGCTGCATCCGTGCGGTGCGACTCGCTGCCGGCTGTGCATCGGGTCGCACGCTGTTCGACACTCAAGCCTAGTGCCATCCGGCTGTGCGCCGGGTGTTCCCGGGGCCCGTTTCGAAGCCCCCGGCGGTAGCGTGATCAACATGAGATTCTCCGGTGAGCGCCCCATCGTGGATCTGACCTACTCCGACGTCTTCCTGGTTCCCCGGCGGTCGGCGGTGACCAGCCGACTGCAGGTGGATCTCGCGCCGGGAGACGGCACGCCGGCGACGCTGCCGCTGGTGTCGTCGAACATGAACTCGGTCACCGGCCCCCGGCTGGCCGCAACGCTCGCCCGGCGCGGCGGCATCGGCGTGCTGCCGCAGGACATGCCGCTGCAGGAGCTGGACGCCGCCATCCGTTGGGTGAAGCGCCAGCCGGTGCGATGGGACACCGCACTCGTGCTGCCCTCGCATGCGAGCGTCGCGGACGCACTGCGGATGCTCCCGCCGACGCAGGGCCACGGGATCGTCGTCGCCGATGTCGCCGGTGGAGCTCCGCCCCTGCGTGAGACCGTCGCCGGCATCGTCCCGGCGACGCGACTCGCCACCGCGCTGCCCGACGCCGCGCTCGGCGACCTGGTGCGCGGGCGCGCGACCGCCGTCGACGCCGAGGAGATCCGCGAGGGGCGGGCCGCCTTCGACGCGATCGACGCCACGGGCGTCGAGACGGTGATCGTGCTCGACCACGACCACCTCGTCGGAACCCTGTCGAGACGATCCGCGCTGCGTTCGAGCCTGTATCGTCCGGCGCTCGACGCGGACGGGCGACTGGCGGTGGGCGCCGCGATCGGCATCAACGGCGACCCGGCCGTCAAGGCGCGGGCGCTGGCCGCGGCCGGCGTGGACGTGCTCGTGGTCGACACGGCGCACGGGCATCAGGAAGGGATGCTGCGCGCGCTCGCGGCCGTCGCCGGACTGGATCTCGGCATCCCGATCGTGGCGGGCAACGTGGTCACCGCGGAGGGCGTCGGCGATCTCGTCGCCGCCGGAGCATCCATCCTCAAGGTCGGCGTCGGTCCGGGAGCGATGTGCACGACGCGCATGATGACCGCGGTGGGGCGCCCGCAGTTCTCGGCGGTGCTCGAGACCGCCGAGGCGGCGCGCGGGTTCGGCGCACACGTCTGGGCGGACGGCGGAGTTCGCTACCCGCGCGACGTCGCGCTCGCGCTCGCCGCAGGGGCCGCATCCGTGATGATCGGCTCCTGGTTCGCCGGCACCATCGAGTCGCCCGGTGAGCTGCTGCACGACACGGAAGACCGCCTCTACAAGGAGTCCTGGGGGATGGCGTCGACGAAGGCCGTGCAGGAGCGCTTCGGCCGGCTGGACGCCTATGAGCTCGCGCGCAAGGAGCTCTTCGCCGAGGGCATCTCGTCGTCGAAGATCTATCTCGACCCGCTGCGGCCCGGTCTCGAGGACCTGCTCGACATGATCACCTCAGGCGTGCGGTCGTCGTTCACCTACGCCGGCGCGGCGACGGTGGACGAGTTCCACGAACGGGCGCTGGTCGGCCTGCAGTCCGCCGCCGGCTACGAGGAGGGCAAGGCGCTGCCCGTGAGCTGGTAGCCGCGGCGGCGCTCGTGCAGACGCCGCCCGATCCGCCGGATGCCGCCCGATGCCGCCCGATGCCGCGGTCGCCCCGCCCTCCCGATGTCACACTTTTCAGCATGTGTCACGTCTATCGGAGCGCCATTCGCAGAAAAGTGTGACATGTGGGAGGGCTTCAGCACCGCGGATAGGCCTGGAAGCTCGAATGCCCGGATGCTCTGCACAATCCGAGATCGCCGCGAGTTCTCCACATTCCGGTGGAACCGCGGAGGGTGGCGGCTGGTTCAGGGCGGATGCTGTGGGGCATGCATTCCCCGGCCGAACCAGACCTGCCTCTGATCCGTCGCAGGGATCGCCCCGGCGAGCCGTTCGACTACCGTCGGGTCCGCCGCGCGCTGGCCTCAGGAAAGGTCACTCGCGTCGCGCCCGGAACGTTCCTCGACCGGGACCGCTGGCTTTCGACGTCGCCTGTCGAGAAGCACCGCCTTCGCGTCATCGAGGCGGCCGAGCGGATGCGGAAACCCGCAGTCTTCGCGCTGTTCGCCGCCGCCGCGTGGTGGAACATGGAGATCCTCGGCCCGTGGCCGACGCTCATCGACGTGCGGGTGCCGCGCGATTACCCGGGCCGGTCCACCGGGCTCATCCGCCGCCACGCGTGGGGCACGGACGGCATCGAGCTCGTCGAATGGGGGCGGCATGCCGTCACCTCTCCGGCGCAGACAGCGATCGACCTCGCGTCGGTGCTCGACCGTCTGCACGGGGTGGTCGTGTTGGACCAGGCCCTGTGGCGCAGACGAGAGGGTGGCCCACTCACCACCTGGGATGAACTCGAAGCCATCCACGTCGCCCGCGAGACTCCGCGCGGGGCAGCCCGGGTGCGCAACGCCGTCGCCGATGCCTCCGAGCTGTCCGATTCCGTGCGAGAGAGCCAGAGTCGGGTCCTCCTGAAACGCTTGGGATTTCCGGAGCCGTTGCTGCAGCATCCGATCCCGCTCACCGACGGTGCCTTCGCGTTCCCCGATTTCTACTTCCCCGACCGCGACCATTCGGGGGAGTTCGACGGCCTCGGCAAGTATCTGGATCCTGCCCTGCTCGAGGGTCGAACGCCGGAAGAGGCGCTGATCGCCGAGAAGGATCGCGAGGACGCGCTTCGCCGTGTGGTCTCCAGAGTGTCGCGCTGGCGCACGCCCGCCCTGCGTCGACCGCGCGAGCTCTACGACATCCTGGTGGCCGACGGGTTGCCGAGCAGCAAGTATCCGCCGCCGAGCGGACTCGTCCTTCCTGACTGACTCGTCCGTCCCGACTGACTCGTCCTTCCCGACGGACTCGTCCGACGCGCGACCGACCGCGGCAAACCCTGATTGTCACACTTTTCAGCGACTGTCACGCACATCGACGTGACAGTTGCTGAAAAGTGTGTGACAGGCGGGAGCACAGACGCGCAGCGCGGCGCGTGGACAGACGCGCAGCGCGCGCACAGACACGCAGCGCGCGCACAGACACGCAGCGCGAGCAGGGCCACGGCGCCATGCGGAGAGCACGCAACACAGCGCGGCTATGTAGAATCAGGCGCACAATGGACGACCCTCCTTCTCACAGTCCCCACTGCCCGGCCCTCACATGCGGTGAGGGGATCAGCTGATGGAATTCGTGCTGCTGGGCGTGGGGCTTCTGCTCACCGTGGGAACGGGACTGTTCGTCGCCAGCGAGTTCGCACTCGTGAACCTGGATCGCGCCGAGCTCGAGGCGCGTCAGGCACGCGGAGAGTCCCGCCTGTCGCTCACCATCCGGGCGCTGAAGATCACGTCCACCCACCTGTCGTCGGCGCAGCTGGGCATCACGCTCACGACCCTGCTGACGGGCTACACGATGGAGCCGGCGATCTCGACGATGCTCGCTCCGCTGCTCGAGGCGTGGGGTCTGCCGGATGCGGCGTCGACGGCGATCTCGGTCACGGTGGCGATGGTCATCGCGACCGTGCTGTCGATGATCTTCGGCGAGCTCGTGCCGAAGAACTTCGCGCTCGCGGTTCCGCGGGCCACGGCCAAGCTCGTCATCCCGTTCCAGACCGCGTTCACCGCGGTGTTCAAGCCCGCCATCGTGCTGCTCAACGGCAGCGCGAACGCGGTGCTCCGCGCGATGGGCGTCGAGCCCAAGGAGGAGCTCTCCGGCGCACGCACTGCGGAGGAGCTGTCCTCGCTGGTGCGACGGTCGGCGAGCGAGGGCGTGCTCGAGATGGACACCGCGAGCCTGCTGGATCGCAGCCTGACCTTCGCCCGGCTCACCGCGGGCGACATCATGACCGCGCGGCCGAGCATGCATGCGATCTCCGTCGGCGACTCCGCGGACGACGTGATTCAGCTCGCCCGCCGCACCGGTCACAGCCGCTTCCCGGTGTACGACGACGACTTCGACGACATCACCGGCGTCGTGCACGTCAAGGCCGCCGTGTCGGTGCCGCGCGAGAAGCGCGGTGAGGTCCCAGTCGGCGCGCTCAGCACCGAGCCGCTGCGCGTGCCCGAGACCCTGCATCTGGATGCGCTCGTGGCCGAGCTGCGCGCCAAGGGCTATCAGGTCGCCATCGTCGTGGATGAGTACGGCGGCACCGCCGGCATCGTCACCCTGGAGGACCTCATCGAGGAGATCGTGGGTGAGGTCTCCGACGAGCACGACCGCAGCCGGGCGGGGATCGTGCGCCGGGTCGACTCGATCACGTTTCCCGGTGAGCTGCGCCCCGACGAGCTGCGCAGCCGCACCGGTATCGAGGTGCCCGAGGGCGACGTGTACGACACGATCGGCGGATACGTGATGAGCCTGCTGGAGCGCGTACCCGCAGCCGGCGACGAGGTGCGCGTGGACGCGGGCACGCTGCAGGTGGTGCGGATGGACGGGCGCCGAGTGGATCGCATCCGCTACATCGCCGACCCTGTCGAGGACGCGACGGAGGAGGAGCGATGAGCGACTGGGCGGGAATCGTCTGGCTGGTCGTGCTGCTCGCGGCCAACGCCTTCTTCGTCGGCGCCGAGTTCGCGGTCATCTCCGCGCGCCGCTCGCAGGTCGAACCGCTCGCGGAGCGCGGTTCGCGCACCGCGAAGACCGCGCTGTACGCGATGGAGCACGCGACGCTCATGCTCGCGACCTCGCAGCTGGGCATCACGATCTGCTCGCTGCTGATCCTGAACGTGTCCGAACCGGCCATCCATCACCTGCTCGAGATCCCGCTGCACGCCATCGGCTGGGAGGAGGGCGTCGTCTCGGTGGTTTCGTTCGCGATCACGCTCGCGCTGGTGTCGTTCCTGCACGTGGTCTTCGGCGAGATGGTGCCGAAGAACCTGGCGTTCTCGATCCCCGACCGCGCGGTGCTGCTTCTCGCCCCGCCGCTGGTGTGGGTCTCGCGGGTGTTCCGGCACATCATCTGGGCGCTGAACGCGACCGCGAACGGCGTGCTGCGGCTGTTCCGGGTCGAACCGAAGAACGAGGCCGCCTCGACCTTCACGATCGAAGAGGTCGCGACGATCGTCGACCGCTCGCGTCGCGAGGGTGTGCTGATGGATGCCGCGGGCACCGTGGCCGCCGTCGTGGAGTTCACCGACAAGAAGGCCGGCGAGATCGCGGTTCCGATGGACAAGCTCGTCACGCTGCCGCAGGACACCACCCCGGCCGACATCGAGCGCGCGGTGGCGAAGTACGGCTTCTCGCGGTACGTGATCGTCGACGCGGACGGCATCGCCATCGGCTACGTGCACCTGAAGGACGTGCTGCGCGCGGCGGAGGGCCCTGAGGGAGCGGCGCGGGTGGACGAGCCGCTGCCCGCGAAGCGGATCCATCAGATGCTGCCGGTGCAGCAGGACACCGACCTGGAGGACGCGCTGGCCGCGATGCGCCGGGCCGGACGCCACCTCGCCCGCGTGCGCGACGAGCGCGGCGAGACGACGGGCGTGCTGTTCCTGGAGGATGTGCTCGAAGAGCTCATCGGCGAGGTGCAGGACGCGACCCAGCGCTGGCGCGGCAACTGATCAGGCGGGTCGGATGCCGTCGACATCCGACCCGCTCGGCACGCGCCGGAGGCTCAGCGCCACACGGCGCGCGCGTACTGCGGAGGCCAGGCCACGTCGGCGCCCAGCTCGTGGGCGGCGCGCAACCCGAAGTGCGGGTCGCGCAGCCACTCGCGACCCGCGAAGATCGCGTCGGCGGATCTCTCCGAGAGCACCTGCTCCGCCTGCTCGGCGGCGGTGATCAGCCCGACGGCCGCGGTGGGGATGCGCCCACCCTGGCGCACCGTGCTCGCCAGCGGCACCTGGTAGCCCGGCCCGACGGCGATGCGCTGATGGGCGACCAGGCCGCCGCTGGAGACGTCGATCAGGTCCGCGCCGTGCGCGACCGCCCACTCGCCGACCTGCGCGGCCTGCTCGGGGTCGAAACCGCCCTCGGCGTGGTCGGTCGCCGAGATGCGCACGAAGACGGGAACGTCCTCGCCCGCGACCGCACGCACCGCGTCGATCACGCGCAGGGTCAGGCGGGCGCGATTCTCGAGCGAACCGCCATGATCGTCGTCGCGCCGGTTCGACAGCGGCGAGAGGAACTGGTGCAGCAGATACCCGTGCGCGGCATGGATCTCGAGCACATCGAACCCGGCGTCCAGAGCGCGGCGCGCGGCATCCGCGAACGCCGCGACGACGGCGTCGATTCCCGCGGCATCCAGCGCCGCCGGCTCGGCGAAGCCCTCGAAGGCGAGCGCCGACGGCGCGACCGTCGTCCAGCCGCCGTCCTCGTGCGGCACGGAGCCGCGCTGCGGCGCCCACGGCCACCACGTCGACGCCTTGCGCCCGGCGTGCGCCAACTGCACGCCGATGAGGCCGCCCCGATCGTGCACGGCACGGACGATCGGCGCCCAGGCATCCCGCTGCTCGTCGCTCCACAGTCCGGTGTCACGCGGTGAGATGCGTCCCTCGGGCACCACGGCGGTCGCCTCGGCGATGATGAGCCCCGCGCCGCCCGAAGCGAACTGGGCGAGGTGGGTGTGATGCCACTCCTGCGGCACGCCGTCGACGGCGCTGTACATGCACATCGGCGACACCCAGAGACGGTTGCGGAAGGTGCGGGAACGGACGGTCATCGGGGAGAAGAGGATGCTCACGATTCGACGCTACCGCCCGCGCGATCGCACGGGCCCGCGGTGACGGCGATAGCGTGGGGGACATGCTCCGCGAGTGGACGAGATCCGACGCAGCGGCGTTCGCGCGCGCGCCGCGACCCGACGACGACAAGTACTCCCGCGGTGTCGTGGCGCTGCACACCGGATCGGCCGAGTACCCCGGTGCGGCGGTGCTGGGAGTGGAGGCGGCGTGGCGCGCCGGCGCCGGATACGTGCGGTACCTGGGTGGCGCCGCATCCGCCGTGCTGGCGCGGCGCCCCGAGACGGTCGCGGGGCCCGACATCGGCCGTACGAGACCGGGGGCGTGGGTGATCGGCTCGGGGACGGATGCCGCCGCGCGCACTCCGGCCGAGACGGCCGTGCTGCGAGACATCCTCGCGGGCACGGTGCCCGTGGTGGTGGATGCCGGAGCGCTCGATCTCGCCGCCGAGGCCGACGCGCCGCTTGTCCTCACGCCACACGCCGGCGAGCTCGCGCGACTGCGGCAGACGCTCGGGCTGACGGGCGACGGCGAGGCGGTCGACCTCGCGGCCGAGACGGCGGAGCGCCTGCGGGCGACCGTGCTGCTGAAGGGCGCGCGCACCGTGGTGGCAGCGCCCGGCGAGGAGCCGATCATCGTGTCGCACGTGCCCTCCTGGCTGGCGACCGCGGGCACCGGCGACGTGCTGGCCGGCGTGGTCGGAACGCTCGTCGCGGCGAATCCCGACCGTCCGCTCGCGCAGACCGCGGCGTCGGCGGTGTGGGTGCATGCGCGTGCCGCCGCGATCGCGTCGGGTGCCGTCGACGGCGCGGTGGGGCATCCGATCGTGGCGCTCGACGTCGCCGAGGCTCTGCCGTCCGCCGTCGCGGAACTGCTGGCATGACGCTGCGCGCCCTCGCGCTGTGGGGAGCGTTCGCCCTCGCACACGTGCTGGTCGCGACGCTCGGCTGGGTGCTGCCCACCCAGCCGATGGGCGATGTGGTGCTCGTGTATCAGCCCTGGTCGCAGTCGGCGCTCAGCGGGGGAGCGGTGATGGGCATCACCGAGCCGTGGGTGTATCCGCATCTCGCCCTCGTGCCGATGCTGCTCACGCAGCTGCTCGCCTTTCCCTTCACCGCCCTGCTCGGCGCCCAGGGGGCGTACCTGGTGGCATGGGCCCTCCTGATCACGATCTGCGACCTCCTCGGCTTCGCCGTCCTCGTGGGGCGCGAGGGGCGCGGTCGCCGCGCCACGGCGGGATGGTTCTGGACCGCGGCGCTCGTGCTGCTCGGGCCGATCGCGATGTATCGGATCGACGCCGTCACGGTACCGCTCGCCGTCGCGGGCGGAATGTGGCTGGCCCGGCGGCCCGCGGTCGCCGCGACGCTGCTCACCGTCGGAGCCTGGATCAAGATCTGGCCGGGCGCGCTGCTGGTGGCCGCGGTCGTCGCGATGCGCAGCCGCCTCCGGATGCTCGCCGCGGCGGGCGCCGTCACCGTCGCCGTCGTCGGCACGGTCGTGCTGCTGGGCGCCGACCGGGAGCTGTTCGGGTTCCTGTCCCAGCAGACCGACCGCGGGCTGCAGATCGAAGCCGTCGCGGCCACGCCGTTCCTGTGGCTCAGCGTGTCGGGTGCGGCATCCATCGAGTACAGCTTCGAGATCCTGACCTTCCAGATCGGGGCCGCCGGCGCCGACGCCGTAGCGGCGGCGCTGACGCTGATGATGGCCGTCCTGGTCGCAGCGATCGTGGCGGCCGGCGTGCTGCGCGTCCGTCGCGGCGCGCCCTGGCCTCGTCTGCTGCCGCCGCTCGCTCTCGCGATCGTCACCGCGCTGATCGTGACGAACAAGGTCGGCTCGCCGCAGTTCCACACCTGGCTGATCGCGCCGGTCGTGCTCTGGCTGATCCACGACCGCACGAGGGCCGCGGGAGCCGTCGCACTCGTGCTGGTGCTCTGCGCCCTCACCTTCGCCGTGTATCCGCTCAGCTACGACGCCCTGCTGCGCGCAGAGCTTCTGCCCGTGCTCCTGATCACCGTGCGCAACCTGCTGCTCGTCGTGCTGCTCGTGCAGGCCGTGCGCGGCGTGCTGCGCACACCGATCCCCGCCCGTCACTCATCCTGAACACCCCTGGAGGAACCATGCTCATCGCCTTCTCAGTCGCACCGTCCGGAACGGGGCGCGAAGACGGATCCGTGCACGACGCGGTCGCCGCCGCGGTGAAGGTCGTCCGCGATTCCGGGCTCGCACATCGCACCACCAGCATGTTCACCGAGATCGAGGGACCGGACTGGGACACCGTGATGGATGTCGTGAAGCGGGCGACCGAGGCGGTCATGCCGTTCGGCTCGCGGGTGTCGCTGGTGCTCAAGGCGGATATCCGTCCGGGGTACGAGGGCGAACTGCACGGAAAGCTCGAGCGTCTCGAGGCGGCGATCGACGACGCCGGCGACCGGTAGAATCGGCGGGTGACTCCCTCGAATCTCTCGAGGGGGGCGGCGATGAGGGCGCTCCTCTCCCTCGCCGTCGGCAGCTTCGGCATCGGCATGACCGAATTCGTCATGATGGGTCTGCTGCCGGACGTGGCCCGCGATCTGCTTCCCGCGCTCTGGTCCGACAGTCCCGAACAGGCCATCGGCCAGGCCGGCGTCCTCATCTCGATGTATGCGCTCGGCGTCGTCATCGGCGCGCCGACGATCGCCGGAGCGGTCGCCCGTTTCCCACGTCACCGGGTGATGATCGGTCTCGCCATCGCGCTGATGCTGTGCAACGCGCTCGCCGTCATCCTGCCCAGTTTCGGGCTGATCGCGGTGGCGCGCCTGCTGGCAGGCCTGCCGCACGGGGCGTACTTCGGCATCGGAGCCCTCGTCGCCGCCGACGTGCTCGGGCCCGGCCGTCGCGCGCAGGGCGTGGCGTTCATCCTCACCGGCCTCACGATCGCGAACGTCGTCGGGGTGCCGCTGGGCACCTTCCTCGGGCAGCGGTTCGGCTGGCGCAGCGCGTTCCTCGTGGTGACCCTTGTCTTCGCGCTCGCGGCCTTGTGCATCGCCCTGTGCGTCCCCGCACATCCGGGCGACCCCGGCCGCACCCTGCGCTCCGAGCTCGGCGTGTTCCGCGTGCCGCAGGTCTGGCTGACGCTGGGCATCGGGGCGATCGGCTTCGGGGGATTCTTCGCGGTGTACAGCTACATCGCACCCCTGGTGACCGAGGTCGCCGGCGCACCGGCGTGGGCGGTGCCGCTGACGCTGGTGCTCGTCGGCGTCGGCATGACCGTCGGGAACCTGCTCGGCGGGATGCTCGCCGATCGCGACCTGCGACGCACCCTGCTGGGCGGGCTCGTCGCTCTCGCGCTGGTGCTGGTGCTTCTGGCGGTCCTGGCGTCCTCCCTCGTGCTGCTCATCGCCCTGGCGCTGTTGGTCGGCCTGGTGTCGTCGGTGCTCAGCCCCGCGATCCAGACGCGGCTGATGGACGTCGCCGGCGACAATCAGTCGATCGCCGCCGCGCTCAACCACTCCGCGCTGAACATCGGCAACAGCCTCGGCGCATTCCTCGGCGGCGCGGCGATCGCCGTCGGGCTCGGGTACACGGCACCGGAGTGGGTCGGTGCCGCGCTCGCCGCGCTCGGTCTCGGCATCGCCGCGCTGGCGTACCGCACCGAGCGCAGCCGCACCCCCGTCTCGGCAGGCGTGCCCCGCTGACTAGAGTGTCGGCATGAGCGCACCTCTGCCCGTCGCCGGCACCGCCGTGGTCCTCCGTGACGGGCCGCGTGGCCTGGAGACCCTGCTGCTGCGTCGCCCGGAGACCGGGTCGTTCGCCGGCGCGTGGGTGTTCCCCGGCGGCAAGGTCGAGGACGTCGACGTGGTGCCGGGGGAGACCGAGACGGATGCCGCCCGCCGGGCCGCCGTGCGCGAGGCGCAGGAGGAGACCGGCATGCGAGTCGCCGATGCCGCCGTGCTGTCGCACTGGACACCGCCGCCGCAGACGCCGGTGCGCATCAGCACCTGGTTCTTCCTCGCCCGTGACCTCGGCGACGAGCTGCATCTGAGTGCCGGAGAGATCGTGGACGCCGTCTGGCTGACGCCCGAGCAGGCGTTCGACGGGCACGTCGACGGCTCCCTCACCCTGTTCCCGCCCACCTGGGTCACCTTGCACGGTCTGCGCGGGCACCGCACCGTCGATGAGGCGTACGCGTCGCTCGGTGACCCCGAGCACTTCGCCACGCAGGTGACACCCGTGAAGGACGGCATGCTCATCACCTGGCAGGGTGATGAGGAGCATCCGGGCGGACCGGGAGTGTTCGGCGCCCGCCACCGACTCACCACCGGCGTCCTGCCGTGGCGGTACGAGCGCACCTGAGCGCGGCGCGGCAGGGCGCCGCCGGCGCCCGGCGGATCAGGCGTCGAGCAGACGCCGCAGATGCGCGCCGACGGCATCCGTCTCGATGAGGAACCCGTCGTGGCCGAAATCGCTGGTCAGCACGATCGCCTCGTCGTCGATGAGCTCCGGGATGCTGCGCGCGATGCGCTGCTGGCCGTCGACGGGGAACAGCCGGTCGGTGTCGATGCCGATCACCAGGGACCGCGCCGTGATGGTGCGCAGCGCCTCTTCGACGCCGCCGCGATCGCGACCCACGTCGTGCGAGTTCATCGCCTCGACGACCGTGAGGTAGCTGTTGGCATCGAACCGGCGGGTGAACTTGTTGCCGTGGAAGTCGAGGTAGGACTCCACGGCGAAGCGCCCCCCGCGGCCGAGCGGCGACACCCCGGACTGCCAGGACCGCTGGAAGCGCTGGTTCAGCTCGATGGGACTGCGGTAGTTCAGCAGCGCCATGCGCCGTGCGAGGGCGAGACCGCGGTGGGGTCCCTCGCCGAGTGCCGCGTCGTAGTACTCCCCACCGGCGAACCGCGGGTCCATGCGCACCGTCTCGAGCTGCACGAAGTTCAGGGCCAGCTGGTCGGCGGTCGTCACCGGGGGAGACGAGAGCACGGCCAGCCGCTCGACCCGCTCCGGCTGCATGATCGCCCACTCCAGCGCGTGCATGCCGCCCATGGAACCGCCGATCACGGCCGCCCAGCGGTCGATTCCCAGCGCCTCGGCCAGGCGGATCTGCGCCGCCACCTGGTCGCGGATGGTGAGGTACGGGAACCTCGACGCCCACTCGCGGCCGTCCGGGGCGATGCTCGCCGGTCCCGTGGAGCCCTGGCATCCGCCCAGCATGTTCGGCGCGATCACGAACCAGCGGTCGGTGTCGATCGCGGCACCCGGACCGACCACGTCCTCCCACCAGCCGGCGGTCGGGTGACCGGCGCCGGCGGCGCCGCGCACGTGGCTGTCGCCGGTGAGGGCGTGCAGGATCAGGACGGCGTTGTCGCGTGCCTCGTTCAGCTCGCCCCACGATTCCCAGGCCAGCCTGGTGCCGGGCAGGTCGGCGCCGTTCTCGGTGCGGAAGTCGCCCAGGTAGGTGAACCGCCGGTGACCGGCCGGGTCCCCGTCTCGCCACGCGCCCGTGGCCGGGGGGCGGGCGCGGAGCAGGCGCACATCGGCCTCGGTCACCGGTGCCGAGGGCACCGTGTCCTCCGAGGTCGTCTGCCAGTCCATGCGTCCATTCTCGCCTGCCGGCGTCCCCCGCACCCGCAGGTTACGCGCCCGGCGCGGTCGAGAGGGAGCAAGATGCCGGCCGGGGTGGGCCGGAGATGCAGACGGGCGGATGCTGCGGACCGGAGTCCGGAGCATCCGCCCGTGGCAGGGGATCAGGCGCGGGCGGCCTCGGAGACGCGTCGCGCGGCGGCGAGCGCGGTGTCGAGGTCGGCCTTCAGATCGTCGACGTTCTCGATGCCGACCGACAGGCGCACCAGACCGGGCGTGACGCCGGCGGTGAGCTGCTGCTCGGGCGAGAGCTGCGAGTGGGTGGTGGATGCCGGGTGGATAACCAGCGAGCGGACGTCGCCGATGTTGGCGAGGTGGCTGAACAGCGACAGGCTGTTCACGAACTCGCGGCCGGCCTCCACGCCGCCCTTGAGTTCGAACGACAGCACTGCTCCGACACCCTTGGGTGCGTACTCGTTGGCCTTGGCGTACCACGGCGACGAGGGCAGGCCCGAGTAGTTCACCGACGCGACATCGTCGTGGTTCTCCAGCCACTCGGCGATCTCCTGCGCGTTCTGCACGTGGCGCTCGATGCGCAGCGACAGGGTCTCGATGCCCTGGATCAGGTTCCAGGCGCTCTGCGGGGCGATCGCCGAGCCGAGGTCGCGCAGCAGCTGCACCCGGGCCTTGATGATATAGGCCAGGCCGTCGCCGACCGCCGTCGTGTAGCTCGCGCCGTGGTACGACGGGTCGGGCTCGGTGAGGCCGGGGAACTTCTCGACGTTCTTGGACCACTCGAACGAGCCGCCGTCGACGATCGCACCGCCGATGGTGGTGCCGTGGCCGCCGAGGAACTTGGTGACCGAGTGGATGACGATGTCGGCGCCGTGCTCGAACGGACGGATCAGGTACGGCGTGGCGATGGTGTTATCGACGATGAGGGGCACGCCGTTCTCGTGCGCGATGTCGGCGATGGTGCGGATGTCGAGCACGTTGATCTTCGGGTTGCCGATGGTCTCGGCGAAGAACAGCTTGGTGTTCGGGCGCACCGCGGCGCGCCACTCGTCGGGGTCGTCCTGGTTCTCGACGAAGGTGACCTCGACGCCGAGCTTGGCCAGCGTGTACTTGAAGAGGTTGTAGGTGCCGCCGTAGATCGAGCTGGACGCCACGAAGTGGTCGCCGGACTCCGCGATGTTCAGGATCGCGAAGGTCGACGCGGCCTGGCCGCTGGAGAGCACGAGGGCGCCGGTGCCCCCTTCGAGCGCCGCGAGTCGCTGCTCGAGCACGTCCTGCGTCGGGTTCTGGATGCGGGTGTAGATGTTGCCGAACTCGGCCAGCGCGAAGAGGTTCGCGGCGTGGTCGGCGTTGTCGAAAACGTACGAGGTGGTCTGGTAGATCGGCGTCGCGCGCGCCTTGGTGACCGGGTCGGGCGCAGCGCCCGAATGGATCTGCTTGGTCTCGAAGCGCCAGTTCTCGGGTGCGGACATGAGGTTCTCCCGGGTCTGAGATGGATGAAGTCGTGCGGCGGATGCCTTGCAGCGAGAGTACGGTCAGGCTGCGTTCGTCAACAACAGTCCGGAAATGTGACGTAACAGAGCGTTGTGGGGCCGTGACGGGGAAAGGTCGTACGGTGGAGGCATGGTGAACAGACGTGCCGTGGTGACCGGGGCGAGTACGGGTATCGGAGAGGCGACGGTGCGCGTCCTGCGCGCACAGGGCTGGGACGTGGTCGGCGTGGCGCGCCGCGCCGACCGGCTGGAGGTGCTCGCCGACCAGACCGGGGCGAGTGCGGTCGCGTGCGACCTGACGGATGCGGATGCGGTGGAGGCGCTCGTCGCCGAGCTCGACCGGAGCGGACCGGTTCACGCGCTGGTGCAGGTCGCCGGAGGCGCCCGCGGCACCGACAGCGTCGAGGAGGGCTCGATCGCGGACTGGCAGTGGATGTACGACGCCAATGTGCTGAGCACCCAGCGGCTGGTGTCCGCCATGCTGCCGCTGCTGCGCAAGGCCGCCGAGGCGGACGGACACGCCGACACGGTTTTCGTGACCTCGACGGCCGCTCAGGTGGCGTATCCGGGTGGGGCGGGGTACAACGCCGCGAAGGCCGCGGAGGCCATGCTCGTGAAGGTGCTGCGACAGGAGCTCAACGGCGAGCCGATCCGCGTGGTGGAGGTGGCACCGGGAATGGTGCACACCGAGGAGTTCACGCTGAACCGGCTGGGCGGCGACCGGGTCGCCGCGGAAGCGGTGTACGCCGGCGTCGAGGAGCCGCTGCTCGCCGAGGATGTCGCCGACCTCATCGCCTACGCGCTGAGCGCGCCGCGCCGGGTGAACCTGGATCTCGTGACGATGCGGCCGCTCGCGCAGTCCGCCCAGCACCTGCTGGCACGCGGACCGCTGCACGTGCGCACCGACGTCGACTGATGCCGAGGAGCCTCGCCGAACTGGCGGCGGACGGCCGGATCGACCCCGGGTGGGCCGAGGCCCTGGCGCCGGTGCAGCCGCTCATCACGGACCTCGGCGACAGACTGCGCGCCGAACAGGCCGCCGGCCGCGGGTACCTTCCCGACGGCGCGAACGTGCTGCGCGCGTTCCAGCGCCCGCTCTCGGACGTGCGGGTGCTGATCACCGGGCAGGATCCGTACCCCACGCCAGGGCATCCGATCGGATTGTCGTTCGCCGTCGACCCCGGTGTGCGTCCGCTGCCGCGCAGCCTCGGCAACATCTACCGGGAGCGTCTCGACGACCTCGGCATCCCGCCCGCGACGCACGGCGACCTCAGCGCGTGGAGCGATCAGGGCGTCCTGCTGCTGAACCGCGTGCTCACCGTGCGACCCGGCACTCCGGCATCCCACCGCGGCTGGGGTTGGGAGCAGGTCACCGAGCTCGCGATCCGCACCCTGGTCGCGCGAAAGCGGCCGCTCGTCGCGATCCTGTGGGGCCGGGATGCCGCCGGCCTGAAGCCCCTGCTGGGCGACACCCCGCTGATCGAATCAGCGCATCCCTCTCCGCTGTCGGCGAGCCGAGGGTTCTTCGGCTCGCGACCGTTCTCGCGCGCGAACACGCTGCTGGAGGCGCAGGGGGCGGCGCCGATCGACTGGCGTGTGGCGGGTGAGGCGTGACCGGCCTGCGCATCCGCGCCGTGCAGGATGCGGACCTGCCGGCCGTCTGCGAGATCTACAACCACTATGTGCGCACGTCGACCGTGACGTTCGACGAGGTCGAGACCACCGTGGCGGCGTGGACCGAGAAGAAGTCGCGGATCGACGCCGCCGGCATCCCGTTCCTCGTCGCCGAGACGGACACCGCCGAGCTGCTCGGCTACGCGCTCGGGCAGCCCTGGTCACCGAAGTCGGCATACCGGTTCACGATCGAGAACTCGATCTACCTCGCGCCCTCCGCGGCAGGGCGCGGCATCGGACGGGCGCTGCTGGCGGAGTTTCTCACCGAATGCCGGACGGCGGGCCTGCGCGAGGTCATCGCGGTGATCGCGGATCAGGGCGCCGACGCCTCCGTCGCGCTGCACCGCAGAGCGGGATTCGACGACGCCGGCGCCCTGCGCCGGGTGGGCGTCAAGTTCGGCCGCGACCTGGGCGTCGTCTTCCTGCAGCGATCGCTCTGAGCTCACTCCCGCGGCGGCTCGGGGATCACCGGGATCGCGGCGAGCAGAGCCTTCGTGTAGTCGTCGGACGGATGCCGAAGCACGGCATCCGTTCGACCGTGCTCGACGATCCTGCCGTCCTTCATCACCGCGACGGTGTCGGCGAGGTTCTGCACCACGCCGATGTCGTGCGAGACCACGATCAGGGTGAGCCCCTCCTCCTGGCGCAGCTGCTCGAGCAGGTCGAGGATCTGGGCCCGCACCGTGACATCGAGGGCCGACAGCGGCTCGTCGCCGACGAGGATGCGCGGGCGATGCACGATGGCGCGCGCGAGCGCGATGCGCTGGCGCTGCCCGCCCGAGAACTCATGCGGGTGCCGTTCGGCCATCTCGGCGTCGAGCCCCACCTGCCGCAGGACCTCGGCGACGCGCGCGCGGTGATCGCCGTCGATGCCCAGCGCCCACAGCGGCTCGGCGATGATCCGCCCGGCGCTCATCCGAGGGTCGAGCGAGGCGTACGGATCCTGGAAGACGAGTCCCGTCTGCCGGCGCAGCCAGTGCAGCGAGCGCGCGGGAGCCGAGGCGTCCACCGCTCTGCCGTCCACGAGCACCCGGCCGGTGGTCGGCCGGTCGAGACCGAGCAGCAGGCGCACCAGGGTCGACTTGCCGGAGCCGGATTCGCCGATGATCCCGACGGACTCGCCGGCCGAGATCGTCAGGTCCGTGGGATGCAGTGCGGTGCTCGTGCGGCGGTGGTCGAACAGGGTGCGCCTGGGCAGCGGGAAGACGCGGCTCAGCCCCTCGGCGACGATCAGGCTCATGCGAGTCCTCCTTCCCCGGACGCATCGGGGCGCCACAGAGTCGCCGTGGCGTCGCGCAGCAGCGCCTGCGTGACGGGGGACGAGGGCGCGGAGAGGAGGTTCGACACCGGGGCGGACTCCACGACGCGACCATGCTCGAGCACCACTCCGCTGGTCGCGATCTGCGAGAGGACGGCCAGGTCGTGCGTGATGAACAGCAGCGACATGCCCTGCTCCTCGACGAGCGAGAGCAGGAGGCGGAGGATCTCGGCCTGGATGGTCACATCCAGTGCCGTCGTCGGCTCGTCGGCGATCAGCAGCCGCGGACGGCAGGCCAGGGCCATGGCGATCGCCACCCGCTGGCGCTGGCCGCCGGAGAGCTGGTGCGGGTAGCGGTCGACGATCGTCTCGGGGTCGGGCAGCCGCACCCGCGCCGCCTCCGCGATCGCCCGATCCCGTGCCTCGCGGCGGCCGATTCGCTCATGGATGCGCACGGATTCGGCGATCTGCCGGCCGACGGTGCGGATCGGGTTGAGAGCGGTGCGCGGTTCCTGGAAGACCATGCCGATCTCGTCGCCGCGCAGTGCCGCGAGCTCGCGGTCGGGCCTCCCGATCAGCTCGGCGCCGTTCCACCGGATGCTGCCCCGCGCGGTCGCCTGCTCCGGCAGCAGTCCCATCACCGCGAGAGCCGTGACCGACTTGCCCGAGCCGGATTCGCCGATCAGCCCGAGCCGTTCGCCGTCCGGCACCGCGAACGAGACGCCGTCGACGACCCGCCGGCCGTCGATCTCGACGACCAGGTCGCTGACCTCGAGGCTCATGCCACCACCCCCGGAGTGTGCGTCTCTGCCGAGCGGTGCGACAGGGTCGGGTCGGTGGCCTCGCGCAGTGCGTCGCCGAGCAGGTTCAGGCCGAGCACGGTGATCGTGATCGCGAGCCCCGGCCAGACGACGGTGAGCGGGTGCACCCCGATATAACGCTGCAGGTCGGCCAGCAGCACACCCCAGGAGGCGTCGGCGATCGACGCGCCGAACCCGAGATACGACAGGCCCGCCTCGGCGAGCACGGCGACCGCCATCGACCAGGACAGCTGCACGATGAACACCGGGGCGATGTTCGGAAGCAGGTGATGGACGAGATTCTGGCCCGCGGTCAGCCCGTTCGCGCGGCCGGCGAGCACGAAGTCGCTCTTCTGCACCCGGCGCAGTTCCGGTCGGGTCACGCGCGCGATGCTCACTCCGAAGCCGATGCCGACGGCGAACACCACGACCCACAGCGATCCGCCCCACACTGCGGAGATCATCATGGCGATCATCAGCACGGGGAAGGCGATCAGGATGTCGACCAGAACGGCGACGGTCTCGCGCAGCCAGCGCGCCGTGAGGGCGCCCAGCGCCGCCAGCAGCACACCCACGAATGTCGCGACGACGCCGGCGCCGACGGCGACGAAGGCGGTGGTGCGGGCGCCCGCCATGAGCAGGCTGAGGATGTCGCGACCGGTGCCGTCGGTGCCGAGCAGGTGCGGCCAGCCCGGGGCCGCCCACCGGCCGCGGATGTCGGCGAGCATCGGATCGAACGGCGTCCAGAACGCCGCGACGATCGCGGTGAGCGCGATCAGGAGCACGACGCCCACGCCGAACCTGCCCGTGCCGGAGGACAGCAGGACACGCAGCCAGCGCGGGGCGGACCGGCGCTCGTGCCGGGGCGTGCTCATTCCGCCTCCCTCTGCCGCGGGTCGATGGCGTGGTGCACGAGGTCGACCAGGAAGCCGATGACCAGCACGAAGCCGGTCAGCACGAGCAGTTCGCTCTGCACCTTCACGAGGTCCCGGGTGCCGACGTCGGCCACGAGCATCCGCCCGATGCCGGGGAGGGTGAACAGCTGCTCGATGACCACCGAGCCGACGATGATCCCTGCGACCTGCAGGCCCAGCACCGTGACGATCGACAGTCCCACGGCAGGGATGCCGTGCTGCACCAGGGCCTTTCGGCGGGTGAGCCCTTTGGCGGCCGCCGTGCGCACGAAGTCCTGACCCGCCGCCTGCAGCGTCGCGCTGCGCACGAAGCGCATCAGCATCGCGCCCTCCACGAGGCCGATCGTCAGCGCGGGCAGCAGCAGGGATTCGAAGGCGCGGGCGGGCGTCGACCAGCCGCTGCGCGGGAATCCCTGCGCGGGAAGCCAGCCCAGCCAGTGCGCGAAGACGACGACGAGCATCATCCCGGCCCAGATGACCGGAACGGCGGCGACCGCCTGCGCCGTGAAGCTCAGCGCGGTGCCGCCCACGCGCCCGCGCAGCAGGGCGGAGAGGATGCCGAAAGGCACGGCGATCAGCAGCGCGATGGTCAGTGACATCAGCCCGAGCGGAACCGTGACCCGAGCCTTCTCGGCCAGCTCCGCCCCGACGGAAGCGCCGCTGAGCTGCGACGTGCCGAGGTCGCCGCGCAGGATGCCGCCGATCCAGTCCAGGTACTGACCGATCAGCGGTGCGTCCAGGCCGAGCGACTCCCGGACCGCTGCGACCTGCGCCGGGCTGGCCTGCGTGCCGGCGATCAGCTGCGCCACGTCGCCGGGCAGCACCCTCAGCGTCAGGAAGATGAGCGCGCTGGCCACGAGCAGCCCTGCGATCAGCAGGGCTGCTCGGGTGAGCGCGTACCGGAGCACGGTCAGCCGGCGGAGGTCTCAGTCACACCGACGAGATCGATGCGGGAGTTGATCGAGTCCTCGGGGAATCCCGACACCCCCGGGATCAGCGCGGTGATCGTCTCGCCGTTGTAGAGCCAGTCGGCGGCGTGATCCTCGGAGACGATTCGCGCGGCCTCGGCGAGCAGATCCGCCGACGCCTCCGGATCGAGTTCGGCCTGTGCCTGGGCGTACAGATCCTGCACCTCGGCGTTGTCGTAGCCGAAGTAGTAGTCGGGGTTGGCGAAGTTGACGAAGTCGCGGGGCTCGACGTGCAGGACGAAGCTGAGGTCGTAGTCATGGTTGGTGTAGACGTCCTCCAGCCAGGTGGCGAACTCGACGCGGTTGACCTCCAGGGTCACACCGACCTTCGCGAAGTCGGAGATCAGCACCTGGGCCACCGTCGTGCCGTAGAACGACGGGATCGTCAAGGTCAGGTCGAGCTTCGCGTGCCCCGCCTCCTTCAGCAGCTGCTCCGCCTTCGCCGGGTCGTACGGGGCGACATCGGAGAGGTTCTCGTACCCGGGATCGAGCTCGGGGATCGGTCCGTACAGCGTCGTTCCCGCTCCGACCGCCTCGACCAGCGCCTCGTGGTCGATGGCCAGGCGCAAGGCCTCGCGCACACGGACATCGTCGAGCGGCGCCTTCTTGTTGTTGAAGGCGAGGGTGGCCTTGTCGGTCGTACGACCGGTCGTGGTCAAGAACTCACCGGTCTCCTCGAGCTGTGAGACGAGGTTCGGGTCGACGGCGGTGAGCACGTCCAGGGTGCCGTCCAGGGCCGCGTTCACCCCGGCGGTGAAGTCGGGGATGTAGTGGAAGACCACCTCGGCGACCCCGGCCTTCTCGCCCCAGTACTCGTCGAAGCGGGAGAAGGTGATCGTGCTGCCCTTGGCCCAGCGCTCGAGCGTGAACGGGCCTGTGCCGTTCTCGGCGGCCTTCAGGTCGGTCTCGTCGCCCGACTTGAACACGAGGCCGGCCGGGCCGGTGAGGGTGAACAGGAAGTTCTGGTCGGGCTCGCTGAGGGTGATCACCACGGTGCGCGCATCGGGGGCGGTGATCTCGGCGACGCCGGCGAACTCGGCGTTGCCCTGCACCCCGGCATCCGCCTTCACGGTCTGGTACGACGCCACGACGTCGGCCGAGGTCAGCGCGGTCCCGTCGTGGAAGGTGATGCCCTCGTTCAGCGTGAAGGTGTAGGTGAGGCCGTCGGGCGAGATCTCGTACGCATCCGCCAGTCGCGTCTCGACCTCGTTGTCCTGCGTGCGAGTGACCAGCCCCTCGTAGATGTTGTCGACGAGGACCTGCTCGAGCGCGGCACCGCTGGTGTGCCGGATGTCGAGGTTGGTGGGCTCGAGCACGAGCCCGACCGCCAGGCTCGCGTCGGGATCGGGTGCGCCCGTGGCGGCAGTCGGCTCCGGTGTGGCGGACCCGGTGCAGGCGCTGAGCGCCAGAGCGCCGGCGGCGATCGCGCCGATCAGCGCGAATCGTGCGCCGCGGCGAGGGATGGGGTGTCGGAGCATGGAGGGGCGTCCTCTCTGAGGGCTGGGAGGGGTCAGCGCGCGGAGCGCGCGAGAGCGTCGGTGATGAGGGAGGCGATGGACTCCGGAGCGGTCTCCTGCACGTTGTGCCCGGCCGCCACGGTGACGACCGAGGCCGCGGGGAGCCGCTGCTCGAAGGCGGAGACGTCCGAGTCCTGCAGGAAGCCCTTCGCGCCGCGGATCAGCGTGATCGGCGCATCGACGACGGTGAGGTCCTGCCACGGGTCACGAGCGGTGTCGGTGTTCGCGGTGCGCAGCGCATCGAAGGCGTGCCCGATGATGTGTGCGAAGTGGTGCTTCCACTCGACGCGCCCATCTGCGCGCACGCGCGTGTTGAAGAAGACCCCGCGTTCCGTGTCAGCGCGCGTGCCGCCGAATCCGAAGGCCTGAGCGCGATCCACGGCGTCCTCGCGTGAGGCGAAGTCGGTGGCACCGGCGTAGAACTCGCGCAGCACGGCGGGCGCCGCATCCGTGTCGAGTCCGGGGATGATGTCGACCAGCACGAGCTCTCGCACCCGCTCGGGGTGGCGGGCCGCCGCCGATGCGGCCGCGAGACCGCCGAGCGAGTGACCGACCAGCACCTGCGGACGGGGCGCCCAGGTCTGCAGGGCGATGGCGACATCGTTCGCGAGCGCGTCGGGGGCGTAGTCGGCGTCGTCGCGCCAGGACGAGTCGCCGTGCCCCGCGAGATCGACCACCAGGGCCGGTCGTCCGAGCAGCAGGACGACGGCATCCCAGGTGTGCGCGTTCAGCCCCGCGCCGTGCAGGAAGGTGACCTCCGGCTCGCCCGCCCCGTAGCGTAGAGCGCTCAGCGTGCGCCCGTCCGCGAGGGTCAGCGAGATGCGCGTCGCGTCCGGGACAGGGGTGCCGAGCGCGGCGGCCTGGGCGGGCAGGTAACGGAACTCGCTGGTGTCTTCAGCCACGGCCATATTCTGCTCTCGTGCACGACCGGAGACGAAATGCGAGAGCACAACGCCACGAGCGCGTGCGTAAGACAAAGCAATATGGCAATCAAAAGGGTTGTCGCCATGGCTATCTGCAATTCGGTCGACGACTCCGCGAAACTCCGCCTCGCTTAAGCTGGAGGCATGCTCGACATCGATCGCGCGGTGCTCGCAGGCCCGCATCCCGCGAAGGCGCGCAGGTCGCCGTGACCGTCATCAGTATCCCTGGTGTCGCCAACCTGCGCGACGTCGGCGGCATCCCCGTCGGCGCGTCTCGGGTGCGCGCCGGGGTCCTGCTGCGCTCGGGAAACCTCGCGCGACTGCGGCCCGAGGGCGATGCTCTCCTGCGTGCGCGCGTGCGCCGGGTGATCGACCTGCGCGATGACGCCGAGGTGCTCGCCGAGCCCTCGGCGCTCACGGGCGTTCCGACCACTCGCATCCCGCTGTTCCTCGGATCGGCGGCCTCGTTCTTCGCCGATGACATGAGTCTGGAGGGCATGTACCGGCATCTGGTCGACGACGCTTCCGATCGTCTGGTCGCGGCGGTCCGGATCATCGCTGCCGGCGAACCGACGCTCGTGCACTGCACCGTCGGCAAGGACCGCACCGGCGTCACCGTGGCGCTCGCCCTGTCGGCCGTCGGCGCGGATCGCGACGCGGTCGTCGAGGACTATGCGCTCACCGCCGCCCAGATGCCCGTGGAGCGGACGAGGGCGATCGTGGAGTACTTCCGCACGCACATGCCGGATGCCAGGCACGCGATCCAGCTCGCGACCGAGTCGCCGGCCCCGGTGATGGCGAAGCTGCTGGCCGGCATCGACCAGCGTCACGGTTCCGTCGCCGGCTATCTGCGCGCGATGGGGATGACGGATGCCGAGCTGGAGGCGCTGGGGGCCGCCCTGGTGGACTGAGGTAAGGCAACCCTTCATCGATGCTAGACTGACAGCGTCATGAGCATCGTCGAGACCTCCGCAGGCGCACGCGCCGCGCGCCGTGCGTCCCGACGGCAGCGTGTGCAGCACCTCATCACCGCCGACGAGCACTCGCTCGCCGAGCTGGAGGCCGTGCTGAGCACACTGCCGCTGTGCGCTGTGGGTCGTGTGTTCATCGAGGTGCCCGACAGCGACGCGGTGAGCGTCGTGGCGGCTCCGCCTCGCATGACGGTCACCTGGCTGCCGCGCTCGCGCCGCAGCGGCGCACCCGGCACCGGTGCGCGATGCGCCGCGGGGCAGGCGCTCACCCGCGCCGCCAACGCCTGGGCCGACGAGATGCTGTGCGGTGAGGCGGACGCGCCGCGCACCGAGGTGATCCTGCTCGGCGGCTACCTCAGCACCGCCGACATCGTCGAGCACCTCACCGTCGAGCGCGGCCTCCCTGTCGACGCGATCGACGCACCGGCACGCTACGGTCTCCTCGCGCGCTGACGCCGCAGGTAACCGCCGTCCTCCAAGCCCGCCTCGATCTCGAAGCGATTGCGCAGCGGATCGCGTCCGGCGAACAGGTACAGGAAGGGCATCAGCAGTCCGTAGCGCCGCCACTGCCACTTGTGCACGAGCTCGTGACGCAGCACCACATCCGACGGCTCGGCATCCCCGGTGAGATAGCACCCGCCCACGCAGACTCCTCCGCGCGCGAACGTCCATGCCGGCATGCCGCGGAAGATCCACAGCCCGTTGCGGCGTCGCACGGGGCCGGTGCTCCACAGCGAACCCCAGAGCCAGCCCACCGCGGTGCCCCACCAGTAGCCGGCCGCGCTGACGGGGGATCGCAGCAGGAACGAGGGTATGCGGCGATCGGCGCGTCGCCCGCGCGCGAGCAGCTGCTCCGCCTCGGCACGCCAGTCGCCGCTCATGCGACGGCGCCGATCAGGCGAAGCACCGTGCCCATGTCGTGCACGGCGTCTGCGGGACTGCGGGGTGCGAAGCCGGCGATCGTCGCCCCGGCGAGCGGCAGCTCGGAGCGCACGGCCTTGATCGCCGTGGTCAAGGCTGCCGTGGTGACACCGAACGGGGAGGGCGACGAGACGCCCTCGAACTCGGCGGGATCGAGCACGTCGACGTCGATGTGCACCCACACGCGCGCCGCGCCCGTCGCGCGTACGGCAGCGGCGACGGCGTCGGGTTCGACCTGCAGCGGCGGGATGGTCGACAGCTGAGACAGCTCGTCGCTCTCGCCCGGGTCTACGTTGCGGGCGCCGAGGACGACGACCCGGGAACGTGGGATGCCTGGGGAGAGGGCGAGCCGCGGTTCGCCCTCACCGAGGATCGCGCGCAGCGCCATGCCGGAGAACGCTCCGGACGGCGACGAGCCGGGATCGTTCAGGTCGGGGTGCGCGTCGCACCACAGCACCGCCACGTCGTCGAGCGTGCGGAGCGCCGACAGGGCGAACACGCTCACGCTGCAGTCGCCGCCGACGACCACCGTGCCCGGCTGCCAGGCGTCACGCACCAGGTCGCGCACCCGCAGCAGCGAGCTGAGTCGGTGCACTCCGGTGCCCAGTGATTCGCCCGCTTCGAGCGGCACGTCGAGGGCGATCGTGTTCTTGCGCGGCAGGTCGCCGGTGATGGCGGTGGCGCCGTCGACGAGCAGCATGGCGCGCGCGGCGGGTGAGCCCTGCCATTGCGGGGCGATGAGGAATCTGGTCATGCGGGTCTCCGAAGGGAGAAGAGGGCGGATGCCGCTGCCCGGCATCCGCCCTCCGTGTCACTCCGACTCGATGGCGGCCTGCGGCTTGCCGCCGGCCTTGAGCTCGGCGAGCCGGGCCTCGACCTCGGTGAGCTCGCCCAGGTCCTCGAGGCTCTCGAACTGCGCGTCGAGCGAGGAGGCCGCGATCTCGGCCTTGCCCTGGGCGATGGCCTCCTGCCGGCGGATCTTGTCCTCGAAGCGGCCCAGCTCGCTGGTCGGGTCGAGCACGTTGATGGAGCCGATGGCGTCCTGCACCTTGGTCTGCGCCTCGGCGACCTTCGCCCGGGCGAGCAGCTCGCTGCGCTTGGACCTGAGCTGCTCGAGCTTCTCCTTCATGCCGTTCAGGCCGCTCTTGAGCTTGTCGACGATCTCGGTCTGGGCGGCGATCTGCGGCTCGGCGGCCCTCGCCTCGCGCTCTTCGCTGATCTGGCGCTGGAGGGCGATCTTGGCGAGGCTGTCGAACTTGTCGGCGTCGGCGGTGCTGCCAGACGTGCGCAGCTCGTCCGCCTTGCGGCTGGCGGCGAGCGCCTTGTTGCCCCACTCGGTCGCCGCGCGCACGTCCTCTTCGTGATCGCGCTCGAGCAGGCGCAGGTTGCCGATCGTCTCGGCGATCGCGGACTCGGCGTCCGCGATGTTGTTGGTGTAGTCGCGCACCAGCTGGTCGAGCATCTTCTGCGGGTCCTCGGCCTGGTCGAGGAGCGCGTTGATGTTGGCGCGGACGAGCGTGGAGATGCGCCCGAAGATGGATTCCTTGGCCATGGTGTGGTTCCTTTTCTTCTCGGATGGTTGTCTTGCCGTGTTCGAGTCGTGCCGGAGAGCCGCCCGTCAGAAGCGGCCGCCCCCTCCGCTGCTTCCGCCGCTCCCGCCGCCGAAGCCGCCGACGGAGAATCCGCCCCCGCCGCCTCCGCCGAAGAAGCCGCCTCCTCCGCTGCTTCCGCCGCCGAGAATGCCGCCGCCTCCGCCGAAGCCGCCTCCGCCGAAGCCGCCTCCGCCGAAGCCGCCTCTGCCGCGACCGCCGGTGGCCTGACCGATGAGGATGCCGCCGAGCAGGGCACCGAGCGTGTCGCTGCTGCCGCCTCCTCGGTACCCGCCGCCCCAGCTGTCGACGTCGTTCTGGGCGAGCCGCAGCGCCTGCGTCGCAAGCCGGTCGGCGTGCTGCGCGAGGGCGAGCGCCTGAACCGGGTCGGTCTCCGCCAGGGCGATCGCCTGGGAGCGGGCGCTCTGAGCCTCGGCGAGACGGGTCCGCGCCGGTGACTGCACGGCGCCGCGACGATTCACAATGAACCGCTCGGCGGAGGAGATCTGAAGATCCGCGCGTCGCACGGCATCCGCGAGCAGGGTGCGCGCGCGTTGGATCCTGGCCTGCTCGTCGCGCACCTGGGCGATGACGGAGTCGATGGTGGCGTTCGCGGCGTCGAGGACCCGCAGTGCCGCCACCGGGTCGCGCCCCTCGGATCCGAGGTGCGCGTGCGCCTGTCGTATCGCCTGCTCGGCCGAGGCGACCGCCTGTGCGACCGTGCCCTGCGGGTCGGGCAGGGCACGCGCGGACTGCAGATCGCCGTTCAGCTCGGCGATGATCGCCTGGGCGCGATCGTCTGCGGCCTGCAGGTCGACCTGCAGCTTCTCGACGGCGTCCTCCAACTGGGTCGCCTGTTGCACGGCGCCCTCCGCCGCGCGGATCGAGACGGCCGCCTCGCCGGTCTCGCCGGCAGCGATCTGCCGCTCGGCCTCGGTGATCTGAGCGTCGGTGAAGGTCATCCGGGAGCCAGCCTCGGTCACGTTCTCGGCGACGGGAGAGACGACTCCGGATGCGTAGGCGGAGGAGAGGACGGCGAGGATCTGCGCGGCGCGATCGATCTCAGTGCCCGCGGCGGATCGGCGTCGGCGCACGTTCTCGAGGGCGGCGGGAGCGTTCTGCTCGAGTTGGCGCAGCGCGTCGAACTCGGCCTTGCGCTCCTCGAGCACCCGCGTGGACTCCGAGCACAGCTGCAGCACCCGCTCGTTCCAGGCGAGTCGCTTCTCATCGGTGTCGGGGACCTCGTCGTCGAGCTTCTGCTTGAGCGAGAACGCCTCGTCGAGGTTCGCGCGCGACGTCTGCAGCGCGGTGACGAACGCACCGATCACCTCGTCACCGAACTGCGCGCGGGCATACTCCAGCTCCTGCTCGCTGGAGCGCACCAGGTCGTCGGCGCGCACGAGCGCGATGCTCGCCTGCTGGGCGGTCTCCTGAATCTGTTCCTCGCGTTTCGCGCGCTCGGCGGCGCGCTTGCGGGCGCGGCGGACCAGCAACACGACCACGAGCACGACGACGCCGGCGAGCACCACGATGCCGATGATCACCCAGGTCTGCGCCGAACGCTGCGGGCCCAGGACATAGATGTCGTAGGCCTCGTCCGCGGCGGCCACTACGGCGGCGCTGAAGTCGCTGTCGCGGAGATCCGGGAGCATCGCGTCGAGGATGCGGTCGCGCTCCGCGACGGTCATCCTCCCGTCGTCGTGCCGCCACATCGTGAAGTTGCGGCCCTCCGTGGCGACGGAGATCAGGTACTGATCGGCGGTGAGACCGTTGCCGCCCGCGGTGGCGTCGGTCCACTGCTCGGCATCCGAGGGATCCGTGTAGTCGGGAACCAGGACGATGAACAGGTCGATGCGGGCCTCGGTGCGAAGCCTCTCGAGCGTGCTCTGCGCCTGCGAGAGATCGGCGCTCGAGACGACGCCGCTGCGGTCGGTGATGTATCCCGCGTCGAGGGGGCCGGGGGCGGTCGCTGATGCCGAGGCGAGCGAGAATCCGCCCAGGATCACACCCAGTGCGAGCGCGGCCAGCGCAAGCCACCGATTCCTCATCGTGATCCCTCCGTCGGCAGCCGCGCCCCCATGGATCGAGTCTATGCACACGCCCCGACACGCGACAGCATCCACTCGATGAACGCCGTTCGCCGTCAGCGGAGCCGCATACGCTGGATGGCATGCACGACGACAGGTACGGATCCGATGTGCTCTCGGACGGTTGGCGGGAGCGCGGTTTCGCGAAGGCGAGCGATGTGCCGGCCGAGAAGGATCTGGTCGTCGAGGTCGCCCAGGACGGCTACTGCGGTGCCGTCACCCGCGTGGAGGCGGGGCTCGTCGAGCTCGAGGACTGGAAGGGGCGACGACGCAGCTTCCCGCTGGGCGGCGGCTTCCTCATCGAGGGGCGCCCCGTGCGGCTCGTGGCGCCCTTGGCGAAGCCGCAGGGCGGCAGGCGCACGGCATCCGGATCCTTCGCCGTGGCGGACGACAGGGCCAGGGTGGCGCTGCCCAGCCGCATCCTCGTCGAGGGGCGGCATGACGCCGAGCTCGTCGAGAAGGTGTGGGGCGCCGACCTGCGCGTCGAGGGTGTGGTCGTCGAGTACCTGCAGGGTCTCGACCTGCTCGACGAGCTGCTCACCGCGGCGCCGCCGAACGCGACGCGACGCTACGGCGTGCTGGTCGACCATCTGGTTCCCGGTTCGAAGGAGTCGCGCATCGTGGAGCGGATCATGCGCGGCCCGCACGGCGCGCACCTGAAGATCGTCGGGCACCCGTTCATCGACGTCTGGCAGTGCGTGACGCCGGCGGCGATGGGCATCAAGGCCTGGCCGCGGATCCCGCGCGGCACGGACTGGAAGACCGGCATCTGCCGCGCGTTCGGCTGGCCGGCGGAGGATCAGGCCGACATCGCGCACGCGTGGAAGCGCATCCTGTCCCGGGTGACGACGTTCCGTGATCTGGAACCTGCGCTGCTGGGACGCGTGGAGGAGCTCATCGACTTCGTCACTGCGCCGCAGGGCGACGGCTGATCCGGGCGGACCGGTACCCTGGAGGGATGCCAGAGCCCCGCACCTTCCGCGACGAGCCGGTCTCCTTCGTGCGCCGCAGCGGCCGCATGTCCGAGGCGCAGGAGCGGGCGTTCGAGGAGCTCGCGCCGATCTACCTCCTCGACGTGCCGAGGGACGTCGCGCACACGTCCGTGCATCCGCAGGCGCGGCTCGACCCGGCATCCGCGTACGGGCGCACCGCCCCGCTGATCGTCGAGGTGGGCTCGGGCCAGGGGCACGCCATCGTCTCGGCGGCATCCGCCCGTCCGGCCGACGACTTCCTCGCGGTCGAGGTGTTCCGCGCCGGGCTCGCCCGGACCATGCTCGACGCCGACAGGGCGGGTGTGCGCAACCTGCGGCTGGTCGAGGCGAACGCCCCCGAGGTGCTCTCGACCTTCCTGCCC
The DNA here is from genome assembly GCF_042723855.1 of Microbacterium sp. NPDC058345. NCBI lineage: Bacteria > Bacillati > Actinomycetota > Actinomycetes > Micrococcales > Microbacteriaceae > Microbacterium > Microbacterium sp. NPDC058345. The sequence goes on from NZ_JBHXIG010000003.1 coordinate 579,658, forward strand.
GAGGCCGCGGCATCGGAGGTGTGGATCTTCTTTCCCGATCCGTGGCACAAGAAGCGCCACACCAAGCGGCGTCTCGTGCGCCCCGGCTTCCCGGCGACGGCCGCGCGTGCGCTCGCCGACGGCGGGATGCTGCGCCTTGCGACCGACTGGGAGGATTACGCCGTGCAGATGCGCGAGGTGCTCGACGACTCCGCCGAGTTCGAGCGCGCCTTCGACGGAGACTGGGCCGAGCGCTTCGACGGTCGCGTGATGACGGCGTTCGAGCGCAAGGGCATCGCGAAGGGTCGCGACATCCGCGACCTGACCTACCGCAAGGTGTCGAGCGCGTGACCGCCGCGGCATGGCGGCGCTTCGCGCCTGCTGTGCTCGTGTGTCTCGCCGCGCCGGCGTTCTTCGCCTTCGGCTGGACCTGGGCGGGCTGGATCCTGCTCATCGCCGGTGTCGGCGCCGCCGCACTGATCGAGCGGGCGACGCCGGCGACGAGCCCGGTCTCGGCCGGAGCGCGATCGGGCGGATGGACGATCGGCGAGGGTCGTCGACCGTCGCTGACCCGCGATCTCGGCCTGATCGCGGCCGGCCTGCTGATCGTGCACGCCATCCCCCTCGCCGCAGAGCTCGACAACCTCGCGATGCTGAGGTTCACGCTCGCGCTCGGGGGAGCGGTGCTGGTGCCCTACGTGGTGTCCCGCTTCGTGTTCCGCGATCGCGCGATCTCGTTCCCGTGGCGCACGCACCGGCGGTGGACGCGCTGGCAGTGGGCATGGCTGGTGGGGGTGCTGGTGCTCGGCTGGCTGATCCTGCCGTTCTACTTCATCACCAGCGGTGTCTACCGCAACTGGCCCGTCGTCGACAGCCCGGAGCTCATCGGCCGGCTGTTCGTCGGGGTGGGTGCCGTCGGCATCTGGGACGAGCTGTTCTTCATCTGCACCGTCTTCGCCCTGCTGCGCCGGCACTTCCCCGACATGGTCGCGAACGCGCTGCAGACGATCGTCTTCGTCTCGTTCCTCTGGGAGCTGGGCTACCGGGCATGGGGACCGGCGCTGACCATCCCGTTCGCGCTGCTGCAGGGGTTCATCTTCCTGCGCACGCATTCACTCGCGTATGTCGTGACCGTGCATCTGCTGTTCGACGCCGTGGTGTTCACGGTGCTCGTGCATGCGCACAACCCCGGCCTGCTTCCGGTGTTCCTCGTCTGAGCATTGCTCGCCCGTGCGCGCCGGAGGAGAATCGGCGGATGCTGATCGCGGGCCTGATCCTCGCCGCCCTGGCGGGCGCCTTCCACGTGTACATCTTCGTGCTGGAGTCGCTGCGCTGGACGCAGCCCGCCACCCGTCGGATCTTCGGCGTGCGCAGCGCGGCCGACGCCGACACCACGCGGCAGCTGGCGTACAACCAGGGCTTCTACAACCTCTTCCTCGCCATCGCGGCCTTCACCGGCGTGGGGCTGGTCGCGGCCGGTCAGCCGGTCGCCGGCGTCACCCTCGTGCTCGCCGCAACGGGGATGATGGCCGGCGCGGCGCTCGTGCTGGTGCTGTCGGATCACACCAAGCGGCGGGCGGCGCTGCTGCAGGGCGGGCTGCCGCTGCTCGCCATCGTCGCGCTCGTCGTCGCCGTGGTCTGACGGTGCTCCGTACGTTTCCGCCGCCAGGCACCGGTGACGGTGCCGACGGCGCGCGCGAGTGAGAAGCTTGAAGGATGCAGAATCCCACCGCGACCGAGACCGCGCTCAGCGAGGCGGAGGTTCATCGCATCCGCGAAGACTTCCCGATCCTGCAGGCGCGGGTGAACGGGCATCCGCTCGTCTACCTCGACTCGGGCGCGACGTCGCAGCGGCCCCTGGCCGTGCTGGACGCCGAACGCGACTACCTGACCACCCTGAACGCCGCCGTGCATCGCGGCGCGCACACGCTCGCCGCCGAGGCGACCGACGCCTTCGAGGACGCCCGTGCCGCCGTGGCCGGGTTCGTGGGAGTGGACGACGACGAGATCGTTTGGACATCGAACGCCACCGAGGCGGTGAACCTCGTCGCGTACGCGCTGTCGAACGCCTCGATCGGGCGCGGCGGAGCGGCCGCCCAGCGGCTGAGGCTCGGTGCGGGCGACGAGATCGTCACCACCGAGATGGAGCACCACGCCAACCTGATCCCCTGGCAGGAGCTCGCGGCCCGCACCGGGGCGACCCTGCGCGTGATCCCGCTCGATGACGAGGGCGCGCTGCGGATGGACGAGGCGGCGCGCCTGATCGGACCGCGCACGAAGCTCGTCGCGGTCACGCACGTCTCGAACGTGCTCGGTGTCGTCAACCCCGTCGAACAGATCGTCGCGACCGCCCGGGAGGTCGGCGCCCTGGTGCTGCTCGACGCCTGCCAGTCGGCGCCGCATCTTCCGCTGGATCTGCACGCGCTGGACGTCGACTTCGCGGTGCTGTCGGGTCACAAGATGCTCGGCCCGACGGGAATCGGCGCGCTGTACGGGCGTCGCGAGCTGCTCGAGGCGATGCCGCCCTTCCTCACCGGCGGGTCGATGATCACCACCGTCACCACCACCGAGGCCGCGTACCTGCCGCCGCCGCAGCGCTTCGAGGCGGGCACGCAGCGCGTGTCGCAGGCGGTCGCGCTCGCCGCGGCGGTGCGGTATCTCGCGTCGATCGGCATGTCGAGGATCGCCGCGCACGAGGCGGAGCTGGGTGCGCATCTCGTGGCGGGTCTGTCCGCTCTGGAGGGTGTCCGCGTGCTCGGCGCGGGCATCGACCTGCCCCGCGTCGGCCTGGCGAGCTTCGATGTCGCCGGCATCCATGCGCACGACGTCGGCCAGATCCTCGACGATGCGGGGATCGCGGTGCGGGTCGGCCACCACTGCGCCCAGCCGCTGCACCGGCGTCTGGGTGTCACCGCCTCCACGCGCGCCAGCACGTACCTGTACACCACGCGCGACGAGGTGGACGCCGTGATCGCGGGCGTCGCCCGCGCCATCGATTTCTTCCGGAGGGCGTGATGACCTCACCTGACCTGCAGGGGCTCTACCAGGAGCTCATCCTCGATCACTCCCGCTCGCCGCACGGTTACGGCCTGCGCGGGGAGATCGCCGCGCAGTCCCATCAGGTGAACCCCACGTGCGGAGACGAGATCACTCTGCAGATGCACCGTGCCGCCGACGGCACGATCGAGGCAGTCGCCTGGGAGGGGCACGGCTGCGCGATCTCGCAGGCGTCGGCGTCGCTGTTCGCGGAGCTCGTGGAGGGCATGCCCGAGGCCGAGGTGTCTCAGCGGATCGACGTGTTCCGCGAGGCCATGCGCTCGCGCGGGAGGATCGAGCCCGATCCGGAGCTGCTCGGCGACGCCGCGGCGCTCGGGGGAGTGTCGAAGTACGTCGCCAGGGTGAAATGCGCGATGCTCGCCTGGGTGGCCGCCGAGGACGCGCTGCGCAAGGGCTGAACGATCGGCCGGCACGGAGTCGCCGTCGGTGAATGATAGGCTCGATGGGTTCGCCTCCGTAGCTCAGCGGATAGAGCGCCGGTTTCCGGTACCGTAGGTCGCAGGTTCGATTCCTGTCGGGGGCACGAACGTCGAAGCGGGCCGCCCCCCCCCGGCGCCCCGGGGCGGTGGAAACACACCCCCACAACCCCCCCCCCCCCCCCCGGCGCCCCCCGCCCCCCCCAAAACAGGAAACCCCCA
>NZ_JBHXIG010000004.1:0-210030 GCF_042723855.1 Microbacterium sp. NPDC058345
GCCCGGTCACATTCCGAACCCGGAAGCTAAGCCTCACAGCGCCGATGGTACTGCAGGGGGGACCCTGTGGGAGAGTAGGACACCGCCGGACTTCTTCTGTGAAAGAGCCACCCATCGCTGGGTGGCTCTTTTGCGTTAACGCGCTCAACGGCGGTCGAATCCCAGACGGCTCTCCAGCATCCGGGAGGCCTCCTGGACGGCGGCGGTCGGGTCGGCGTCGAGATCGCCTTCCCACGTGACGGCCACCGCGGCTGCCGGCCACCCCGCATGATCCCGCACGGCGACCGCGACGGAACGGAAGCCGGCGGTCACCTCGCCGTCCTCCGTCGCGACGCCGTTCTGCCGCACCACCCGCAGCAGTTCGCGCAGTTCCGACGGGGTCTCCGGTCCGCGTCCGGTGCGGAGGGTGAACGCCGAGGCATCCGGATACAGCGCCCGCACCTGCGTGCGGGGCAGTGAGGCGAGCATCGCCCGACCGGTCGCGGTGAGGTGCGCGGGCAGCCGCACGCCGACCTCGGTGACCAGGGCGGGGCGACGCACCGCGCGCTCCTCGACGATGTAGAGCACGTCGCGGCCGCTCATCACCGCCAGGTGCGCGCTCTCGCCCAGCCGGTCGGCCAGTGTGGCGATCAGCGGGCGGCCGAGTCGCGCCAGCGGCTCCTGGCGAGAGTAGCCGCCCGCCAGCTCGAACGCGCTCGTCCCGAGCCCCCAGCGTCGCTCCTGCGGCAGGTGCACGACGAATCCGTGTCCCTCGAGCGTGGCGAGCAGGTGGTAGACCGTGGAGCGCGGGATGTCGAGATCCCGCGCCAGCGCGGATGCGGCGATCGGGGCGGCCCGGCGCGCGAGGTGCCGCAGGATGCGCAGGGTCTGGTCCGCAGCGGGTACCTGCGGTCGCGGTGCCGTTCCTGCACCGATTGAAACGTCTGAGATCACAGACACAGTCTGCACCGTGCTCTCCCGAAGCGCAGCTCCAGGGTGTGGAATCGAGACATGCAGCATTCCTCCTCCGTGATCGTCGGCGCCGCTCCGCTGTCGCCCGACCACGTCGTCGCCGTCGCACGCCATTTCGCGAGGATGGAGATCGCCGAATCCGCGCGAGTACGGGTGTCCGAGGCCAGACGGGTCGTCGAGGGAATGGCCGCCGACCCGGAACCGCACTACGGCGTGTCCACCGGCTTCGGGGCGCTGGCGACCACCTTCATCGCTCCGGATCGTCGCCGGCAGCTGCAGCTGAGCCTGATCCGTTCGCACGCGGCGGGCACGGGTCCGGAGATCGAGATCGAGGTCGTGCGCGCCCTGCAGCTGCTGCGACTGCAGACGCTCGCCTCGGGGCACACCGGAGTGCGCCCGGTGGTCGTCGACACCTACGCCGCCATGCTCGATGCCGGCATCACGCCCGTGGTGCGCGAGTACGGCTCGCTGGGCTGCTCGGGCGACCTCGCACCGCTCGCCCACGTCGCGCTGGCCGCCATGGGGGAGGGCGAGGTGGTCGTGGCCGGCGCCGACCGCGCGCCGTCGGAGCGCATGCCGGCCGCCGAGGCACTCGCCGCTGCCGGCATCGAACCGCTCACGCTCATGGAGAAGGAGGGCCTCGCCCTCATCAACGGCACCGACGGCATGCTCGGCATGCTGGTGCTGGCGCTCCACGACCTCGAGAAGCTGGTCAGCACCGCCGACCTCGCCGCGGCGATGTCGATCGAGTCGCAGCTCGGCACCGACGCGGTGTTCGCGGCCGATCTGATGGCCCTGCGGCCGCAGCGGGGCCAGGCGGCATCCGCGGCGAACCTGCGGGCGTTCCTCGGAAGCTCGCCGATGGTCGCCAGCCACAAGGGCCCCGAGGACGGTCGGGTGCAGGACGCGTACTCGCTGCGCTGCTCTCCGCAGGTGCACGGCGCGGCGCGCGACACGATGGCGCATGCGACGCTCATCGCCGAGCGCGAGCTCACCTCCGTCATCGACAATCCCGTCATCACGTCGGACGGGCGCATCGAGTCGAACGGCAACTTCCACGGTGCGCCGATCGCCGCCGTGCTCGACTTCCTCGCGATCTCGGTCGCCGATGTGGCATCCGTCTCCGAGCGTCGCACCGACCGCGCCCTCGACCCCGCGCGCAGTCATGGGCTGCCCCCGTTCCTCGCGCATGAGGTGGGAGTCGACTCCGGGCTGATGATCGCCCAGTACGCCGCCGCCGGCATCGTCTCCGAACTCAAGCGCCTCGCCACCCCGGCATCCGTCGACTCGATCCCCTCCTCGGCCATGCAGGAGGACCACGTCTCGATGGGCTGGGCGGCGGCGCGCAAGCTGCGGCGCGCGATCGACGGACTCACCCGCGTGCTGGCCATCGAGATCCTCACCGGCGCCAGGGCGCTCGACCTGCGCGCACCGCTCCAGGCCGGACCCGCCACGGGGGCGGTTCGCGATCTCGTGCGCACCGTGGCCGACGGCCCAGGACCGGATCACTTCCTCTCACCCGACATGGAGGCCGTCACCGAGCTCGTACGCTCGGGCGCCGTCCTCGCCACTGCGAAGGAGCACGCGAATGTCTGACACCGCGACGGAACCCCGATCGATCCGCGCACCGCGTGGCAGCGAGCGCACCGCGAAGAGCTGGGGTGCCGAAGCCGCCAAGCGGATGCTGATGAACAACCTCGATCCCGAGGTCGCCGAACATCCCGAGGACCTCGTGGTCTACGGCGGTACGGGGCGAGCCGCGCGCAGCTGGGAGGCGTACGACGCCATCGTGCGCACCCTCGACGAGCTCGAGCCCGATGAGACCCTGCTCGTGCAGTCCGGCAAGCCCGTCGGAGTCTTCCGCACCCACGAATGGGCGCCGCGGGTGCTCATCGCGAACTCCAATCTCGTGGGCGACTGGGCGAACTGGCCGGAGTTCCGCCGCCTCGAAGCGCTCGGGCTCACGATGTACGGCCAGATGACCGCGGGTTCGTGGATCTACATCGGCACTCAGGGCATCCTGCAGGGCACCTACGAGACCTTCGCCGCCGTGGCGCGCTCGCTGGGCCGTGAATCGCTCGCCGGCACCCTGACGCTCACCGCCGGCGCCGGCGGCATGGGCGGCGCGCAGCCGCTCGCCGTCACGCTCAACGAGGGCGCGGTGCTGATCGTCGACGTCGACGAGTCGCGCCTGGCCAGACGGGTCGAGCACGGGTACCTCGACGAGTACACCACCGACCTCGACGCCGCGATCGCACGCGTCATCGCGGCGAAAGATGCCGGAGAGGCACTATCGGTGGGCGTGCTCGGCAATGCCGCCGAGGTCTTCCCCGAACTGCAGCGCCGGGGTGTGCCGGTCGACATCGTCACCGATCAGACCAGCGCCCATGATCCGCTCGCCTACCTGCCGGCCGGCATCGCGTTCAGGGACTGGAAGGCCGAGGCCGAACGCGACCCCGCGGACTTCACCCGCCGTTCGCGTGAGTCGATGGCCGCGCATGTCGCCGCGATGGTCGCGTTCCAGGACGACGGCGCGGCCGTGTTCGATTACGGCAACTCCATCCGTGCCGAGGCGCAGCTGGGAGGCTTCGACCGGGCGTTCGCGTTCCCCGGCTTCGTGCCGGCGTACATCCGCCCGCAGTTCGAGGAGGGGCGCGGTCCGTTCCGCTGGGCGGCGCTCTCGGGTGATCCGGAGGACATCTACGCCACCGACCGCGCCATCGCCGAGCTGTTCCCCGAGGACAAGGCCCTGCACCGCTGGCTCGAGAAGGCCGCCGAGAAGGTGCACTTCGAGGGCCTCCCCGCGCGCATCTGCTGGCTCGGCTACAAGGAGCGTCATCTCGCCGGGCTCAGGTTCAACGAGATGGTCGCCTCGGGCGAGCTGAAGGCGCCGATCGTCATCGGGCGAGACCATCTCGATTCCGGATCGGTCGCCTCCCCGTATCGCGAGACCGAGGCCATGAAGGACGGCTCCGACGCCATCGCCGACTGGCCGCTGCTGAACGCGCTGCTGAACACCGCGTCCGGCGCGAGCTGGGTGTCGCTGCACCACGGCGGCGGCGTCGGGATCGGCCGCAGCATCCATGCCGGCCAGGTCATCGTCGCCGACGGATCGCCGCTCGCCGCGCAGAAGCTGGAGCGCGTGCTCACCAACGACCCCGGCACCGGAGTGATGCGTCATGTGGACGCCGGGTACGAACACGCTCGCGACATCGCCCGCGAGCGCGGTCTCACGGTGCCGATGCTGTGACTGCCACACTGATCACGAACATCGGCGAGCTGACGACGAACGCCGGCTCGCCTGAGGACCGCTTCGGCACGCTGACCGACGCGGCGGTGCTCATCGACGGTGGTCGCATCGGTTGGGTCGGTACCGTGGCGGATGCTCCGGATGCCGACGAGACGGTGGATGCCGAGGGAGCCGCGGTCATCCCGGGGTTCGTCGACAGCCACAGCCACATCGTCTTCGGCGGCGACCGCGCCGCGGAGTTCGAGGCGCGCATGGCGGGACAGGGCTACGCCGCAGGCGGCATCCGATCGACGGTGGCGGCCACCCGCGCGGCGACCGAGGAGGAACTGCGCACCCGCGTCCGCGGCTTCATCGACGAGATGCTCGCGCAGGGCACCACCACGGTCGAGATCAAGAGCGGCTACGGACTGGACATCGCCGCGGAGGAACGACTCGTACGGCTCGCGGCCGAGGTCACCTCGGAGGTCACGTTCCTCGGCGCCCACGTCGTCCCCGCGGAGTACGCCGGCCGCGCCGACGAGTACGTCGACCTCGTGACCGGGGAGATGCTCGACGCCTGCGCACCGCATGCGAAGTGGATCGACGTGTTCTGCGAGACCGGCGCCTTCACGGTCGCGCAGTCCCGCCGCGTCCTCGAGGCCGGCATCGCGCGCGGACTGATGCCGCGGGTGCACGCCAGCCAGCTCGGTCCGGGGGAGGGCGTGCAGCTCGCGATCGAACTCGGCGCGGCATCGGTCGACCACGGCACGTACCTGACCGACGCCGACGTGGAGGCGCTCGCCGCATCCTCGACCGTGCTCACCCTGCTGCCCGGCGTGGAGTTCTCGACACGGCAGCCCTACCCCGACGCGCGCCGCCTGATCGACTCCGGAGTGACGGTGGCGCTGGCCTGCGACACGAACCCGGGGTCGAGCTTCACCTCGTCGATGCCGTTCTGCATCGCCGTCGCGGTGCGCGACATGGGGATGACCCCGGCCGAAGCGGTCTGGGCGGCCACCGCCGGCGGCGCTCGTGCGCTGCGCCGCGACGACGTCGGCGTCATCGCGCCCGGCAAGCGCGCCGATCTGCTGCTGCTCGACGCACCCACCCGCGTGCACCTGGCCTACCGGCCGGGCGTCCCGCTGGTGCGCCGGGTGTGGAAGGACGGCGCGGCCGTCCGCTGAAGCGGCGACCCCCGTGCCGCCTCATCGGGGTAGCGTGGACGGATGGCACGGACACTCATCATCGGCGGCCACGGCAAGGTGGCCCTTCTGCTCGCTCCGCTGCTCGCCGCTCGCGGCGATGAGGTCACCGCGGTGATCCGCGATCCGGACCAGCAGTCCGACCTGCGCGAGGTGGGCGGCACGCCCGTGGTGTTCGACGTCGAGCACGAGAGCCGCCAGGCACTGGCGCGGCTCATCGCGGGACAGGACGCCGTGGTGTGGTCGGCCGGCGCCGGCGGCGGGAATCCCGCACGGACGACGGCCGTCGACCTCGAGGCGGCGACGCGCTCGATGGATGCGGCCGCGGATGCCGGGGTGCGGCGTTATGTGATGGTGTCGTACTACGGCTCGGCGGTCGACCACGGCATCGACCCCGCCGATCCGTTCTTCGCCTACGCGGAGGCGAAGGCGAGGGCGGACGAGCATCTGCGCTCCTCCGCGCTGGACTGGACCGTGCTGGGCCCCAGCCGGCTGACGCTCGAGCCCGCCACCGGCAGGATCGACGTGGCGGCACCCGAGTCCGGCGAGGTCTCGCGCGCCGACGTCGCGCAGGTCATCGCGCAGACGCTGATCGAGCCGGCGACGATCGGCCGCACGATCCGATTCAACGCCGGTGAGACGCCGATCGCCGAAGCGCTCGGTCGGTAGAGCAGCAGCTCAGACGCGGTCGGTCAGCTGCGTCTCACCGGTCTCCCGCGCGCAGTTCGCGCAGCAGAAGATCCGGCCGTCCGTCTCGACCCCGTGGCCGATCACCCGGCATCCGCAGTGCTCGCACTCCGGCGCCATCGCGTGGATCGCGCACTCGAAGCTGTCGAAGGTGCCGACGTCGCCGCCGCGTGTCACCACGATCATCTTGTCGTAGACGTTCCCGCACACGTCGCAGACGCCCTTGGTCGTGCCGCTGTCGGTGGGTGCGATGCTCATGCGGCGCCCCTTTCGGCCTCGAGACGCTCGCGCAGCATCTGCTCGCCCTGCTCCGGGCTGTTCTGACCGGTCATGTCTCCTCCTCTGTCGTGACCTGTCAGCATGCACCGCTGATCGGATTCGCAGGAGGGGGTGGCGCGAGCGGGCGAGGCGACGTAGCCTCGCGCTCGATCAGAACCGCACGAGAAGCGCGACGGCGCGACTCGGTGTCGTCACCGGCGCTCCCGGGACGCGAGCCCGGCGAGCAGCTCCAGTACGCACAGTGCGGTCAGGCGCACCGTGCGCTGATCGGCGACGTCGGCGCTCGCGTCGACCTCGACGAGGTCGGCGCTCACGACGCGGTGATCGGAGGCCACCGCGCGGGCCAGGGCGCGCAGCTCCCAGGCCTGCAGTCCTCCCGGCAGGCTCGCGGGGCATCCCGGCGCCACCGAGCGGTCGGCGACGTCGACGTCGACATCGAGGTGGATGCGCGCCTCACCACCGGCGCCGGCGATCTCGACCGCCTCCGCCGCGACGTCGTCGATGCCGCGTCGCCGCAGCTCGTCGATCGTGATCACCCGGATGCCCCACTCCTGCGCGCGCCGTGCGTAGGCCCTGGAGTTCGCGAAGTCGGCGATCCCGATCTGCACGATGCGACGCGGGTCGATCCGCTCGGCATTCGGCGCGTCCTGCACGAGGCGCCGCACCGGCGACCCGTTCGAGACGCCGTCGCGCAGATCGAAGTGCGCGTCGAAGGTGATCAGTCCGGTCGCCCCCGCACCGCGAGCCACCGGGTAGGTGACGGAATTGTCCCCACCCAGCGCGATCACGAACGCCGAGCTCAGCTCACGCACCCGCGCCACCGTGGCCTCGACGCCCTGCGCGGTGTCGGGGTCGGTGACGTCGCCCGCGTCGGCGATGCGCAACGCCGCGTTCAGATCGACGACAGGCGGGCCCATCAGCGTCGCACTGTAGCGCGCCAGCGCCTCCCGCACGGCGGCGGGCGTGGCGTGCGCGCCGGTGGGCGAGAGCGAGGTGCGCCATGCCGGCACGCCCAGCAGCACGGCATCCGCACCGGCGTCGAAGGCGGGCCAGGACCCCGCGCGGGGCCAGAGCGGGTCGTGAGAGAGTGCCATGTCAGCCTCCAGAGGTCGCGCGGTTCAGATGCCGGGGATCACCGCGTGCGCGACGGCGAAGATGGCGAGGCCCGCCAGCGCGCCGACGACGGTGCCGTTCAAGCGGATGTACTGCAGGTCACGGCCGACCATCAACTCGATCTTCTCGGTCGTCTCGGCGGGATCCCACTTCTCCACCGTGTCGGTGATGATCGAGGCGATGTCATGCCGGTACCGCTCGACGAGGAACACCGCCGCGTCGGTGGCCCACCCGTCGACCCTGGCCTGCAGCACGGGGTCGTTCGCGAGGCGCGCGCCGATCTCGCTGAGGGCGGATGCCGCGCGGCGGCGCAGTCCGCTCTGCGGGTCGGCGAGGGCGGAGAGCAGGCCGGTCTTGGCGGTCTCCCACGCCTGCGCGGCCAGCGCGATCACCCGCGGGCTGTCGAAGACGGCCGCCTTCGCGCCCTCGAAGCGGTCGCGCACGGCGGGATCGTGCTGCAGAGCTTCGGCAAGGCGCGAGAGATAGCCGTCGAGCGCACGCCGCGCGGGATGCTGCGGGTCGGTCTGCACCGCCGTCACGAAGCGCACGGCCTCGTGATAGACCGTCTCGTCGACGAAGCGGTGCGCGAGCTTGGGCACCCAGCCGGGCAGACGCCGGGAGACGAGCCCGCTGAAGGTGTGGGCGTTGGCCTCCAGCCAGCCCGCGATGCTGTCCACGGCCAGGTCGACCGCGCCGCGATGGGCGTCGGCCTCGACGATGCGCTGCAGCCAGCCGCCGGCCGACGGAGCCCAGTCCGGTTCGACCAGGTGCTCGCGCGCGAGGTCGGCGATGAGGTCCTGCACGTCGTCGTCGCTGAGGGCGCGCAGCACCGCGGCGGCCACGGTCGCGCCCTCTGCGGCGACCCGTTCGGCGTGCGCGGGTTCGCGCAGCCACTCGCCGAACCGTCGCGAGAGCGCGGCCGTGGTCAGTTTGGCGCGCACCACCTCGCCGGACAGGAAGTTCGTCTCGACGAACTCGCCCAGGGTGTGGCCGATCTCGTCCTTGCGGGTCGGGATGATGGCGGTGTGCGGGATGGGCAGCCCGAGCGGGCGCCGGAACAGCGCGGTGACCGCGAACCAGTCGGCGAGCGCGCCGACCATGCCGCCCTCGGCCGCCGCCCGCACGTACTCGAGCCACGGATGCTGCTCACGCAGCCAGAACGCGACGACGAACAGCGCCGCCATCAGGATCAGCGCACCGAGCGCGACGGCCTTCATCCGGCGCAGGCCGCGCAGCCGCTCCTGATCGGCGGGCGAGAGCAGCGCCATCGGAGTACGCGACATGCCCACATCCTTTCACGCGGACTACGCTCGAAACGTGATCGACGACATCAAGAAGCGCGCGCTGCACCGCACCAGCATCCTCGAGGGTCAGCTGCGCGGCATCGCGCGGATGATCGAGAACGAGGACTACTGCATGGACATCCTCACCCAGACCCGCGCGATCCAGCGATCCCTGGAATCGCTCAACCGCCTGCTGCTCGAGAATCATCTGCGCACCCACGTCGCCCACATGTTCGAGCAGGGCGGTGAGCAGGGCGATCAGGCCGTCGACGAGCTGCTGAAGGCCTTCGACTTCGACCGCAAGTAGGGCGCGCTCACGCCTCGAGCGGCCCGAGCCATGCGCTCGCCGCCGTGGAGTGCGCCGACTCCGGGTCCGAGGGGTGGAACATCCCCGCGAGCACATCCCGGTAGAGCCGTGACAGCTCGTTCGCGCTGAAGTAGGAGCCGCCGCCGGCGACCAGCATGGCCTCGTCGACCACCTGCTTCGCCATCACGACGGCGCGGTGCTTGACGCCAGAGAGCAGCGTGAACCAGCGTCCGCCATGGTCGGCGAGCGCGTCGACGTCGCGCGCGACCGCGGCGATCTGCGGCGGCAGTGCGTCGTACGCGAGCGCCATTCCGGCGATGCGCCACCGGATGTCGGGGTCCTGGCTGTAGGCCGCTCCGGTCTTCTTCGAGCGCCGCTTCTGCGCGGCGGCCGCCGCCAGCTCCAGCGCCCGGCGGGCGATGCCGGTGTAGACCGAGGCGAGCAGCAGCTCGAAGACGCTGAAGATGCCGAACACGATCGGATCGGGGTTCGGACCGGGATCGATGCGGCGCACCACGTGCTCGGGCGCCGAGACCGCGCCGTTCAGCCGGGTCGTGCGGCTCTGCGTGCCGCGCATGCCCAGCGTGTCCCAGTCGTCGCTCGTCGCGACCGCATCCGTGCGGTCGACGAACGCGAAGACCAGCTTCGGGGCATCCGGGCTGGTCGTGTCGAGTCCGTGCAGACCGAGCTTCGTCCATACGGGCGCGAGCGAGGTGAAGATCTTCGTGCCGGTGAACGCGTACCCGCCGCCGTCCTGCGGCGCCGCATCCGTGTCGCTGCCGAACAGCACCAGATCGTTGCCGCCCTCGCTGATGCCGAAGGCGAACACCTCGCCGGCCACCGCGCCGTCCTGCACGAACTCGAGACCGGGCACGGCGCGGTCGCTGAAGACCTTCGCGACGCCCGTCCAGACGAGATGCATGTTGATCGCCAGTGCCGTGGCGGGGGCGGCGGTCGCCAGCCGCTGCTGCAGGACGGCCGCCTGCTCCAGGCTGAGCCCCGCCCCGCCGCGTTCGGCGGGCACGAGGATCGACAGGTACCCGGCTGCACGCAGCTCGTCGAGATCCTGCTGCGGGAAGGTGTTGTCGCGATCGTGCACCGCGGCGCGCTCGCGGATGCGCTCGAGCAGGTCGTCGGGAAGGAAGGCGGCGGGGTCGAAGCCGGTCATCTCAGTGCCTCCAGGATCTGACGGATGGTCTGGTCGGGTCGGTCGCGGTGCGGGGAGTGGCCGGCACCCGGCACGACCGACATGGTGATGTGCGGGTTCTCGAGCACGGACGCCGCGAGGTCTCCGTTGAACAGGCTGTAGACCGCGGGATCCGCACCGACGATGTGCGTGCGGACGGCCAGGCGCGCCGCATCCGGTCGCACATCCCACGGCTGGTTCTGCGCGCTGGTCTGCGCCACCGCCCACACGCTGGCCCGTCGCACCGCATCGACCTTCAGCTCGACGTCCTGCGGGTGCCACTGCGGATGCTCCGACCGCACCGTTTCGACCGTCGGGGTGGCGAAGGCGCGCTCCTGGCTGCGCCGGATGATGCCGGCATCGCGACCGGCGACGTGGATGGCCGGGTCGATGAGCACGAGACGCTTCGTCCAGCCGGCATCGGAGGCCGCGGCCACCACGCTGGAGGCGCCGCCCAGCGAGTGTCCGATGACGGCATCCCACGCGCCGCCGGCCTCGGGCCGGGTCGCCGCGACGTCGGCGCCGTAGGCGGCCACCGAGTAGTCCAGGGCGCGCGGCGCGTCGCCGTGGCCGCGCAGGTCGACCGCGGTCGCCCGCCAGCCCTCGTCCGCCACGGCGGCGCCGATGCGCCACATCAGCGCTGCCGAGGAGCCGAGCCCGTGCACGAGCAGGACCTGGCGGGGACCGTCGCCCCAGATGAGACGGGGAAGCGTGAGCGGTGCGGGCACCGTCCCAGCCTATGCCGCGGCACTGCGCGGATCTCAGGCGATGATCGCCTGCACCGGCTCGGTGTCGGGATGCGGGCTCGGGTCTCGGTGGCGCAGGTCGGGGAACCCGCGCACGAAGACGATCGAGACGACGAGCCCCGTGAACGCGAACAGCACCGCGGCGAGGTACGCACCGGCGGGGCCACCCGCGTCGATGAGGATGCCGGCCACCGCGGAGCCGGCGGCGGCGCCGATGAGCTGACCGGTGCCCGCCCACCCGAAGGCCTCGGCGGTCTCGCTGAACTTCACGCTGGCGGTGGTGATCGCGAACAGCACCGCCAGAGCGGGCGCGATGCCGATGCCGGCGAGCAGCAGCGTGCCGCCGATCCAGTAGATGTTCAGCGTCACCATCGTCAGCGACAGGCCGATCGTCACGATCAGCAGGCGCCTGGCCATCGCCCAGCGGCCGATGGGGATGTGCCCGAAGGCCAGCCCGCCCGCCAGGCTGCCCACCGAGAACACCGCCAGCACGAGCCCGGCCTCCAGCCCGCCGTGGCCGAAGGTGGCCACCACGCCGACTTCGACGGCGGAGCAGGCGCCGATGAGCAGGAACCCGATCACGGTGGCGAGCATGACGGGCGGCTTGAGCACGACCCGCCCGAAGGCGCGGCGACTGCGCGGGATGCGCACCCGCCCGACTTCGGGGGAGAGGATGAACCATCCGCCGCCGACGACGAGGATCACCGCGACCAGCAGCAGGCCCTGCGTGGTGCCCGCCTGCGTGGAGACGACGGTGATCACCACGGGCGCCAGGATCCAGATGATCTCCTGCATCGAGGCGTCCAGGGAGAACAGCGGAGTGAGCTGGCCGGCGTTCACGAGCTTCGGGTAGATCGTGCGGACGGCCGATTGCACGGGTGGGGTGGAGAGGCCGGCGAGCAGCGCGAAGGCCATGTACCCGGCGAGCTCGAGCGGCAGCAGCGCGAGGGCGAGCACGGCGAGCACGCAGACCGCCAGGGTGAGGCCCAGCACGCGTCGCATGCCCCATGCGCCCATCCAGCGGCTCGTCACCGGCCCGGCGACCGCCTGGCCGACGGATGCCGCGGCGAGCACGATGCCGGCCGCGCCGTACGACCCGGTCTGCTGTTCCACGTGCAGCAGGATCGCCAGGCTGATCATCCCGTTGGGAAACCGCGCCACCAGCTGCGCGGCGATCATCCGCGCGACACCCGGTGTGCGAAGAAGATCCCGATATCCCGCCACCAGAGAACCCTATCCGTGGTCCGCGCACGGGCGCGAGGGGGACGGATGCCGCGACACGCCGCGACACGCCGAGAAGCGTTCTCCACAGGAAATCCGATGTCGGAGGGGACGCGTAGCGTCCTCCCTGTGGATGGATCCGGACCGGCCGCTCGCAACCCGCGGGAACACGCGGTTCCGGAGGACCGGATCGGCATCCGCGGCTGTGGAAGGAATCGTGGACAACGTGTGTTTAACCAGTGGAGAGCGGTGGAAAACTACACGGATGTAACTACTATCCCTAGTGGTCGGTCGTAATGTCCGTCCCTATATGTAGTATTGAAGTCCCGGCGGGGGTTCTGCCTGGAGAAGCTGAGATCTGAGGGGAAGAGACGGGAATCATGTCGATCACGGTCTACACCAAGCCTTCGTGCGTGCAGTGCAATGCGACCTACCGCGCCCTCGATGCCAAGGGCATCGAGTATGAGATCCACGACCTCTCCGAAGACGCTTCGGCGCTCGAGCAGGTCAAGGCCCTGGGGTACATGCAGGCCCCGGTCGTCGTCACCGACGAGGACCACTGGTCGGGCTTCCGTCCCGACAAGATCGACGAGCTCGCGGCCCGTCTGGCGTGAGGTGAGCGGCCATGAGCGCAGTCGCGACCACCGCGCCGCTCCTGGTCTACTTCTCGAGCGTCTCGGGCAACACCGCACGCTTCATCGAGAAGCTCGGGCTCCCTTCCCGCCGCATCCCGCTGCACCGCACTGACGAGCAGCTCGTCATCGACGAGCCGTTCGTGCTCGTCACCCCCACCTACGGGGGCGGTCAGGGCCGCGGCGACGAGAAGGGCGCCGTTCCCAAGCAGGTGATCCGGTTCCTCAACGACGAGCGCAACCGGCGTCACATCCGCGGAGTGATCTCCACGGGGAACACCAATTTCGGTGAGGCGTTCTGCCTCGCCGGAGAGATCATCAGCCGCAAGTGCCACGTGCCGCACTTGTACAAGGTCGAGGTATTCGGCACGCCGGACGATGTCGAGCGAGTGAGCGACGGATTGGAACGATGGTGGACATTGCAGTTGAGCATGCAGAGCATGACGCAGTGACGGCGCAGGCGGACTTCAAGGTCAACCCCGCGTACGAGGGGCTCGACTATCACGCCCTGAACGCGATGCTGAACCTGTACGACGCGAACGGGAAGATCCAGTTCGAGGCCGACAAGCGCGCCGCGCGGGAGTACTTCCTGCAGCACGTGAATCAGAACACCGTATTCTTCCACTCCCTCAAGGAGCGCCTCGACTACCTGGTCGAGAAGCAGTACTACGAGGGCGCCGTCATCGACAAGTACTCGTTCGAGTTCGTGCAGAAGCTCAACGACCTCGCCTACTCCAAGAAGTTCCGCTTCGAGACCTTCCTCGGCGCGTTCAAGTACTACACCAGCTACACGCTGAAGACCTTCGACGGCAAGCGCTACCTCGAGCGCTTCGAGGACCGCGTGGTGATGACCGCGCTGGCCCTGGCCGACGGCGACGAGAAGCTCGCCGTGAGCATGGTCGAGGAGATCATCTCCGGCCGCTTCCAGCCGGCGACCCCCACCTTCCTCAACGCCGGCAAGGCGCAGCGCGGCGAACTCGTCAGCTGCTTCCTGCTGCGCATCGAAGACAACATGGAGTCGATCGCCCGCGGCATCAACTCCGCTCTGCAGCTGTCGAAGCGCGGCGGCGGCGTCGCGCTGTCGCTGTCGAACATCCGCGAGGCCGGCGCGCCGATCAAGCAGATCGAGAACCAGTCCTCGGGCATCATCCCCGTCATGAAGCTGCTCGAAGACAGCTTCAGCTACGCCAACCAGCTCGGCGCGCGTCAGGGCGCCGGCGCGGTGTACCTGTCGGCGCACCACCCCGACATCATGCGCTTCCTCGACACCAAGCGCGAGAACGCCGACGAGAAGATCCGCATCAAGACGCTGTCGCTGGGTGTCGTCGTGCCCGACATCACGTTCGAGCTGGCGAAGAACGACGAGGACATGTACCTGTTCTCGCCGTACGACGTGGAGCGCGTCTACGGTGTGCCCTTCGGCGACATCTCCGTCACCGAGAAGTACCGCGAGATGGTCGACGACTCGCGCATCAAGAAGACGAAAATCAACGCGCGCGAGTTCTTCCAGACCATCGCCGAGATCCAGTTCGAGTCGGGTTACCCGTACATCATGTTCGAGGACACGGTGAACAAGGCCAACCCGATCAAGGGCCGCATCAACATGTCGAACCTGTGCAGCGAGATCCTGCAGGTGAACACCCCGACCACCTACAACGACGACCTGTCGTACAAGGAGATCGGCAAGGACATCTCCTGCAACCTCGGCTCGATGAACATCGCCCTGTCGATGGACGCCGACGACCTCGGCCAGACCGTCGAGACCGCCATCCGCGCGCTCACCGCCGTCAGCGACCAGAGCCACATCGGCTCGGTGCGCTCGATCGAGGACGGCAACGACCGCTCGCACGCGATCGGTCTGGGGCAGATGAACCTGCACGGCTACCTGGCTCGCGAGCACGTGTACTACGGCTCCGAAGAGGGCATCGACTTCACGAACATCTACTTCTACACGGTGCTGTTCCACGCGCTGCGTGCGTCGAACAGGATCGCGATCGAGCGCGGCGAGACCTTCGACGGCTTCGAGGACTCGAAGTACGCCTCGGGCGAGTTCTTCGACAAGTACATCGACCAGGCCTGGCTGCCCGCGACCGAGAAGGTCAAGGAGCTCTTCGCCGGCAAGCACATCCCGACGCAGCAGGACTGGATCGAGCTGAAGCAGAGCATCCAGAAGCACGGCATCTACAACCAGAACCTGCAGGCCGTGCCGCCGACCGGCTCGATCTCCTACATCAACAACTCGACCTCGTCGATCCACCCGATCGCCTCGAAGATCGAGATCCGCAAGGAGGGCAAGCTCGGCCGCGTCTACTACCCGGCGGCGTTCATGACGAACGACAACCTGGAGTACTACCAGGACGCGTACGAGATCGGCTACGAGAAGGTCATCGACACCTACGCGGCGGCCACCCAGCACGTCGACCAAGGCCTGTCGCTGACGCTGTTCTTCAAGGACACCGCCACCACGCGCGACATCAACAAGGCACAGATCTACGCATGGCGCAAGGGCATCAAGACGATCTACTACATCCGCCTGCGGCAGCTGGCGCTGGAGGGCACGGACATGACCGAGTGCGTCTCCTGCATGCTCTGAGCCGACGCCGGAATCTTCGAGAAGGAACGAGATGACCCCCGAGCAGATCAAGCTTGCGACCCAGGTGCAGGCGATCAACTGGAACCGCATCCAGGACGACAAGGACCTCGAGGTCTGGAACCGTCTGGTGAACAACTTCTGGCTGCCCGAGAAGGTGCCGCTGTCGAACGACATCCAGTCGTGGAACACGCTCACCGCCGAGGAGCAGACCCTCACGATGCGGGTGTTCACCGGTCTGACGCTGCTGGACACCATCCAGGGCACGGTCGGCGCGGTCTCGCTGCTGCCCGACGCCCTGACCCCGCACGAGGAGGCGGTGTACACCAACATCGCGTTCATGGAGTCGGTGCACGCGAAGAGCTACTCGTCGATCTTCTCGACGCTGTGCTCGACGAAGGAGATCGACGAGGCGTTCCGCTGGTCGGTGGAGAACGAGAACCTTCAGAAGAAGGCGCAGATCGTGCTGCACGACTACCGCGGCGACGAGCCCCTGAAGCGCAAGATCGCGTCCACGCTGCTGGAGTCGTTCCTGTTCTACTCCGGCTTCTACCTGCCGATGCACTGGTCGAGCAGGGCGAAGCTCACCAACACGGCCGACCTCATCCGCCTCATCATCCGCGACGAGGCCGTGCACGGCTACTACATCGGCTACAAGTACCAGCGCGGGCTCGAGCAGGTCGACCAGGCCAAGCGGGACGAGCTGAAGGACTACACGTTCTCGCTGCTGTACGAGCTCTACGACAACGAGGTGCAGTACACCCAGGACCTCTACGACGGCGTCGGCCTGTCCGAGGACGTCAAGAAGTTCCTGCACTACAACGCCAACAAGGCGCTGATGAACCTGGGCTACGAGGCGATGTTCCCGTCGAGCGTGACGAACGTGAACCCGGCGATCCTCTCGGCCCTGTCGCCGAACGCCGACGAGAACCACGACTTCTTCTCGGGCTCGGGCTCCTCGTACGTCATCGGCAAGGCCGAGGCCACCGAGGACGACGACTGGGACTTCTGACGAGCTGGAGATTCTGAGAGCGTTGTTCTTCTCCTCGACCAGCAGATCGTGGAGCTCCTTGGCGTCTGCCTGATCTCCGCGGCTACAGAGCCTACGCGGACTCTCGAGCGACAAGAATGAACTCTACGCCGAGGTCCGACTCAGGAACGTCGTCGGGGCGGGACAGCGCGTGAGCGATCCGTGTGGCGCTTCGCTTCATGGATTCGGGGGACTGTTTGACGGCCACCGAGGTGAGAGCCGGCACGGTGAGGGCGGCCAGGAATGAATCGTCCGCCCCGACAACGGCCAGGTCATCCGGAACTCGCAGGCCGAGACGGTGGGCAGCCGACAGCACGGGTAAAGCTGTCGCGTCGTTGTGCGCCAGGACTCCGTCGACGGAGGACGCGTGTGCGCGGAGATCGTCCGTCAAGGCGTCCAGGTCACCGGTCCACCACAGGTGCACAGGTTCGGGCAGGCCGAGAGCCGCGCATCGCTGGCGGAGGTGATCGGTACGGGTCTGCACGGGCACGGCTTCATCAGCGGCGGTGGGGGAGACCGTTGCGAGATTCCTCCTTTCCGCGTTGACAAGGTGATCCATCTGGATCTCAACCGGTGCCACAAGGATCTCGGTCCAACTCGACGGCGGTACAAGCGGCACGACAAGGATCTGGCGACGAACTAGTTCTTCAATCGTCTCCGCATCATTGAACGCGTCGAGGACCGCATCGGCATTCGTGGATTCGACAAGCTTGAGAAGGTGAGCGAGGGCGTTCTCACTAGGTGGGAAGTGGGTCAGCAGCGTCCATCCGGCGTCGTCGAGGACGGCGGACAAGATGGAGAAGTATTCGTCGCGGGAGCTGGCGGCGGGGCCTTCTGGTGCATTGAGGATGACCACACGCGATCTGCCGCCGCGAGCAAGGGTCTGAGCGGCGCGCGACGGCGAGTACCCCAGGGATGCTGCGGCGGCGTGCACGCGAGCACGCGTCGCGTCGGAGATTCGCTGGCCGGGGGTGTTGTTGAGCACGTAGCTCACAGTCGGCTGCGATACGCCGCTGAGCTTGGCGACGTCGCGGCTCGTGGGTTGGCGCTGGTCGGGCATTCACCTAGCTTCGCACGCTGAAACGACAGGAATGCGCTATTCTGTGACAACCGCTTATGCGTATAAGCAGTTCGAAGGAGAACTCATGGCCCCCTCATCTCCGGCTTCGACCCACCCATGGTGGACCGCCATCGTCTGCGGGATGGCGTCGTATATCGACGCCGCCGCGCTCATCACCTGGTCAGTCGCCCTCGTCATCTACCAGGAAGTGCTGGGGCTGACGCCCGTTCAGATCGGAATCCTGTCCGGGCTGCTGACGACGGGAATCGCAGTGGGCTCGCTCGTCGGCGGCCGGATGGGCGACCAGTTCGGCCGCCGCTCGGTCTTCCTCGTCACCATGGCGGCAATCGCGGCCGGCGCGGCGGCCATGATCTTCGCCGCAGAGTTCCCGATGATGGTCGTCGGTACCATCCTTGTCGGACTCGCCGGAGGCGCCGACCTGCCGGTCTCACTCTCTACCATCTCCGAAGCCGCGCCGGAGCGCAGTCGCGGGCGCATGATCGGGTTCAGCCAGCTGCTGTGGATTGTTGGCAGCGTGGTCCCCGGACTCCTCGCCGCGGGTGTCGCCGCGCTGGGACGCGGGGGTGGCCAGATCCTCTTCTCGCACCTGGCCATCGCGGCCGTCGTCGTTTTCGTCGCCCGTCTCACCATCCCGGAATCCGCCCTTTGGCTGAAGTCCCGCGACGAACGACGCGCCGGGATCGCGACGACACGAGCTGACCGCGCCAGCGTGAAAGACCTCTTCCGCGCCCCCTACGCTGTGCCGTTCTTCGGATTGGTTTTGTTCTTCGGGCTGTTCACCACCGGAGGCAATACCGTCGGCCAGTACAGCACGTACCTCTTGGTCAACGGCGCAGGGGTCAGCGTCGAGACGGCGAGCGTCGCACTCCTTGCGGCACTTCCCGTCGCGCTGGGTGGAGCGCTCGGCTTCATGAAGGTGGTCGGTGGTCGTCGTCGGTTCGCCTGGTTCACGGCGGGCGGCATCATGGTCATCGCCGCGTTCCTCCTCCCCGCCGTCGCCGGGCTCACCCTCACGACCTTCCTGATCTCTCTCGTGCTCATGTCGTTCGGAGGAGCGTTCGCCAGCGACAGCATCATGAAGTTCTGGACGCAGCGGTCGTTCCCGACACTGCTCCGAACGACCGCGCAGGGCGCGATCATCGCCGTCGCCCGCTTCGGTGCGGCCGGCTTCGCGTTCGTTGCCCCGCTCATCATCGAGCAGGGCCCCTCGACCTTCTACTTCATAGTTGCCGTCCTCGTCACGGCCGGCCTCATGGTCGGTTGGCTCGTGTTCCGCACTCGTGATGCGCACGATGAGTTCCGCACCGAGGACGAACCGGACAACGAGCCGATCGAGCGACCTGAACTGTCCACACCAACGAACTGACGAGAATGCATTCCCTTCTGACCAATCGCCTCCATAACCCTCTCGGTCTTGGTGATTCGACACCGGAGCTGTCCTGGTCGGTCGACGCCGACGACCCTGCGGGCTTCGAGCTTCAGGCAAGCGCGACACCCTCTTTTGACGGCGCGCTCCTCTGGACAGGCCGCAGCGAGGGGACGGTCGTCGAACGGCACGCCCGGTTCGGAGGGGTGCTCCAGTCGCGTCAGCGCGTGTGGTGGCGAGTACGCAGCGTCGACGACGAGGGATCCCTCGGCGAATGGAGCGACACGGCCTGGTTCGAGATGGGGCTGCTCGAACCACGGGATTGGAACGCTCAGTGGATCACCGGTGGTGACCCGCAGGTGCCCGAAACGTTGTACTTCAGCGGAACGATCAACGTCCCCACGGATGTAGTGAAGGCTCGAGCATATGCGACGGCCCTGGGCTGGTACCGCCTCATCGTCAACGGCGTCGACGTGACCGGACCGGCGCTCGTGCCGCGGTGGACCCCGTTCGACTCCTGCGTGGAGTATCAGGTGTACGACATCACCGAGGCGCTCCAGGAAGGCGCCGTGCGCGTCGGGATGGTCGTCTCCGAGGGGCGCTTCCGTGGGAAGCTCGGAGGGCTGTCGCTGGCGAACAGGTACGGAGACCGATTGGCAGCCATCGCGCAGATCGAGCTCGAGACCGCCGATGGCGACGTCGTCCGGTTCCGTACCGACGAGACATGGTCGGTCGGACGTGGACGCATCAAGAACTCCGATCCCAAGCACGGCGAGCACGTCGACCTTCGTCTTCCAGACACATGGGACACGATTCGCGAGCGTGCTGACCACGCGCCAGTTGAGCTCCTCCCCATGCACCCGCGCACTCTCATCGCAGAGGAGGTCGCTCGGGTAACGCGCACAGGCACGCGTCGGGGAACAGTTTCCCGCACGCCGTCCGGGTCGACCCTCATCGACTTCGGTCAGAACTTCTCCGGTGTCGCCGCGGTCCGCCTGGGTGGACGAGAGGGAGCCGAGGTGTCGCTTGCCTACGGTGAAGTCCTTACTCCCGAAGGTGAGCTCGACACCACCTATCTGGGAAACAAGGAGGGTACGCCGTGGTTCCAGACTGACTCCGCGATCCTTGGCGCAGAACCGGAGTGGTGGACGCCGGCGTTCACGATCCATGGTTTCCGGTACCTGGTCGTCTCGGGGGACCATGAGCCTTTAACCGAGGCGGACGTCGAGGGCATCGTCATGACCACCGATCTCTCAGAGACCGGAATGTTCACGAGTTCCGACGAGCGGTTGAACAAGCTCCACGAGAACATTCGCTGGTCGATGCGGAGCAACTTCACCGACACTCCCAGCGACTGCCCTACGCGCGAGCGCAGCGGCTGGACCGGTGATGTGCAGACCTTCGCGGCAACCGCCATGATCCTCGCCGACACGAATCGATATCTCCGCCGCTATCTCCGAAACCTCGCCATCGAGCAGTTCGATGACGGCCGTGTCCCCGTGGTGATCCCCAGTGAATCGTCGCAGCATTCGCGCGGCATCGTGGAGAAGCTGTTCGCACTGCAGTCGTCCTCAGTGGGCTGGGGCGACGCTGCCGTGATTGTCCCCTGGGAGGTCTACTGGCGTTATGGGGACGAACGAGCGCTCGAAGAGGCTTACCCTGCAGCTCGAGCCTGGGTCGAACAGCTCGCCCGACGAGCCGCGCGCAAGCGTCACGTCAGCCGATGGACGCGCGCCGGCCGACGTGACGAGCGGTACATCGTGGATACAGGATTCCACTTCGGAGAGTGGCTTCGCCCGGGTGAGGATCTCGGCTCGGCGCTCGTCGGAAATCTCCTGCGCCCTCCCGCCGTGGTGGCAACGGCGTATCTCGTGCACTCGGCAACGCTGCTCACCCGCATGGCGCGCGTACTCGGTCACGACGACGACGAGCGGCGCTACTCTGCACTTTCCACGAACGCTCGCCGCGCATGGAATCGGGCGTTCGTCTCGGACGGCGGATCCCGGATCGGTGCGGATAAGCAGGATGACTACGTCCGGGCGCTGGGTTTCGATCTGCTCCCGAAGACGAACCGACCGGCCGCGCTCACTCGCCTCGAGGAGCTCATCACCGAGGCCGATGGTCATCTTGGGACCGGGTTCCTCAGCACACCGATGCTCCTACGGGTGCTCAGCCGAAACGGACGCGCGGACCTCGCGCGTAAGATCCTCATGCAGCCGACCGCGCCGTCGTGGATTGCGCAGATCGAACGCGGAGCGACTACGACGTGGGAGACGTGGGAGGGGTACAAGCGCGATGGGCACGCCTATCGCTCGCACAACCACTACAGCTTCGGTTCGGTCGCTCAGTGGCTGCACGAAGATCTGGCAGGCCTCCGCCCAGCAGCGCCGGGTTACTCGAAGATCGTCATCGAGCCCACGCCTATTGACGGCGTGGACCATGCGAGCACGTCGGTGGCCACACCTCACGGCACTGCCGCGTGCTCGTGGAGTCGCACGGCCGAGGGGATCAACGTCACCATCACGGTACCCCCGGGGGCGGTTGCCGAAGTTCGACTTCCGCACTCGGTCTTCTCGTACGGCCCCGGCATTCACACCATCACGCCGCACCGCGTGAGGACCTCCTGAGCGACAGATGACGCAGCCGAAACGGACGTCGCTCGATGGAGTGTGGGTCTGTCGGCGCCCTGGCAACTCTCACCGACCGACTTCTGCTCACCGCTCGGGTCGCGAATCCTGAACGGCGCGCGTCGCGAATGCGTCGACGGGCTACTCGGTCCAGCGGTGAGGCGCTCGGACGCAGTAGATGCATCAGCGCTCTCGTTCGTGGTCGAGGTTGCACGGTAGCCACCGGTCTGCGATGGCGATGTTGTGCGCGCACCAGGCGTTCGTCGACCATCTCGCCCCAGGCAAGGACGGCGACGAACCGACGGAAGAGTTCGCCGACGTCGACGCCACCATCGCGGACTACGTATGGCTGCCGATCCGCTTCGAGGGTGACCGTCCGCTGGACTCACCCGAATCGGGTCGGGCCCAGCCGACGGCCCGCAGCACCTCACGTGCGGACTCGACCTCGGTCCGGTCGTGGGTGGAGACGAGGACGTCTCGGATGTCCTCCAGGTCGGTTCTGCCGGCGTGGTGGTCCACCCACCGGCGCAGCGCTTCGCGCCATTCGTCGGTGGGCTCCCGCGCGGTGACCCTCGCCTTGAGCACGTCGACGGGCGCGGTCAGTTCGCAGACGACGAAGGATGCCGCAGGGATCGCCGCTCGCAGTCGCTCGAGACGCTCGGCGTCGGCGATGACGGTGGGGATGATCATGCGGATGCCGGGCACCTGGGTGTAGCGGGACCAGATCGCCGCGAGATTGCCGAGCCAGAAATCGGGACCAGGCGAGGGGAACACGAGATTCAGCTCGTCGACGTCGATGACCCCGTGCGCGACGCCCTCGGCCCTGAGCAGCTCCGAGATGACGCGGGCGAGCGTCGTCTTGCCGGAGCCGGGGGACCCGTGCAGGATCAGCACGTGCGCGGAGTTCATCGCGCGAGGGGCCATCACTTCACGGCCTCGTCTCGCCGCCTCGTTCACGCCTGCGCGCTGTAGTCCGGCAGCTGCTGAAGCGTCCAACTGTTGCCGTCGGGGTCGTCGAAGGTGACGAACCGGCCCCAGGCGAGCTCATCGACACCGCGTGCCGCCACACCGAGGCCCTGCAGATGCGCGAGCGCCTCATCGGCGTCGGGCACGACCACCTGGATGGTGTTCTGCAGGCCAGGCTCGAGGTCGATGCCGAGTCCGGTGCCGAAGGCGATCGAGCACGCCGATCCGGGCGGGGTCATCTGCACGAAGCGCAGTTGCTCATCGACCTGCTGGTCGTGGTCGGCGTTGAAGCCGATCTTCACGTAGAAGTCCTTCGCCCGGTCGACATCGGTCACCGGCACGAAGATGAGCTCGATCTTCCAGTCCATGTTCCTGCGCCTTCCTCGAGATCACGAGAGCGGCTGCTCCCGCGGTCACGCTACACCGGGGCACGGACAAAGCACCTCGGCCCACCGCCGACACATGCCGACCGTCGTATATCGACCCGCGTAGCCTGGAGAACAGCGATCGGCATCCGCCCTTGGCTTTCATGGCTCAAGGGCTCCCGATCAGCAGGAGAAGATCATCACTCTCAATCAGATCGACACTCAGGTCGACACAGCGGTCGACACCGAGGTCGACGCCACGGCGGCGACGCTCGGGCCGATCCGCCAGACCTACTCCGGAACCGCCGAATTCCCGCCGATGGCGCAGGCGTACAAGCAGGTGTCGCAGGTCGTCCGCGAGACCGGGCTGCTGCGGCGGGCTTCGTGGTTCTACATCTTCGTCGCCTCGGGCATCGCGCTGGCCTTCCTCGGCTGCGTCACCGGTTTCATCCTGCTCGGCGACAGCTGGTTCCAGCTGCTCATCGCCGGCGCGCTCGGCATCGTCTTCACCCAGGTCGCGTTCCTCGCCCACGAGGCCGCGCACCGTCAGATCCTCAGTGCGGGACCGGCGAACTTCCGGCTCGCCCGCATCCTCGCCGGAATCGTCGGCATGAGCTACTCGTGGTGGGACTCCAAGCACACCAAGCACCACGGCAATCCGAACCGCGTCGGCAAGGACCCCGACATCGAGGTCGACACGATCTCGTTCCTCGACACGGATGCCGCTCAGTCCCGCGGCCTGATCCGCCTGATCACCCGCAAGCAGGGGTGGCTGTTCTTTCCGCTGCTCACCCTGGAGGGCCTCAACCTGCACTACCTCAGCGTGAAGCACCTCGTGTCGCAGCGCGCGGTGAAGGGGCGCTGGACCGAGCTCGGCATCATCGCCCTGCGCTTCGCGGTCATCCTGGTGCCGGTGTTCCTGCTGCTGCCGCTGGGCATGGCCTTCGCCTTCATGGGCGTGATGCTCGCGGTTTTCGGCGTGTACATGGGCGCCTCGTTCGCCCCGAACCACAAGGGCATGCCGATCATCCACCCCGACGCCAAGCTGGACTTCTTCTCGAAGCAGGTGCGCACCTCGCGCAACATCTCCGGCGGCTGGTGGGCGACCTGGCTGATGGGCGGCCTGAACTACCAGGTCGAGCACCACCTGTTCCCGAACATGCCACGGCCGCACCTGTCCAAGGCGCGTGCGATCGTTCGCGAGTACTGCAACGCCAACAGCGTGCCGTACACCGAGACCAGCCTGGGGCGCTCCTACGCGATCGTCATCGAGTATCTGAACCGCGTCGGTCTCGCCGCGCGCGACCCGTTCGACTGCCCGGCCGCCGCCCAGTTCCGCCGCGCCTGACCGCCGCTCAGGCGGCGGGGTACCCCTGCTGCTTGAGCAGCCGCGCCAGATGCGCCGCGTTGGCCGCGGCCGTGGCCGTCGTCTGCGCCACCTTCTCGGGGGTCTCGGGCAGGTCCTTGTAGTCGGTGGCCTGCATCGCCTCGCCGTTCCAGTAGATCGAGCCCTGGGCGGGGATCGTGAAGCCCACGTCGCCGAGCGCCTGGTACAGCACCGCGGTGATGTGATGCGCGCCGTCCTCGTTGCCGACCACGACGGCCAGCGCCACCTTGTCGAAGAGGATGGGGCGGCCCTGGTCGTCCGTCTCCGAGAGTTCGGCGTCCAGCCGTTCGAGCACCCGCTGCGCCACGCTGGAGTGCTGACCGAGCCAGGTGGGCGTCGCGAACACGACGATGTCTGCGGCGAGCACACGCGAACGCAGCGACGGCCACTCATCATCCGCGCCCATGTCGGTCTGGACGCCGGGGAGGATGCGGTGATCGACAGCACGGATGCGGTCGGCCGTCACACCGTGCTCCGCCAGTGCGCTGAGGACCTGCTCACCCAGCACGTGGGTGCTCGATCCAGCCGGCGACGGCTTGAGGGTGCAGTTGATCAGAAGTGCGCTGAGCTGTTCGTCCATGTCGGCACGGTAACCACAACGCACGGTCTCGCCGCGAGGGGGTTCCGCCGGCCGGAACGATGCGCTACCCGGGAGCGATCAGAGTCCCCGATGCCCCGCCCACCGCTCGGCCGCGGCTGTCGCAGCCCCGGTGATGAGCGCATCGATCTCGGGTGAGTGGCGCACCGCGAACGACACGTACGCCCCGCGTCCCCCCGCGACGGGACGGCCGTAGGCCTTCGCGGCGAGCGTGCCGTCGGGAAGCAGCCGCACCGTGATGGATTGCAGTTCGAACCTCTGGCCCCGCCGCTCGTCCTCCCAGCGCAGCTGCGGCGGAATGGCCACGTTCAGGGCGAGCGCGCCCACGTCGATGCTGTTTCCCACGAGTACGAGGCTAGCGCGGTGCGGAGCCTCACTTCTGTCCGTCAGGCCCGGCGGTGCGCGTGGTAGTACGCCAGCAGCGCCTTCGTGGAAGCATCCTGCGCAGCGACGGCATCCTCGTCGCCCTCGATCGCGGGGGCGATCTGCATCGCGAGCTGCTTGCCGAGCTCGACGCCCCACTGGTCGAAGGAGTTGATGCCCCAGATGACACCCTGCGTGAAGGTGATGTGCTCGTACAGGGCGATGAGCTGACCGAGCACGGCGGGGGTGAGCGCGGGCGCGAAGATCGACGTGGTCGGTCGGTTGCCGCTGAACGTGCGCGCGGCGACGAGGGCGCCGGTGGTGCCCTCCGCCTCGACCTCGTCCGCGGTCTTGCCGAAGGCGAGCGCCTTGGTCTGGGCGAGGAAGTTCGCCAGGAAAAGGCCGTGCACGTCGCGCCCGCCGTCACTGAGCGGGTAGGCGGGGTTCACGAAGGCGATGAAGTCGGCGGGGATCAGCCGCGTGCCCTGATGGATGAGCTGGTAGAACGCGTGCTGGCCGTTGGTGCCCGGCTCGCCCCAGAACACCTCGCCCGTGTCGGTCGTCACGGGCGAGCCGTCCCAGCGCACCGACTTGCCGTTGGACTCCATCGTGAGCTGCTGCAGGTAGGCGGCGAAGCGGCTGAGCTGCTGTGCGTAGGGGAGCACGGCGTGCGACTGCGCGCCGAGGAAGTTCACGTACCAGACGTTCAGCAGGCCCATCAGCACCGGCACGTTGCGCGCCAGCGGGGTGGTGCGCACATGCTCGTCGACGGAGTGGAAGCCCGCGAGCAGATCCCGGAACAGCTCCGGGCCGAACACGATCGCCAGGGACAGCCCGATCGCCGAGTCGACGGAATAGCGACCGCCCACCCAGTCCCAGAAGCCGAAGGCGTTCGCGGGGTCGATGCCGAACTCCTCCACCTTGTCGAGTGCGGTCGAGACCGCGACGAAGTGGTGTGCGACCGCACCGGTGCGGCTCGCGTCGTCGTCGCCGATCGCACCGGATGCGTTCAGCCCGGCCCACAACCAGTCGCGGGCGAGGCGCGCGTTGGTCAGCGTCTCCAGCGTGGTGAAGGTCTTCGAGGCGACGATGAACAGCGTCGTCTCCGGGTCGAGGTCGGCGGTCGTCTGCGCCAGATCGGTGGGATCGATGTTCGACACGAAGCGGGCTTCAACCCCGGCATCCGCGTACGGCTTCAGCGCCTCGTAGACCATCACGGGCCCGAGGTCCGATCCGCCGATGCCGATGTTCACGACGTGCGTGACCTTCTTGCCGGTGACACCCAGCCAGTCACCCGAGCGCACCCGGTCGGCGAACGCCGACAGCGCCTCGAGCACGGATTGCACGTCGGCATCCACGTCCTGCCCATCGACGACCAGCGCGGGCGCGGCGCCCGCAGGGCGGCGCAGCGCGGTGTGCAGGACGGCGCGGTCCTCGGTGGTGTTGATGTGCGCGCCTTCCAGCATGGCGGCGTAGCGCTCGGCGACGCCGGTCTGCTCCGCGAGCCGCACGAGCGCGGCCACGATCTCGTCGGTGACGAGATTCTTCGACAGGTCGACGTGCAGGTCTGCGAGCGGAAGCGTCAGCCGTTCGATGCGACCGGCATCGGCCGCGAACCAGCCGCGCAGGTCGGGAGTGAACGCGTCGCGCAGTGCGGTGAGCTCGGCCCAGGCGGAGGTGGTCGTCGCATCGATCGGAGCGGTCATGCCCCCACGTTAGCGCGGTGGATGCTCAGGCGCGCTTCGTGAGTCGCATCTCGAGGTTCGCCTTCACCGCGGGCCATTCCGGCTCGATCACCGAGTACTCGACGCTGTCGCGCAGAGCGCCGTTGCGGTAGCGGCTCATCGCTCGCATCACGCCGTCCTGCTTGGCCCCGAGACGCTCGATGGCCGAGCGGGACGGGAAGTTCACCCATTGCGTGGTGAAGCCGACCCGGAAGGCGCCCAGGGTCTCGAAGGCATGCGTCATGAGCAGCAGTTTCGACTCGGGATTGGTGCCGGTGCCGTGCGCCGAAGGCCGGTTCCAGGTGTAGCCGATGTGCAGCCGTGGCACCTCCGGGGCGAAGTTGTAGAAGCTGGTCATCCCGAGGATGCGGCCTGCGGCATCCACCGCCGTGAACGGCACCATCTCGCCCTTCTCGAGCAGTCCGAGTCGGCGCTCGATCTCGGCCGCCACGCCGTCGGGAGACGGCACCGAGGTGTACCAGGCCGTGCGGTGCAGGTCGCCTTCGCTGACCGCCTCGATCAGCCCGTCACGATCCTCCCTGCGGAGCGGACGCAGCTCGACGAGCCGTCCGGTGAGGGTGATCGCGGACGGAGCGACGAGGAAGACCATGCCCTCATTCAACCAGCCCGGTAGCGTGGGCTCGAACCCCGAGGAGGAACCATGAAGACCGTGCCCTTCGGCGCAGAGAACGCCCCGGCAGTGATCGCCGGGATGATGCGCATCCCCGACAAGACCGACGCAGAGGTGCGGGAGCTGTACGACACCGCGCGCGCCGCCGGCATCGACTTCTTCGACCACGCCGACATCTACGGCGGTGCCATGCACGTCTGCGAAGACCGGTTCGCCTCCGCCCTGCACCTCAGTGCCGCCGAGCGAGCCGAGATCGTGCTGCAGACCAAGTGCGGCATCGTGCCGTCGGAGCAGATGTTCGACTTCTCGTACGAGCACATCGTCACGCAGGTCGAGGGGTCGCTCAAGGCGCTGCGCACCGAGTACCTCGACGTGCTGCTGCTGCACCGCCCCGACGCGCTCGTCGAACCCGACGAGGTCGCGCGGGCGTTCGATGAGCTCTCCGCTTCCGGCAAGGTGCGCGCCTTCGGCGTCTCGAACCACACGCCGCGGCAGATCGACCTGCTGCGCACCGCCGTCGTGCAGCCGCTCGTCGCCAATCAGCTGCAGCTGTCGATCACGCACGCGCCGATCATCGCGCAGGGCGTCGCCGCGAACATGGGGGGTGAGGAGCAGAGCGTGCAGCGGGACGGCGGCGGCATCGTGGAGTACTGCCGTATCAACGGCATCACGATCCAGGCGTGGTCGCCGTTCCAGGCTCGCTTCTTCGACGGCGTCTTCCTCGGCCACCCCGAGTACGGCGAGCTGAATGCGGTGCTCGACCGGCTCGCGACGAAGTACGACGTCGCACCGATCTCGATCGCGACCGCATGGATCACGCGGCACCCCGCACAGATGCAGGTGGTGCTGGGCACCACGACGCCGCAGCGGGTCGCGGATGCCGCGAAGGGCGCCGACATCGTGCTCACCCGCTCGGAGTGGTACGAGCTGTTCCGCGCCGCAGGGCACATCGTCCCGTGAGCGCACGGCGGGGAAGGCAGGAAGGGGGAGTGCACCCGTTGATCTCGGTCGCCGAGCTGCGCGAGCGACTCGACGAGGTGCTCGTGCTCGACGCGCGCTGGCAGCTGGGCCGAGACGACGGCCGTGAGCAGTACCTGGCCGGGCACATCCCTGGCGCCGTGTTCGTCGACGTCGAGAACGAGCTGTCGCGTCACGGTGAGCCTTCCGAGGGTCGGCACCCGCTGCCGGCCGACGCCGACCTGGCGGCCGCCGCCCTGCGCTGGGGCATCCGCCGTGGTGTGCCCGTCGTGGTCTACGACGACCACCGGATGCTCGCGGCATCCCGTGCCTGGTGGGCGCTGCGCCGTGCCGGACTCGCCGACGTGCGCGTGCTCGACGGCGGCTGGCCCGCGTGGCAGGCGGCGGGCGGACCCGTCGAGACCGGCGACGTCGCCGCCGACCCGGGCGACATCTCGCTCGGGTCGCCCGGCGCCGACGGCACGATCGACACCGACGGAGCCGCCGAGTGGCCCGACCGCGGGCTCCTCCTCGACGTGCGGGCGGCGGAACGGTACCGGGGCGAGAGCGAGCCGTTCGATCCGGTCGCCGGCCACATCCCCGGTGCCCGCAACCTGCCGATCGCACGGCTGCTCACCGACGACGGCAGGTTCCGACCGGAAGCCGACATCGCTGCCGCGTTCGACGGGGTCGGTGCCGCTGCGGGCTCACCTGTGGCCGCATACTGCGGCTCGGGAATCACCGCTGCTCAACTCGCGCTCGCCGGGGCGCTGATCGGCCGCGAGGTGACCGTCTACCCGGGATCGTGGAGCGCATGGTCGAACACCTCCGGTCGTCCGGTGGCGACCGGCGACGAGTGAAGGGGTGCCGATCAACCCCCTCCCGGCCGGCGTGCGGTCGTCTACCCTGAGAGCATGGGGTTCCTGATCTGGCTGGTCACGCTGGCGCTGACGGTGTTCTCGCTGGTGGACATCATCCGTCGCGATGACTCGCAGGTGAAGCACATGCCGAAGTTCGTCTGGCTGCTGCTCGTGGTGCTGCTGCCGCTGATCGGCAGCGTGCTGTGGTTCGCGATCGGACGGGAATACCCGGAGAACGGCATCCAGCTGGGACGGGCTCCGCGTCAGCGCACGGCGCCGTCTCCGCAGCCGGCCGCGCCGCCGGTTCGCGTGGACACGCGCAGCACCGAGGAGCAGATCGCCGATCTCGACCGTGAGATCGAGGAATGGCGGCTGCGTCAGGAGATCGAGAAGCGCAAGCACCAGCGCGGCGAGTCGAGCGACTCGGGGACCCACGCGGAGTAGGCGTCAGCGTCCTTCGGACGCGGTGAACGACGCACGCACCGCGTTCTCCAGTTCGGGATGCCGGAACTCGTAGCCGGCGTCGAGGACCTTGCCCGGCAGCACCCACCGGCTCTTCAGGATCAGCTCCGTCTCGGTGCGCATGCCGATCGCACCCAGCTCCAGCATCCATCTCGGCGCGGGAGGGCCGAACCGCACGCCCAGCGCACGCCGGACCGTGGCCATGAACGTGCGGTTGTCAGTCGGGTTCGGTGCCGCCGCGTTCACCGGGCCGTCGAGCTTCGGATGCGCCTCCAGGAAGTCGATGATGCCGCCCACGTCATCGACGTGGATCCAGCTGAACCGCTGACGCCCGCCGCGTGCCCCGGGAAAGTGCGCTGTCCCTGCCGCACGGCGCCGCCGGGAGACCGGCCACCACCCGTCGAGCTGCGTGCCGCCGAGGCCGAGCCTGGCGAGGGCGCGCAGCGGGTCCAGCACCCCACCGTCTCCGAGCACGATGGCCGTGCGCAGCGCCACCCGGCGGGTGGACGGCAGATCCTCGTCGAACAGCGCGCGCTCCCAGGCCTTCGCCACCTCGACGGAGAAGCCCGTGCCGATCTCGCCGTCGGCCTCGGTCATCGGCCGATCCTCGGCATGCCGGTAGATGGTCGCGGTCGAGGAGTTGACCCACAGCGGAGGGGGAGCGGCCGCCCGGGCGATGGCCGTGCCCAGCGCCGCCGTCGTCTCGAGGCGGGAGCGGACGATCTCTTCCCGGTTGGCGGCGCTGTACCGGCAGTTGACGCTCTTGCCGGCGAGCCCGATGACCAGTGTCGCGCCGTCGACGGCGGCGTCGATCCCCGCCTGATCGTGCCACGTCAGATCGGCTCCCGAGCGCGAGATGGTGACGACCTCCCGCCCCTCGGCACGATACCGGCGCTGCAGGTGGCGGCCGATGAAGCCGGTCGAGCCTCCGATCACGACTCTGCTCATGCGTCCTCTCCGATCCCGCCCGCGCCCTCTTCGACGCGGTAGGCGAACGTGCCGTCGTACTCGTACACCCGGCCCAGTCCAGGCACGTCGACGCTCAGCTCGACGCGCTGACGCCGGGCCGCGTCGTCGAAGCTCTCCCGCAGCCGGATGACCGGGGCGATCGCCTTCGGCATCCGGACCCGCAGGCGGCCGAGGCGGATGCCGACGGCGGTGCTGTGCAGCCGGAGGGCGCCACCCTCGACGCTCACCCGGAACGCCGCCGCCACGATCGGCGGCTCACCGAGCTGATCGACCACCGTGCCGTTCGCGCGGGCGCTCACGACATCCCTCATCACCCAGTCGCCTGCGGGAAGGTGGAAGGTGCGTCGGGCGACCGCGCTGCCCTCGACGCTGCGGTTGCGCACGGTGAAGGGCACGTTCTCATGCCATCCGCCCAGCACTGCGCCGCGCGCCTGCAGCATCCGGAACACCGGCCACAGCCACCGACGCCGGGCGCCGGCCCGGTGGAACACGCCCTCGCCGATGCCGATGTGCCCCGGCGGCACCGCCTCGAAGTACGTCGCCAGATTCGGATGCAGGCCGGCGCGCCCCGCGCCCAGCACCCGGAGGTACGGGGACAGGGCGAGGTCGGGCATGCCCCGATCCTATCGGCGGGGCACGCGCCCCCCGGCTACCGGCGGGGACCCCGGTACAGCAGGTAGGGACGGGTGTCGTCGACGAACCGCTTCAGCTCGGGCTGCCAGGCGGCGATGATCCCCTCGGCGGAGGCACCCGCCTCGAGCTGCTGCTGGAAACGGCCCGAACCGGTGAGAAGGCCGATCCACCGTCCGCCGTCCCCGCGCCAGGCGAAGTCGTCGTAGAGCCGGCGCGCCTCCACCAGCATGTGCGTGGCGACCGCGATCGCGTCGACCTTCTCGGCATCCATGATGTGGATCTGCACCCCGGCGCACACCTGACCGGCGTTCTTCGAGAACGTCGGCGTGAAGTACGCCTCGCGGAACTCCACTCCCGCGAGCCGCTTCTCGTTCAGGGCCGCCGCCCAGCGATGGTCGAGGTACGGGGCGCCGATCAGCTCGAACGGGCGGGTCGTGCCGCGCCCCTCCGACCAGTCCGTCGCCTCGACCATGCCCGTGCCCGGGTACAGCGTCGCCGTCTGCGGAGTGGGCATGTTCGGCGACGGCGGGATCCACCGATCGGCTTGATCCGGGCCGACCATCTCGCGCCGCCAGCCCTCGACCTTCACCACCTGCAGATCGTCCAGCGTCGGCTGCCCCGCGCGCCGCATGAACGCCGCGTTGAAGTACAGCGCCAGCTCGCCGACGGTCATGCCGTGCTGCTGCGAGATCTCCAGCAGACCGACGCCGGAGGTGTACCCCTGTTGCAGCACCGGTCCGCGGGCCTTGCCTCCGAGCGGGTTGGGACGATCGAGCACCACGAACCGCAGCCCTCCCGCCTGCGCCGCCGCCTGCATGGCCGTCCACATCGTCCAGATGTAGGTGTAGAAGCGCACGCCGACATCGCGGATGTCGAAGACGACCGTGTCCACGCCGGATTCGGAGAAGAAGCCCGACAGCTTCGCGACCGTCGCGCCGTACGCGTCGTAGACGGTGACGCCGGTGCGCGGGTCGACGAAGGTCTCCTCGGCCTCGCCGGCCTGGGCGGTGCCGCGGAAACCGTGCTCGGGGCCGAACACGGCGGCGACATCCACGCCGGCGGCGACCATGTCGTCGACGATGCTCGTGAAATCCTCGAGCACACCGGTCGGGTTGGTGATCACTCCGACCTTCCGGCCGGAGAACATTCGCCAGCGATCGGCGGCCGCCACGTCTGCGCCCGTGCGCAGTCGCCGACCTCTTCCACCCGGCCGGATGCCGTCGGCTCCGGCGGCGAGGGCGGCATCGCCGCCGACGGCGAGGCCCGCCGCGGTGGCCGCCGCCACCCCGGCGGCTTGGAACACGCCACGTCTGCTGAGAGTCATCCCGTTCTCCTTCGTCTCGTTCCGCCGGTCACCAGCTCAGCCCGTGCCCGATCGGGTAGAGGATCTCATCCGGATCATCGGCGGACCGGATGTCGACGGGCAGCGTTCCGCTGGGATTGATCTCGCCGGTGATCACCTTCGCGAGGGAGGTGAGCGCGGGTGCCGCATACGAGTACGTGGCGATGAAGGCGCCGACCTCGCCGAGCCGGTTGATGTCGTACGGGTTGCGCACCGCCACGACGATCAGATGCGTGTCCGTCGCGTCCAGCGCGGCGACCAGCTGCCTCTGCGAGCTGGTGGCGGAGACGTTGTTCGTCAGCACGACCGTGACATCGCTGCTCTGCGCAGCCGCGACCGCCTCATCGATCTGTGCCGCCGTCGGCGCCGTGCCCGTCGCGAACGCCGTCGCCTCGGCGCCCCGCTCCGTGAGCTCGGAGGCGAGCGTCTGGCCGGTGGTCACACCGTAGCCGGTGACCAGCACCGACTGCCCGTCGACGTCGACGGGCAGGGCGTCGTCGTCGTTGCGCACCAGCGTGGTCGTGGCATCCGTGATCTTCTCGGCGGCGCGCAGGTGCGCACGCTTGCCGACGGTCTTCAGCACCCGGTCGACATCGACCATCGCGTCCCGCGTCACCCCCTGCTCGTGCTTCATGATCAGGATGCGGCGCACCGATTCGTCGATGCGGTCCTCGGTCAGCCGGCCGGATTCCAGTGCCTCATCGATCGCGGTGTACGCCACCTGCGGCGCGGCCGGCAGCAGCAGCTGGTCGACGCCGGCCTCGATGGCGCGTACGGCCACCTCACCGTCGCCGTACTGCTGCCGCACGCCGGCCATCTCCAGGCCGTCCGTGACGATCACGCCCTCGAAGCCGAGGGCCTCGCGCAGCTGGCCGGTGACGATCTTCTTCGACAGGGTGGCGGGGTCGCCGCTGTCGTCCAGCGCGGGCACCACGATGTGCGCGGTCATGATCGAGGCGACCCCGGCGTCGATCGCCGCCTGGAACGGCGGTGCGTCGATCTGCTGCCATTCCTCGAGGGTGTGGGTGATGACGGGCAGGCCGGTGTGGGAATCGGTGGCGGTGTCGCCGTGACCGGGGAAGTGCTTGGCCGTCGCGATGATGCCCGCGTCGTCCTGGTAGCCGCGCACGCTGGCCGCCGTGAGCCGCGACACGAGTTCCGGATCGGAGGAGAAGCTGCGCACCCCGATCACCGGGTTGTCGGGATTGACGTTGACGTCGGCGTCGGGGGCGTTGTTCTGCTGGATGCCCATCGCGAGCAGTTCCTTGCCGGTGATGGCGGCCGCCTTGCGGGCGTCCTTCTCGCTGCCACCAGCGCCGAGTGCCATGTTGCCGGGGAACAGCGTGGCCGGAGACCCGATCCTGGTCACGAGCCCCTGCTCCTGATCGGTGCTGACGAGCAGCGGGATGCCGGCCCCGGCATCCTCCGCGGCCTCCTGCAGGCCGTTCGAGAGCGTCGCGACCTGCACGGGGTCGGTGACGTTGTCGCGCGCGGAGAAGAGAATGAACCCGCCGGGCTCGTACTCTTCGATGATGTCGGCGGCGCTGGCCTCGCCGTACAGCGCGGTGTTGCGGGCGTCCTCGCCCTCGGCGGTGGGCCCGTACGCGAACAGGATGAACAGCTGCCCGATCTTCTCCTCGAGGGTCATCGACGCGAGCATCCGGTCGGCATAGCGCTCGGCGGCGTGGCTCGGGCCGTGTTCGGCGCCACGCTGCGTGGGCACAGCGGGTTCCGCGGCCGCAGCCGTCATGGGGCTGATGCCGAGGCCGAGAGCGAGCGCCGTGGCCACCGCCACACGACGTCGGAAGGGGGAGTTCTGCATGACGTACCGCCTCATCGAGATTCGTCCGAAGTCGCCCTCCGTCGGGCAACGCGGCCGAGCCTAACAACGGCGGGCGGGTTACGAAAGGGGGTCTTACGCTCGTGGCTGCGACGGTGTAGGAGGCGTCGTCCGCTCGGTCTGAACCGTCAGGACGAGCTCTCGCGCAGCCGGATCAGCCGCTCGTGCCCCGTCTCCTCGAGCTCCGCCAGATCATCACGTGACTTGAGGAACTCCGAGAACGACCGGTAGCCGAGCGCCTTCTCGCTGAACGACGGATCCATCCGGCGCATCTGCGTCTTCACCGCGGAGCTGTGCAGCCACTCGTCGGCGTCGACCTTGTCGTGTCCGAGCCGCAGTGCGCGCTCGAGCAGTCGGGTCGCCTCGCCCTGGTCATCGGTCTTCGCCGCCGCCTTCGCCTTCCGCGTCGCGGCCGTGCTCTTCGCGGTGGACTTCTCCTTCGCCGTCGAGGTCGCCGGCTCCGCGGGGCGCGCCACACCGGGCAGCGAGTCGTACGACTCGAACTCGTCGCAGGCTGCGGCGAGGGACTTGGCCGTCGAACCGGCGACGCCCACCCCGATGACGTACCGGCCCAGGCGCTTGCAGCGCTGCGCCAGCGGCACGTAGTCGCTGTCGCCCGCGACGATCACCACGTGGGTGAGATCGGGAAGGCGGAACATGTCCTCCACGGCATCCACCGCGAGCCGGATGTCGGCGCCGTTCTTCGCATACGCCGCGGCGGGGAAGAGCTGCACCAGGTCGACGGCGCGCGCGACCAGCTGGGTGCGGTACTCGGCATTCACCGGCGATGACCAGTCGGCGTACGCGCGGGTCAGCACCAGGGTGCCGAACGACGAGGCGTAGTCGATGATCGCCCCGACCTCGATCATCGCCTGCTTCAGGCGCTCGACGACCTCGGCATCGTTCGGGTCATCGGTGATGCGCTGGCGGTCCTTGCCGTAGGCGTTGCGGCCGTGCACGCGGTCGTACCAGGAGATGACGATGTTGTCGAAGTCGAGGTAGACGGCGACGCGCGGGTTCACGATGTCGACCACGGATCACTCCTCGCCGGGGTACGTGACGCCGATCTGGCGGCGGATCTCGTCGAGGGTGCCCATGATGCCGACGCTCTCGGCCACCGGCAGCGGAAGCAGCTCGCCGCTGACGTCGCCGCGCTCGACCGCTCCCTCGGCGGCGAACGCCTGGTACTGCATCCCGCGCCCCGGGACCTCGGATCGGTATTCCTCGATGACCGTGCCGTCCGGCCCGACGACCCGGAACGACGTGGGGCTGTACCAGACCCGGTCGATTTCGATCCGCGCCTTCGTGCCGACCACGGAGGCCGTGTTCGGACCGGCGGCACGCGAGGACGACAGGGTCGTGGAGATCGCGCCGCCCTCATGGGTCATCACCGTGGCGACCTCGGCGTCGGCGCCCGTCTCGATGAGGCGGGCGGACGCCTGGATGCCGGTCGGCTCTCCGAGGAGGTTCCATACGAACGAGATGGGATAGATGGCGAGGTCGAGCAGCGCCCCGCCGCCGAGTTCCATCGCGTTCAGCCGGTGTGCGGGATCGGCGGGCAGGCTCTGGGTGTGATCGGCCATCACGGCGCGGATCTCGCCCAGTGTGCCCTCCGCGATGATCTCGCGCAGGCGCACCATGTGCGGCAGGTACCGGGTCCACATGGCCTCCATGACCAGCAGGCCCTTATCGGCGGCCAGCCGCTGCAGATCCTCCGCCTGCGCGCGGTTGATGGTGAAGGCCTTCTCGACCAGCACGTGCTTGCCGTGCTCGAGGGCCAGTCTGGCGTTCTCATGATGCATCGGGTGCGGGGTCGAGACGTAGATGATGTCGACCTCGGGATCCGTCGCGAGCGCCTCATAGGAGGCGTGCGCGCGGGGGATGTCGAAGCGGGCGGCGAAGGCGTCGGCGGACTCCTGCGAGCGCGAGCCCACCGCGACGAGGTCGAGACCCGCGGTGCGCAGGTCGGAAGCGAAGGCGGTGGCGATGCCGCCCGTGGCGAGGATGCCCCAACGAAGACCGGTCATGGTCCTCAAGCGTAGTGGCCGATGTCCTCGTGGCCAGCCCCGGCCGGCGTCGACACGAGCACGGCGAGTGCATCGTCGAGATCCGCGATGAGGTCGGCGGGATCCTCGATCCCGACGGACACGCGTATGGTGCGCTGCGAGATGCCGGCGGCGCGCAGCTGATCGGCCGACATGTGCGAGTGCGTCATGGATGCCGGATGCGCGACGATGCTGCGGGCGTCTCCGATGTTCGCGACCAGGCGGAAGACCTGCAGGCCGTCGATCACCCGCGCGACGCGGTCGACGTCGTCCCCGGCATCCGCGCCGGCCTCCGCGATGTCGAACGAGAACACCGACGGCACGCCGCGGGGGAGATACCGCTCGGCCAGCGGCTGCCACGGGTTTCCGGCGAGGCCGGGATGGTGCACCCGCGCGACGGCCGGATGCTGTGCGAGGTGGCGTGCGAGGTCGAGGGCGCTCGCGCTCTGCCGGGCGACGCGCAGATCGAGCGTCTCGATGCCCTGCAGGATCTGCCACGCGTTGAACGGCGACAGCGACGGACCCAGATCGTGCACGTACTTCGACCTCACCAGCACCGCGAAGGCCAGACCGATGCCGAAGCGCTCCCAGAGCACGAGATCGCCGAAGCGCGGGAAGGGCCGCGTGAACTGCGGCCAGCGCTCCGGCTCGGCGCCGAAGTCGAAGCTGCCCTGGTCGACCACCACGCCGCCGAGCGACGTGCCGTGCCCGGCGAGGAACTTCGTGGCCGAGTGCACGACGAAGTCGGCGCCGTGCTCGCCGGGGCGCACGAGGTAGGGGGTTCCGACCGTGTTGTCGATGACCAGGGGAACGCCGGCCGCATGGGCGATGTCGGCGACCAGGCGGATGTCGAGCACCTGGGCGATCGGGTTCGCCACCGACTCTGCGAACAGCATCCGGGTCTGCGGGGTGATCGCCGCGCGCCAGGCGTCGGCGTCGTCCTGGTCGACGAAGGTCACCGGGATCCCGAAGTCGTCGAGGGTGTCCTGCAGCAGGTCGATGGTGCCGCCGTAGAGCTGGTGCGCCGCGACGACGTGCCCGCCGCGCCCTGCGAGCGCCAGGATCGTCATGGCGACGGCCGCTTGACCGGATGCCACCGCGACGGCGGAGGTGCCACCCTCGAGCGCGGCGACGCGCTCCTCGAGGATGGTCTGGGTGGGGCTCGCGTTCCGGCTGTAGATGATGCCCGGCGTGCGGAGCGCGAACAGGTCGGCGGCCTCGGCCAGGCTGGCGAACTCGTAGGCGGCGGTCTGGTGGATCGCGGGCACGGCCGTCCGGGGCGCAGCACCGGGGGTGAAACCGTGCTGGACCTGATTCGTCGCGAAGCCGGCAGCTGTCGCCTCAGGGACGAGTCGGGAGGTCATCGACCCATCTTCCGACGCGCGCCGGAAGGATGCCGGGATGTGTCGAAGTGTTGCGTCCGCCCGACCGCAGGGCGCTTCGGCTGCCTGCTCAGGGAATGAGGACGATCTTCCCGTCCGCCTCGTGCTGCTCGATGAGCTCGTGTGCGCGCGCCGCCTCGGCGAGCGGGAGTTCGGGTCCCAGCTCGATCTGGAAGTCACCCGCCTCGATGAGGTTGATCGTGACCCCGACGGCCTCGCGGCGCCAGCCGAGCTCCTGCTCGGTGAGCGGCACCGGGTTTCCGCCGGAGAACGCGCGGATGCCCAGCTCGGCGGCATCCGGTCCGCGCACGATCGTCGCGATGCGGTCATGGTCGGCGACCACGGTCTTGGACACCTCGATCGCCTCGTCGGTGCCCGCGCAGTCGAGCGCGACGGTGATGCCGCCCGGCGCCGCCTGGCGCACCCGCTCGAGCAGTCCGTCGCCGTAGGCGATCGGGATGGCGCCGAGCGCGCGGACCTGATCGTGCCGCGCGGGGCTCGCGGTGGCGATGACCGTGGCGCCCCAGAGCGCGGCGAACTGCACGGCGGCCTGGCCGACCGACCCCGACCCGGCGTGCACGAGCAGCACGTCGCCCTTGCGCACCTCGAGAGAGCGCAGGCACTGGTAGGCGGTGCCGGCCGGGATGCCGATCGCCGCGCCCTCGGCGGCG
Source organism: Microbacterium sp. NPDC058345 (assembly GCF_042723855.1). Classification (NCBI taxonomy): domain Bacteria; kingdom Bacillati; phylum Actinomycetota; class Actinomycetes; order Micrococcales; family Microbacteriaceae; genus Microbacterium; species Microbacterium sp. NPDC058345. Next base: position 38,726 of record NZ_JBHXIG010000004.1, read on the forward strand.
GTCACGCCGTCGAGCAGCCGGGCGATGTTGTGCACGGGCACCGCCAGCGAGGTCGCGTAGGTGCCGCGGGTGTCGTGGATCGCGACCCGGTCGCCGATGCCGAACCCGGTGACATCCGCGCCGAGCGCGGTGATGACGCCCGCTCCGTCGAAGCCGACATGCCGTGGCTCGACGATCGGCGGCAGCGGGCGGATGCCGGCGCGCTGCTTGACGTCGATCGGGTTGACCCCGGCCGCTTCGATGCGCACGACCACCTCGCCGGGGCCGGCGACCGGATCTGGCACCTCGACGAGGTGGAGGACGTCAGGGGATCCGAGTTCCGTGTGGACGATCGCGCGAGCCATGACCCCAGGCTATCCCGAGCCGTCGATGCGGACGCAGCCGACGCGGGCGCCGCGCGGGCGTCGCGGCGTCGGGTCAGAGGGTCGCGGCGAGAGCCTTCTGGATGCGCTGCGGCGACACCGGCTGCGCGGTGCCAAGACGCTGAGCGAACAGGCTGATGCGGTATTCCTCGAGCAGCCAGCGCGTCTCGACGAGAGCGGGCGAGGCGTCGGCCGCGGAAGGGATGCTGCCCCCGGCATCCTCGTAGGCCTTCGCCATCCGCTCGTACTCCGTCATGCGCGCGCGGTCCTTGCCCGGCTCGGTGGCGAGCGTGTTCAGCCGTTCGAGCATGCCGTCGAGATATCGGGGGAAATGCGCCAGCCGATCCACCCCGGCCGCCGAGACGAATCCCGGCCTGATGAGCCCGGCGAGCTGCGAGCGGATGTCGTTCAGCGGGCCCAGCAGCGCGAGGGAGTTCTGCGACTTGATGCCCCGCTCCACGTCACGGCTCTTCGCGAGGATGCGCGACACCAGCGAGACGCACGCGAACAGCCGTTCGACGAGGCCGGCGTTGACGGCGTCGCGCACTCGCCGGAACTCCGCCTCGGTGCGCACGATCGCGCCGCCGGTCGCCTCGTCGATCATCTGCCGGACGACGGCCGTGCGGGCGTCCTCGATCAGCGCCGCCACGTTCTGGTACGGGGAGGCCGCCAGCGCCAGCTTCTCGGGAGCGGTCAGATGGCTCTGCACGTACGACGCGGGGGAGGGCACGTTCAGCAGCACGAGCCGCAGCACGCCGTCGCGTGTGGCCGCGGCCGCGGTATCCGCGGTCGCCTCGAGCCGCACCGAGACCGATCGGCCGCGGTCGACGACCGCGGGGTAACCGCGGACGACGCCGCCGGCGACCTTCGTGTCGAGCACCTCGGGCAGGTCGCCGAAGCTCCAGTCGGTGAGGTCGTCGCGCTCGATCGGGCCACGTGCGCTCGCCGCGGCCACGGCGCCGGCATCGGGGCGGCGGGCCCCCGCACTCTTCTCGGGGCGCGCGATGGACCGTGCGACGCTCGCGCGGGATCGATCCGCCAGCGCGTCCTGCAGCGCCGCGAGGTCGCGATGCGAACCGGCGACCCGTCCGCGTTCGTCGACGGCGCGGAAGTTCATCCGCAGATGCCCTGGCACGCGCTCGTCGTCGAAGTCGGCGGCCGTGACCGGCTGGTTCGCGAGCGGCTGGATCAGTCTCGCCAGCGCCTCCTTCAGCGAGCGCGGCGGAAGGCCGGCGTGCTGCTCGGGCCCCTCGTCGGCGAGCTTCTCGCCGAAGGTCTCGGCCCAGTCCGCCGCGGGGACGACATGTCGGCGGATCGCTTTGGGCAGGGCGCGCAGCAGGGCGGTGATCAGCTCGGCGCGCAGTCCTGGCACCTGCCAGTCGAAACCCGCGTCGCGGACCTGCTGAAGCAGGGCGAGGGGGATGACCACGCTCACGCCGTCGTCGGGTGCGCCCGGCTCGAACCGGTAGGCGAGTCCGAGCACCTGGTCGGCCTGCGTCCAGCGGGTCGGGAACTCGGCCCGATCGGCTCGCTCATCGTCGTCGACGAGGTCGCTCTCACGCATCACCAGCAGCTTCGGCGTCTGCTGCAGCGCTTCACGCCACCATCGCTCGAAGGAGCGCACGTCGAACACGTCGTGAGGGATGCGCTGGTCGTAGAACGCGAAGACGGCCTCGTCGCCGGCGAGGATGTCGCGCCGTCGCTCGCGCTCCTCGAGCTTCTCCAGGCGCCGGCGCAGCTCGGCGTTCGCGCGCCAGAACGCGCTGACCCGCTTGTCGATCCGCGACGGATCCCATTCGCCCTCGACGAGAGCGTGTCTCACGAACAGCTCGCGGGCGCCGGGCCGGTCGATGCGGGCGAACTGCACGCGCCGTCTCGGGATGATCTCCACGCCGAACAGGGTGATCTTCTCGTAGGCGACCGCCGCACCCGCATCCTTCGACCAGTGCGGCTCGGTGACCTGCCGCTTCGCCAGGTCGCCGGCCAGCGCCTCGGCCCAGGCGGGATCGATGGCCGCGACCGTGCGCGCGAAGGTGCGCGAGGTCTCCACGATCTCGGCGGCCATCACCGCCTGCGGTGACCTCCTGCGCAGCCCCGACCCGGGGAAGATCGAGAAGCGGATGCCGCGCGCTCCCCGGTACTCCGCGATGCGGCGCTTCTGCTCCTTCGAGGGCGTCTTGTTGACGCCTTTGACGGCGGTGCGCTCGTCGAGGACGCCGATCTGCGAGAGCAGGCCGGCGAGGATCGCCCGGTGGATCGCATCGGGGTCGGATGCGGTGCTCGGTGTCGCCTTCGGCGCCTTGACCAGGGTGCGCAGCTGCCGGTGCACGTCGAACCATTCGCGCACCCGCACGTAGTTGAGGTGCTCGCTGCGGCACATGCGACGGAACGCGCTGGATCCCAACTCGCCCTGTTGTTCGCGCAGATGGTCCCACAGCTTCAGCAGGCTCAGGAAATCGCTGGTCGGGTCGGTGAAGCGCGCGTGCAGGCGCTCCGCTTCGTCTCGCACCGACTGCGGGGCGTCCGCGGAGGGGCGCTCGCGCACGTCCTGGATCGACAGGCCCGCCACGATGGGCATCACGGCGGCGAGGACGCCGGGTCCCGAGCGGGCGGCCTCGACGAGCATCCGGGCGAAACGGGGATCCATCGGCATGCGCGAGATCTCGCGTCCGATCCGCGTCAGCCGGGGCTGCGCGCCGCGGGCGAGGTCGACGGCGCCGATCTCGGTGAGCAGTTCGAGGGCCGCCTTGACCCCCCGTGAGTCCGGAGGGGTGAGGAAGGGGAACTCGGCGATGTCCCCGAAGCCGAGAGACAGCATCTGCAGCACCACTGAGGCGAGGGAGGTGCGCAGGATCTCCGGTTCGGTGAACTCCGGCCGCCCCCGGAAGTCGTCCTCGCCGTACAGGCGGATCGCGATGCCGTCGCTGGTGCGACCGGCACGACCGGATCGCTGGTTCGCCGAGGCCTGCGACACGGCCTCGATGGGCAGCCGCTGCACCTTCGACCGGGCGCTGTAGCGGGAGATGCGGGCGGTTCCGGTGTCGATCACGTACTTGATGCCTGGCACCGTGAGGCTCGTCTCGGCGACGTTCGTCGCGAGCACGACGCGGCGTCGCAGTCCGGCCACGGCGGAGCGTTCGAACACGCGGTGCTGCTCGGCGGCGGACAGCCGGCCGTAGAGCGGCAGCACCTCCACCGGCGCCGTGGACGAGCGATAGGCGCTGCGCACCGCATCGGCGGCGTCGCGGATCTCCGCTTCTCCCGGCAGGAACACCAGCACATCGCCCGGCGCCTCCCGGTCGAGCTCACGCAGCGCGGTGACGATCGCGGTGACCTCGTCCTCCGGCTCGGCGGCGACCGCGTCATCCGTCGTCTCATCGATCAGCGGCCGGTAGCGGATCTCGACCGGGTAGGTGCGACCGGAGACCTCGACGATCGGCGCGGGTTCGCCCGACGCGTCGGCGAAGTGCGCGGCGAAGCTCTCGGGATCGATGGTCGCCGAGGTGATGATCACCTTGAGGTCGGGACGCTCCGGCAGGATGCGGCGCAGGTAACCGAGCAGGAAGTCGACGTTGAGCGAGCGCTCGTGCGCCTCGTCGATGATGATCGTGTCGTAGCGGCGCAGCAGCCTGTCGCGGTGGATCTCGTTCAGCAGGATGCCGTCGGTCATCAGTGCGATGCGGGTGGCATCGGAGACCTGGTCGGTGAAGCGCACTTTGTAGCCGACGAGGTCGCCCAGCGCGACGTGCAGCTCCTCGGCGACGCGTTCGGCGATGGTGCGCGCCGCGAGGCGGCGCGGCTGCGTGTGGGCGATGCGCTCGCGGCCGAGCTCGAGGCAGATCTTCGGCAGCTGGGTGGTCTTGCCCGATCCCGTCGCTCCGGCGACGATCACGACCTGGTGGTCGCGGATCGCATCGGCGATCTCGCCGCGGGCGGCACTGACCGGCAGCTCGGGCGGGTACGAGATCACGGGCGAGGACATAGCCCTCCATCGTACGTTCCCCCGGATGGCCGCTGCCGGCGCGCGGCATCGGATCGGGGCGAACGGGGCGGCCGAAACCGACCAACGGGCGCTATCCAAACTAGTTTGTGGTACAAACTAGATATGGAACATCCACGAACGGAGCCCCCCATGGAAGCGCACGATGACGACGCACCGCTCGCACCGGAACGGATGATGGCACTGATCGAGGCTCAGCAGCGCACGGTCGCCGCCCGCACGGCGGCCTTCGTGCCCTGGATTCTCGCGGCCTGGGGCATCGCCTGGCTGGCGGGTTTCCTGGTGCTGTGGGCGGACGCGGAGACGCATCCGCACGAGTGGCGACCGAGCCTGACAGCCGGACTGATCTTCGCGGGTCTGCTCGTCGTCGCCGGCGTGCTGTCCTCGGTGCTCGGCGCGCGTTCGGGGCGGGGTCTGCGTGGCACGCGGGAAGCATCCATCGTCGGCATCGCCTATGGCAACACCTGGTGGATCGGCAGTGTCGCACTGGTCGGGATGGGGCAGTCGCTGCTGCGGTTCGGGATGCCGGAGGAGCTGCTGACGGTGTTCTACCCGAGCGCCTTCATCTTCTTCTCCGGGATCATGTACATGATGGGCGGCCTCATCTGGCAGGCGCGGCCCATGATGGTGCTGGGCATCTGGTGCGTCATCCTGTCGGCACTCGGGGCGATGCTGGTCCCGCCCATGAACTACGTCGCATACGGCCTCGCCGGCGGCGGCGCCTTCCTGCTCGTGGCCGGATGGAGCGCGTGGTGGGTGCGGTCCAGCCGACGCCGGCTGTCATCGGCGGGATGAGACCGTGCCCGATCTCGATCCGGTGATCCACGCTCAGGCGCGCCTTCGCATCGTGGCGGCGCTCGCCACTCTGGACCCGGCGGACCAGATCACCTTCCCGCGACTGCAGGACCTGCTGGAGATGACAGCGGGCAACCTGTCCACGCACCTGCGCAAGCTGGAGGATGCCGGGTATGTCGCCGTGGAGAAGAGTCATCGAGGACGGACCCCGGTGACATATGTCGCGCTGACGACAACGGGCCGGCGGGCGTTCGAGGATTACACGGACCGGCTGTGGGCACTGCTCGGCGGTGGTCGCTGAATCGCGCGGGACGGCGAGCGCGTCGATGACGTCGACGAGCGCACCTGTCATCACAGGCCGTACGCTGGGGACATGACGATCCCCACTCTGGAACTCAACGACGGAAACAGCATCCCCCAGCTCGGATTCGGCGTCTTCCTGGTGCCGGCCGACGAGGCCGAGCGCGCGGTCAGCGAGGCGCTCGAGGCCGGCTACCGCCACATCGACACCGCCGCGATCTACCGCAACGAGGAGGGCGTCGGCGCCGCGATCGCGAAGAGCGGCATCCCGCGCGATGAGCTCTTCATCACCACCAAGCTGTGGAACGACCGCCACGGTGGCGACGAGCCCGACAAGGCCATCGACGAGAGCCTCGCCAAGCTCGGTCTCGACGCGGTCGACCTGTACCTCGTGCACTGGCCCACCCCGGCGAAGGGCGACTACCTCCACGCGTGGGAGAAGATGATCGGCATCCGCGAGCGCGGTCTCAGCCGCTCGATCGGCGTGTCGAACCACCTCGTGCCGCACCTCGAGCGCATCGTCGCCGAGACCGGCGTCACCCCGGCCGTCAACCAGATCGAGCTGCACCCGGCCTACCAGCAGCGCGACATCACCGAGTGGGCGACCGCGCACGGCGTGCTCATCGAGTCGTGGGGCCCGCTCGGTCAGGGCAAGTACGATCTGTTCGGCACCGAGGCCGTCGCGTCGGCGGCGGCTGAGACCGGCAGGACCGCCGCCCAGGTCGTGCTGCGCTGGCACCTGCAGAAGAACTTCATCGTGTTCCCGAAGTCGGTGCACGCCGAGCGCATGCGCGAGAACATCGACGTGTTCGACTTCGAGCTCAGTGACGCCCAGATGGCAGCGATCGACGCCCTCGACCCGCTCGACGGTTCGGGTCGCGTCGGCAGCCACCCGAACGACGTGAACTGACAGGTCCTGCCCTTCCGCCGAGACCCCCGGCTGCCGCCGACACCCTGTGGTGTCGGCGTGTGCAGCCGGGGGTCTCGACGCATATTGGGGGTCTCGGCGGCGGATGCCGAAGCGTAGCGTGAACGTCATGACCAACCGGCTCGCCGAGACTCTCAGTCCGTACCTGCGCGCTCACGCCGACAATCCAGTCGACTGGCAGCCGTGGAGTCAGGCGGCGTTCGATGAGGCGCGCGAACGCGACGTGCCGCTGCTCATCTCCGTCGGGTACTCCACCTGTCACTGGTGTCACGTCATGGCGCGCGAGTCGTTCGCCGACGCGGAGACGGCACGGCAGATGAACGAGGGATTCGTGGCGGTCAAGGTCGACCGCGAGGAGCATCCCGACGTCGACGCCGCGCTCATGGCCGCCGCCTCCGCCTTCACGCAGAACCTCGGGTGGCCGTTGACGGTCTTCACCACGCCCGAGGGGCGCGCCTTCTTCGCCGGCACGTACTGGCCACCGCAGGCCAGGGGCGGCATGCCGTCGTTCCGCGACGTGCTCACGGCGGTGGGCGAGGCGTGGTCCGCGCGCCGCGCCGAGGTGATCGCATCGGCCGACGCCGTCGCCGATGCGCTGCGCACGGCGGCTCGGGCGGGAGTGGCCGACCTTCCCGACGAGGCGGCCCTGCGCGCGGCGGCCGCGACGATCGCCCAACGCGAGGACCGGCTGTTCGGCGGCTTCGGCGGGGCACCGAAGTTCCCGATGGCGACGACGCTCCGGTTCCTGCAGCATCCGCTCGCCGGTGAGGCGGACACCGCGACCCGCGCGCTGGACGCGATGGCGGCATCCGAGCTGCGCGATACGGTGGACGGCGGTTTCTTCCGCTACGCGACACAGCGCGACTGGACCGTGCCGCATTACGAGCGGATGCTCACCGACAACGCCCAGCTGCTCGAGGTCGCACTGGATGCCGGGCGCGAGCGCGTGGCACGCGGGATCGCTCAGTTCCTGCGGGACGTGCTGCGACGCGACGGCGGCGGATTCGGCGCCGCACAGGACTCGGAGTCGTGGATCGACGGCGAGCGCAGCGAGGGCGGCTACTACCGGAGGACGGCCGCGGAGCGCGAGCCGCTCGAGCCGCCGCTTGTCGACGGCAAGGTGCTGACGGGGTGGAACGGCCTGGCGATCGGCGCGCTCGCCCGTGCCGGATCGACGCTCGGCGAGAAGGCGTGGGTGGATGCGGCGGCCGCCGCGGCGGGGCACGTGCTGTCGGTGAACCGCGATGAGCACGGCGCTGTCGTGCGATCGTCGCTGGACGGCGTGGCGGCACCCGCGGTGGCGACCGCCGCCGACCTCGGGCTGCTCGCCGAGGGACTGCTGGCGCTGGCGCTCGCGACCGGAGAGGCGGCCTGGGCGGTGCGGGCGCTCGCGGTGCTGGCCCAGCCCGTCGCGGACGACCCGGTGCTCGCCGCGCAGCAGATCGCGACCGCCGGCGATGACGGAGACGGCGATCTGCCGTCCGGCCCCGCCGCGCTGGCGTCCGCGCATCTGGCGGCCTGGCGGCTGGGAGCGGGGGAGGAGCACCGCAGGCGCGCCGAGGCACTGGTGGCGGGCGTGGTGTCCCGCGCCGTGCAGCATCCGCTCGCCTACGGGGCGCTGTTGCGCGTCGCCGCCGACCTGGCGCGGCCGCCGCGGCAGGTCGTCGCCGTCGTGGCGCAGCGCGACGTCCCGCTCGCGGCGGCCGCGCGCAGAGCGGATGCCGACGTCGTCGCGGTCGTGACGCCCGAGCAGGCGCAGGCGTTCGCCGACGCGGGCTTCTCGCTGTTCGAGGGGAAGGGCGCGGAGGCCGATCTGGTGTACGACTGCCGCGACTTCGTGTGCCGGCTGCCGACCGCCGACCCGGATGCGGTCATGGTCCGGCGTTGAGCAGAGTGGTCGGTGCACGCGGCTGCTGAGCGGCGTCGATGCGCAAGGTGCACGGTCGCACCGAGCCGCATTGCACCCGCTCGGCCTGCCATCTAGTGTTTCGCCTCGGTGCTCGCAGCCATCGGCGCAGCATCCCGCCGCAACCGGACGAGGAGGTCCGCCCGATGACCGAGGTTCCCGCACTCACCACGACCACCAGGGGCCTGCACCCCGGGCTCACACGGCGGCAGATCTCGATGATGGGCCTGGGCGGCGCGATCGGCGCCGGCCTGTTCGTCGGCTCCGGTCAGGCCATCAGCATCGCGGGCCCCGCCGTGCTCGTGTCGTATCTCGTGGCCGGGACCATCGTCATCCTCGTCATGACCATGCTCGCCGAGATGGTCGCCGCCACGCCCAGCTCCGGCGCGTTCAGCTCCTACGCCCAACGCGCCATGGGCCGCAGCGCCGGCAGTGCCGTCGGCTGGCTGTACTGGATCCAGCTGGTCGTCGTGATCGCCGCCGAGGCGACCGGCGCGGCCGGCATCGTCGAGGGCTGGATCCCCGGCATCCCGGCATGGGCCTGGGTGCTGGTCTTCGTCGTCGCACTCACCGCGGTGAACCTGTTCGGCGTGCGCAACTACGGACGCTTCGAGTTCTGGTTCGCCGCGATCAAGGTGTTCGCGATCATCGCGTTCCTCGTCGTCGGTGCCTGCGCGATCATCGGGCTGATCCCCGGCATCCCGGCCACGGGCGTCGGCAACCTCGTCGCGCACGGCGGGTTCGCACCGCACGGCATCACGGGAGTGGCGGCCGCGCTGCTGATCGTCGTGTTCGCCTTCGGCGGCACTGAGGTCGTGGCGATCGCCGCCGCCGAATCCGACGACCCCGCGCACAACATCCGGCGTATCGTGCGCGAGGTGATGGTGCGCATCCTGGTGTTCTATCTCGGCTCGATCTTCGTCATCGTCGCGGTGCTGCCCTGGAACGACATGACGGTGACCGAGGGGCCGTTCTCGGCCGTCCTCGCCACCCTGCGCGTGCCCGGCGTCGACCTGGTCATGTCGCTCATCGTCGTGATCGCCCTGCTCTCGGCCATGAACGCGAACATCTACGGCGCCTCGCGGATGGTCTACTCACTGGGTGAGCGCGGCCTCGCGCCCGCGGTGTCGACCCGCACCAGCGGCGCCGGCGTGCCATACGCCGCCGTGCTCGCGTCTGTCGCGTTCGGTTTCGTGACCGTCGGGCTCAACGGGGCCTTCCCGGAAGTGGTGCTGGGCGCGCTGCTGAATGTGGTCGGCTCGACCGTGCTCGTGATCTGGACCGCGACGGCGATCGCGCAGATCATCCTGCGCCGGCGCGCCGACCGCGACGGCGAGGCGCTGCCGATGCGCATGTGGGGCTTCCCCTGGCTGTCCTGGATCTGCCTGGCGCTGCTCGCCGGCGTGATCGCCCTGGCGATGACCGATGCCACCGCGCGCACGCAGCTGCTGCTGACCCTCGGCCTCACCGCGGCGCTGCTCGGGGTCGCGCGCCTGACGCGCGAGATGTCGCGGCCCGGCGTGCTGAAGGAACCGATCGACCCGCGCGCCTAGTAGCGTTGTCCTTCGGAGCGCGGTGACCGCTCGCGCAAGGGAGGAAAGTCATGTCCGTTGGTCTGCTGGCCGTCGTCGACGACATCCTCAGCGCGGCCATGAAGGCCTCCGCGAAGGCCGCCGGTGTCGTGATCGACGACGCCGCTGTCACGCCGCAGTACGTGCAGGGCCTGACGCCCGCTCGTGAACTGCCCGTGGTCGCCAAGATCGCACTCGGGTCGATCGCGAACAAGTTCGTGGTCATCATCCCGATCGCCCTGCTGCTCACCGCGTTCGCGCCCTGGGTGCTGCCGTACCTGCTGATCCTCGGCGGCGGCTTCCTGTGCTTCGAGGGTGCCGAGAAGGTGCTGGAGTGGTTCGGGTTCGGCCACGGTCATGCCGACGAGGGCGAACGCGACGAGAACCGCCTGGTGTGGGGCGCGATCCGTACCGACCTGATCCTCTCGACCGAGATCATGCTCATCTCGCTGGCGAACCTCGAATCGGGACTGGACATCTGGCAGACCCTGTTCGTGCTCGCGGTGATCGCCGTGATCATGACCGGCGTGGTCTATGGGGCGGTCGCGCTGCTGGTGAAGATCGATGACATCGGCCTGGGCATGGCGAAGAGCCCGTCGCGCCGCCTGCGTCGCATCGGCGAGCGCATCGTCCGGTCGATGCCTGCGGTGTTCCGCGTGATCAGCGTCATCGGCACGGTGGCCATGCTGTGGGTGGGCGGCCACCTCGTGATCGTGAACCTCGGTGCGGTGGGCTGGCACGTCCTGTCGGATCTGCTGCACGGCGTCGCGCACCTGCTCGAGCCGCTCGGAGGAGTGATCGTCTGGGTGGGCGACACGGCCGTTTCGGCGGTGGGCGGCCTGATCGTCGGCCTCATCATCGTCGGCGTCGTGCTCGGCATCGGGCGGCTCTTCGGCAAGCGCCCGAGCTTCGACGAGGGTCATCAGAAGGTGCCGGGTGGCGTCTCGCACTGACGGTGCGCGTCGACGGGCCGCGGCAGTGCGGAGATTCGCTTCAACCTGGGGTTGAGACATAGCGCCGAAACAGCGTTCGAATGTCGGTGGCCCTCGGTGGAATAGGGGGTATGAACAGCGTCGTCGACCGCCTCGAAGAGCTGCAGACGCAGCTCGTCGCCGTCGTCGCCGACGCGTTCGAGAGTGAGCAGGTCGCCGAGCTGTCGGATGCCGAGCAGCTGCGCCTGCTCGATGTCACGGGCCGGATGCAGCGCAGCCTCGAAGCAGTGCAGGTCGAGTCGACCGTGCAGGTGCGGGAGCGCTCGGAGGGCCTGCGCGGCGAGCGGATGACCACGGCGTACGGATGCGACCGGCCGGCCGATCTGCTGCGCCTGGTGCTGCGGATAGACCGCTCGAGCGCCCATCGCCTGGTGAAGGCGGCAGGCTATGCGGCTCGGGTGCGCGGAATCACCGACGCGGACTTCCTTCCCGCCCGCTACGAGGCGATGCGCCAGGCGCTGAACGCCGGGGCGGTGGGCGTCGCCGGGCTGCTCGCCGCTGTCGATCCGATCGAGAGCAGCCGCCGTCGCCTGTCGCCCGAAGCGCTGGTGGAAGCGGACCGGCAGCTGGCGGTGTTCGCACGCGGAGAAGAGGGCGATCGCCGTGCGGCGGATGCGGCGACCCGACTCTCGCCCGTCCCGGCACCCGACGAACTCGCCCAGCTCGCGCATGTGCTGGCCGCCTACCTCGATCCGGACGGCGCCGAGCCCACCGACGATCTCGCATCGCGCGAGCGCGGACTCTGGCTGGGCGCCGTGCGGAACGGCCGCGTGCCGATGCGCGGCGAGCTGCTGCCCGACGTCGCAGCGCAGCTCGACCGGCTGTTCGACAGCCTCCTGAACCCACGGGTCGAACCGGTCGCCGTCCCGCCGGGGGTGCACTTCGTCGACTCCGCGCCCGACGATCCGCTGGCGCTGCTGCCGATCGACGACCGTTCCCGCCCGCAGAAGATGCACGACGCATTCGCCACCATCCTCGCGGCGGCTGCCCGCGGGGGCGAGCTTCCCGACCTCGGAGGTGCGGCACCGACGCTGGTCGTCACCGTCGAGGCTTCGGACTATGCCGCGGGAACCGGCTGGGCACGGGTCGACGGCGCAGAGGCGCCCGTCCCGGTGCGCGTGGCCGCGCAGACCGGCTGCGCGGGCGGCATCCAGCGGGTGCTGTTCGACGAGCGCGGGCGCATCGTGGGCCTCGGTACCTCGGCGCGCATCTTCAACGCGCTGCAGCGCCGAGCGATCGTGGCGCGCGACGGAGGGTGCATCATCCCGGGATGCACCATTCCCGCGACGTGGTGCGAGATCCACCACGTCGACGACCATGCCAGGGGCGGGCCGACCCACACGGACAACGGCGTGGCGCTCTGCTGGCACCACCACCGGACTCTGCACCTCTCTGATTGGCAGATCCGCATGAGGCACGGCGTTCCGGAGATCCGCGGGCCGCACTGGTGGGATCGCGAACGCCGATGGCGGCCGGTGCGCAAGCGGCGGCGGTCACCCCGCCCGATGCGCGCGGGGCCGTGACCCGCACGCACGAGTCGGATCGCGATCCGCGGAACGCGGCTCAGATCCAGCCCGGAAGCCAGTTGTGGATGAGCCAGAACGGGTAGGGCACGCTCCAGCCCGTCCAGACGGGGTAGTAGAACGCCGAGACGGCGATGACCACCGCCAGGTAGACGACGACGGTGCGCTGCCCGGCCTGGCGGCGGTGCAGCGGATCATCTGCGGAGCCCGCGATCGTGCGAAGCGCGACGACGAGCGCGAGGATCAGGAACGGCGCCATGACGACCGTGTAGAACTGGAAGATCGTGCGCTGGGGGATGAGCAGCCACGGCACGTAAGTGGCGAGCAGACCGACCAGCGGGTAGGTGACGGCGGGTCTGGCCGGCGCCCGGTCGATGAGACCGCGCACGAACAGGTACAGCAGGAACGCGACGGCCACGACGCCGCCGTACCAGATCAGCGGATTCGGCACTGACGAGGTCACGGCGATGCAATGGTCGGTGCCGCAAGGCGCCGGGTCATCCGCCACCCAGATCGCGGTGGGGCGCAGCAGCAGAGGCCACTGCCATGCGGGGCTGGCGTACGGGTGGCCGCTGACCAGGCCGACGTGGAAGCCGAGCATCGCCTCGTGGTACTTCCACAGCGCCACCAGCGGGTTCGCATCGGCGCCTCGATCGTAGCCGCCTGCGGTCACCAGCCACCCGGTCCAGCTCGCGAGGTACACGAGCAGCGCCGGACCGACCAGGAGGACGAACGACACCGGACCCTGGCGGAACGCGGCATCCGTCGGCCACAGCACGATGCCGGCGCGGCGCCGCGCCAGTGCATCCGTGACGACCGCGTACAGACCGAGCGCCGCGAGCGCGTAGAGACCGGACCATTTCACGGCGGAGGCCGCGCCCAGCGCGACTCCGGCCGCGATCAGCCACGGTCGCGCCCACAGCACCGGCCCCGCGAGCGGATCGACCTCGCCGGCACGCGCCGTCTCGAGCAGCGGGATGGTGCGCTCGCGGTCGATCAGCACGAGCAGGAATCCGAGCAGCAGGAAGAACGTCAGGATGCCGTCGAGCAGCGCGATGCGGCTCATCACGATGCCGAGTCCGTCGATGGCCAGCAGGCCGCCGGCGACCGTGGCGAGCACACGCGAACCGGACAGCCGTCGCGCGATCAGGTACACCAGCAGCACGGTCAGCGTGCCCAGCACGGCGGTGGTGAAGCGCCAGCCGACGCTCGACCCCGGCCCGGCGAGCGCCATGCCGAGCGCGATGATCCACTTGCCGAGCGGGGGATGCACCACGAACGACGCGTCCGCCTGCAGGGACGAGGTGTCGCCCTGCGCCAGCTCGGCGTTCGCGTCCTCGCCCCACTTCGCCTCGTAGCCGTGCGTCCACAGCGACCACGCGTCCTTGACGTAGTACGTCTCGTCGAACATGATCTCGTGCGGATGCCCGAGGTCGGTCAGCCGCAGCACGGCCGCCAACAGTGTCACGAGCGCCGGTGCGAGCCAAACCAGCATCCGGTTGCGCACCGGGTCGGCGACGACCCTGTCGCGCACCCTCTCGAACCAGGTGCGCCGCGCGTCGAGCGGCGGCAGCAGCGGGGCGGGCGAGGTCACCCGATCAGCCTAGGTGCTCCGGCCCGCGAGGCCGGGGAGACCTAAGCTGGGCGGGTGATCATCCTCGCGGCGACCCCGATCGGCAACCTCGGTGACGCCTCACGCCGCCTCGTCGAGGTGCTCGAGAACGCCGAGGTGGTGGCCGCCGAAGACACCCGCACGACGCAGCGTCTGCTGCAGGCGCTGCAGATCGGCAACCGGCCGCGGCTGATCGCGCTGCACGACCACAACGAGAAGCAGAAGGCCGCCGAGCTGGCGGCGCTCGCCGAGGAGCAGGACATCGTCGTCGTGAGCGACGCCGGGATGCCGGCGGTGAGCGATCCGGGCTACGGGCTGGTGGCTGCGGCCGTGGAGCGCGGGGTGACCGTCACCGCCATCCCCGGCCCGAGCGCCGTGCTCATGGCGCTCACGATTTCGGGCCTGCCCACCGACCGGTTCACCTTCGAGGGGTTCCTGCCGCGCAAGCCGGGGGAGCGTCGACGTGCGCTCGGGACGCTGGCGGCGGAGCCCCGCACCATGGTCTTCTTCGAGTCGCCGTCCCGGCTCGCGTCGTCCCTGGCCGACATGGGCTCGGCGTTCGGCGAGCACCGCCGTATCGCCGTGTGCCGCGAGCTCACCAAGCTGTACGAGGGAGTGCGCCGCGGCACGGCATCCGAGCTGGTCCGATGGGCCGAGGCGGGGGTGAAGGGCGAGATCGTCGTCGTCGTCGAGGGCGCGCGGCCCGTGGAGGTCTCGGCAGAGGACGCCCTGGCGCAGGTGCAGGCGCTCGTGACATCCGGCGCGCGGCTGAAGGAAGCCTGCGCCGAGGTGGCGGCCGCCACCGGCCTCAGCTCCCGCGACCTCTACCAGGCGGCGCTGGCCGCGCGATCGGCATGACGTCCACGCCGAGCGCACCACCTACCGTCGGGTGGACCGGTTGCCGACGTCGGTACGTGGTGCACTCGGCGGGAACCGGTACGGTCGACGGGTGAGCGACGCGCAGACCGCTGCCGCCTATGACGCGCGGGCCGCGGAGTACATCGCCCTCGTCGGCGAGGTGGATCAGCTGGCGACGCAGGACCGTGAGCAGATCGGCGCCTGGGCCGATACGGTATCGGGACGGATGCTGGACGCCGGCTGCGGACCCGGCCTGTGGACGCGCTACCTGCACGATCGCGGACACGACGTGCTCGGCGTCGACCTGTCCGAGCGGTTCGTCGCGCACGCCAGGGCGCAGCATCCGCACCTCGAGCTCGTGCACGGCAGCTTCGCGGAGCTTCCGCTTCCGGATGCCGCGCTCGGCGGCATCCTCGCCTGGTACTCGCTGATCCACACGCCGCCGCGCGAGCTCCCCGCGACCCTCGTCGAGTTCGCCCGCGTGCTCGCGCCAGGAGGCACCATCCTGCTCGGCTTCTTCGACGGCGCTCCGCGCGAGCCCTTCGCCCACGCCGTCACGACGGCGTACTTCTGGAGCCCGGATGCTCTCGCCGAGCTGCTCGAGCAGGCCGGATTCACCGTCACCGCCACCGAGCGCCGCCCTCGCACTCCCGGCGAGGTCAGCTCGCGCCCCCACGCGTCCGTGACCGCCGTCCGCCGCTGACTCACCGACCCTCCCACCTCCGCGCGCCGAGGGCATGGCGTTCGCCCCGCACAGGGACCGCGGAGGACGTTCTCGGAGCGAGCATCGGGGAGGGACCCGCGCAGCGGGAGGGGCACCCGCTCTGCGAGCGAAGGGAACGTCCGCAGCCCGGAGTCCGGCACCCGTCACGAAGAAGAAGACCGACCGCTTCCCGCCTAGAATCGACACCATGCCCGCAGGCGACTCGTTCTACATCACCACGCCCATCTACTACCCGTCCGACGTGCCGCACATCGGCCACGGGTACACGACGGTGGCGGTCGACACGCTCGCGCGCTGGCACCGCCAGGCCGGTGACGACACCTGGATGCTCACGGGCACCGACGAGCACGGCCAGAAGATGCTGCGCGCGGCCGCCGCGAACGACGTCACCCCGCAGGAGTGGGTCGACAAGCTCGTCGGCGAGAGCTGGTTCCCGCTGCTGAAGACCCTCGACGTCGCGAACGACGACTTCATCCGCACCACGCAGGAGCGGCACGAGACGAACGTGCAGGTGTTCTTCCAGAAGCTGTACGACGCCGGCTACATCTACGCGGGCGAGTACGAAGCGCTGTACTGCGTGGGCTGCGAGGAGTTCAAGCCGGAATCCGAGATCGTCGACGGCACCGGTCCCTTCGAAGGCCTGAAGGTCTGTGCGATCCACTCCAAGCCGCTCGAGCTGCTGCAGGAGAAGAACTACTTCTTCAAGCTGAGCGAGTTCCAGGGCCGGCTGCTCGAGCTGTACCGCACCGAGCCCGACTTCGTGCGCCCCGACTCGGCGCGCAACGAGGTCGTCTCGTTCGTCAGCCAGGGTCTGAAGGACCTCTCCATCTCGCGCTCCACGTTCGACTGGGGCATCCCGCTGCCGTGGGACGAGTCGCACGTCATCTACGTGTGGGTGGATGCGCTGCTCAACTACGCCACCGCCATCGGCTACGGCGCCGACCAGGAGACGTTCGACCGCCGCTGGCCCGGCTACCACGTGGTCGGCAAGGACATCCTGCGCTTCCACGCGGTGATCTGGCCGGCCATGCTCATGGCCGCAGGCCTCGAGGTGCCCAAGGGCGTCTTCGCGCACGGCTGGCTGCTGGTGGGCGGCGAGAAGATGTCGAAGTCGAAGCTCACCGGCATCGCCCCGACCGAGATCACCGACGTGTTCGGCTCGGATGCGTACCGGTTCTACTTCCTCTCGGCGATCGCGTTCGGTCAGGACGGCTCATTCTCGTGGGAGGACCTGTCCGCCCGATACCAGGCCGAGCTCGCGAACGGCTTCGGCAACCTCGCCTCGCGCACGATCGCGATGATCGAGAAGTACTTCGACGGGGTCGTCCCCGAGGCGGCCGAGTACACCGAGGCGGACCTCGCCATCCAGAAGACCGTGGCGGATGCCGCGTCCGCCGCGGACGCCGCCGTGGAGAGCTTCCGCCTCGACGAGGCGATCCACTCGATCTGGACGATCGTCGACGCGCTGAACGCGTACATCACCGATAACGAGCCGTGGGCGCTCGCCAGGAACGAAGATCTGCGCGCCCGCCTCGGCACGGTGCTCTACACCTGCGCGGAAGGGCTGCGGGCACTGGCCGTGCTGCTCTCGCCGGTGATGCCGCAGTCCACCGCGAAGCTGTGGGAGGCGCTGGGGGCCGAGCAGTCGCTCGGCGCGCTCACCGCGCAGCCGCTGCGCGAGGCCGGAGCCTGGGGCATCCTGCAGCCGGGCACGACGGTCGCCGCGCTGGCGCCGCTGTTCCCACGCGTGGAGCAGACCGCCTGAGTGCCGATGGCTGAGACGTACGTTCAGGCGCGGTCGACGGACGGCCGCAAGGATCTGCGCTATCCGGCGGCGCCCGAGCCGCTGACGGTGCCGGTGTACGACAACCACGCGCACCTCGAGATCAGCGACGGGATCGAACCACTGAGTCTCGGCGAGCAGCTCGACCGTGCGCAGGCGGTGGGCATCGCCGGGGTGGTGCAGGCGTCGGGTGACATCGAGTCCTCGCGCTGGGCGGTGGATGCCGCGGCATCCGACCCGCGCGTGCTCGCCGCTGTCGCGATCCACCCGAACGACGCGCCCGCATACGCCGCGGAGGGTCGGCTGGATGCGGCGATCGCGGTGATCGACGAGCTCGCCGCGCACCCGCGCACGCGCGCGATCGGCGAGACGGGACTCGACTACTTCCGCACCGATGAGCCGGGCCGACCCGCCCAGCACGAATCGTTCGAGGCGCACATCGCGCTGGCGAAGAAGCACGGCATCGCGATGCAGATCCATGATCGCGATGCGCACGACGACGTCCTCGAGACGCTGCGGCGCGTGGGGGCTCCGGAACGCACCGTGTTCCACTGCTTCTCCGGGGATGAGGCGATGGCGAGGGTCGCGGCCGACGCCGGGTACCACCTCTCGTTCGCCGGCAACGTCACCTTCAAGAACGCGCAGAACCTGCGCGACGCCCTGCAGGTCACACCGCTCGAACGCATCCTCGTCGAGACGGATGCGCCGTTCCTCACGCCGGTGCCGCTGCGCGGCCGGCCGAACGCTCCCTACCTCGTGCCGATCACCGTGCGGTTCATGGCGGCGGAGCTCGGCATGGACGTCGACGAACTGTGCACCCAGCTCGCGGCGAACACCCTCGCGGTCTACGGCACGTTCGACTGAGGGCCGTCGGCGCGCGTCTCACCGTCTGCGACGGCGATGGATCCGGTCTCGGTCAGCACGTGCCGCGCGCTCACGATCTGCGAGATCGGACGCCACACGAGCAGCAGGGTGAGCGCCGCTCCGCCGAACGCGAACCACCACGGCGCCGTGAGCCCCCACACCTGGGCGATCGCGCCGCCGAGAGCCTGCCCGATCACCATGCCCCCGAACACGCCGACCATGTTCACCGAGGACACCCGGCCCTGCAGTTCGTGCGGCACGAGCCGTTGGCGCACCGTGGTGGAGATCGTGCCCCACACGAAGGCGTAGAAACCGAAGAACACCATGATGACCAGCGCCACCCAGCCGGTGGTCGTGAGCGCGAACGAGAGGTGCATGAGTACCTCCAGCGACAGGCACACGCGCATCAGCGTCGCGAACGAGACGTGCCGCTCCAGCCATCCGAAACTCATGGTGGCGAGCAGGCCGCCCGCGGCGGAAGCCGTGGTCAGAGCGCCGTAGCCGATCGCACCCATCTGCAGGTGCTCGGTGGCGTACAGCACCAGGACGCCCCACGGCGCCGCCCAGGTGATGTTGAACAGCAGGATGATGAGCACGAGCATCCGCACGGGCGGGTTGCGCCACAGCCAGCGGATGCCCTCGGCGATGTCGGTGTGCACCGGCGTGCGCACATCGGCCTCGGCGCGGGCGGGCACCGGAGTCGCGGCCATGCGCGAGACGAGCACGATCGCGAGGAGCACGCAGAGCACCTCGAGCAGGAACGGCCATGCGGCGCCAGCGGCGAACAGGAACGCCCCGAGCGGAGGGCCGGCGAACTGGTTGGCGACGAGGTAGCCGGCCTGCAGCCGTGCGTTGCCGATACCGAGGTCGGCGGGCTTGACCAGCATGGGCAGCAGGGTGCTGGCGGCGGTGTCGACGAACACCTCGGCCGTGCCGTAGAGGAACGCGACGGCGAGCACGATCCAGATGTTCGCGGTGCCCGTGATCAGGAAGAGGCACAGGGCGGCGAGCACGACGGCGCGCGCGGCATTCGCGAACATCACCATGCGGCGCCGGTCGAACCGGTCGGCGATCGCGCCGGCGTGCAGGCCGAACAGCAGCCACGGCAGGAACTGCAGCACCGCACCGGAGGCCACGAGGATCGGCGAGGAGGTCATCGAGGCGATCAGCAGGGGAGCGGCGGCCAGCGCCACCCCGTCGCCGACGTTGCTCGTCCACGACGAGGCCAGCAGCCAGCGGAAATCCCGCCCCATGCGGCGTGGCGCGACGAGCTCTCCCAGTGCGGTCACCCGGTCGAGCATAGGGCCATCTCCGAACATGCGGGAGAATGGCGGGATGACCGTCTCCCTGCTCGGCGCGACCGAGATCCGCCGTCTGGCCGCCGAGCTCGACGTGACGCCCACGAAGAAGCTCGGGCAGAACTTCGTCGTCGACGCGAACACGGTGCGCAAGATCGTGCAGGCGGCGTCCGTGCGGGCGGGGGAGAGGGTCGTCGAGATCGGACCGGGGCTCGGCTCGCTGACGCTCGCGATCCTCGAGACCGGCGCCTCGGTCACGGCGGTCGAGATCGATCACCGGCTCGCAGAGCGGCTGCCGCAGACGGCGGCCGAACGCGGGGTGCCCGAGGGCGCGCTCACCGTGGTCGATGCGGATGCCCTGCGCGTCACCGAGCTGCCCGGAGAGCCGACCGTGCTCGTCGCGAACCTGCCCTACAACGTCTCGGTTCCCGTGCTGCTGCACTTCCTCGAGACCTTCCCCGCGCTCGAGCGCGGGGTGGTGATGGTGCAGGCCGAGGTCGCGGAACGGCTCGCCGCGAAGCCGGGCTCGAAGATCTACGGCGCTCCCAGCGTCAAGGCGGCCTGGTACGGTCCGTGGCGTCTCACCGGCAACGTCTCGCGGCAGGTCTTCTGGCCGGTGCCGAACGTCGACAGCCTGCTCGTCGGATTCCATCGCGACGCCGAGCCGCGCGGCGACGAGACCGAGCGCCGGCGCACCTTCGAGATCGTGGATGCCGCCTTCAACCAGCGTCGCAAGATGCTGCGTCAGGCGCTGTCGGGTGTCTTCGGCGGATCCGCCGCGGCATCCGCGGTGCTGGAATCGGCGGGCGTCGCTCCGACCGGCCGCGGTGAGGACCTCACGGTCGACGACTATCACCGCATCGCCCGCGCGGCGGGATGACGTCGGGCGGGCGGATGCCGTCGTATCCGGATAGCCTGTCAGCGTGACCGAACCGCGCTATCGTCCCGACGTCCCAGAGCTGCACCGGCCGTACACGGCGGCCGCCGGTCGGTACCAGCGCTTCGCGTACCGGCAGGTCGGCTCGTCCGGCCTGTACCTGCCGCCGATCTCGCTCGGGCTGTGGTGGAACTTCGGCGACAACATCCCCCTCGACAACCAGCGCGAACTGCTGCGCCACGCGTTCGACAACGGCATCACGCACTTCGACCTGGCCAACAACTACGGCCCGCCCTACGGCTCGGCCGAGAAGAACTTCGGCCGCATCCTCGCCGAGGACCTGCGCCCCTACCGCGATGAGCTGATCATCTCGTCGAAGGCCGGCTGGGACATGTGGCCGGGGCCCTACGGCGACCTGGGCAGCCGCAAGTACATCCTCGCCAGCGCCGAGCAGTCCCTGACCCGGATGGGACTCGACTACGTCGACATCTTCTACTCGCATCGCGTCGACCCCGTCACGCCGGTCGAGGAGACCGTCGGGGCGCTCGACACGCTGGTCCGCCAGGGCAAGGCGCTCTATGTCGGGATCTCGTCGTACAGCGCCGAGCGCACCGCAGCCGCCGTCGCCGTCGCCCGCGACCTCGGCACGCCCCTGGTGATCCACCAGCCGTCGTACTCGATCCTGAACCGATGGATCGAGGAGGGCCTGACCGACACGCTGCGCGCCGAGGGGCTGGGCGCGATCGCCTTCACGCCGCTGGCTCAGGGACTGCTGACCGGCAAGTACCTCGCTGACGGCCGGGCGGAACGCGCGCAGAAGCGACGCTCGCTGCCCGACAGGCCGGTGTCCGAGGAGGGCCTGGCCGTGCTGCGCGGCCTGAACGACGTCGCCGCCGAGCGGGGGCAGTCGCTCGCCCAGCTCGCGCTGCAGTGGACGCTGCGCGATCCGGTGGTCGCCTCGGCGCTCATCGGCGCATCCCGCCCGGAGCAGCTGGACGAGAACCTCGCGGCGGTGGACGGCCCCGAGTTCAGCGACGAGGAGCTCACCGCGATCGACGCGCTCGCGCACGGCATCGACGT
The DNA here is from genome assembly GCF_042723855.1 of Microbacterium sp. NPDC058345. Classification (NCBI taxonomy): domain Bacteria; kingdom Bacillati; phylum Actinomycetota; class Actinomycetes; order Micrococcales; family Microbacteriaceae; genus Microbacterium; species Microbacterium sp. NPDC058345. The sequence goes on from NZ_JBHXIG010000004.1 coordinate 60,199, forward strand.
GAACCTGTGGGCGACCTCGTCGGAGCTGTGAGCGAGCGATGACGCTGGCGCATCGACCGGACGGCGTGCACGTGCGCGCACCGGGCAAGATCAACGTCTATCTGGGTGTGGGGCCGCGGCACGACGACGGCTATCACGCGCTCGCGACCGTCTTCCAGGCGGTGTCGCTGTACGAGGACGTCTACGCGTATCCCTCCGAAGGCTTCTCGGTGGAGATCGTCGGCGACGTGAACGTCGCCGACGTGCCCACCGACGACCGCAACCTCGCCATGCGGGCCGCCAAGCTGCTCGCCCGCACCGCCGGGGTGGACGACGGCGTGCATCTGCGAATCCGCAAGGGCGTTCCGGTCGCGGGCGGCATGGGCGGCGGCTCGGCGGATGCCGCGGCGACCCTCGTCGCCTGCGACGCGCTGTGGGGCACCGAGCTCGGCCCGCACCGGCTGCACGAGCTGGCCGCACGGCTCGGTGCCGACGTGCCCTTCGCCCTGCACGGCGGCACCGCCGTGGGCACGGGTCGCGGCGACCAGCTCACCCCGGCGCTGGCCCGCGGCCGCTTCGACTGGGTGCTCGCGATGAGCGAGCAGGGCCTGTCCACGCCGACCGTGTACGGGCGGCTGGACGAGATGCGCGCCCACGGTGAGGGCCTGGCCGACGACGCCGCGCCCTCGCTGGAGGTGCCGGTCGCCATGCTGCACGCGCTGCGCGTCGGCGACGCTCACGAGCTCGCGCCGGTGATGATGAACGATCTCGAGCCTGCGGCGATCGCGGACCGCGCCGACCTCGCGCTCGCCCTCTCCGACGGCGTGCGATTCGGCGCGCTGACCGGCATCGTCTCGGGGTCGGGTCCGACCCTCGCCTTCCTCTGCGCGGGCCCCGGGGCGGCCAGGACCGTCCAGGAGGAGCTGCGCGCGACGGGACGCGATGCACTGCACGTGCACGGTCCCGTCGCCGGCGCGCGGATCATCCTCTGACCGCGAAGCAGGGCCGGCGGATGCGGGTGCGGGCCCTCGCATGCCATGATGGAATCTCGATGTGACCGTGCACATGCGAGGAGGCATGCCGTGACCGCCGCCTCCGAACGTGCCAGGACGCCCAGCATCCGCGATGTGGCGCGGCTCGCTGGCGTCTCGCATCAGACCGTGTCGCGCGTGCTCAACGATCACCCCAGCATCCGCCCGGAGACGAAGGCGAAGGTGCTCGACGCGATCTCCGTGCTCGACTATCGCCCGAACCTCGCGGCCAGGGCCCTGGTCACCAGCCGCTCCAACACGCTCGGCATCCTCTCGGCGACGATCGGCGAGTTCGGCCCCACCTCGTCGATCGCGGCCATCGAGGAGGCGGCGCGCGCCGAGGGGTACTCGGTGTCGACGCTCAATCTTCCCGAGACGACGCCCGAGGCGATCGGCGCCGCGGTGCGCCAGCTGGGCCGCGAGCACGTCGACGGCATCGTGGTGCTCGCCCCGCAGGTGCGGGTCTTCAACGTCCTGCGCGGCATGGCGGCCACCGTGCCGTACGTCAGCCTGCAGACCGCGTCCGGATCGGACGGCGTGACGCTGTCCGCCGACCAGGTGTCCGGCGCCCGCATCGTCACCGAGCATCTGATCTCGCTCGGGCACTCCGACATCCTGCACCTCGCGGGCCCGCAGGACTGGATCGAGGCCGAATCACGCATGCGCGGCTACCTCGACGCGCTGCGGGACGCCGACCTGCCGACGTTCCCGCCGATCAGGGGCGACTGGACGGCCGACTTCGGCTACTTCGCCGGGCAGGAGCTCTCCCGGCGGCCGGACTTCACGGCGGTGTTCGCCGCGAACGACCTCATGGCGATCGGGCTCATGCACGGGTTCCGCGACGCCGGGCTGCGCGTTCCACAGGACGTCAGCGTCGTCGGATTCGACGACATACCCGTCGCCGCGCACACCTCGCCGACGCTGACGACGGTGCATCAGGACTTCTCCGAGGTGGGCCGGCGCGCCGTGCGCATCCTGATCGCCGAGATCCGCGGCGAGGCGATCCCGGTGTTCGGGCCGCTGCAGCCGGAACTCCGCCTGCGCGAGTCCTCTTCGTCACGGTGAGATTGCGAATCGCGGCCCTCCTCTTGACACTGCGGGCAGGGCGGTGCACCATGGGGTAGCCAATGTGAACGGTCACATCGGCACATGCGAGAGCATGGCCGCCTGTATCGAGGAAGATTCGTGAGCATCACCACCACGCTGCCGAGCGTCTCGGGCCCGATTCTCGAGATGCGACGCATCACCAAGGAGTTCCCCGGCGTCAAGGCGCTCTCGGATGTCTCCATCACCGTGCGCGCCGGCGAAGTCCATGCCATCTGCGGAGAGAACGGCGCCGGCAAGTCCACCCTCATGAAGGTGCTGTCCGGCGTGTACCCCTACGGCAGCTACCAGGGCGACATCGTGCTGTACGGCGAGGAGCAGCGCTTCAAGGACATCGCCGCGAGCGAGGCCGCCGGCATCGCGATCATCCATCAGGAGCTCGCGCTGATCCCCGAGCTGTCGATCGCGGAGAACATCTTCCTCGGCAACGAGATCCGCCGCTTCGGCGCCGTGGACTGGCAGGCGCAGAAGCAGCGTGCGCTCGAGCTGCTCGCCCGCGTCGGTCTGAACGAGGATCCCGACATCGCGATCAAGCACCTCGGTGTGGGCAAGCAGCAGCTGATCGAGATCGCGAAGGCGCTCAACAAGGACGTCCGGCTGCTCATCCTCGACGAGCCGACCGCGGCGCTCAACGAGTCAGACTCCCAGCACCTGCTCGATCTGATCCTGGGGCTGAAGGCCAAGGGGATCGCGTCGATCATCATCAGCCACAAGCTCAACGAGATCGAGCAGATCGCCGATGAGATCACCATCATCCGCGACGGCCGCACCATCGAGACCCTCGACATCTCGCGCGGCGAGATCAACGAGGACCGCATCATCCGCGGGATGGTGGGACGGTCGCTCGAGAGCCGATACCCGGACCGGACGCCCGAGATCGGCGAGGTGTTCTTCCGCGTCGAGGACTGGTGGGTGCAGCATCCGACGGTCTCCGAGCGGATGGTCGTGAAGGGGTCGAGCATCGATGTCCGCCGCGGCGAGGTGGTCGGGATCGCCGGTCTCATGGGCGCAGGGCGCACGGAGTTCGCGATGAGCATCTTCGGGCGCTCGTACGGCAACTTCCAGAGCGGCCGGCTGTTCAAGGACGGTCAGGAGATCGTGCTGCCCGACGTCGCCGCCGCGATCCGTCACGGACTCGCCTATGTCAGCGAGGACCGCAAGGTGCTGGGGCTCAACCTCCTCGACACCATCAAGCGCTCGATCGTCTCGGCGAAGCTGTCGAAGATCGCCGGCCGCGGCGTCGTGGACGATCGCGAGGAGTTCGCCGTGGCCGAGCGGTACCGCAAGGCGCTGCGCATCAAGACGCCCAGCGTCGAGGAGGGCGTCTCCAAGCTGTCGGGCGGCAACCAGCAGAAGGTCGTGCTGGCGAAGTGGATGTTCACCGACCCGGACCTGCTCATCCTCGATGAGCCCACGCGCGGCATCGACGTCGGCGCGAAGTACGAGATCTACTCGATCATCAACGAGCTGGCCGCACAGGGCAAGGGCGTGATCGTCATCTCCAGCGAGCTCCCGGAACTGCTCGGCATCTCCGATCGGATCTATACCGTCTTCGAGGGACGCGTCACCGACTGCATCCCCGCGAACCAGGCCACCCCGGAGGCGCTCATGCGCAGCATGACCTCCACGAACCAGAAGGCGAGCGCATGAGCGAGCTGAACACCGAGACCACGCAGCGGGGATTCCGGTTCCGCGACATCCGCCGGATGTTCGGCGGCAACGGAACATCATCCCTGCGCCAGTTCGGCATCCTCGGCAGCCTGATCGTGATCGTCCTGCTGTTCGAGATCCTGACGCTGGTGCGCAACGGCCCGAACGGCGCGACCCTGACGTCGGGCAACCTGATCAACGTCATCAACCAGTACTCGTTCATCCTGATCCTCGCGATCGGCATGGTGATGGTCATCATCATGGGTCACATCGATCTGTCGGTCGGCTCCGTGGCCGCGTTCGTCGGCATCATCGTGGCCAAATCGATGACCGAGTGGAACCTGCCCTGGCCGCTGGCGATCCTGCTGGGGCTCGTCGTCGGCGCCCTCGTCGGAGCGTGGCACGGATTGTGGGTGGCGTACGTCGGCGTGCCGGCGTTCATCGTGACGCTGGCCGGCATGCTTTTCTTCCGCGGTGCGAACCAGTGGATCGGCAACTCGCAGACGGTGCCGGTCGCACAGGGCTTCCAGTACATCGGCACCGGCTATCTGCCCGAGGTCGCCCTGCCGCTGAACTTCAACGTGCCGACGATGGCGCTCGCACTGCTCGGCGTCGTGTGGCTGGTCTTCTGGGAGATGCGCACCCGGCGCGTGCAGCAGAAGATGGGCTCCGACCGCGCGCCGGTGTGGGTGAGCGGCGTCAAGGTGACGCTGCTGTCGATCATGGTGCTCGCCGCCGGCTGGATGTTCGCCACGGGACGACCGGGCACGAGCTTCCCGGTGCCGGGACTGATCCTGCTGGCCCTCGTCATCATCTACTCGTTCATCACGCGCAACACGGTGTTCGGCCGCCACATCTACGCGGTCGGCGGCAACCGGCAGGCCGCCCGTCTGTCGGGCGTGAAGGACCGCTGGGTGGACTTCTTCGTGATGATGAACATGTCGGTGCTGGCCGCGCTGGCCGGCATGATCTTCGTCGCCCGCTCGCAGGCCTCCGGCCCCGGCGACGGCAACGGCTGGGAGCTCGACGCCATCGCCTCGGTCTTCATCGGCGGCGCCGCCGTCGCCGGCGGCATCGGCACGGTGATCGGCTCGATCATCGGTGGTCTGGTGATGGCCTTCCTCAACAACGGCCTGGCCCTGCTCGGTCAGGGCGCCGACGTCGTCTCGATGATCAAGGGCCTCGTGCTGCTGCTGGCGGTGGGCATCGACGTGTGGAACAAACAGCAGGGACGCCCGTCGATCATCGGCTTCCTCACCCGTCGCCGGCCGCGTACCGACGAGTTCGGGTCATCGACCCTCCAGCCCCCCGCCGCCACCAGCGCGAGCGGACAGAAGGAGACCGCGTCGCGCTGAGCGCGGGCGGCCTTCGAAACACCAGAGAGAAAGAGATCGCATGAAGAGAATGGCAGTGGCGGCGACAGCGATGTTCGCCGCGGCAGCGCTCGCCCTGACCGGCTGCTCGTCGGAGCGCGGTGGCGGCGCGGGAGACGCCGGTGGCTCGGGCGACGAGGCCAAGGGCTTCGCCGCCGACGCCTCGATCGGCGTCGCCCTTCCGGACAAGACCAGCGAGAACTGGGTGCTCGCCGGTCAGCTGTTCACGGACGGACTGAAGGAGGCCGGCTTCGAGGCCGACGTCCAGTACGCCCCGGCCAGCAACACCGTCGCCGAGCAGCAGAACCAGATCCAGGCCATGGTCACCAACGGCGCCAAGGTCATCATCATCGGTGCCAAGGACGGCAAGCAGCTGGCCACCCAGGTGAAGGCCGCGAAGGACGCGGGCGCCTACGTGATCGCCTACGACCGCCTCATCGAGAACACCGACGCCGTGGACTACTACGTCGCGTTCGACAACTTCAAGGTCGGCCAGCTGCAGGGGCAGGCCCTGCTCGACGGCCTGGAGGCGAACGCCGGTCACGAGGCGCCGTACAACATCGAGCTCTTCTCGGGCTCGCCCGACGACGCCAACTCCGCGGTGTTCTTCGACGGCGCCATGGAGGTGCTGCAGCCGAAGATCGACGACGGCACGCTGAAGGTCGTCTCGGGGCAGACCGAGATCGCGCAGACCGCGACCGAGGGCTGGCTCGCCGAGAACGCCCAGAACCGCATGGACACCCTCCTGACCGGTTCGTACGGCGGCGACACCGTCCTCGACGGCGTGCTCTCACCGAACGACACCCTGGCCCGCGCGATCATCACGTCGGTGCAGCAGGCAGGAAAGCCCGTGCCCGTGGTCACCGGCCAGGACTCCGAGGTGGAGTCGGTGAAGTCCATCATGGAGGGCGTGCAGTACTCCACGATCAACAAGGACACCACGCTGCTCGTGGAGCAGGCCATCAAGATGGTCGGCCAGCTGCAGAAGGGCGAGGATGCCGAGGTCAACGACACCGAGCAGTACGACAACGGCGTGAAGGTCGTCCCCGCGTACCTGCTCGACCCGGTGATCGTCACCAAGGACAACGCGGAGGAGGCGTACGCGAACGTGCCGAGCCTGCTCGAGATCGTGCAGTCCTACAAGTAATCGCCGCGCGCGTGATTCGCGGGCCGCTGCGGATGCTTCGGGGCGGCCCGCTCTCGCATGCACGGCTACCCTTGACAGGACATGGCACATCTTCTCGGGGCCGAAGGGCTCCACCTCGAATACCCCACCCGCGTCGTCTTCGACTCCGTCACCCTCGGCATCGAGGAGGGCGAGCGGATCGGCATCGTGGGCCGCAACGGCGACGGCAAGTCGAGCCTGCTCGCGATGCTCGCGGGGCGGAAGGAACCGGATGCCGGGCGGGTGACCATGCGCGGCGGCACCACGATCGGCGTGCTCGACCAGGCGGACACGCTCGACGACGCCCTCTCCGTGGGACGTGCGGTCGTCGGAGACACCCCCGAGCACGAATGGGCGGGCGACGCGAGGGTGCGCGACGTCATCGCGGGCCTCGTCGCCGACCTCGACTGGGACGCGTCGGTCTCCTCGCTCAGCGGCGGGCAGCGCCGGCGGGTCGCGCTGGCGACGCTGCTCGCGGGGGAGTGGGACGTCATCGCCCTCGACGAACCCACCAACCACCTCGACGTCGAGGCGATCACCTGGCTCGCCGGGCACCTGAAGACCCGCTGGGCGAAGAACGCCGGTGCGCTGCTCGTGGTCACCCACGACCGCTGGTTCCTCGACGAGATCTGCACGGCGACGTGGGAGGTGCACGACCGCGTCGTCGAGCCGTTCGAGGGCGGCTACGCCGCGTACATCCTGCAGCGCGTGGAACGGGATCGGATGGCGGCCGCATCCGAGGCGAAGCGGCAGAACCTGGCCCGCAAGGAGCTGGCGTGGCTGCGCCGAGGCGCGCCGGCCCGCACCAGCAAGCCGAAGTTCCGCATCGACGCGGCCAATGCCCTGATCGCCGACGTGCCGCCGATCCGCGACACCATCTCGCTGCAGTCGCTCGCGGTCGCCCGCCTCGGCAAGGACGTCGTCGACCTGCTCGACGCCGGCGTCGAGTACGGCGACCGGGAGGTGCTGAAGGACGTCGAATGGCGCATCGCTCCCGGTGAGCGCACCGGCATCCTCGGCGTCAACGGGGCGGGCAAGTCGACCCTGCTCGGGCTCATCGCCGGCACCGTGCAGCCCACCAGCGGCAGGGTCAAGCGGGGCAAGACCGTGCAGGTGCGCACCCTGACTCAGCGCATCGACGAGCTGGCGCAGCACTGGAACGACCCCGTGCGCACCGTCATCAACGGGCTGCGCACCTCGTACACCTTCGGCGCCGGCTCCAAGGCCCAGGAGCTGACGCCCGGTCAGCTGCTCGAGCGCCTCGGATTCAGCTCCGCGCAGCTGTCCACTGCCGTGAAAGACCTCTCCGGCGGTCAACAGCGTCGCCTGCAGCTGCTGCTGGTGCTGCTCGACCAGCCGAACGTGCTCATCCTCGACGAGCCCACCAACGACATGGACACCGACATGCTCGCCGCGATCGAGGATCTGCTCGATTCGTGGCCGGGAACCCTGCTCGTGGTCAGCCACGACCGCTACTTCCTGGAGCGCGTCACCGATCAGCAGTTCGCGATCCTCGACAGGCACCTGAGGCACCTGCCGGGCGGGGTCGAGGAGTACCTGCGGCTGCGGGCGCTGGAGCAGACGACGGATGCCGCCGCATCCGCCTCACGCGTCTCGGCCTCGGGAACCGCGCCGGAGCTGGACGGCGCGGCCCGCCGCGCCGCCGAGAAGGAGCTCTCCGCGCTGGAGCGGAAGATGCAGAAGCTGAACGACCAGATCGACCGGGCCAAGCACGCGCTGGCCGACCACGATCAGTCCGACTACGCGGGCCTCGGCGAGAAGATGAAGGCGATCCAGGCCCAGCAGGGCGAGGTGGAGGAGCTGGAGCTGCGCTGGTTCGAGCTCACCGAGCAGCTCGACTGAACAGCGCGTCCTCGGCCGTCGCGACGATGCGGCGCGCCATCCCGCGGAAGATCAGACCGTGGAAGGGCAGCATGGCGAGCCAGTAGAGGCGCCCCGACAGCCCTCGCGGGAAGAAGACCGCGCGCTGCCGGTACTCGGCGCCCGTGGCTGACGGCGTCACACCCAGTTCCAGCCATGCGCTGCCCGGTACCCGCATCTCGGCACGCAGTCGCAGCAGGCGTCCCGGCTGCACCGCCTCGACCCGCCACACGTCGACGGCGTCGCCCTGCCTCAGGTGCGACCGCGTGCGGCGGCCGCGCTGCAGACCGACGCCGCCGATGATGCGATCCGCCCAGCCGCGCAGCGCCCACAGCAGCGGCGCCGAGTACCAGCCGTTCACGCCGCCGATCTGGACGATGGCCGCCCATACGGCGTCGGGGTCGGCGACGGTACGACGGCGTCTGTGATCGGTGAAGACCGTGCGTCCCGCCCAGTCCGGGTCACTGGGCAGCGGATCGCTCGGCGCGCGGTCGACGCTCGCGTCGACCCAGCTGGTCTCGACGTCATCGATCGCGATCCTGCCCAGCGCCATCCGCACGGCCTCGCGGTAGCCCGTCAACCCATCTGGGGGACGGGGGATGATCCGGTCGACGTCGTGGTCGGCCATGACGCAGGGATGCTGCAGCGACTCGACCAGGGGGCGCGCGATCTGCTGAGGCACCGGGGTCACCAGCCCCACCCAGAGCGACGCGAGGCGCGGGGTGAGCACGGGAAGCGCCGCGATCCCGCGCTGCGGCAGACCCGCCTCCACCGCATAGCCGTTCATCATCTGGCCGTAGCGCAGCACGTCGGGGCCGCCGATGTCGACCGTGCGATTCAGCTCGGCGTCCACGCGGGCGCCGGCGAGCAGGTAGTGCAGCACGTCGCGCACGGCGATCGGCTGGATGCGGTTGCGCACCCATTTCGGCGCAGGCATGTACGGCAGCACCTCGGTGAGGTGGCGCACCATCTCGAACGACGCGGATCCGGACCCGATCACGACGCCGGCCTGCAGCACCAGCGTCGGCACGCCCGAGCGGAGGAGAATGTCACCGACCTCCCTGCGGGAGGCGAGGTGGCGGGAGAGCCGTGCGCCGTCCGGGTGCAGCCCGCCCAGATACACGATGCGACGGACGCCGCCGCGTGCGCTGCCGTACGCCACGTTGCGGGCGATGCGGCGGTCGGCGGCCGCGAAATCCCCTCCGCCGTTCATGGAGTGCACGAGGTGGTAGACGATGTCCGCACCGGAGGTCGCCGCGAGCACCGCGTCACGATCGGCAGCGTCCCCGGTGAAGATCTCCACCTCCGACGCCCACGGCAGCGGCTGGATGCGGTCCGCGGAGCGCGTGAGCACCCTCACCCGGTAGCCGCCGTTGAGCAGTCTCGGCACGAGCCGCCCGCCGATGTATCCGGTCGCCCCGAGCACCAGCACGAGCGGCGCTGCTCCGTCGGGGCCCGGCACGGACCGGAGGATCTGCTCGGCACCGGACGGTGCGCGAAGACCGGCTGTTCCGGCGTGTGCGTCGTGCGACATCATGCGGTCCTCATCGCGAACAGGATCAGCAGCAGGGTGACCACGAATCCGCAGGCGTAGTTGATCCAGAGGAAGTGGCGCCAGCCGCGGTTCGCGCGGGCCGAATCCGCATCCGTCACCCGCGCGTAGGGCAGAGCGGCGATGAGATAGGGCACCGCGAGCAGGGCGGCCAGCGCGCCCGGCAGGCCGGTGGTGAGCATCAGCAGCCCCGCAGCGGTCCAGCAGGCGAGGGCGAGGCGCACCGTGCGGGCGGCGCCGATGACCGTCGCGATCGAGGAGATCCCGCCCTCGCGGTCGGGCACGACATCCTGCACCGCCCCGAACGCGTGACTGGCGACCCCCCACAGGAAGAACGCCGCCAGCATGGCGAGCAGTCCCGGCGTCGGCGATCCGCCGGCCAGCGTGACGCCGTAGACGGCGGGGCTCACGAAATGCACGCTCGAGGTGATCGAGTCGAGCACCGGGATCTCCTTGAACCGGAAGGGAGGAGCCGAGTAGGCCACCACGGCGAACAGGCTGACCGCGAGCACGAGCCACGAGACGGCGCCGCCCATCAGCACCAGCGCGATGACGAACGGCAGAGACGTGAACAGTGCGGCGAGCAGAACGCCCCGATGACGCTCCGGCGCCAGCACCGCACCCTCCACGCCGCCCTTACGCGGATTGGCGAGGTCCGAGGCGTAGTCGAAGACATCGTTCACACCGTACATGGCGAGGTTGTAGGGGATGAGGAAGAACAGCGTGCCGACGATCAGTGCGGCGTCCACCTCGCGGCCGGACAGGAGGTAGGCTGCAGCGAACGGGTACGCGGTGTTCACCCAGCTCAGCGGCCGGGACGCCGCCAGCAGATCAGCGATCATCTCGCCTCCGCATCCGGCTCCACAGCGCCGGCAGGAGGATCACCGCGGCGAGCGGATACGCGAAGTCCTCGAGGGGCGCGGCGCCGATGCGCAGACCGGAGACGTGCGCATCGGAGTAGGCGAAGAGTCCGGCCGAGATCATCAGGTTGTCGAACACGGCGGTCAGCAGCAGGAGCACCGCGGCCGCGATGACGAGCGCCGGCAGTGACAGATCGCCCCGCCGGCGCAACACGAGGGCGGCGAGGGCGGCGGCCATCAGGAACCCCGCGCACAGCAGCAGGTAGGTCACGGGAGCTCCTTCCGGCGATGCGCGAGCATCCGCTCCGCACCGCAGACGAGCACCATGGTGAGCTCGCACAGGAAGAGCAGGAAGACCGGCTCTTCGAGTGGTAGGTCGGGCGCGAGCAGGATGCCGGTGGCGAACGGCCCGTCGGCGCGGAAGAAGATGCCCAGGGCGATGCCGGCGAGATCCCACAGCAGGAAGAAGCCGACCCCGATGCCCAGGACCGCCAGCGCGCGTCGCGGATCACGGCCGAGGAACAGCCGGTGGCGCACGTCGAGGGCGGTCACCCCCGCGAGCGAGACGAGCAGGAACGTCAGGTAGAGGATGCTCACAGCGGCTCCGGCAGCGGTCCGGGCGAGCGGTCGCCGCGCAGCCGCTTGACGACCAGCTCGGCGCTGATGAGGCACATCGGCAGGCCGATGCCGGGGATCGTCGTCGCCCCGGCGAACAGCAGCCCGCTCACCTTGGACGAGGCGTTCGAGCCCCGCAGGAGCGCGCTCTGACGCAGCGTGTGCGCCGGTCCCAGCGCGCCGCCCCGCCACGCCCCGAACTCGCGTTCGAAGTCGGCCGGGCCGATGCTGCGCCGTACGACGATCCGTTCGCGGAGGTCGGGGATGCCGCACCAGTCCGAGATCTGATCGATCGCCGCGTCGACGGCGCGCTCCACGGCGGCCGAGCCTGCTCCGTCCACCCCGCCGGCGCCGATGGCCGGGTCGGCGGGCACGGGGATGAGTACGAACAGGTTCTCATGGCCCTCGGGAGCGACGTCGTCGGTGGCGCTGGGACGGCACACGTAGATCGACGCGGGGTCGGGGATGCGGGGACGATCGCCGTAGATGGCGTCGAACCCTGCTTCCCACTCCCGGGTGAAGAGCAGCGTGTGGTGCGCGAGCGCGGGAAGCTCGCCGCGGACGCCGAGGAGCGCGAGCACCGCGCCGGGACCGGGGTCTCGGGTCCGCCACCAGCGGTCGTCCCTGCTGCGGTGCTGCGGCTCCAGCAGTCGATGCTCGGTGACGTGCAGATCGGCCGTCGAGACGACGACGTCGGCGGGCAGGTGCTCCGGGGCACCGTCCCGGCCCTCCACCTCGACGCCGACCGCGGCTCCGTCGCGCACGGTGATGCGCCGCGCCCGGCATCCGGTGCGTATCGTCGCGCCGTGCTGCGCGGCGAGTCGCGCGATGGCGTCGATCACGGCGGAGAATCCGCCGCGCGGATAGAGCACTCCCTGGCCGATGTCGAGGTGGCTCATCAGGTGGTACATGCCGGGGGCCGCCGCGGGGGACGTGCCGAGGAAAACCGCGGGGTAGCCGAGCACCTGCTGCACGCGGAGGTCGCGGGAGTGCCGGCGGATGCGGCGGTCGAGCGGCTCGCTCAGCAGCCGTGCGAGCCGGTGGAGTCCGCGCAGGGTGTCGCGGCTGAGCAGGGGGCGCAGCGACTCGTACGTGCTGTAGAGGAAGCGCGACGTGGCGAGGTCGTAGGTCTCGGCGGCCGAGGCGAGATAGGAGTCCAGCCGGTCTGCGGAGGGCGGGTCGAGGGAGACGAGCGCGTCGCGCGCACCCTCGGCCGGCAGATCGAACGGCTCGTCCTCGCCCTGAAAGTAGACGCGGTACGCGGGGTCGAGGCGCACGAGGTCGAGCTGCTCGGCGGCCGAGGTTCCCATGAGCCGGAAGAAGTGGTCGAACACCTCCGGCATGAGATACCACGACGGGCCGGTGTCGAAGGTGAACCCGCCGGACTGCCAGCGTCCCGCGCGGCCGCCGAGTTCCTCGCGCGCCTCGATGAGGGTGACATCGGCGCCCTCGCGCGCCAGCAGGGCCGCGGTGGCCAGGCCGGAGATCCCGCCGCCGATCACCACGGTGCGCCTCGCGGCGCTCATGCGCGCACCCGGCCCATCGCGGCGCCGGCGAGCAGTCGCAGCTTCACGACGGTGGGCACCGAGATGCGGCGTCGCCGAAGCTCGGCCGCGGGAGTGGCGCGCAGCTGCTCGTTGAGCCGGGTGAAGAGCGCGGCCGCGGCGGTCGTCGCACGGCGCGATCCGCGCGGGAGCCGCGCGATGGCGATCCTCGCGGCCGCCAGATCGTCGGCGATCTCGTCGACCACCGCATCCTTCTGGGCGTCGGTGAGCGTGCCGGGATCGACCCCCGGGATGTACGACCTGCCCAGACGCCCGGCGTCCTCGGCGAGATCGCGCAGGAAGTTCACCTTCTGGAAGGCCGCGCCCAGCCGGCGGGCGCCCTCCTCCATCTCGGCATCCAGCTGCAGGCCGGGGCTCTCGAGAGTGAAGACCCGAAGGCACATGGAGCCGACGACTTCGGCGGAGCCGTGGATGTACCGGCGATACTGGTCGCGATCGAGGTGCACGTCGCCGGCATCCATCCGCATGGAAGCGAAGAACGGGCGCACCAGTGACGTGTCGATGCCCGTCGCCCTCGCGGTCGCCGCGAACGCGTGCACGACGAGGTTGGCGCTGAATCCGCGGGTGAGCGCGGCCAGGGTCTCGCTCTCGAGCTCGTCGAGCACCTCACGCGTGGCCGCGGAGCCCATGCCCGCCTCGGACGCGGGTCCGTCGACGATCTCATCCGCCACCCGGACGAGGGCGTACACGTCGGCGATGCCGTCACGCACCGCTGCCGGCAGCAGCCTGCTCGCCATGCCGAACGACGTGGAATAGGCGCGGATCACGCGCGACGACGACGCGCGGGCGGTGCGCGTGTAGAGCTCGAGACCCGTGCGCCTGGTCACGCGTCCCGCTCCGCGCATTCGGCGGCGATGCGCGTCAGCTCATCGCGCAGCGGTCCGGGCAGCTCCGAGTCGGCGATCGCGTCGCGCACGCGGTCGCGGTGCGCCGAGACGGTCGCCTGCATCCGCTCCGCCGCCCCCGAGGTGACCAGGGCGGTCCGGAGTCGCTCGGCATCGCTCTCCTCCAGGGACGCACGCCCGAACAGATGCTGCACGGCGCGCCACTCCGCGCTGCCCTCCGCGAAGGCGACGAGCAGGGTGCGCTTGCCCTCCCGCAGGTCGCCGAGCACCGTCTTGCCGCTGCGGTCCTCCGCTCCGAACACGCCGATGACGTCGTCGCGCATCTGATAGAGCAGCCCGAGGTCCGCCCCGATGCCGGCGAGTGATTCAAGGGTCTGCGTCGCGGCGCCGGCCAGCATCGCACCCGCCTGAAGGGGCGCGGCGAACGAATAGCAGGCCGTCTTCTGCTCCATCATCCGCAGGATAGCGGGCTCGTCGGCGGAGATCACGCCCAGCGCGAGACCCACATCCGCGTGCTCGCCCGCCGCGGTCACGGCCAGGCAGTCGTCCACGAGCGCATGCAGCGCGGTGCGGGCCGGATGCTCGATGCGGGAGAGCAGCGCGTGCACGCCGCTGATCAGCACGTCCCCGGCGAGCAGCGCGGAAGCCGTTCCCCACCCCGTCGCCGTGCCCACCGGGCGACCGTCCTCGACGGCGTCCGCGGCGAAGCGGCCGGCGAGGTTGGGGCGGCCGCGGCGGATGAGGTCGCCGTCGAGCACATCGTCGTGCAGCAGCAGGGCCGTGTGCAGCACCTCGAACGCCGCCGCGGCGGCCCGGGCCGCTGCGGGATCCTGGCCACCGAGATGCTCGTGGGCCAGCAGGAGCAGCTGCGGACGCAGCCGCTTGCCGCCGTTTGCGGCATCCGCGGCCGTGCGCCAGACGTCCGCGTACGACGTGCCCAGCTGCTCTGCGCGGGCGATCCGCTCGGCGAAGTAGCGGTCGATGACCTCATCGACAGCGTGCGGCCGCGTCGAGCGCACCGCTCTCACGCCGCGTTCCTCCATGCGTCCGCATGAACCGTTCCGCCGGCGGCGGACATCTCGGCGGCCTGCAGCACCAGCCACGGGCTGAACGCCCACGGCGTCGCGGTGAGCGCGTCCGCCAGGTCTTCGGGCTCCACCCAGCGGTGGTCCATCGCCTCGGCGGCGTTGAGCGCGGGCTCGCCGGCGGCGACGGCGATGTACACCGGGCAGACCTCGTTCTCCACGACACCGCTCGCATCCACCGCGCGATAGCGGAAATCGGCGAGGACGAGGCGCACGTCGCGCAGCGGCATCCCCAGCTCCTCGAGGGCGCGACGGTGCACGGCGTCCGGGATGGCCTCGAAGGGCTGCGGGTGCCCGCAGAACGCGTTGGTCCACACGCCCGGCCACGTCCTCTTGCCCAGTGCCCTGCGCGTCATGAGGATGCGGCCGCGATCGTCGAGGACGTGACAGGAGAACGCGAGGTGCAGAGGTGTGTCCTCGTGGTGGACGTCCGACTTCGGCGCGGCGCCGCGCGGACTGCCGTCCTCCTCGAGCAGCACGACGCGCTCTTCCTCGGTCATGGGCGTCTCCTTTTTCGCTAGCCAGGCTAACTTCTCGCCAAATATATATCGTCATTGCGATAAAGTCATGCCATGGCGAAGCGGAGTGCGCATGAGGTGCAGCGCGTGACTCTGCACGACCCCGCGCGGCTGGATCCCGATCAGGAGATCGTGCGGCGATCGCACCTGTCCGAGCAGGATCTCGAGGGGATCGTGCGCGTTCTCGACGCGATGCACCGGTGGCGCGAGGCGGAGCGCGAGATGAGCGAAGCCTCCCGCCGCTACATGAAGCTCGGCGAGACCGACATGCGAGCGCTGCGTCTGCTCATCGCCGCCCAGCGGCAGCAGATGGTGGTCACCCCGACGTCGATCGCGACGCACCTCGGCATCTCCACCGCATCCACCACCAAGCTTCTGGACCGGCTCGAAGCCGGCGCGCACATCCGCCGGACGCCGAATCCCCGAGACAGACGGAGCCTGGCGATCGAGGTGACGCCGGCGACGCTCCGTGCCGCGCGCGAGAGCGTCGGGCGCGCGCACGCACAGCGCTTCGACGTCATCGCGAGCCTGTCGCCCGAGGCGCGTGAGTCCATCGCCGACTTCTTCGACGCGCTCACGGCGACGACGGCGACGGCCGACGACGACGAGGGTGAGCGAGGGTTCTGAGAAGGCCTACCCGTCGGCGCCGGATGCTGTCATCCTGCTCGTGTGAGAGGAGACGGTGATGGACGAGGGGATGTTCCGCACCGCGGAGGGCTATGACCGCCTGATCGGCCGCTTCCTGCCGTCGCTGGCGCCCGCGTTCGCCGAGTTCGCCGGTGTGCGCGCGGGCAGGGTGCTCGATGTGGGCTGCGGTCCCGGTGGTCTCACGGCGGAGCTGGTGGAGCGCGTCGGCGACGGGAAGGTGTCGGCGATCGACCCCTCCGCACCCTTCGTCGCCGTCTGCCGCGACCGCGTGCCGGGAGCCGATGTGGTGGAGGGGGTGGCCGAGAGCCTGCCCTATGCCGACGGTCACTTCGATGCGAGCCTGTCGTCCCTCACCGTGGGGTTCATGACGGACGCACGGCAGGGCGTCCGGGAGATGGCGCGCGTGACCCGGCCCGGCGGCGTCGTGGCGCTGTGCTTCTGGAGCAGCGGTCGGATGCAGGCCGTCGGCCGCTTCTGGCGCGCGGCCGGCCGTGCGATCGGCGCCTTGCCCTCCGACGACGCCCTGGTCGGAAGGCAGGAGGGAGACCTGGAGGGTCTGCTGGAGGAGGCCGGACTGCAGGACATCCGTGCCGCCGAGATCGAGGCGACCGCGTCCTACGCCGGCTTCGACGATCTGTGGTCCGGCTACATCGCGGGAGTAGGACCGATCGGACGGTATGTGCGGTCGCTCACGCCGGCACAGCTCGAGGCGGTGCGCGTCGCGGCGCGGGAAGACCTCGGAACGGCAGGGCAGCCGTTCACGCTGACGGCGATGGCCTGGGCGGCCTGCGGCGTCGTCCCCGGGTGACCTCCCGCGCCACCCGTCGCGGATGACGTCGTATGACGACCTGATTGGAAGGTGCCGAGGAGCGCCGCGTACCGTGACGGAGTCCACCACGAGAGGAACCCGAACCGTCATGTCCCGCCGCACCACCTCCGTCATCGCCGCGCTCGCGGCCGTGCCCCTCGTCGTCGCCCTCGCCGGGTGCGCGTCCTCGCCCGCGTCGGACGACGCCGGTGACAGCGGCGGTGCCGCCGGTGAGACGGTTCGCATCGGCGTGGTCGGCAAGAGCGACCCGCAGTGGCCGGCCTTCGTCGAGGCCGCCGCGGAGGAGGGCATCGATGTCGAACTGGTCGACTTCGCCTCCTACGAGCAGCCGAACCCCGCCCTCAGTGCGGGGGAGCTCGACCTCAACCAGTTCCAGCACATCGTGTACCTCGCCGGATACAACGTCGCCTCGGGCGACGACCTCGTGCCAATCGGCTCGACCGGCATCTACCCGCTCGGCCTCTACTCGCAGAAGGTCGACGACGTCGACGACATCGAGAAGGGCGAGACGGTCGCCGTGCCCGACGACGCCTCCAACCAGGCGCGCGCCCTGCTCGTGCTGCAGTCGGCCGGCCTCATCGAGCTGAAGAGCGGCGGCACGATCTTCTCCGACCTCGCCGACATCGACGAGGCGAAGTCCAAGGTCAAGGTCACCGCGCTCGAGGCCGCGCTCATCCCGAACTCGCTGCCCGACGTCGCCGCCGCCATCATCAACAACGACTTCGTCACGCAGGCCGGTCTCAAGTTCGAGGATGCCATCGCCCAGGACGACCCGAGCGACCCGAACGCGCTGCCCTACGTGAACATCTTCGCCGCCCGCGCCGAGGACAAGGACAACGAGACGTACCTCACCCTGGTCGACATCTTCCAGAACGACCCTGAGGTGCAGGCCGGGCTCGCCGAGGCATCCGGCGACACCATCGTGCCGCTGAAGACCCCCGTCGCCGACCTGGAGAGCTCGCTGCAGAAGGTCGAGAAGGACACCGAGGAACAGGGCTGATCCGGGCGGTCAGCCGAGTGCGGCAGAATCGGGCGGTGCGCATTCGCGCCGCCCGATTCCCGCGTGCACAGGGAGAGAAGACATGACAGCCATCGTGACCCTCAGCGACGTCACGAAGACGTATCCTCCGGCAGCGAAGGGCGATGACGTCGTCACCGCCGTCGCCGGCGTCGACCTCGAGATCGAGCGCGGTGACGTCTTCGGCATCATCGGGTACTCCGGCGCGGGAAAGTCCACCCTCGTCCGGCTGATCAACGCGCTCGAGCCTGCCACGAGCGGATCGATCCATGTCGACGGCGTCGACATCACCGCACTGCCGGAGCGCGAACTGCGCAGGGTGCGCGGCGGCATCGGCATGATCTTCCAGCAGTTCAACCTCTTCTCGGCGAAGACCGTGAAGGCCAACATCGCCTACCCCCTCAAGCTCGCCGGGTGGTTGAAGGCCGACATCGACGAGCGGGTCGCAGAACTGCTGCGCTTCGTCGGGCTCAGCGACAAGGCGAAGGCGTACCCCGAGCAGCTGTCGGGCGGGCAGAAGCAGCGCGTCGGCATCGCCAGAGCGCTCGCCACCCGCCCCGCCATCCTGCTGGCCGACGAGGCCACCAGCGCGCTCGACCCGCAAACCACGCACGAGGTGCTGGCGCTGCTCAAGCGCGTGAACGAGGAGCAGGGCGTCACGATCGTGGTGATCACCCACGAGATGGATGTCATCCAGACGATCGCCACGAAGGTCGCCGTCATGGAGCGAGGGCGCGTCATCGAGCAGGGCGACGTCTTCCAGGTGTTCTCCGACCCGCAGAATCCCGCATCTCAGCGGTTCGTGGGCACCGTCATCAAGGGCATCCCCTCCCCGGCCGAGGCCGCCGCGCTGCGCGCCAGGCACGAGGGCAGGCTGGTGACCTTCTCGTTCCGCGACGGCGACTCCTCGCAGGCGCAGGTGTTCCTCGACCTCGCCGAGGCGGGTATCGGGTTCGAGCTGGTCTACGGCGGCATCAACGACATCCGGGGCCGGGCCTTCGGCCACCTCACCCTCGCACTGCGCGGAACGGATGCCGCTGTCAGCAGCGCCCTCGACCGGATCCGCGTGCATGCCACGGTCACCGAGATCGAGCGGGAAGGGGCACTGTGATGGACCGGCTTAACGAACTGTGGCCCGAGTTCTGGGACGCCGCGCTCGAGACCCTCTACATGACCAGCTTCGCGCTGGTGCTCGCCGGTGTGCTCGGCACGATCATCGGCGTCGGCCTGTACGTCACCCGGCCGGGTGGCGTGATGCAGAACCGCGTGCTGAACGCGCTCCTCGAACTGCTGGTCAACTTCTTCCGGCCCATCCCGTTCGTCATCTTCATCGCCGTGCTGCAGCCGGTGACCCGCGCCGTGATCGGCATCGGTATCGGCACCACCGCGGGCGCCTTCGCCATCGGTATCGCGGCGGCGTTCGCCATCGGCCGCATCGTCGAGCAGCACCTGATCTCGGTCTCACCCGGCGTGATCGAGGCGGCCCGCTCGATGGGAGCCGGCCCTTGGCGCATCCTCTTCACCGTGGCGATCCCCGAGTCCCTCGGGCCGCTCATCCTCGGCTACACCTTCATCGTCGTCGCGCTGATCGACATGACCGCGATGGCCGGGATGGTCGGCGGGGGCGGCCTGGGCGCGTTCGCGCAGATCTACGGCTTCCGCCGGTTCGAGCCGATCGTGATGTGGGCGGCGATCGTCCTCATCGTCGTGTTCGTGCATCTCGTGCAGACGCTGGGCACCCGTCTCGCCCGCGTCATCATGCGACGCTGAGCTCAGCGGCCGGGCGCCTGCTGCAGCACCCGTCTGGTGCGGAACTCCCGCTGCTCGCCGGTGAGCGGATCGGTGAAGCGCAGCTCCCGCGCCAGCAGCTGCAGCGGTCTGCCGAAGTCGTCTGGTGCCTCCGGCAGAAGCTCCGGGTAGAAGCCGTCGTTGAGGATGCCGGCGCCCAGCGCCGCCAGGTGCACCCGCAGTTGGTGCATTCGCCCGGAATGCGGGCGCAGCAGCGTGTGCAGCACCCGGTCATCGTGACCGATCAGCTCGATCAGCGTCTCGGAGTTCGGCTCACGATCCGCATCCACACGGACGCACACGTGCGCGCGGAGCTTCTCGATGTGGTTGCGGTACACGATCGGGAACGGCCGGCCGTCGAGGGCAGGGGATGCCGCGTCCCAGCCCGCAGGCAGCGCCGAAACGGCCTCGTACACCTTCTCGACCCGGCGGTTCTCGAAGAGCAGCTGATAGGCGCCTCGGGTGGCGGGACGCGTCGAGAACATCAGCAGGCCAGCGGTCGCGCGGTCCAGCCGATGGATCGGCGTGAGCTCGGGGATGCCGAGCAGGTTGCGCAGCCGCACGAGCGCGGAGTTCTGCAGGTACTTGCCGCCCGGCGTGGTCGGCAGGAAGTGGGGTTTGTCCGCGACGACCAGGTCGCGGTCCTGGTGCAGCACCTCGATCTCGAACGGGATGACGCGCTCGACGGGCGGCTCGCGGTAGTACCAGACGAACTCGTGCGCGCCCAGAGGCGTCTCGCGCGTGAGCGCCGTGCCGTCCCGCGCCACGATCTCGCCCCGGTCGAAGCGGCGCAGCAGACGCTCGGGATCGAGATGGAAGAAGCGCTCGGCCATGTACGCGCCGACCGTCGGCCAGGGGCCGGTCGTCGGCAGATGCAGGCGCGTCGCGCCGACGCCGTCGCGTACCGGCAGGGGAGAGCGCATCGCCATCAGGCGCTCCCGACGGTCGTGGGGGCCGTGCTCATGCGTCGAAGCTCAGGCTGAGCTTGCGCAGCAGACCCGCCAGCCGGTCGCGGTCGCCTCGGGGGAGGGCGCGAAGCAGTTCGGCCTCGGCATCCACGAGTCGCGTGATCGCGGCGTCGACACGCACCCGCCCGTCGTCGGTCAGCGTCACGAGCACGCTGCGTCCGTCGCCCGGGTCCGCCTCACGACGCACGAAACGCCGGCCGACGAGGCGATCGATGCGGTTGGTCATCGTGCCGCTGGAGACGAGCGTCTGCTGCAGCAGCTGCTTGGGGCTGAGCTGGAAGGGATCGCCGGCGCGGCGCAGCGCCGAGAGCACATCCCACTCCCACGGCTCGATGTCGCTGCGGCGGAACACCTCGCGGCGTGCGCGGTCGAGGTGGCGCGAGAGCCGGTCCATGCGCGACAGCACCTCGAGGGGCGAGAAGTCCAGGTCGGGGCGCTGGGTGTTCCAGGCGCCGACGATCCGATCGACCTCATCCGCCTGGCTCATGCCTCCATTATCCCGTGAGAGCGCGGAGCCGCTCGGCGGGTTCACGGCCCGGCGCGTGGCAGACTTGTCAGGCGACCGACGCTCGACACGAGCACGGCCGCGGTCCGCCGTAGTGTAATGGCAGCACGACAGCCTTTGGAGCTGTGAGGTCCAGGTTCGAGTCCTGGCGGCGGAGCATGACGGAGAACACCGCGTCCACCCCCGGCGACCTCGCCATCATCGTCCTGGCCGCGGGCCAGGGCACCCGCATGAAGTCGCGCCGGCCGAAGGTGCTGCACGAGATCGGCGGGCGACCGCTCCTCGGGCATGTGCTCACCACCGCGCACGCCCTCGGCGCCGCCCACATCGAGGTCGTCGTGCGGCACGAGCGCGACCAGGTCGTCGCCGCGCTCGCCGAGCAGCACCCCGACGCGGTCATCGTCGACCAGGACGACATCCCCGGCACCGGCCGGGCCGTGCAGGTCGCGCTCGACCGTCTTCCCGCGGACTTCGAGGGCGACGTGCTCGTGCTCTCCGGCGACGTCCCGCTGCTGCAGGCCCAGACGCTGCACGCGCTGCTCGACGGCCACCGCGCCGCCTCCGCCGCGGCCACCCTGTTGAGCGCGCATCTCGACGATCCGACCGGCTACGGCCGCGTGATCCGCGGGGCTGACGGCACGGTCGAGCGCATCGTGGAGCAGAAGGACGCCACCGACGACGAGCGCGCGGTCACCGAGATCAATGCGGGCGTCTACGTGTTCCGCGCCACCGCGCTGCGCACCTTCCTGACCCAGGTCGGTCAGGACAACGCCCAGGGCGAGATGTACCTCACCGACGTGATCGGCCTGCTGCGCGCGGCCTCCGAGCCGGTCGCGGCCGAGATCGCCTCCGATGTGGCATCCACCTTCGGCGTGAACGACCGCGCCCAGCTCGCCGAGGCCGGCCGGGTGCTCAACCAGCGCATCGTGCGGCATTGGCAGCGTGAGGGCGTCACGGTCGTCGACCCGGCCACCACGTGGATCGACGACGACGCCACGCTCGCCCCCGACGTCACGATCCTGCCGAACACGCAGATCCTCCGTGCCACGGTGATCGCCGCGGGGGCCACGATCGGCCCCGACACCACTCTGGTCGACTGCGAGGTCGGCGAGGACGCCGTCGTGCGCCGCACCGACGCCACCCTCGCGGTGATCGGCGCGAACGCCACCGTGGGGCCGTTCTCGTTTTTGCGCCCAGGGACGGTGCTGGGCGAGGGCGGCAAGATCGGCGCGTACGTCGAGACGAAGAACGCGCAGATCGGCGAGGGCAGCAAGGTCCCGCACCTGTCGTACGTGGGCGATGCCACCATCGGCCGCGGCGTGAACCTGGGTGCCGGCACGATCACGGCCAACTACGACGACGTGAACAAGCACCGCACCGAGGTCGGCGACGAGGTGCACACCGGCTCGCACACCGTGCTCGTCGCGCCCGTTAGGCTGGGTGCTGGTGCGAAGACCGGTGCCGGCGCCGTCGTCCGCAAGGACGTCCCCGCAGGTGCCCTGGCCATGAGCGTCGCCCCTCAGCGCAACATCGAGGGTTGGGTCGAGAAGAACAGAGCAGGCACGGGTGCGGCGGACGCCGCGGCCCGGGAACGATCGGCGGAATAGGCGGACCATGGGGCGCAAGAAGAAGACCGTGGAACTGGACCGGGACAACGGCGTCGCCCCCGGCCTGATCGCGAAGACCAAGAAGCGGCTCGTCGTCGCGGGAGGGCGCTCGCACCCCGAACTCACCGCGGCGGTCGCCAAGGCGCTCGGCACCGAGCTCGCCCCCGTGGAGCACCGCACCTTCGCATCCGGCGAGATCTACGCCCGTTTCGAGGTGTCGATCCGCGGCTGCGACCTGTTCATCGTGCAGTCCTTCGGCACCCCGGTCAACGAGTGGCTCATGGAGACGCTGATCATGCTGGATGCCGCCAAGCGCGC
This sequence comes from Microbacterium sp. NPDC058345, assembly GCF_042723855.1. NCBI lineage: Bacteria > Bacillati > Actinomycetota > Actinomycetes > Micrococcales > Microbacteriaceae > Microbacterium > Microbacterium sp. NPDC058345. Next base: position 83,103 of record NZ_JBHXIG010000004.1, read on the forward strand.
ATCGGCCAAGCGCATCACCGTCGTCGCCCCGTACTACCCGTATTCGCGGCAGGACAAGAAGGGTCGCGGTCGCGAGCCGATCAGCGCACGCCTCGTCGCCGACATGCTCAAGACCGCCGGTGCGGATCGCGTGATGAGCGTCGACCTGCACGCCGCGCAGATCCAGGGCTTCTTCGACGGCCCCGTCGACCACCTGTTCGCCAAGCCCGTGCTGCTCGACCACTTCAAGCGCACTCTGAGTCCGGCGGACCGCGAGATCCTCACGGTCGTCTCGCCCGACATGGGCCGCGTGCGCGTCGCCGACACGTGGTCCGACAGCCTGGGCGCCCCGCTCGCGATCATCCACAAGCGCCGCGACCCGAAGGTCGCCAACCAGGTCTCCGTGCACGAGATCGTCGGCGCGGTCGCGGGGCGCACCTGCCTGCTCGTCGACGACATGATCGACACCGGCGGCACGATCGTGAAGGCCGCGCAGGCGCTGAAGGCGAACGGCGCGCACCGCGTCATCGTCGCCGCGACGCACGCGATCTTCAGCGACCCGGCATCCACGCGCCTGCAGGACGAGTCCATCGACGAGGTGGTCGTCACCGACACCATCCCGCTGACCGAGTCGCGCCGGTGGGAGACGCTGACGATCCTGCCGATCGCACCGCTGCTCGCGACCGCGATTCGGCAGGTGTTCGAGGACGGCTCGGTCACGAGCATGTTCGGCGGCGACGCCTGAGTCGCATCCGGAGTTCTCATAGCCGGATGCCGGATGCTGGACGCATGACCGCGCACCCCGCTCTCCGCACCGGCACCGTCGTCCGCACCGGAACAGCTCTCGCCGGCCTCGCCGGCGCCCTCGTGCTGGCCGGATGCTCGGGTGCGGCCGACGCTGATCAGCAGTCGCCATCCGGCGGCGCGCCGTCGGAGGCGACCGCCCCCTACGCCGACGGCGAGTACACCGCGGAAGGGTCGTACCAGACTCCGGAGACCGTCGAGACGGTGTCGGTGACCCTCACCCTGGAGGAGGACGTCGTCACCGCCGTCGAGGTGACCGGCGACCCGATGGCGCCCGAGACCGAGCGCTTCCAGGGCCAGTTCATCGACGGAATCGACGACGTCGTCGTCGGCAGGAAGCTCGACGACCTCCAGGTCGACAGGGTCGCCGGATCGTCGCTGACCAGCGGCGGGTTCAACCAGGCGGTCGAGGCGATCAAGTCCCTCGCGGCGGAGTGAATCGGCCGCCGTGATCGTGTGGCGCTTCGACGCGATCGGCACCCGATGGGAGATCGAGACCGCTGAGCCGCTGCCCCGCCGGGTGCGCGACGCGGTCGGCGCCGTGATCGAGCGCTTCGATGCGGACTGGTCGCGGTTCCGTGCGGACTCGCTGGTGACGCGCCTGCGCGAGGGCGGCACGGCCGCCGCGCCCGCGGACGCCGCGGCGATGCTCGGCGCATACGGTGAGCTGTCCGACGCCACCGGCGGCGCGGTGAACCCGCTGATCGGCGATGGCCTCGAAGCGCTCGGCTACGATGCCGCCGTCTCGCTGCGGCCGGGGTCACCACGGCCCGGCCCGCAGGACTGGCGACGGATGCTGCGCTGCAGCGCCGCCGCGCTGACGCTGGAGGGCCCGGCTGTGATCGATGTCGGCGCACTGGGAAAGGGCCGGCTCGTGGATCTGGTGCTCGCCGAGCTCTCAACCGTGCCGGGGCGCGTGGTCGTGGACGCCAGCGGTGATCTGCGCGTGCGCGGCGGGTCTCTGCGCATCGCCCTGGAGCATCCGTACGACCCGAGCCGGGCGATCGGCGTGGTCGAGGTCGCCGACCGCGCGCTGTGCGCCTCGGCGGTGAACCGGCGCGCGTGGGGCGGCGGCCTGCACCACGTGCTCGATGCACGCACCGGGATGCCGGTGCGCAGGTGGGCGGCGACCTGGGCGATCGCGGCCGACACCATGCACGCGGATGCCGTCGCGACCGCGCTGTTCTTCGACGGGGGTGAGCGCATCGCCGAGCGCTGGGATGCACAGTGGGTGCGGATGAGCACCGACGGACGCGTCGAGTGGTCCGCGGGCTTCGACGGCGATCTGTTCCTCGGCACCCCCGGCCGCGCCGGGGCATCAGGAAGTACGGAAGAGTAGAGGGGTGATCACCTCCTTCACGGCGCTGCGGCAGCGTGTGCTGGCCGTCCTCGGCGCGATCTCGATGTACCGGCTCGTCCTCTTCGCGCTGATCGCCCTGGCGGCGATCGCGATCGTGCTCTCGTTCTTCGGAGCGGTCGGGGCGAGCGCGCTCGAGATCGTGGTCTCGTTCGCCGTGCTCGCGCTGGTGATCTCGCTCGTCGACGCCGGTGCCCAGAGGATCCTGCGCCTGCCCTGGCGCGTGGAGTCCTCGCTGGTCACGGCGCTGATCCTGCTGTTCGTGCTGCAGCCGTCGATGACCCTTCCCGGTCTGGCCGGCACCGCCCTGGCGGGAGCGCTGGCGAGCCTGTCGAAGTACCTCATCGCCTGGCGCGGCCGGCACATCCTCAACCCGGCGGCCTTCGGCGCCGCGGTCGTGACGGTGTTCGGCCTCGGCACCTTCTCGTCCTGGTGGGTCGGCACGCCGGCGCTCGCGGTGCCGGTCGCCGTGCTGGGGCTCGCCGTGCTGTGGCGCACCGAGAAGGTGCGCATCGTGCTGGTGTTCCTCTTCATGGCCGTGATCGTGTCGATCGTGCGGCAGGCGGTGCAGGCCCAGGCGTTCGGCCTGGTCTTCTCGCTGCCCGACGCGCTGCTGCTGGCGCTCGCGCAGTCACCGTATCTGTTCCTCGGCGCGTTCATGCTCTCCGAGCCGCTCACGCTGCCCCCGAGGCGCTGGCAGCAGTTCAGCGTCGCCGGCCTGGTCGGCCTCCTCGCGGGCTGGCCGATCTCGATCGCCGGCCTCTTCACGCTCGGCCAGGAGCGGGCGCTGCTCGTCGGCAACCTGCTCGCCTTCGCCTTCGCCGTGCGCGGCTCGGTGCGCCTCGTCCTCGAGAAGCGGCAGTTCGTCACGCCGACCGCTCAGGAGCTCACCTTCCGCGTCGGGAGCCGGCTGCGGTTCATCGCCGGACAGTACCTCGAACTCGACATGCCGCACCGCCGTCCGGATGCCCGCGGCACCCGCCGGGAGTTCAGCATCCTCTCCGCGCCGGCCGACCTGCCCACGCTGCGCATCGCATACAAGGACGGCGATCAGAAGCATCCCTCCAGCTACAAGCGGGCGCTCGCCGCCGCCGAGCCCGGCGCCGTGCTCGCCGTGACCGGCACCTGGGGCGACTTCGTGCTGCCCCGGGGTGGCGCACCCGTGCTGATGGTGGCCGCGGGAATCGGCGTCACGCCTTTCGTGTCGCAGCTGCGCCAGCTGCGCGCGACCCGGGTCGAGCGAGACGTCGTGCTGGTCTACGTGGCGGCCGAGGCGGCCGAACTGGCCTTCCGCGACGAGATCGCGGAAACCGGAGTGCGGGTGGTCGTCTTCACCCGCGACGAGCCTTCGGCGCTTCCCGCGCACTGGACGTGGGCGCGCGGCGCGCGGCTGGACGCCGCCGGCCTGGAGCGGATCGTCCCGGACCTCGCCGTCAGGCACGCCTTCATCTCGGGTCCGCCGCGGCTGATCGCGGATCTCGCCCCCGCCCTGCAGAAGGCGCGCTCGCTGACGACCGACGCGTTCGCGGGCTACTGAGCCGCGGCCGCATCCGCCGCATCCGCCGCATCCTTCCCGCAGCGCCCCACCCGCCGCATCCTTCCCGCAGCGCCCCCACCACTGTCACACTTTTCGTCGATTGTCACGTCGATCGCCGTGCCAGATGCCGAAAAGTGTGACAGTGGTGGTGGTGTTGGCGAGCCGGTCACGGCTCGGGCGGTGACTCCGACCCGGATGCCGATGCCGCGGCGGCGGGCAGGCGCACGGTGAAGGTCGTGTCGCCGGGCTCACTGGTCACCGAGATCGTGCCGCCGTGCCCCTCGACGATCGCCTTCGCGATCGCGAGACCAAGGCCGGTGCCGCCGCTCTGCCGTGCACGTGAGACGTCGCCGCGCGCGAACCGCGCGAAGAGCTCCTCGCGCAGACCCGGATCGATGCCGGGCCCATCGTCGTGCACCCGCACCTCGGCCCCGTCCGGCACCGACGCCACCGAGAGCGTGATCGTCGTCCCCTCCGGTGTGTGGGTGCGGGCGTTGGCGAGCAGATTGGCGACGACCTGGTGCAGGCGCCCCGCGTCGCCCGTGATCCGCACCGGATGCTCCGGCACATCGATCTCCCACGCATGTTCGAGCGCCGTGGGCTGCGCATCCGCGATCGCCTCCACGGCGAGCTGCGTGAGATCGACCTCGCCGCGGACGAGCTCGCGGCCCTCGTCGAGACGCGCCAGCAGCAGCAGATCCTCCACCAGCCGGGTCATCCGCACCGACTGCGCCTGGATGCGCTCGAGCGCCGAGGTCGTGTTCTGCAGGGTCTCGGGCGTGCGGCCCTGGCCGAGCGCCTTGAGCGACAGCTCGGAATAGCCGCGGATCGAGGCGAGCGGCGTGCGCAGCTCATGGCTGGCGTCGGCGACGAAGCGCCGCATCCGCTCCTCGTTGCGCTGGCGGGCGGCGAGCGAGCTGTCGACATGATCGAGCAGGGTGTTCAGCGCCGCCCCCACCAGCCCCGTCTCGGTGCGCGGATCGGCTTCGGTCTCGGGCACCCGTTCGGTGATCGACACCTCGCCGCGGTCGAGCGGCTGGTTGGCGACGCGGGTGGCGGTCGCCGCGACGGCGCGCAGCGGGCGCAGACTCACGCTGATCGTCACGGCGGTGGTGAGCGCGAGTAGCACGAGCCCGCCGAGGGTGGCCAGGGCGATCACGGTGAACAGCGAACCAAGAGTGCGCTGCACCTCGGCGCGGGAGAGCCCCGTGACGATGACGGTGCCGTTCGGGGTGCGATCGACGGTCACCCGGAACGATCCGTGGTCGGCGAGCGACACCGTGGCGTCATGCGTGTCGCGCAGCGCCTGGGTCAGCTCGAACAGCTCGCCGCTGTCGAGCGCCCTGCCGCCGTTCGGGGTGACGATCAGTCCGGTCGCCGCGCTGTTGGGCGGCTGCACCGCCAGCAGCAGCCCGGCGGGCACGCGTCGTCCTGTGAGCACCCGCTCGGCGGTGAGCTGATCGCCGGGGAGCAGTTCGTCCATATCCGCGACGAGCTGCTTGGTGGTGGCCGAGTACGAGTTCAGCTGACTCTGCACCTGATCCTCGAGGGTCTTGCCGAGGGTGGCGCTGGTGATGATGGCGACGATCACCAGGATGAGCGAGACGAACCCGATCACCGCGGCCATGAGCCTGGCCTGCAGGCTCAGGGGTCGGGGCAGCATCACGACGTCCTACTGCGGCGACTTGATCATGTAGCCCACGCCGCGCACGGTGTGCAGCAGGGGAGTGCGACCGGCGTCGATCTTCTTGCGCAGGTAGGAGATGTACAGCTCGACGACCGACGACTTGCCGCCGAAATCGTAGCTCCACACCCGGTCGAGGATCTGCGCCTTCGACAGCACGCGCCGCTCGTTGCGCATCAGGAAGCGCAGCAGCTCGAACTCCGTCGCGGTCAGCTCGATCTCGTCGTCACCGCGCATCACCTCGTGGCTGTCCTCGTTCAGCGACAGATCGGCCACGCGCAGGATGGCCTGCTCGTCGTCGGCGCGCACCTGTCCGGCGCGGCGGATCACCGCACGCAGGCGCGCGATGACCTCTTCCAGGCTGAACGGCTTGGTGACGTAGTCGTCGCCCCCGGCGGTGAGTCCGGCGATGCGATCGGCGACGGCGTCCTTCGCGGTGAGGAACACCACGGGCACGAGATGGCCCGACTCGCGCAGTCTGCGCAGCACGCTCATGCCGTCGAGGTCGGGCATCATCACATCGAGTACCAGGGCGTCGGGTTCGAAATCGCGCGCCACCTGCAGCGCCTCCAGGCCGGATGCGGCGGTGCGCACCTCCCAGCCCTCCATGCGCAGCGCCATGGCCAGCAGGTCGGTCAGCATGGGCTCGTCGTCGACGGCGAGGATGCGCAGCGGCGTTCCGTCCGGTCGGCGCAGATCCGGGTGCTCAGTGCTCATGGCTCCATTGTGCGCGTCCTGCCGCATGGAAGGCTAGGGAAGTCCTATGAGCCGTCTGTGAGACACCTCAGTCCTGGTCGTGCGGCGCGTCCAGGTCGCGTTCCCAGATGCTGCTCATCTCGGCGAGAGCCCGTTCCGTGATCTTGATCATCGACTGCGCAGCGCGATCGGCGTTCCCGGTCTGGATCGCGGTGGCGATGTCCACGTGCCACTCCAGCGCCTCGGCGGCAGGGAACTGCGGCATGAGGTTGTACTGCGAGCGGCCGCGCAGCACCTCATCGACGAGGTGGTGCAGCTGGGCGAACATCTCGTTCCCGCTCATCTCCAGGACCAGTCGGTGGAACTGCAGGTCCAGACGCACGAACGCGGGCAGGTCTCCGGTCTTGCCCGCGCCCCACATCCGGCCGGCGATTCCGACGAGCTCGCTGGCCTGGTCGAGATGCGCGCGCGTGGCGGCGAGACGGGCGGCGGCGGGCTCGATCGCGCCGCGCAGCTCGGTGAGCGAGCGCAGCTGCGCCACACGACTGGGTCCGGCCAAGCGCCAGCGGATCACCTGCAGGTCGTAGACGTTCCAGTCGACGAGGGGCAGCACCCGCACCCCGATGCGGCGCTTCGGGGTGACCAGCCCCAGGGCCTCCAGTGCGCGCAGGGCCTCGCGCACCACAGGACGCGACACCTGGAAGCGGCTCTCGATCGATTCGATGGTGAAGGTGCTGTTCGGGGCGACGGCGCCCGCGCAGATCTCCCTGCCGAGCGTGTCCAGCACGAGATTGCGCAGATCGCCGACGGGTGCCGGACCGGCGTTCGTGACGCTCGATGAGGAGCTGTTCATGGATTGATCTTATCTTTCGCGCCTCACGTCTTGATAAGTATGATTTTACGTGCCTAGAGTGCTCATTGAGCAGATGTAACGGAACACCTGCACCAAGAGCTGTCGCGAAGACGCGCGGCTCGGGATGGAGACACAGTGAAGAACGGATCCACGGCCACTCGATTCGCCGCAGTGGCCCTCACCGCCGTCGTCGCCGGAGCTCTGGTCAGCTGCAGCTCCGGCTCGGACATCGACGAGAACGCCGGTATAGAGGGCGAGACCATCCGGGTCACGCTCGCCAATCACGTCTGGACCGAGACGATCAAGGAGCTGATCCCGAAGTTCGAGGAGGAGACCGGCGCGACGGTCGAGATCACTCAGCTCGCCGAGGATCAGCTCTCCGACCAGTACAACGTGAAGCTCAACGCGGGTACGGACGAGATCGACGTGCTCATGTACCGGCCGCTGCAGGAGAACATGCTCTTCGCCAGCAACGGCTATCTCTCCGACATCACCGAGCAGGTCGAGTCGGACGAGGAGTGGGACTGGGCGGACTTCCAGGAGGGACCCGCCTCGCTCACCACTTACGAGGACGCCGTCGTCGGCGTCCCGATCATCACGGAGCGCACCGTCCTGTACTACCGCAAGGACCTGCTCGAGCAGGCCGGTCTCGAGGTTCCGAAGACCCTCGAGGAGCTGGATGCGGCGGCGGCCGCCATCCATGAGCAGAACCCCGAGGTCGCCGGGTACGTCGGCCGCACCGGCAAGTCGGCCGCGGTGACGCAGTTCAGCGCGTTCCTGTTCAGCTTCGGCGGGAAGTTCATCGAGGACGGCTCGTCGGCGATCGGCAGCGATGCGGCGCGCGAGGCGTACACGTTCTACGGCGATCTCATCCGCAACCACACCGACGCCACGATCAACCCCGAGATGAGCTGGCCCGAGGCGTTCGCGGTGTTCCAGCAGGGCAAGGCCGCGTTCATCGCCGACGCCGACAGCCTCTACAAGAACATGACGGACCCGTCGCAGTCGACGGTGTCGGACCAGGTGGGCTTCGCGGCCTTCCCTGAGGGGCCCGACGGCTCCAAGCCGTACAACGTCGCGGCATGGGCGCTCGGCATCAACGAGGCGTCCGCGCACCAGTCGGCGGCCTGGCAATTCATCCAGTGGGCGACGTCGAAGGAGATCACCCTCGAGATGTCGAAGCTCGGCGTCTCCGGAGCGCGCACCTCGGTGTGGGACAACCCCGAGGCCACCGCCGAGTACCCGGAGGAGCTCGTCGAGGCGATCAAGGTCAACGGTCAGAACGGCGTCGGCCAGGACCGTCCGCTGGTGTTCCAGGTCGCACAGGCTCGCGAGATCGTCGGCGAGCCGATCGTGGTGGCGATCGCCGGGGGTGATGTCGATGAGGCGGTCGACACCGCCGACACCGCCTTCGACGAGTTCCTCGTCGAGGACAGCGAGTAACCCCTTCCGTCCGCCGTCGCCCCGGGACCGCTCCCGGGGCGACGGCCCACCCTACGGATGCACTCATGACTGCACTTCAGACTCAGAAGAGCGTCGGGGCGGGCGAGCGCTTCAGTCGTTGGGCGAACAAGCACCGCAAGTGGCTGTTCGCCGGACCGACCATGGCGTTCACGACGCTGCTGCTCGCCGTCCCGCTCGCCTGGACGCTGTACCTCAGCTTCACCGACGCCAAGCGCTCGGTGCGCCGCGACTTCGACTTCAACGGCGTTCAGAACTACGCCGAGGTGCTCACGGACACCGAGCGGTTCTGGCCCGCGGTGTGGCGGACGTTCGCGTTCACCGCAGGCGCCCTGACCTTCGAACTCATCCTCGGCATGATCATCGCCCTGCTGCTGTGGAAGCCGTTCCGCGGTCAGGGCCTGGTCCGCACGGTCGTGCTGCTTCCGCTCGTCGCCACGCCGGTCGCCGTCGGCATGATGTGGCGCCTGCTGTTCGAGCCGAACATCGGCTTCATCAACGAGATGCTCGGCTGGTTCGGCATCCCGCCGCAGCCCTGGCTCGCCGACCCTGCCACGTCGCTCGCCACCCTCACCTTCGTCGACATCTGGCAGTGGACGCCCATGGTCGCCCTGATCCTGCTGGCCGGTCTCACCAGTCTCTCCGACGAGCCGCAGGAGGCGGCGCGCGTCGACGGCGCCAACGGGTGGCAGCGCTTCTGGTACGTCACCGTGCCGCTCATGCGCCCGGTCATCATCGCCGCCGTGCTGCTGCGAGGGATCGATGCGCTGAAGACCTTCGACATCCTGTACGCCACGAAGGGCAAGGGCGGCGGCGCGTTCCACGATGTGGAGACGTTGAACGTGTACGCCTACGGGCTGAGCTTCGACTACAACGAGTACGGCGTCGCCTCGGCGGTGCTGATCCTCTTCTTCCTCATCATCCTCGCCGTGATCTGGGTGCTCCAGATGCAGAGAAAGGCCAGGGAGTCATGACCGCGATCACCGACACCCGCACCGTCGTGACCGGCGGGAGCAGACCCCCGATGCTGCGCCGGCGGCGGTTCCGGTGGAGCGGGGTGGCGCGCTTCGCCGGGCTCGCGCTGATCGTCCTCGCCTTCCTCGGACCGATCGTGTGGATGGTGCTGGCGAGCTTCAAGCTGAACGTGCAGATCTACGACCCCTCGCAGGCGTTCGTCTTCGCTCCGACGCTCGAGAACTATGGCACCGTGTTCGACCCGCGCCGCGGGAACTACCTGGTCTACATCTGGAACTCGTTCTTCGTGGCGTTCATGGCCACCGGACTGTCGCTCGTGCTGGCCGTGCCCGCCGCCTACGCGATGAGCCGGTTCATGATGAACAAGTCCGCCATGGTGGTGCTGCTCGCCCGGATCATCCCCGGTGTCAGCCTGCTGGTGCCGTGGTACTTCATCTTCGCGCAGCTGCGGATGACGGGCGGCTACGCGCCGCTGATCATGTCCCACATGTTCGTGTCGCTGCCGCTGATCCTGTACATCATGATGTCGTTCTTCGATCAGCTGCCCGAGGAGCTCGAGGAGTCCGGCCAGGTCGACGGGCTCACCGCGATCGGGGCGTTCTTCCGCATCACGCTGCCGCTGTCGATCCCCGGCATCGCGACGGCGACCATCCTGTCGTTCATCTTCTCGTGGAACAACTTCATGTTCGCGCTCGTCCTCTCCGGGCAGTCGACCAAGACGCTGCCCGTCGCCATCTTCGATTTCATCGGGTACGCCTCGATCGACTGGGGGGCGCTGATGGCGGCATCCGTCGTCGTCACCACGCCGATCATGCTGATCGCGCTGTTCACCCAGCGGTACATCGTGTCGGGGCTCACCGCCGGCGCCACGAAGGGATAGGCATGATCCCTGCATCCATCACCCGGGTCGAGAGCTTCCCGGTCGCGCCGCGCTGGCTGTTCGTGCGCATCGAGACGGACGACGGCCTCGTCGGCTGGGGTGAGGCATCGCTGGAGGGGTACGCCGACGTCGTGCGAGCGGCCGTCGACCAGTTCGCCGAGTACCTGCTCGGCAAGGACCCCGGCCGCATCGAGGATCACTGGCAGGTGCTCACCAAGGGGCAGTTCTACCGGGGCGGCCCTGTGCTCGCCAGCGCCGTCTCCGGCGTGGACCAGGCGCTGTGGGACCTCAAGGGCAAACGGCTCGGCGTGCCGGTGCACGACCTGCTGGGCGGCCCGGTGCGCGACCGCATCCGCGCGTACGGCTGGGTCGGCGGCGATGATCCGGCCGAGGTCGCCGACCACATCTCCGCGCAGCTCGAGGTCGGCCTCACCGCGGTGAAGATGAACGCCTCCGGGCGGATGAATCGCAGCGGCACCGTCGCCGATCTGAACGGCGTCGTCGACCGCGTCGCCAGCGCGCGCGAGGTGCTGGGGCCCGACCGGGATGTGGCCGTCGACCTGCATGGCCGGTTCACGCTGGGCACCGCGCGACGCCTCGCGCCGCTCATCGAGCCGCTGCATCCCTTCTTCATCGAGGAGCCGGTGGTCCCGGAGAACACGCACATGATCGGAAAGATGGTGGATGCCACCACGATCCCGATCGCGACCGGCGAGCGCCTGTACACCCGGCAGGAGTTCCTGCCGGTGCTGGCGGCCGGCGTGGCGATCGTGCAGCCGGACCTGTCGCACGCCGGCGGGATCTCGGAGGTGCGCCGCATCGCCGCGCTCGCCGAGGCGTTCGACGTCGCCATCGCCCCGCACTGTCCGCTCGGCCCGCTCGCACTGGCCTCCTGCCTGCAGATCGGCTTCGCCGTGCCGAACCATCTCATCCAGGAGCAGTCGATCGGCATCCACTACAACAGCGGCGCCGAGGTGCTCGACTACGTCGCCGACACGTCGCCGCTGAAGTTCGTCGGCGGCGGGTTCGAGCGCCTCACCGGCCCAGGGCTCGGCATCGAGATCGACGAGCGCGCGGTGCGCGACGCCTCGGCGAGCTGGGAGCGCTGGCAGAACCCGGTGTGGCGTCACCCCGACGGATCGGTCGCGGAATGGTGAGGGCGCGCCGCCGATGCCGGCCGGGCGCGAGAGGCGGCGTGTCGTGCGTGCGGTGATCAAGCGCCGAGAGGGCCAGTCGGGGATCGAGATCGGCGAGGTCGACCCTCCGTCCGCCGGGCCGGGCGAGGCGATCGTCGACGTGATCGCCACCGGCCTCTGCGGCACGGACGTGCACATCGCCCACGACGAGTACGCGCACGCCCGCCCCGTGATCATGGGGCATGAGGTCCTCGGCGTGGTCTCCGCGACCGGCTCGCCGGAGGACGCCGGATGGATCGGCGCCAAGGTCGCGCTGGAGACGTACTTCTCGACGTGCGAGCACTGTGACGCGTGCCGGGCCGGCCGGCGGAACCTCTGCGCCGAACGCCGGTCGATCGGGTCGTTCCGTGACGGCGGGTTCGCGTCGCGGCTGCGCGTGCCCGTGATCAACCTGCACCGCCTCCCGGCGACGCCGGGAGAGCTCGACGGCGTGCTGAGCGAGCCGCTCGCCTGCGTCGCGCAGTGTCTGCTCGACCCGCCGGTGGTGCAGGCCGGCGACCGGGTGCTCGTGACCGGGCCGGGCGCGATGGGGCAGCTGGCGGCGCAGGTCGCCCGTGCGTCCGGCGGCGTCGTGACCCTCGCGGGTCTGCCGTCGGATGCCGCGCGCCTCGCCGTCGCCGCCGAACTCGGCATCGGCGTCACCGAGGGCCCGCCGGACGAGGATGCCTTCGACGTCGCGATCGAATGCTCCGGCGCCGCAACGGCGGCGGCATCCGCCCTCCGTGCGCTGCGCGCGGGTGGGAGGTACGTGCAGGTCGGCATCTTCGGCCGGGAGATCATGCTGCCGTTCGACACCGTGCTCTACAAGGAGCTGACGGTGACGAGCGGCTTCGCCTCGACCCCCGCCTCGTGGCGCGCCGCGATGAGGCTCATCGCGTCGGGTGACGTCATCCTGACCCCGCTGATCACCGGCAGGGTGGGCATCGACGACTTCTTCTCGGCGCTGACGGCCGCGGAGCGCGGCGAGGGCGTGAAGACGGTCGTCGTGCCCTGACCTGTCGCGGTGTCGGTCACCAGGGCTAGCGTGTGCACATGGATTCAGAGCAGAACCTGCGGCCTCGGACCGCAGAAGATGTCGCCGCCCTCGTACGGCAGGCGCAGGCGGGCGCTCAGCCCGTCACCGTGATCGCGGGCGGTCACGGACCCTGGTCGCACTCCGCATCGGAGGGTGTGCGGATCGACCTCTCCGCGCTCGCGGACATCGGCGTGGCGGGCTCACGGGTGAGCATCGGCGGCGGCGCCACCTGGGGTGCCGTGGCGGACGTGCTCGCCGACCACGAGCTCGCCCTCAGCTCCGGTGACACCCGCAGCGTCGGCGTCGGCGGGCTCACCCTCGGCGGAGGCATCGGACTGATGGTGCGCGCCTGGGGACTGGCCGTCGACCAGCTCGTCGGCGCCCAGGTCGTCACCGCCGCGGGGGAGATCGTCGAGACCTCGGCCACCGAGCAGCCGGAGCTGTTCTGGGCGCTGCGCGGCGGCGGAGGCAACTTCGGCGTCGTCACCCGCTTCGATTTCGAGGCGCATCCGCTGACGCGCGTCGCGCTCGGCGAGTTCCTCGTCGGCGACGGTGCGGACCGTGCCGCGGTGCTGCGAGCGATGCGCGACATCCTCAGGGATGCACCGCGGGAGCTGACCGTGACGTACATGGACGTGCCCGCGATGGACCCCAGTGCACCGGCCGGCGCTCGTCTCGTCGCCGTCTGGGCGGGTGACGACCCCGATGCACTCCGTCGCGTCTTGGCCCCGCTGACCGAACTCGACGGTGTCGTCGGCGACGTCTCCGGCGCGGCGTATCCCGACATCCTGATGGAGATGCCGCAACCGGCCGACCCCGACGCCGCACCCCCTCGGCTGCTGGGCGGTAACGGGCTGATCCGCGAGCTGGACGATGAGCTCATCGACCGCCTGGTGGCCTTCCGATCGGCGTACCCCGCCTCGGTGGTCTTCCTGCGCTCACTCGGCGGCGCCTTCGGCGACGTTCCGCAGGAGGGCACGGCCTTTCCCGCCCGCGACGCGACCTGGTTCGTGATGGCAGGCGGCTTCGACGTGCCCGGGATGCTCGACGACGCCATGCGCGAAGCGGTGCTCGCCGACGCGGGGGCCATCACCGGCGGACGACTCGCCGAGTATGGGAACTTCGCCGATGCGGAGCGCCCGGACGCGGTGCCCGGCATGTTCGACGTCGTCGCGTACGAGCGGCTGCGCGAGCTGAAGGCGCGATGGGACCCCCAGAACACCTTCCGGCGCAACCACAACATCGCGGTCTGATGCGCGAGAGGCCGGGACCGTACGATCCCGGCCTCTCGGCATGAAGCGGTGGAGGACTAGTGGGTGTCTTCCGCTTCGATCTCGGAGCGGTCGCCCGACCACAGCGTGTGGAAGGTGCCCTCCTTGTCGATGCGCCGGTAGGTGTGTGCACCGAAGAAGTCGCGCTGCCCCTGGATGAGCGCGGCGGGCAGGCGGTCGGCACGGATGCCGTCGTAGTACGACAGCGATGACGAGAACGCCGGGGCGGGGATGCCGGCCTGTGCGGCAGCGACGACCACGCGCCGCCACGAGACCTGTGCACGCGTGAGCGCCTCCGCGAAGTACGGCGCCGCCATGAGCACGGCCAGGTCGGGGGTGCTGTCGTACGCGTCGGCGATGCGGTTGAGGAACTGCGCGCGGATGATGCAGCCGCCGCGCCAGATCTTCGAGATGGCGCCGAGATCGATGTTCCAGTCGTACTCGGCGGCACCGGCGCGGATCTCGTCGAAGCCCTGCGAGTAGGCGACGATCTTCGAGGCGTACAGCGCCAGACGCACGTCCTCGATGAAGGCGTCCACCTCGTCTGCGGGCACGGCGAAGACATCATCAGGGCCCGGCAGGTCGGCGGCCACGACACGCTGCTCGGGGTGCGAGGACAGCGAGCGGGCGAACGTCGCCTCGGCGATGCCCGAGACCGGCACGCCCAGCCCCAGCGCAGTCTGCACGGTCCAGGCGCCGGTGCCCTTGGCGCCGGCCTGGTCGAGGATGACGTCGACCAGGGGCTTGCCGGTCTCGGCATCCACCTGGCGCAGCACCTCGGCGGTGATCTCGATCAGGTACGACTCCAGCTCGCCCCTGTTCCACTCGGCGAAGATCTCGGCGATCTCCGCCGGGGTCTTGCCGGTGCCGCGGCGGATGAGGTCGTACGCCTCGGCGATGAGCTGCATGTCGGCGTACTCGATGCCGTTGTGCACCATCTTCACGAAGTGACCGGCGCCGTCATGGCCGACGTGCGTCACGCACGGCTCGCCCTCGGCGACGGCGGCGATCGAGCGCAGGATGGGGCCGAGGGTCACCCACGATTCGTCCGAGCCACCGGGCATGATCGACGGACCGGTGAGCGCGCCCTCCTCGCCGCCGGAGATCCCGGCGCCCACGAAGTTGATGCCCGTCTCGCGCACCTGCTTCTCGCGCCGGATGGTGTCGGGGAAGTACGCGTTGCCGCCGTCGACGATGATGTCGCCCGGTTCGAACACGCGCGTGAGCTGGTCGATCACGGCATCCGTACCCGCGCCGGCCTTGACCATGATGATCGCCGTGCGCGGCTTCTGCAGGCTGGCCGCGAACTCCTCGTATGAGAACGCCGGAACGAAACCCGCCTCGGGGTGCGCGGCGACCAGCTCATCCGTCTTCCCGCGGCTCCGGTTGAACACCGCGACGGTGTTCCCCTCCCGGCTGGCGAGATTGCGGGCCAGGTTCGAACCCATGACGGCGAGTCCGACGACTCCGATGTTGGCTGATGCTTCGGGCACTGAGAGCTCCTCGATGGCAGCGGGTGGGACGGCTTTCAGCGTACCGTCGCCCGTTCAGCCGGAGCGCATCTGTGTCGGCGTCAGTCCTTGCGGTACCCCGTGCGCCCCATCGCGAACAACGCGGCGAACGACGAGACGACGCCGCAGACGGCGATCGCGCCGACGACCCAGAGGACGACGTGGGAGAGGAAAGCACCATCGAGCATGGCAACAGCCTACCCGCGATTCGGGTACCATGGAGGAGTTCCTCGGCGAGGGGTGGCGCGCGTGCGCGTTCATCCGTTATCGACGCGGCGATGTGAGCCCAGTGGTCAGTTGAGCATCATGGCTTCGCCTCCTCGTGTCCGATCCGAGGCGCCGAGACCCCACGACCACCGCGCGGCCCATCCCGCGCGTCCTGAAGGAGAACCACATGTCCGACGACAACAAGGTCAGCGCCGAGCTGCGCACCGAGTTCGGCAAGGGCTTCGCCCGCCGCCTTCGTGCGGCAGGCAAGATCCCGGCCGTCATCTACGGTCACGGTACCGAGCCCGTGCACGTCGCACTGCCCGGCCACCAGACCGCGCTGATCATCCGCCGCGCCAACGCGCTGCTCACCCTCGACATCGAGGGCCGCAGCGAGCTCGCCCTGGTCAAGGACGTGCAGAAGGACCCGGTGCACCAGATCATCGAGCACATCGACCTGCTGGTCGTGAAGAAGGGCGAGAAGGTCGCGATCGACCTCCCCGTCGTGCTCGTCGGCGAGTCCTTCGCCGGTACCATCGCCAACCTCGACGCGACCACGCTGGCGGTCGAGGCTGAGGCCACGCACATTCCGCAGCACGTCGAGGTCTCGGTCGAGGGCCTCGAGGAGGGCGCGCACATCACCGCCGCCGACGTGAAGCTGCCCAAGGGCGTCAGCCTGGTCGCCGACCCGGAGACCCTGATCGTCGCGATCTCGGTTCCCGCGGTCTCCGCCGAGCCCGAGGCTGAGGAGGGCGCCGCCGAGGGGGCTGGCGCCGAGGCTCCGGCCGAGGAGGCCGCTGCGGAGTGATCCGCTGAGACCACGGATGGAGGGGACGCGAGCGGATCGCGTCCCCTTCGTCGTCCCCGCAGGAGAGGAGCGGCCATGGCGGCCACCTGGCTGATCGTCGGACTGGGCAACCCCGGGCCGCGTTACGAGACGACCCGGCACAACATCGGGCAGATGGTGCTCGACGAGCTCGCCGAGCGGCGGGGTGAGCGGTTCCGCGAGCACAAGGCGGGCGCGCGGGTGATCGAGACCTGGCTGCGCCCTGGCGCGGACAAGCTGGTGCTCGCCAAGCCGAACACCTACATGAACACCTCGGGTACGCCGGTCGCCGCCCTCGCCCGGTTCTACTCCGTCGATCCGGCGCACGTCGTGGTCATCCACGACGAGCTCGACATCCCGTACGACAGCATCCGGCTCAAGACCGGCGGCGGGCACGGCGGGCACAACGGCGTCCGCGATGTGGCCCGCGCTCTCAGCACCCCCGACTTCCCGCGCGTGCGTGCGGGCATCGGCCGTCCGCCGGGACGTCAGGACCCGGCGGACTGGGTGCTCTCGCCGTTCGGCTCCGCGGAGCGTGACACGCTGCCGATCTTCGTCTCCGACGTGGCGGATGCGGTCGAGCAGCTCGTCGACGAGGGACTGCTCGCCGCTCAGCAGCGGCACCACTCGCGCGGCTGAACCGCGCACGGGTGCCCGCCGTCAGGCGGCCGCCATCATTCCGGTGGCCGTGCCGATGCCGAACAGCACGAACGTCGCGCCGAAGAAGAGCAGCGGCCCGAGGGCGGCGACGACGATGGCCGCGATGCCCTGGCCGCGGCCGCGGCGCTTCACGGTGGCGACGATTCCGAGCGCGATGGCGGCCACGCCGAGTACGGTTCCCGCCCAGAACGAGATCTCCGCCCACAGCACCTGCGTGCGCGCGGGGCTGAGGAAGGAGAGGTCGTCGCCGGTGGTGGCGGCGATGTCGGCGGCGGGAACCCGTACGCCGATCTCATGGCCGAGCACTCCGCCGATCACCGGGATGACGACGCCGGCGAGCAGAGCGGCGATCAGCGCGAAGACGCCCAGGCCGGCGGATGCCGGGGGAGTGGTCGGCGGCACGCTGTACCCGCCGGCGGGAGCCTGATAACCGCCCACGGGCACGCGGTAAGCCCCGGCAGGCGCCTGATAGCCGGGAGCGGGAACGCCGGAGTCGGCAGCGAGCGGGCCAGGAGCCGGGAAAGGCGTCGCGGGCGGCGGCGGGACTGCTCCGTGCGGTGGAACGGGCGGCGATGTCGGCTCGGTCACGCCACTATCCTACGGCGCGGGAGCGACCCTTCCCGGCGGCTCACACGCGCCGCAGCAGGCCCACCTTCTCGTACACGTCGGCGAGGGTCGCATCGGCCACGGCATCCGCCTTCGCGGCGTTCACCGCGAGCAGCCGGTCGAGCTCGGCGGGGTCGGAGAGCAGTTCCGTCGCACGCTCGCGCACCGGGCCGAACTCGTTCACCACGACCTCGGCGAGGTCCTTCTTGAAGTCGCCGTAGCCGCGCCCCGCGTACTCGTCTTCGATCGAGCCCACCTCGCGACCGGTCAGCGCCGCGTAGATCGTGAGCAGGTTCGAGACGCCGGGCTTGTTCTCGCGGTCGTAGCGCACCGATCCTTCGGTGTCGGTGACCGCCCGCATGATCTTCTTCGCCGACTTCGCCGGGTCGTCGAGCAGCCACAGCACGCCGGCGTCGCTGTCGGCCGACTTCGACATCTTCGATGACGGGTTCTGCAGATCGTAGATGCGGGCGGTGTCCTTCTGGATCACGGGCTGCGGGATCGTGAACGCCTCGCCGAAGCGCTTGTTGAAGCGCTCGGCGAGATCGCGGGTCAGTTCGACGTGCTGCTTCTGGTCGTCGCCCACCGGCACCAGCTCGGTCTGGTACAGCAGGATGTCGGCCGCCATCAGCACCGGGTAGGTGAACAGGCCGACCGAGGTGGAGTCCTGGCCGTAGCGGGCCGACTTGTCCTTGAACTGCGTCATCCGGCCGGCCTCGCCGAACCCGGTGATCGTGCTGAGGATCCAGGCGAGCTCGGCGTGCGCGCGCACGTGCGACTGCACGTACAGGGTCGACTTGGACGGCTCGATGCCGGCGGCGATGTACTGCGCGGCGGTCCGGCGCGTCTTCTCGCGCAGCTCTGCGGGATCCTGGGCGACGGTGATGGCGTGCAGATCGACGACCGAGAAGAACGCGTCGTAGGACGCCTGCATGTCACGCCACTGCAGCAGCGCCCCGATGTAGTTGCCGCTGTGGAGGGAGTCGGCGGAGGGCTGCATTCCGGAGTAGAGGCGTGGTCTCGTCACCGTTCAATCCTATGGGGGAGCCTGGAGCGCCTCGTCATTCGTGGCACACTCCTGTCATGAGCGACATGTCACCCGAGCGCCTCGGGGAGAGTCCCCTCCGCATCGTCTCCCTGGTGCTGGCGCTCGTCTTCGGAGTGCTGTGGCTCGGAGCGCTCGCCGTCGAGCTCTTCATGTTCGGCCGGCCGAGCGGTTCTCCGGTCGAAGACAACAGCTTCATCCTGCTTCTCGGGCTGACGCCGATCGTGCTCGCGATCGAGATCGTCGCCGCGACGTTCGCTGCGCTCGCCTTTCCGGCGCGGCGCAGGACCGTCGCGTTCGGCATCGCCGCTCTGGTCGTCCTGCTGACTCCCGTCGCGATCGTCGCCGCCTGGATGAACCGCTGAGGATCAGTACGTGTAGTCGACGACCACAGGCGCGTGATCGCTCCACCGCTCGGCGTAGGTCGCGGCGCGGGCGACGGTGTATCCGGTCGCCCTGGCGGCGAGTGCGGGCGTGGCGAGGTGGTAGTCGATGCGCCAGCCGCTGTCGTTGTCGAACGCCTTCCCCCGCATCGACCACCAGGTGTACGGCCCATCCACCTCGCCGTGGTGCACGCGGCCGATGTCGACCCAGCCCAGTCCAGAGCCGGTCGAGCCGTCGACGCCGGTGACCTGCGCACCGGCCTCGCCGAGGAAACGGTCGAAGTAGGCGCGCTCGCGGGGGAGGAACCCGGCCTTGGTGCGGTTGCCGCGCCAGTTCTTGATGTCGAGCTCGCGGTGGCCCACGTTCAGATCGCCGGTGATGAGGGCCATCGCGTCAGGCGTGCCCAGCTCGCCCAGCCGCACCGTCATGGCGTCGAGGAACTTCCACTTCTCGTCCTGCTTGGGGGTGTCGGCTTCACCGCTGTGCACGTAGGCGCTGACGACGGTCAGCGGAAGCCCGCCGATGGCGAAGTCCGCCTCGAGCCAGCGGCCCGCCGAATCGAAGTCGTCGGCCCCGAGAATCGCGCGCGAGGCGGACGCCGGCTCGCGGCTGAGGATCGCGACACCCGCGCGGCCCTTCGCGGTGGCGGCATCGTGCACGATCGCCCAGTCGGGGAACGCCGCCCCCAGATGCTCGTCCTGACCGCGCACCTCCTGCACCGTCAGCACGTCGACGTCGGCCGCATCCAGCCAGGAGCGCATCCCGTTGCGCACGGCGGCGCGGATGCCGTTGACGTTGACGGAGGCGATACGCAGATGGGGCATGTTTCCAGCCTAAACTCGGCCGCCGACATCGCTGCGCCGCCGCCAAAACGACGAAGCGCCCGGCCGAATCGGATCGACCGGGCGCTCTGCCACGATGGGGGCGTTCAGGAACCGCCGCGCAGGATCGCCTGCTTCACGTCGGCGATCGCCTTGGTGACCTCGATGCCGCGCGGGCATGCCTCGGTGCAGTTGAAGGTCGTGCGGCAGCGCCACACGCCTTCCTTGTCGTTGAGGATGTCCAGACGCACGTCGCCCGCGTCGTCGCGCGAGTCGAAGATGAAGCGGTGCGCGTTCACGATCGCCGCCGGGCCGAAGTACTGCCCGTCCGTCCAGAACACCGGGCACGACGACGTGCACGCGGCGCACAGGATGCACTTGGTGGTGTCGTCGAAGATCGCGCGGTCGGCGATCGACTGCACGCGCTCCTTGCCCTTCTCGGGGGCGGAGTTCGCGATGAGGAACGGCTGCACCTCGCGGTAGGAGGCGAAGAACGGCTCCATGTCGACGATGAGGTCCTTCTCCAGCGGCAGGCCCTTGATGGCCTCGACGTAGATCGGCTTGGAGATGTCGAGGTCCTTGATCAGCGTCTTGCACGCCAGCCGGTTGCGGCCGTTGATGCGCATGGCATCGGAGCCGCAGATGCCGTGCGCACAGGAGCGGCGGAACGACAGCGAGCCGTCGACCTCCCATTTGATCTTGTGCAGCGCGTCGAGCACGCGGTCGGTGGAGAACAGCTCCACGTCGTAGTCCACCCAGCGCGGCTCCGCGTCGACCTCGGGGTCGAAGCGGCGGATGATGAACGTCACCAGGAAGGACTGCACGCCGGTGTCGCCGGCGGTGCTGTCGGCGGGAGCCTCTGCGACGGCGTTGGACATGATCAGTACTTCCTCTCCATCGGCGGGTAGCGCAGTTCGCCATCTTCGTTCTTCGCGAACACGACCGGCTTCGTGCTGAGCTCGATGTGGTCGCTGGGGTCCGATGAGTGCGCGTCTCCGGTGAGATACGCCATCGTGTGCTTCATCCAGTTCTCGTCATCGCGGTTCGGGAAGTCGTCGCGCATGTGGCCGCCACGGCTCTCCTCGCGGTTCTGCGCGGCGTAGACGACGACCTCGGCGATGTCGAGCAGGAAGCCGAGCTCGACGGCTTCGAGAAGGTCGGTGTTGAAGCGACGGCCCTTGTCGTCGACGTGGATGTTCTTGTAGCGCTCACGAAGCTCGGCGATGACGCCGAGAACGTGCTGCAGTGATTCGTGCGTGCGGAACACCTGCGCGCCCCTGTCCATCTCGTCCTGCAGCGTCTTGCGCAGCACGGCGATGCGCTCGGTGCCCTGGCTGTTGCGCAGGTTCTCGATCATCTCGGACACGAACGCGGCGGGGTTCTCGGGCAGGGGCACGAAGTCGGCGGTCTTGACGTACTCGACCGCGTTGCGGCCGGCGCGCTTGCCGAAGACGTTGATGTCGAGCAGCGAGTTGGTGCCGAGGCGGTTCGAGCCGTGCACCGACACGCAGGCGCACTCGCCCGCGGCGTAGAGGCCGGGGACCACGGTCTCGTTGTCGGCGAGCACCTCAGCGTCGTTGTTGGTGGGGATGCCGCCCATCGCGTAGTGCGCGGTCGGCATCACCGGCACCGGCTCGACGACGGGGTCCACACCGAGATAGGTGCGGGCGAACTCCGTGATGTCGGGCAGCTTCGTCTCGAGGATCTCCGCACCCAGGTGCGTGCAGTCCAGCAGCACGTAGTCCTTGTGCGGTCCGGCACCCCGTCCGTCCAGCACCTCCTGCACCATCGAGCGGGCGACGATGTCACGCGGGGCGAGGTCCTTGATGGTGGGGGCGTAGCGCTCCATGAAGCGCTCACCGGACGCGTTGCGCAGGATGGCGCCCTCGCCTCGGGCGCCCTCGGTGAGCAGGATGCCGAGGCCGGCGAGGCCGGTGGGGTGGAACTGGAAGAACTCCATGTCCTCCAGCGGCAGGCCCTTGCGCCACACGATCCCGACGCCGTCACCGGTGAGGGTGTGCGCGTTGGAGGTGGTCTTGAAGATCTTGCCGAAGCCGCCCGTGGCGAAGACCACGGCCTTGGAGTGGAACACGTGCAGTTCGCCCGTGGCCAGGTCGTAGGCGATGACTCCCGCCACCTGGGTGGCGCCGTCGGCGTCCTTCACGGTGATGAGGTCGAGCACGTAGAACTCGTTGAAGAAGTTGATGCCCAGCTTGACGCAGTTCTGGAACAGCGTCTGCAGGATCATGTGCCCGGTGCGGTCCGCCGCGTAGCAGGCGCGGCGCACCGGCGTCTTGCCGTGCTCGGCGGTGTGACCGCCGAACCGGCGCTGGTCGATCTTGCCGTCGGGCGTGCGGTTGAAGGGCAGACCCATGTTCTCGAGGTCGATGACCGCGTCGATCGCCTCCTTGGCGAGGATCTCGGCGGCATCCTGGTCGACGAGGTAGTCACCGCCCTTGATCGTGTCGAAGGTGTGCCACTCCCAGCTGTCCTCCTCGACGTTCGCGAGCGCCGCGGCCATACCGCCCTGCGCCGCACCGGTGTGCGAGCGGGTGGGGTACAGCTTCGAGATCACCGCGGTCCGTGCGCCGGGGCCGGCTTCGATCGCGGCGCGCATCCCGGCGCCGCCGGCGCCCACGATGACGATGTCGAACTGGTGGTAGTGCACACCGTCGCGCACGACGGAATCCTGGGTCTGCGTGGTCACTCGTATGCCTCTTCTTCTTACTTGCCCAGCGCCTGGCAGGTCTCCCACATGGCGCCGTCCGCGAGGACGCCGCCGCACGGGTCGAACGTGAACACCACGAGGGTGCCCAGGATGATCAGCAGGGCGGCGGCCAGGCCGAGGGCCCACACCAGCGCCTTGCGAGCCTTGTCGTGCGTGACGTAGTCGTTGACGATCGTGCGCATGCCGTTGGCGCCGTGGATCAGCGCGAGCCAGAGCATCAGTACGTCCCACCACTGCCAGAACGGGTTGGCGAACTTGCCGGCGACGAAGGCGAAGTCGAGGGCGTGGATGCCGTCACCGATCATCAGGTTGACGAACAGGTGGCCGAAGATCAGCACGACGAGCAGCACGCCGGAGGCGCGCATGAACAGCCAGCCCCACTTCTCGAGGTTGAACCCGCGCTGACGGCGGGCGACGGGAGCCACGGTCTGAACCGACATCAGTGTCCTCCTCCGAATCCGGCGAACGCGAGGGCGAGATGGCGGGGCACGAAGCCGGCCATGATCACGACCCACACGCCCATGACGATCCAGAACAGCTGGCGCTGGTACTTGGCGCCCTTCGCCCAGAAGTCGACCAGGATGATGCGCAGGCCGTTCATCGCGTGGAACGCGATGCCCGCGACGAGGACGACCTCGCCGAACGCCATGACCGGGTTCTTGTACGTGCCGATGACCGCGTCGTACGCCTCGGGGGAGACGCGGATGAGCGCTGTGTCGAGCACATGCACGAGGAGGAAGAAGAAGATCGCGACTCCGGTGATGCGGTGAAGCACCCACGACCACATGCCTTCGCGACCCCGGTAGAGGGTTCCGCGCGGCGTCTTCGATGTGGTTTCCGAAATCGACGGTGTCAAGCGAGTGCTCGTGGACACGGTCGTCCTCCCTATCGATGCGATGCCGGGCACACGCACCGAGGGCGCGCCCGATCCCCCTCATCCTATTCCCGTCGCAACGCCGGGGGCGACGAAGGCGACCCTAAGGCGGTCCGCGGTCATTCCGATCGTGCATCGTGCCGATGTCGCGCGCCTATCGTCGGCTCACGGCGCCGGCGGACCGGCGGATAGGTTAGGGGCATGGGGCGAATCGACGACTTCTACGCAGTGATCCCGGCCGGCGGCATCGGCAGCAGACTGTGGCCGCTGTCGCGCGCGGATGCGCCGAAGTTCCTGCACGATCTCACCGGCTCGGGGCAGTCGCTGCTGCGTGACACCTGGGATCGGCTCGAGCCGCTCACCGGTCCGGACCGGATCGCCGTGGTCACCGGGCGGGCGCATCGCGCCGCCGTCGAGGAGCAGCTGCCCGGCATCGCGGATCTCAACGTCATCCTGGAGTCCGAGCCGCGCGACTCCGCCGCCGCGATCGGACTCGCCGCGGCGATCCTGCATCGCCGCGAGCCCGACGTCATCATCGGTTCGTTCAGCGCCGACCATGTCATCCGCGGCACCCGCGTGTTCGAGTTCGCCGTCCGCGACGCCGTCGAGGTGGCCCGTGAGGGATACATCTGCACCATCGGCATCGCTCCCACCGAGCCGTCCGTGGGTTTCGGTTACATCAAGCGCGGACCGGAGCTGATCGTCGAGGGCGCGCGCGAGGCCGCGCTCGTCGAGCGCTTCGTCGAGAAGCCCGATCTCGAGACCGCGAAGACCTATCTCGCCGAGCGCACCTACCTGTGGAACGCGGGCATGTTCATCGCGAAGGCGAGCGTGCTCCTCGACGAGCTGGCGGCGAACGAGCCCGAACTGCACGCGGGACTGCTCGAGCTGGCCGAGGCCTGGGACGACCGCGAGCGCCGCGGTCCCGCCGTCGACCGCCTCTGGCCGCGACTGAAGAAAATCGCCATCGACTACGCCGTCGCCGAGCCTGCCGCCGACCGGGGAAGGCTGGCGGTGGTTCCCGGTCACTTCGACTGGGACGACGTCGGGGACTTCGCCTCGCTCACCAAGCTCATCACCCACGGCCGCAAGAACGATCTCGCCGTGCTGGGCCCCAAGGCGCGGGTGCTCACGGATGCCGCCAGCGGCATCCTGGTCAGTCAGACGTCGCGGGTGATCAGCCTCGTCGGGGTGCAGGACATCGTCGTCGTCGACACCGAGGATGCGCTGCTGGTCACGACGGTCGAGCACGCCCAGCGCGTGAAGGGCGTCGTCGAGTCGCTCAAGCTGACCGGGCGCGGGGACGTGCTCTGATCACCGCATCCGCGACTGTGCCCGGTGACCAGGCGCTCCGCGCCGTCATCATTGCAGCTTTGTAACCTTTCGCCAGCACAACCGGGCCGAGCGTGCACAGTCTGCGTAACCGTAGGTAACTTAGACCGACCCGCGATGTCCGCGGGGATCTCTTCAGGGAGGCATAGCGTGCCCATCTCCACGACCAGGAAGCTGCTCGGCGCGACGATCGCCGCCGGCGTCATCTTCGCTCTCGCCGGCTGCGGCCAGGCTCCGACCGAGAACGAGCCGGGTGGCGGCGGCGACGCCGCAGCGGACTTCTCGGCCTGCATCGTCTCCGACGCCGGCGGCTTCGACGACAAGTCCTTCAACCAGCTCTCCTACGAGGGCACGAAGAAGGCGGCCGACGAACTCGGCGCCACCTTCCGCGAGGCGGAGTCGAATGCCGAGACCGAGTACGGCCCGAACATCGACAACATGGTCTCCGAGGGCTGCAACGCCATCGTCTCCGTCGGCTTCGCGCTCTCGCAGGCCACCGTCGACGCGGCGAACGCCAACCCCGACACGGACTTCATCCTCGTCGACGACGCCGGCGGCGAGAACAAGCCCGACAACGTCAAGCCGCTGCTGTACAACACCGCTGAGGCCGCCTTCCTGGCCGGTTACCTCTCGGCCGGCTACTCCGAGGCGGGCAAGGTCGGCACGTACGGCGGCATGGAGTTCCCGACCGTCACGATCTTCATGGACGGCTTCAAGCAGGGCGTGGACTACTACAACGAGCAGAACGGCTCGGAGGTCCAGGTCGTCGGATGGGACGGCACCACCGGATCGTTCACCGGTGGCTTCGAAGCCAACCAGGGCGCCAAGACCGTGGCGAAGAACATCATCGACCAGGGCGTCGACGTGCTCTTCCCCGTGGGCGGCCCGATCTACCAGTCGGGTCTGCAGGCCATCAAGGAGTCCGGCAAGGACGTCGCGCTGATCGGCGCGGACGCGGACCTGTTCAACACCGACCCGACCACGGCCGACTTCGTGCTCACCTCGGTGCTGAAGGCGATGGACCTCTCGACGTACGAGGCGGTGACGGCCGCGGCCGACGGCAGCTTCGACGGTGAGGCCTACATCGGCACGCTCGAGAACGAGGGCGTCGGCATCGCGCCGCTGCACAGCTTCGAGGACAAGGTCGACGCCGAGCTCGTGGAGCAGCTCGACCAGATCAAGCAGGACATCATCGACGGGAACATCACCGTCACGTCCTACCTCAGCGAGTAAGACGAATCGCCACGGGGAGGCCGGCCGGAGCCGGCCTCCCCGCTGTCGTCTGCTCGGGCGATCCCTGGGCGACGCAGCATGTCACGAATAGGATCGGACACATGAAGCTCGAGCTGCGCGGCATAACGAAGAGGTTCGGCGCACTGACGGCCAACGACCACATCGATCTGGTCGTCGAACCCGGTGAGATCCACTGTCTTCTCGGGGAGAACGGCGCGGGGAAGTCCACGCTGATGAACGTGCTCTACGGCCTGTACGAGGCCGACGAGGGGCAGATCCTCATCGACGACGTCGTGCAGGACTTCGACGGCCCCGGCGACGCCATGAAGGCGGGGATCGGCATGGTGCATCAGCACTTCATGCTCATCCCGGTGTTCACCGTCGCCGAGAACGTGATGCTCGGACACGAGAAGACCTCGTTCGGAGGGCGTCTGGATCTCGCGGCCGCGCGTCGCCGGGTGAAGGAGATCTCCGACCGCTTCGGATTCGACGTCGATCCGGATGCGGTCGTCGAGGACCTCCCTGTGGGCGTGCAGCAGCGCGTCGAGATCATCAAGGCGCTGTCGCGCGACGCGAGCATCCTGGTGTTCGACGAGCCGACGGCGGTGCTCACCCCGCAGGAGACCGACGAGCTGATGGCGACGATGCGTCAGCTGCGCGAGCAGGGCACCGCGATCGTGTTCATCACGCACAAGCTGCGCGAGGTGCGCGAGGTGGCCGACCGCATCACCGTGATCCGGCTGGGCAAGGTCGTGGGCGAGGCATCACCGACCGCGTCCAACGCGGAGCTGGCCTCTCTGATGGTCGGCCGCGCTGTCGAGCTGACGGTGCACAAGGGCGAACCGCAGTACAGCGAGAACGCGCTCGTCGTCGAAGATCTCACCGTCACGGATGCCGCCGGCACCGTCCTCGTCGACTCCGCCTCGTTCGAGGTGCGCGGCGGGGAAGTGCTCGCCATCGCCGGCGTGCAGGGCAACGGGCAGACCGAGCTCACCGAGGCGCTGCTCGGGCTTCAGGAGCGCGTGCGCGGCAGCGTGCGGCTGAACGGCCAGGAGCTGGTCGGTCGCAGCGTGCGACGCATCCTCGACGCCGGCGTCGGCTTCGTGCCGGAGGACCGCGGCGTCGACGGGCTGGTGAAGGAGTTCTCCATCGCCGAGAACCTGATGCTCGACCGCTCCAACGGCGCGCCGTTCGTCAAGGGCGGTGCGCTGCAGCTGAGGCTTCTCGACGAGTTCGCGCGCGAGAAGATCACGGAGTTCGACATCCGCACACAGGGACCGACGCAGGCGGCGGGACGCCTCTCCGGCGGCAACCAGCAGAAGGTCGTGCTCGCCCGCGAGCTGAGCCGCGACCTGTCGCTGTTCGTCGCCGCGCAGCCCACCCGAGGCGTCGACGTCGGATCGATCGAGTTCATCCACAAGCGCATCATCGAGACCCGCGATGCAGGCGTCCCGGTGATCGTGATCTCCACCGAACTCGACGAGGTGACGGCCCTGGCCGATCGCATCCTCGTGATGTACCGCGGGCGCATCGTCGGCGTCGTCGCCGGCGACACGCCCCGCGACCAGCTCGGTCTCATGATGGCAGGTGCCGTGAACGAAGGAGTCCAGGCATGACCGCCGCTGAGACGCAGACCCCCGCTCCGCCGCAGACGCCGACGCCGACGCCGTCGCGCGGACGCCAGGCGGTGATGCAGATCGTCACAGGCACCTTCGCCATCTCGCTCCTCGCCGTGGTCGCGGCGGTCGTCGTGGGATCGCTGATGATCGCGCTCACCGACAAGGAGGTGCAGGCGGCCGCGGGCTACTTCTTCCAGCGGCCGAGCGACACCTTCCAGGCGATCGGCAGCGCCGTCGGCGGCGCGTACGCGGCGCTGTTCCGCGGGTCCATCTACAACTTCAACGCCGACAGCTTCGCGGTGGGGATCCGCCCCCTCACCGAGACGCTGAAGTTCGCCACGCCGCTGATCGCGGCGGGGCTCGGCGTCGGTCTCGCCTTCCGGGCCGGCCTGTTCAACATCGGCGGTCAGGGCCAGATGCTCATGGCGGCCGCCGCCGCGGGCTACGTCGCGACCGCATGGGACATGCCGTTCCCCCTGCACCTCATCGTCGCGCTCGCGGCCGGCGTCGTCGCCGGAGCGATCTGGGCCGGCATCGCGGGTCTGCTCAAGGCGCGCACCGGCGCGCACGAGGTGATCGTGACGATCATGCTCAATCACATCGCGGTCTACCTGCTGGCGTGGATGCTCGCGACGCAGGGGATCCTGCAGGCGCCGGGCTCCAGCAACCCGAAGACCGCTCCGATGGCGGAGAGCGCCGTGATGCCGCTCATCCTCGGGCCGATGTACAAGCTGCACCTCGGCTTCCTGCTGGCGCTGATCGCCGTCGCGATCACCTGGTGGCTGCTGGAGCGCTCCAGCCTCGGCTTCCGCTTCCGCGCGGTGGGTGAGAACCCCGCCGCCGCCCGCACCTCCGGCATCTCGGTGGGCAGGATGTACTTCCTCGTGATGGTCATCGCCGGAGCGCTGGTCGGCCTCGCCGGCGTCAGCCAGGTGCTCGGTACCGAGCCGAAGGGCTTCAGCGGCGGCATCGACGCCGGAATCGGCTTCGACGCCATCACCGTGGCGCTGCTCGGGCGCTCCCGCCCGCTCGGCATCCTGTTCGCCGGTCTGCTCTTCGGAGCCTTCAAGACCGGCGGCTTCACCATGCAGGCCTCGCAGGGCGTGCCGATCGAGATCGTGCTCGTCGTGCAGTCGCTGATCGTGCTCTTCATCGCGGCCCCGCCGCTGGTGCGGGCGATGTTCGGCCTGCCGCAGCCCGGCCGCGCGAGCCGTCGACAGCGCCGCGCCGCGAAGAAGGAGGTGACGGCATGAGCGTCCAGATCCTCGAGGCCGAGCCCCGCACCGTCGCCGTCATCTCATGGAAGACGCCGATCATCCTCGGCGCGATCGCCGTGCTCGTCGCGCTGCTGCCGCTGCTCGCACCCCGGGCCGGGGACGCGGTGTTCCGCTTCGCCGCGGGCAGTGAGATCGTCAGGGTGCCCGATCTGATCGTCCCCGGCACGGCGACCGCCTGGGTCGGGGTGATCATCGCCCTCGGGATCGCGGTGGCGGCCGCTGTCCTCGCATCGCGGCACCGCGCGGTGCCGCTGTGGCTCGTCGCGATCTACGTCGTCGCGCTCATCGTCGGCTTCCTCGCCTGGGCCGCGGCCGGCAGCTCCGGAACGCTTCCGATGATCGGTCTGCTCAGCGGCGCGCTGGCGCTGGCCACCCCGCTGATCTTCGGCGCGCTGGGCGGTGTGATCGGCGAGCGGGCCGGCGTCGTCAACATCGCGATCGAGGCGCAGCTGCTCGCCGGCGCGTTCACCGCCGCGATGGTGGCGTCGCTGACCGGGACCGCCTGGGCCGGCCTGGTGGCGGCGATGGCCGCTGGCGTGCTGGTCGCATTGATCCTCGGCGTCTTCGCGATCACCTACTACGTCGATCAGGTCATCGTCGGCGTGGTGCTCAACGTGCTGGTCATCGGCGTGACGACGTTCCTGTTCCGCCAGGTGCTCGCACCCAACCAGGCGACGCTGAACACCGTCGAGCCGTTCCGCGCCCTGCCGATCCCGCTGCTCAGCGACATCCCGGTGCTCGGCCCGATCCTGTTCCGACAGACGATCGTGGTGTACCTGATGTACGTCATCGTGTTCGCGGTCTGGTACGGCATGTACCGCACCCGCTGGGGCCTGCGCATGCGCGCGGTGGGCGAGCACCCTCAGGCGGCCGACACTGTGGGCATCAACGTCGCGCGCACCCGGTACATGAACGTGCTGATCGCCGGTGCGATCGCGGGCATGGGCGGCGCGTTCTACACCCTCGTCTCGGTGCCCCGGTTCAACCCCGAGATGACGGCCGGCGCGGGCTTCATCGCCCTCGCCGCGGTGATCTTCGGAAAGTGGGATCCGATCCGCGCGACCCTGGCGGCGCTGCTGTTCGGCTTCGCGACGAACCTGCAGAGCGTGCTCAGCGTCATCGGCTCGCCGGTGCCCAGCCAGTTCATGCTCATGCTGCCGTACGTCGTGACGATCTTCGCCGTCGCCGGGCTCGTCGGCCGCTCCCGGGCGCCCGCGGCTGACGGCGAGCCGTACATCAAGTCGTAGACACGACCGCACATCGAGGAGAGACGAAACGTGACCGACATCGACTGGGACGAACTGCGTCAGGTCGCCACCGACGCGATGCACAGAGCCTATGCGCCGTATTCGCAGTACCGGGTCGGAGCGGCCGCCCTGGTCGACGACGGCCGCATCGTCGCCGGGTGCAACATCGAGAACGCCTCGTACGGGGTCACCCTGTGCGCCGAGTGCGCGCTGGTCGGCGACCTGTTCATGTCGGGCGGTGGCCGGCTCGTCGCCTTCAGCTGCGTGAACGGCGACGGCGAGACGATCATGCCGTGCGGCCGCTGCCGTCAGCTGCTGTTCGAGCACGCGAGCCCTGGCATGCTGCTGGAGACCGTGTCGGGGGTGCGCACCATCGACGAGGTGCTGCCGGACGCCTTCGGGCCGTACGACCTGCGCCACTCGGCCGCGCGCGAGGCCGCACGATGAGCATCGAGCCCTTCGACGCCGTCGACGTCATCCGCGCGAAGCGCGACGGGGGAGCGGTGGCTGAGCCGGCGCTGCGCTGGATGGTCGACGCCTACACCCGCGGTTACGTGTCCGACGCGCAGATGGCGTCGTTCGCGATGGCGGTCTTCCAACGTGGCATGCAGCGCGACGAGATCCGCGTGCTCACCGACGCGATGATCGCGTCGGGAGAGCGGATGGACTTCAGCGGGCTGGGCAAGCGGACGGTCGACAAGCATTCCACCGGTGGTGTCGGCGACAAGATCACCCTGCCGCTGGCTCCGCTCGTCGCCGTGTTCGGCGTCGCCGTGCCGCAGCTGAGCGGTCGCGGCCTCGGCCACACCGGGGGCACGCTCGACAAGCTCGAGTCGATCCCGGGATGGCGCGCGGCGTTGTCGAACGATGAGATGTTCGCGCAGATGAAGGGCGATGTCGGTGCGGTGATCTGCGCGGCCGGTTCGGGACTGGCCCCCGCGGACAAGAAGCTGTACGCGCTGCGCGACGTCACCGGCACGGTCGAGGCGATCCCGTTGATCGCGTCGAGCATCATGTCGAAGAAGATCGCCGAGGGCACGGATGCCCTGGTGCTGGACGTGAAGTTCGGCAACGGCGCGTTCATGCAGGACATCGACCGCGCGCGCGAGCTGGCACGGACGATGGTCGCGCTCGGCACCGATTCGGGGGTCGCCACCACGGCCCTCCTCACCGACATGAACGTGCCGCTCGGTCTCGCGATCGGCAACGCCAACGAGGTGCGCGAGTCAGTCGAGGTGCTCGCCGGCGGGGGTCCGGCGGATGTCCGCGAGCTGACCATCGCGCTGGCCCGCGAGATGCTCGCTCTGGCCGGACAGCCGGACGCCGATGTGGAGAGCGCACTCGACGACGGCCGCGCCATGGACTCCTGGCGCGCCATGATCCGAGCGCAGGACGGCGACCCGGATGCGGCTCTGCCCGCCGCGCGCGAGACCCATGTGGTGCGGGCGGCCGTCGACGGCGTCGTCTCGCGCATGGATGCCCTGCCGTTCGGCATCGCGGCGTGGCGCCTCGGCGCCGGGCGCGCGCGTGCGGAGGACCCGGTGATCCACGCCGCCGGCATCGACCTGCACGCGAAGCCCGGTGATCGGGTGACCGCCGGGCAGCCGCTGTTCACGCTCTCGGCCGACGACGACGCCCGCTTCGCCCGAGCCCTGCAGGCGCTCGACGGCGCGTACGAGGTCGGCCAGACGGCGCCGGAGGCGACGTCCATCGTGCGCGAGCGCATCACCGCCGACAGCTGAGACGAGGAGCATCATGAGCATCGATCAGAACGGCGACCGGAAGGTGCAGGGCGTCTCGCTGCGCTCGCTGCCGAAGGTGTCGCTGCACGACCATCTCGACGGCGCCGTGCGTCCGGCGACGATCCTCGAGCTCGCCGACGAGGCGGGCATCGACGCCCCGGCGGGGGACGCGAAGGCGCTGCGGCGGTGGTTCGCCGAGCGCGGCGATTCCGGCTCGCTCGTCGAGTACCTGAAGACCTTCGACCTCACGACCGCCGTCATGCAGACCGAGCAGGCGCTCACCCGGATCACCCGGGAGTTCGTCGCCGACCTCGCCGAGGACGGGGTGGTCTACGGTGAGGTCCGCTGGGCGCCCGAGCAGCACGTCGCCGGCGGCCTGACGCCCGCCCAGGCGGTGCGAGCGGTGCAGCGCGGCATCGAGGAGGGCGAGGACGACGCGGATGCGGCCGGCCGCAGCATCCGCGTGGGGCAGATCCTCTCCGCCATGCGCCAGGGCGATCGGTCGCTGGAGATCGCGAAGCTCGCCGTCGCGAACCGCGAGCGCGGGGTGGTCGGCTTCGACGTCGCCGGCCCCGAGGACGGCTTCCCGGCATCGGGTCACCGCGCCGCCTTCGACTACCTTGCCTCGGAGTTCCTGCCGGTGACCGTGCACGCCGGCGAGGCCGCGGGGCCGGCATCCATCCGCTCCGCCCTCATCGACGGCCGCGCGCTGCGCCTCGGCCACGGTGTGCGCATCGCCGAGGATCTGCAGGTCTTGGAGCGCGAAGGCGATGAGGTGCAGGTGCAGTTCGGCGACCTCGCCCGGTGGGTGCGCGACCGTGAGATCCCGCTCGAACTGTCGCCGTCGTCGAATCTGCAGACCGGGGCGATCACCCAGTGGGGCGACGAGCTCGCGGACCACCCGTTCGACCTGCTCTACCAGCTCGGCTTCGCGGTCACCGTGAACGTCGACAACCGCACCATGAGCGGCACCTCACTGACACGGGAGCTCGCGCTGCTCGTCGACGCGTTCGACTACGACCTCGACGATCTCGAGACGTTCCAGTTCAACGCCGCATCCGCGGCGTTCCTGCCGGTCGAGGAGCGCGAGGAGCTGGTCGAGATGATCTCCGAAGGTTTCGAGCGCTGAGCGCGGATCGCACGGAGCACAGCCGGATGTCCTGCATCGCCGTCGTGGGCGCCGTGTCGTGGAACACGCTGGTGCTCCTCGATGATCTCCCCGCGCCCACGCCGCACATGCAGTTCGCCCGCGGTGATTGGCAGACTCTCGGCGGCACGAGCGCGGGGAAGGCGCTGGCGCTGGCCGCGCTGGGCCGGCGGGTGCGGTTGCGCGCTCGGGTCGGTTCGGATGCCGCGGGCGCTCGCATCCGCGCTGCCCTCGACGGTGCCGGCATCGGCCTCGAAGATCTCGTGGTCACGGGCACCTCCGAACGGCATCTGAATCTGATGACGCCGCGGGGCGAGCGCGTGTCGCTGTATCTCTCGACACCCGAGGCGCCGCCGACGGTGGCCGATCCGGTCGAGCTGTTCTCCGATGCGGCCGCGATCGTGCTCGACCTGTCGGACGAGGGCCTGGCCGCGATTCCAGCCGCCCGCGCCTCAGGGCGCCCGATCTGGGTCGACCCGCACGACTGGGATGGAGTGCAGGACTTCCACCGGCCGTTCCTCGACGCCGCTCATGCTGTGCTGTGCAGCGCGGACCGGCTCGACGATCCCGCCGCGTTCCTGCGCTCGTGTGTCGCCGGGGGCGTGGCCCTCGCGGTCTGCACGAGGGGCGCCGAGGGCGCGATCGCCGTCGACGCGTCGGGCGAGCTGCACGCCGTGCCGGCTGTGCCCGTCGATGTCGTCGACACCAACGGCGCAGGCGATGCCTTCTTCGCCGGTGTCCTCAACGCGACGCTGGGAGGCGCCGCCGTCCAGGCCGCGCTGACAGCGGGGGCTCGTTCGGCCGCCGCCGCGCTGCGCTCACGGCATCTGCATCCGCTGCTTGACGACGTCCTCGTCTGAGCGCGCTGGTTCAGCCGAGCAGCGCCACGATCGCCCTGACAAGTACGACCAGGGTTCCCGCCCACGCGCACAGCAGCATCACGCGCCTGGCCAGCCGCACGGGAATGCGCCGAGCGGCGAACGCGCCGACGATGATGCCGATCGCGGTGCATGCGCCCAGCACGACCAGATCGAGCGGCGCAGTGGCGGGAAGACCGCGCAGGGCGACGGAGACCGCCCCGTAACCGAGGAAGATCACCTGTGCGCTCGCGGCGAATCGGCGCTGGGGCCAATCATCGCCCAGCGCATAGGCGGCGAGAGCAGGACCCGACAGCCCGCTCGAGGCGTGCATGAAGCCCGCCAGCGCGCCCGCCGCGACAGCGCCTCGACGGCCTCGCAGATGCCGCGCCACCGGGCCGAGCCACTGCGCGCCGAGCGCGATGACACCCATCGCGCCGATGAGTATGAGAAGCGCCGGCTCGGGAAGGGCCAGCGATGTCATCGCGCCGAGCGGCGCGGCGATCAGCCCCGCACCGAGCAGCCACAGCGTGCGCCGCCAGTCGACCTCGCGCCACGCGCCGGGCAGAGCGAAGAGCGAGGCGATGACCGCGAGGAAGACGGCGAGGGTGACCCCCTCGACAGGCCCGTACACGAGTACGACAGGACCGATCAGCACCAGCACGAACGCCAGCCCCGTCACGCGCTGGATCAACGCGGCGACGAGGACCGCCGCTGCTGTGAGGACGAGCACGCCTCAGCGTCCGCGAGGTGGGGCGGTCGGCTGCGGCATCCTGGTGCTGTCGGGCGTCGGTCGGGCCATCCCGACGATCTTAGGCGCTCGCGACCCCCTCCGCGCGCCCCGCGAACGCGTCGCGCACGGCCGGGAAGAGCGGATGATCCGATGCCAGCCCCGTCACCTCGGCGGCTAGCTCCACGGGGTCGTCGGTGCGCAGCCTGCGCTGCAGCTCGACGGACTGCTCGTCTTCAGGATCGTCGAACGCCAGCGCCGCGGCGACCGCGGTGAGCAGCGCATCGACGGACAACCCGCGCTCGGCCGCCTCGGCCGCCGGCCCGATGAAGCGCTCATGTCGAGAGAGCTTGCGCAGCGGCTGGCGCCCCACCCGCCAGACCGTGTCGGGCAGGGCGGGATTCGCGAAGCGCTGCAGGATGGTTTCGCGGTACTCCGCGAGCTCTGCAGGGTCGAGCCCGTGCTTGGCCGCCAGCAGCGCCGAGGTCTCTTCCAGCGTCGCCGCCACCTGACCGGCGATCGATGCGTCGGCGAGGGCGTCGGAGATGCGCTCGACGCCGGCCATGGCGCCCAGGTAAGCCGTCGTCGCATGTCCGGTGTTGACGGTGAAGAGCTTGCGCTCGATGTACGGAGCGAGATCATCGACGAAATGCGCGCCGGGGATGCTCGGCGGGCTGTCCCCGAACGGTCCGCGTTCGATGGCCCACTCGTGGAACGGCTCGACGGTGACGTCGACGCCCGCTCCCTCGGGCTGCCCGGGGACGATGCGGTCGACGGCGGTGTTCGCGAACACCGCGCGCGCAGCGACGGCCCCCCAGTCGTCGTCGCCGGCGCGCGCGGTGATCTCCTGACGCAGCAGATCGGTCGCTCCGATGGCGTTCTCGCACGCCATGATCTGCAGCGGTGCCGCCTGCCGATCGCGGCGGCGCAGCCCCTCCAGGATGGGTGCCGCGACGAAGCGCAGCACCGTCGGCCCCACGGCGGTGGTCACCACGTCGGCATCCGCGATCTCGGCGACGAGCCGCTCGGGATCCGCCGCGCTGTTGATGGCGCGAAAGCCGGTGACGACGGTGTCGCCGCCGCCCTCGCCCACCTCGTGCACCGTGTAGCTGTCTGCGGCGTTGATCGCGTCGACGAGCTGTGCGGCGACGTCGGAGAACACCAGCTCGTAGCCGCCCTGGTGCAGCAGCAGCCCGACGAAGCCGCGGCCGATGTTGCCGGCGCCGAAGTGGACGGCCTTGGGGGAGGTGCTCATGACTCGTTGACGGCAGAGAGCAGCTCGAACAGTTCCTCGGGGGTCGAGGCGGCGTTCAGGCGCGCCACGTCGTCCTCGTCGGAGAACAGGATCGCGATCTGCGAGAGGATGTCGAGGTGCTCGCCGTCCTTGCCGGCGATGCCGATCACGAACGTCGCCTGCTCGCCGTCCCAGTCGACACCGCCGTCGTAGCGGACGACGCTGAGCGCCGAGCCGATCACCGCGTCCTTCGCGTCGTTCGTGCCGTGCGGGATGGCCAGGCCGTTGCCCATGAAAGTGGACACGGCCTGCTCGCGGTCGTGCATGGCCTGCAGGTAGTCCGAAGTGACGGCACCGGCCGCGACGAGCGCGTCGGCGGCCTCCTTCAGGGCTTCATCGCGAGTGGCGGAGCCTTCGCGGATGCGTACGCGGTCGAGGGTGAGTACGGTCATTTCATTTCCTTTCGAGGCCGTCGTCCGGCTAGAGACCTCGCCAAGGGAGGTCCAGCACCTCAGCAGAGGACACGAAATGTGCCTCCGCTCAGATCACCTATCTTCATCCAACGGCCCGTCGCTCCGGCCATCGCGTAGCGAAACCAGCGAACCTGGCCGCTCATGTAGCCCCACTTCTCGAGGGTGCATCTGGCCGGGATCCAGATCATGTCCGTGTCGTCCCAGCCGAACTTCGTCGCACTGTTTTCTCCCGGGTATATGGATCCGGTAGGACCTGCACACACGGTCGTACTCGAGGCGTTTTGGCATATCGTCATCAGGCGACTTCCGTTGTTGTAAACGGTCGCACCTGCGGCGTGAGCATTCGGAGTCGGTCCCGCCAGCGTGACGACAAAGGCAACTGCTGCGACAGCTAGCGCTCTCAATGCGAGCCGGCCACGGTCGAGTCTCAGTGTTTGGGATGTCATTTTTGCGCCTTCCCTTGTGCGTCCCCCGTGCACTACCGCGGCGCCAAGGGTGGGCTGGATATTGCCGGATAGCGTAGGGGCATCTGTGGCAATTCGCTACTGCCGAGTGTGCCGGTCACGCACCATTTCTACGACTTCGTCGTACTTCGGCGAGTTCATGAAGTTGTCGACGGAGATGTGAGTCGACTGCGGCGACTTGCTCCGGGCGCGATCCGTGAGCTGTTGCTGGGTGATGACCATGTCGGCGGTGCCGTCAAGGTTGGCGATCGCCTGGTTGACGACCGTGACGCCCTCGACGCCTGCCTTCTTCAGCTTGTTGCGCAGCACGCTGGCGCCCATGGCGGACGAGCCCATCCCGGCGTCGCAGGCGAACACGATCGACTGGATCGGCGCGGCCGCGGTCGTGGTGGCGCCGCCCGCGTCGGTCGCCGCAGCCGCTTCGCCTCCTGCACCGAGGGTGCCGAGCACGCTGGACTTCTTGCCCTTGTTGGCCTCGGTCTGACTGATCGCCGAGCCGAACGCGTCGGCACCCGACTCCTCGGCGGCGAGGTCGCGCCGGCGGGAGGCGCGCAGGATGACGGCGGTGATCAGGAAGGTCACCGTCGCGGCGAGCACCACCGACAGGTAGACGACGAGCAGGTTGCCGATGCCGCCTGCAGCCGGGCTGGACGCGGCAGCGGTAACGGCGATGATGCTGCCGGGCGCCGCGGGGAAGGCGAGGCCGCCGCCGAGGATCATGTTCGTCGCGACGCCGGTCGCGCCCCCGGCAATGAGGGCGAGGATCGTCATCGGCTTGCTCAGCGCGTACGGGAAGTAGATCTCGTGGATGCCGCCCAGGAACTGGATGACGGCGGCACCGGGTGCCGAGGACTTCGCCTGGCCGACGCCGAAGAAGGTGAACGCGAGCAGCAGACCGACGCCGGGGCCGGGGTTCGCCTCGATCAGGAAGAGGATCGACTTGCCCGCGTCGGTCACCTGTTCTACGCCCAGCGGCGTGAACACACCGTGGTTGATCGCGTTGTTCAGGAAGAGCACCTTGGCCGGCTCCACGATGATCGATGCGATCGGGAGCAGGTGCAGCGAGACTAGCCAGCCCACGGCGCCGCCGAGGACGGCGCTTACACCGATGATGACGGGACCGAAGACGAAGAACCCGAGAATCGCCAGGAGCATGCCGAGGATGCCCGCGGAGAAGTTGTTGACCAGCATCTCGAAGCCGGGCTTGATCTTTCCCTCCCAGATGCGGTCCATCCACTTGGTGACGAGGGCCGCGAACGGGCCCATGATCATGGCACCCAGGAACATCGGGATGCTGGTGCCGACGATGACGCCCATGGTCGCGATCGTGGCCACGACGCCGCCTCGTTCCCCGTGGATCATGCGACCGGCGGTGTTGGCGATGAGCAAGGGCAGCAGGTACGTGATCATCGGCCCGACGAGACCCACGTACTGCGGGAAGGTCGCGCCGTCCTCGCTCTGCGCGAGCGCGGTCATGGCTCCGGGCCACCCGATCTCCGACGCGTTGCCGAATCCGCCGAGCAGATCGGACACCGGATGCCAACCGCCCAGCCAGCCGGCCGCGATGAAGAGCATGGTGATGAAGCCCCAGGCGATGAAGGCCGCGATGTTCGGCATGATCATGCCGGAGAGGAATGTGCCGAAGCGCTGGACGCCTACTCGCGCCCTGCCGAATCGTGTCGGCGTTGACGTCGTCGTCATGATGTCGTCTCTTTCTGGTGTGAGGGTGTCGGGTTACTGCGAGGTCGAGGAAGCGGATGCGGCATCGCGAGCGGCGGCGCGGGCACCGGCGGCATCGTCGGCGCCGAGGGCCGCGTCGGCGATGCGCCGTGCGTCGTCGAGGGTGTGTCCGGCCAGTGAGCGGCGCACGTCGGCGAGGGCGGCAGGAGCCATGGACAGGCTCGTCGCGCCCAGGCCGACCAGCACGACCGCCAGCAGCGGATCGGCGGCGGCTTCGCCGCAGATGCCGACCGGCTTGCCGAGGCGCGCCCCGGCGTCACCGACCTCGCGAACGAGGCGCAGCACGGCCGGATGCCAGGGGTCCTGGAACGACGCCACCGATCCGAGCAGGCGGTCGGCGGCCATCGTGTACTGCGTGAGGTCGTTGGTGCCGATGGAGGCGAAGTCCGCGTGCGCGAGCACGCGGTCGGCCAGTAGCGCGCTGGCGGGCACCTCCACCATCACCCCGGCCGTCTTGAGTCCGTACTCCTTGGCGAGCGCGGTGAAGTACGCCGTCTCCTCCACGGTCGTCACCATCGGAGCCATCACCCAGAGGTCGGATGCGGTGGCGGCATCCGCCTCGGCGAGGGCGGTGAGCTGCTCGCGCAGGATGTCCTCGCTGGCGCGCAGCGCCCGCAGCCCGCGCAGCCCCAGCGCCGGGTTCTCCTCGTGCGCGTCGTTCAGGAACGCCAGCGGCTTGTCGGCGCCCGCGTCCAGCAGGCGCACCACGACCTTCTTCCCCTCGAACGCCGTGAGCAGCTCGATGTACGCCGCGCGCTGCTGCTCGATCGTCGGTGCCTGGGCGGAGGACAGGAAGAGGAACTCGGTGCGGAAGAGCCCGACGCCTTCGGCGCCGCGCGCCACGGCGTCGGCCGCGTCGGAGGGCTTGCCGAGGTTCGCCAGCAGGCTGATCGGCGTACCGTCGGCGAGGGCGCCGGGGGTGGGGGGAGAGGCGTCGTCGGCGGCCCGCGCGGCGATGCGCTCGGCGACGACGGCGATCTCGGCGTCGGTGGGGGCGTCGTTCACCGTGCCGGCCGCGGCGTCGACGACGACGGTCTGACCGTCGACGAGGCCGGTGGCATCTGCGGCGCCGACCACGGCGACGATGCCCTTCTCGCGGGCGAGGATGGCGGTGTGCGAGGTTGGCCCGCCGTCGGTGGTGATCAGCGCGAGCACCTGCTCGAGGTTCAGCAGGGCGGTGTCGGCGGGAGCGAGGTCGCGGGCCACGAGCACGAACGGATGCCCCGGATCGGGCACACCGGGCGCCGCGACATCGCGCAGCCGGGCCAGCACCCGCTGGGCGATGTCGTCGAGGTCGGCGGCGCGCTGGCCGAGATAGCCGCCGACGGCCTCGAGGGTCGCGCGGAATCCGGCGAATGCGTCGTGCACGGCCCACTCGGCGGTGCTGCCCTCGTCGATGCGACTGTCGACCTCGTCCTGAAGGGTCGGGTCCTCGGCGATCATCGCCTGAGCCTCCAGCACCTCCTGGGCGGAACCGCCCGCGGCATCCGCGCGCTGCTGCAGCTCTGCCGCGACGGCCGCGACGGCTTCACGGGCGCGGGTGCGCTCGGCGTCCGCCCCGACGGTGCTCGGCAGCTTCTCGGGCGCCGGAAGCGCCTCGGCCATGCGCACGACCGTGCCCGTCGCGACGCCCTGGCCGATGCCCACACCGCGCAGGATGCTCATGCGTCCTCGTCGTGATCGGTGGTGAGCAGTTCGGTGAGGGTGTCGAGCACGGCTTCCGCGTTCTCGCCCTCGGCGCTGATGACGACGTGGTCTCCGAAGTCGATGCCGAGGGCGATCACGCTGAGGATGCTGGCGGCGTTGACCGCCTTGCCGGAATCCTTGGCGATGGTCACCGGGATGCCGGCCTCTTTCGCGGCCTGCGCGAAGAGCTTCGCGGGGCGGGCGTGCAGTCCGTGCGACGAGCCGACGCGGACGGTGCGGGAAGAGGC
The DNA here is from genome assembly GCF_042723855.1 of Microbacterium sp. NPDC058345. Taxonomy (NCBI): domain Bacteria; kingdom Bacillati; phylum Actinomycetota; class Actinomycetes; order Micrococcales; family Microbacteriaceae; genus Microbacterium; species Microbacterium sp. NPDC058345. The sequence continues at coordinate 123,502 of NZ_JBHXIG010000004.1, forward strand.
GGTCATGAGTTTTCCTTCCGGTCGTGCGGCGCGGCGATCGCGTCGCGGACGAGGCGCAGCGTGCGGCTGCCGTCGAGGTCGGTGAAGGCGTCGCCGGGAAGCGTGACGACCTGCGAGCGGCCGGAGAGCGCGCGGCGGATGGCGTCGGCGCGATCCGCCAGATGCGGACCGATCAGCACCGCATCCACTCCGGTCGCGAACAGCGCGGTGTGCTCGGTGCCGGCTTCGGTCGTCCAGGGCAGCCCGGCGGCCACGGCCGCGCGCCGCAGTCGCTGTGCGACGAACGTGCTGGACGCGCCGGCCCCGCACACCACCAGGATCCGCATCGATGCCCCTTTCCACCCTCAGTGTGCTGCCGGCTCCCAGCGTTCTTCCAGCAATCTTCCTTCCGCCCCTGCGGAACGTCGGCTTCCGCCTCCGCGGCGGACGGGACTGGCATCATGGAGGCGCACGGGTCGACGATGAGGAGGCGGAGATGTCGCGTCAGCGCCAGGACCAGCTCCTCACCGCGCTGCTGCGCCAGGACGGCTGGTCCACGGCGGCCAGCCTCGCCGATCGGCTCGGGGTGACCCCGCGCAGCATCCGAGCGTACGTGGCGTCTCTCAACGCCCGCGTGCCAGGGGCCGATGCGATCGAGTCGGGCCCGGCGGGCTACCGTTCCGGACCGGGCGCCGTGGACGCCCTCGGTGTCGCCGACGCGCACGGCACTCCGCGTGCGCGGCTGCATCGCCTCATTCGCACCCTCGTCGACGAGTCCGCGGGGATCGATGTGTACGAGACGGCTCTCGCGCTGCACGTCAGCGAGACGACACTCGAGAACGACCTGGCGAGGGTGCGCGCCCTGCTCGAGGGCGGCGGAGTCCGCCTGGAGCGCGATCGCGACCGCGTACGCCTGCACGGCGATGAGCAGTCGCTGCGGCGCCTGCTGAGCAGGCTCGCGCAGGACGAGATGGATGCCGGGCCCCTTCGGGCCGACGCGCTGCAGCGCGCTCTCGCGCCGGAGGCCGTGCCCGCGCGGGCCGTCGGTCCGTTCAAGACCGCCCTGGTCCGGGAGCTCGGCGCCCTCGGTTACTTCGTCAACGAGCTGGCCATCAGCGACGTGCTGCTGCACATCACCATCGCGGCCGAGCGCGTGGCCGTCGGGCGCGCCCTGGAGAGCACCGCGGATGCCGCGGATGCGGCCGTCATCGCGGTCGGCGAGACGATCGCCCGGCTCGCGGGCGAGCACTTCGGCGTCGCCCTCGGCCGCGGCGATCAGGAGCACCTCGCGAACCTCGTGCTCACCAGGGTCGTCACGCCGGGGCAGGACGCACAGCGAAGCACGCCGCGCAGCATCGACCCCGAGGTGGAGCGGGCCGTCCGCGCCGAGATCGAGCAAGCCGCCCACGACTATCAGGTCGACCTGGTCGATGACGTCTTCATCATGCGGCTCGCCCTGCACGTGCAGAACCTGCTGCGGCGGTCCCGTGAGCAGGCGTGGACCCGCAACCCGCTGACCCGGTCGCTGAAGTCGTCGTACCCGATGATCTTCGAGGTCGCGGTCTCGATCGCCAGCGGGCTGCACGACCGCCTGGGGGTCCCGCTGCAGGAGGACGAGATCGCCTACATCGCGATGCACGTCGGCGGGCGCCTCGAGCGCAGCCGTGCGGCGGACGCCATCCTCTCCGCCACGATCGTGTGCCCCGGCTACCACGAGTTGCAGGAGCTGCTGCGCTCCAGCGTCGACCGCTCCCTCGGCACGCTCATCGAGGTCGTCCGGGTGGACACCAGCGTCGACCCGGACTGGAGCAGTCTCGACACCGACCTCGTGCTCAGCACGATCCCCGTCGCCGGCGCCGACGAACGCATCGTGCGGATCCAGCCGTTCCTCGGAGAGGCCGACATCGAACGCGTGCAGCAGGCCGCCGCCCGGGTGCGTCGCGGGCGCCGGCTGCGCCGGCTGCGGACAGAGCTGCAGCGCTACTTCTCCGCCGAGGCGTTTTTGATGCCCATCCCCGACGCCGGTGAGGACGAGATCATCCGCCGGCTGGGCGGTCTGCTCGCCGCATCCGGCCTGATCGGCGACGACTACATCGAGAACACCATCGCGCGGGAGCGGATGTCGTCGACCGCGTTCACCGACGCGCTGGCGGTGCCGCACGCCCTGCAGATGACCGCGCGGCGCACCGCGATCGCCATCGGCATCGCCGACGGCTCAGTCGCGTGGGGGAGCGGACGCGTGCAGGTGGTCGCGCTCGCCGCGTTCAGCGAGAGCGACCGTGATGCCTTCCAGACCGTGTTCGAGCAGTTCGTCGAGGTCTTCAGCGAGCGCGACAGCGTGCAGCGGATCGTGCGTCGCGCGACAGGCTTCGAGTCCTTCCTCGACGAGCTGGTCGCGGTCATCGAGGGGTGACCTCCGTCCGTGTGAGGTCGCGGACGGTCACCGCGGCGCGATCACCGCGACGAGCGAGTCCAGCAGCACGGCGGCGCCGGGGGCATCGGCGACCTCCAGGGTCACCTCGTCCCCCGGCAGCAGACCAAGGTCCATCAGAGCGAGGATGCTGGTCAGATCGACGCGTTCGCCGGCATCCGTCGACAGCGTCACCGGCGCGGAATGCGCCTGAGCGAGACGCACCAGCTCGGCGACGGGCCGGGCATGCACGCCGTCGGGGACGGCGATCGCGACGCGCCGGCGCAGCACCGTCATCGCCGCTCCGCGAGCAGCTCCCGTACGGCGCCCTCGATCTCGGCGACGGCGGCGCGAGCCAGCTCGGCCGTCTCGCCGCGCGCGTCGATGTAGACCTTGAGCTTCGGCTCGGTGCCGCTCGGGCGCACGATCACGCGCGAGCCGTCGGCCAGCGCGTAGCGCAGCACGTCGCCGGCGGGAAGCCCGGCGGCACCCGCCGCGAGGTCCTCCGCCTTCGCGACGGCCCGTGCGCCGAAGGAGGCGGGCGCGTCGGCGCGCAGCGAGAGCATCAGCCCGCTGATCACCGACAGGTCGTCGACGCGGATCGACACCTGCCCGCTCGCGAAATGACCGATCTCGGCGCCGAGCTCGTCGAGCAGGCCGGCGATGGTGGTGTCGCGGCCTCGCGCCTCCGCGGCGAGACCCAGGATCGCCACGGCGGCCGAGATGCCGTCCTTGTCGCGCACCGTCTCGGGATTGACCAGGTAGCCCAGCGCCTCCTCATAGCCGAACGCGATCCCGGGAGCCCGTGAGATCCACTTGAAACCGGTCAGCGTCTCGTGGAAGTCGAGGCCGTACTTCTCGGCGATCGCACCGAGCCCCGGAGACGACACCAGTGAGCAGGCGAGCGACGCGCCGTGCGGCGCCGCGGCGGGGGCGACCTGGACGGCCTTGGCGGCGCGCCAACCCAGCAGCAGCCCGACCTCGTTGCCCGTCAGACGGCGCCAGCCGCCCTCGGCTGTGGCATCGGGGATCGCCACGGCGAGACGGTCGGCATCCGGATCGTTCGCGAGGATGAACTCCGCGTCCGCAGCCCTGGCCCGCGCGAAGGCCAGGTCCATCGCGCCCGGCTCCTCGGGGTTCGGGAAGGCGACGGTGCGGAACGTGGGGTCCGGCTCGCGCTGCTCGTCGACCACACGAGGAGCCGGGTAGCCTGCGGCCTTCAGCACGCGCGAGAACGTCTCCCAGCCCACGCCGTGCATGGCCGTGTACACCCAGCGCATCTCCTGCACGCCGAAGGGTGCGGGCGCGAGCGCGGCGGTGGCGGCCACGTACGCGTCGACGACGTCCTCGCCGGCGACCTCATAGGCGTCGGAGCGGGGCAGCACGCCGATGTCGCCGGCGTCGGCCACCCGCTGGATGTGCGCGGCGATCTCGGCATCCACCGGCGAGACGATCTGCGCTCCCTGATCCGCTCCGCCGAGATACACCTTGTAGCCGTTGTCGTTCGGCGGGTTGTGACTCGCCGTGACCATCACCCCGGCGTCCGCGCCCAGGTGGCGCACGGCGAACGCGAGCACCGGCGTCGGCAGCAGCCGGGGCAGCAGGATCGCACGCAGCCCCGCCCCGGCGAACAGCTCCGCGGAGTCGAGAGCGAAACGCCGCGAATTGCGCCGGCCGTCGTAGCCGATCACGACGGTCGGGGTACCCGCCGCGCGCTGCAGCAGGAAGCCGGCGAAGCCGGCGGCCGCCTGAGCGACCAGCACGCGGTTCATCCGGTTGCTTCCGGCGCCGAGCGCGCCGCGCAGACCGGCGGTGCCGAAGGCCAGCCGGCTGCCGAAGCGATCATCCAGGTCGGTCAGCGCGGCGGTGTCGCCGCCGGCGGCGCGGGTGATGACCGCGGCGAGCTCGTCGCGGGTCTCGGCATCCGGGTCCTGACGCAGCCAGGCGCGTGCCTGCGCGAGCCGGTCGGCGCCGTTCACAGCGCCTCGATCACGCGGGCGAGCAGGGCGGAGATCACCGGTTCGGCCTCGCGCCCGGCCTCGATGACCTCCGCGTGGCTGAGCGGCGTCTTCTGGATGCCGGCGGCGAGGTTGGTGATGAGCGAGAAGCCGAGGATCTCCATCCCCGCCTCCCGCGCGGCGATGGCCTCGAGCGCGGTGGACATGCCGACGATGTGGCCGCCGATGGCCTTCGCCATCTGCACCTCCGCCGGGGTCTCGTAGTGCGGCCCGCGGAACTGGGTGTACACGCCCTCGTCGAGCGTGGCGTCGACCGTCCTGGCGACGTCGCGCAGGCGCTGCGAGTACAGGTCGGTGAGGTCGATGAAGGTGGCACCCTCGAGCGGCGAGTCGGCGGTGAGGTTGATGTGGTCGCTGATCAGCACCGGCTGGCCGGGCTTCCACGTCTCGCGCACGCCCCCGGCGCCGTTGGTGAGCACCATGATCTTCGCGCCCGTGGCCGCCGCGGTGCGCACGCTGTGCACGACGCGCCGCACGCCGTGCCCCTCGTAGTAGTGGGTGCGCGCGCCGATGACGAGCACGTTCTTGCCGCCCGGCGTGCGGATGCTGCGCAGCGTCCCCACGTGGCCCTCCAGTGCCGGCTTGGAGAAGCCGGTGACCTCGGTGGCGGGGACGGTGGCGACGGTCTCGCCGATGAGTTCGGCCGCCTTGCCCCAGCCGGAGCCGAGGGTCAGGGCGATGTCGTGGTGGTCGACCCCGGTCAGCCGTGCGATGTCGGCGGCGGCGTGCGCTGCGACCTCGAACGGGTTCGCGTTCGGGTCGTCGAGGGGGTGCGTGAACGTTTCAGGCATGAGTCCACTCTAGGAACGTGCAGGTCGCACTGCCAGGATTGCGGAAGAATGGAGACCATGTCACAGACTCCCTTCGCGAACAGGCAGAGTGTGGCCGTCCTCGGTGGCGGCCCCGGCGGGTACGAAGCAGCTCTGGCCGCCGCCCAGCTGGGCGCGGAGGTCACGCTCGTGGAGCGGGTGGGGGTGGGCGGCGCAGCCGTGCTCACCGATGTGGTGCCGTCGAAGAGCCTGATCGCCACGGCGGACGCTGCGGTCGCGATCTCCGAGGCATCCGATCTCGGTGTGCAGTTCTACGCCAAGGGTGCGAACGGCAAGCCGCTCAAGCCGGAGATCGCCATCAACCTCGCGGCCGTCAACAAGCGCCTGCTGGCCCTCGCCGGCCAGCAGTCGGAGGACATGCGCGCCGCGCTGCTCGAAGCCGGCGTGCGCATCCTCTCGGGTCACGGGCGCCTCGAGGGCCCGAACGCCATCATCGTCTCCACGGCGCCGGGCGGCACCGACTTCGACCGCGTCGAGGCCGACACCGTGATCGTGTCGGTCGGTGCATCGCCGCGCGAACTCGACTCCGCGAAACCCGACGGCACGCGCATCCTCACCTGGACGCAGCTGTACGACATGAAGCAGCTGCCCGAGCACCTGATCGTGGTCGGCTCGGGGGTGACCGGCGCCGAGTTCGCCTCGGCGTACATGAACCTCGGTGCCAAGGTGACGCTGGTCTCCAGTCGCGAGCAGGTGCTGCCCGGCGAGGACAAGGATGCCGCGAAGGTGCTCGAGCAGGTCTTCACGCGCGGCGGGATGCAGGTGCTCTCGAAGGCGCGCGCCGAGAAGGTCGAGCGCACCGAGGACGGCGTGCGGGTGACCCTCACCGACGGGCGCACCGTGGACGGCAGCCACTGCCTGATGGCCGTCGGCTCGATCCCGAACACCCGCGACATCGGCCTGGAGGAGGCGGGCATCGAGCTCACCGAGGCGGGGCACGTGCGGGTGAATCGCGTGGCGCGCACCTCGGTGCCGAACGTGTACGCGGTGGGCGACTGCACGAACTTCTTCCCGCTGGCATCCGTCGCCTCCATGCAGGGCCGCACCGCGGTGTTCCACGCGCTGGGCGACATCGTGATCCCGCTCGAGCAGCGCAGGATCACCGCCAACATCTTCACCGCCCCTGAGATCGCCACGGTCGGGTACTCCGAGCAGGACGTGGAGAACGGCGTCGCCGACGGCATCGCCTACAAGCTGCCGCTGGCGGCGAACCCGCGCGCCAAGATGATGGGCATCAAGGACGGCTTCGTGAAGATCATCGCCCGCAAGGGATCCGGCACGGTGATCGGCGGCGTGATCGTCGCCCCGAAGGCCTCCGAGCTGATCTACCCGCTCGCGGTGGCCGTGGAGCGCCGCCTCACCGTCGATCAGGTGTCGCGCGTGTTCGCCGCCTACCCGTCGCTGTCGACCAGCATCACCGACGCGAGCCGGGCGATGCACCTGGTGAACATCTCCTGAGATCCGCCTCCTGATACGCGGAAGGCGCGTCCACCCGAACGGGGAGCGCGCCTTCCGCGTGTGCGTTCTGGTCAGCTGATGGTGAGCAGCTGGTGTCCGGCCGACACGGTGGCACCGGCGTCGGCGCTGATGTTGCCGATCACGCCGTCCTTGTGCGCCTGCAGCGGCTGCTCCATCTTCATCGCCTCGAGCACGACCACGAGATCGCCCTTGACGACCTGCTGGCCCTCTTCGACGGCGACCTTCACGACGGTGGCCTGCATGGGCGACTTGACCGCGTCACCCGAGGCGCCGGCGTTCGCGACGGTGGCGTGGCTGCGCCGAGACGGCGGCACCACGGCGGGACGGCCGGCGGTGCCGGCGACGGGCGCGGCCACACGGTCGGGCAGGCTGACCTCGAGCCGCTTGCCGCCGACCTCGACGGTCACCGTGTGGCGCCCCGGCGTCGCGGCGGGACCTTCGGGCTCACCGTCCCACGCGGGGATGTCGTTCACGAACTCGGTCTCGATCCAGCGGGTGTAGACGCCGAACGTGCCGTTCTCGGCGGTGAACGCGGGGTCGCGCACCACCTTGCGGTGGAACGGCAGGACGGTCGGCAGACCGGACACCTCGAACTCGTCGAGGGCGCGTCGTGCGCGCTGCAGCGCCTCGGCCCGATCACGGCCGGTGATGATGATCTTCGCGAGCAGCGAGTCGAACGCGCCCGACACGGCATCGCCGGCGGTCACGCCGGAGTCCAGCCGGGTGCCCGGTCCGCCGAAGGTCTTGAAGACGTGGATGGGCCCGGGCTGGGGGAGGAAGCCGCGTCCGGGGTCCTCGCCGTTGATCCGGAACTCGATCGAATGTCCCTGCGGGGCGGGGTCGTCGTAGTCGATCGTGCCGCCGGCGGCGATGCGGAACTGCTCGCGCACCAGGTCGATGCCCGTGACCTCCTCGGAGACGGGGTGCTCGACCTGCAGGCGGGTGTTGACCTCGAGGAACGACACGGTCCCGTCGGCGCCGATGAGGAACTCGCAGGTGCCGGCACCCACGTAGCCGACCTCCTTGAGGATCGCCTTCGACGCCGCGTACAGCTGCCGGTTCTGCTCCTCGGTGAGGAACGGCGCCGGCGCCTCCTCGACGAGCTTCTGGTGGCGGCGCTGCAGCGAGCAGTCGCGGGTGGAGATGACGACCACGTTGCCGGCGGCATCCGCGAGGCACTGCGTCTCGACGTGGCGCGGCTTGTCGAGGTACTTCTCGACGAAGCACTCGCCGCGGCCGAAAGCCGCCACCGCCTCGCGGGTCGCGGACTCGAACAGCTCGGCGACCTCGTCGAGCTCGCGGGCGACCTTCAGGCCGCGGCCGCCGCCGCCGTAGGCGGCCTTGATGGCGATCGGCAGGCCCACCTTCTCGGCGAAGGCGACGACCTCCGCCGCATCGGCAACCGGACCGGGCGTGCCCGGCGCCAGGGGAGCGCCGACCTTCTCGGCGACGTGACGCGCGGTCACCTTGTCGCCGAGCGCTTCGATGGCCTCGGGCGACGGGCCGATCCAGATCATGCCGGCGCCGATGACGGCGCGGGCGAAATCGGCGTTCTCGGCCAGGAAGCCGTAACCGGGGTGCACCGCGTCGGCGCCGGAGCGACGGGCGACCGAGAGGATCTTGTCGATCTGCAGGTAGGTCTCGGCGCTGGTGGCGCCGTCGAGGGCGTAGGCCTCGTCTGCGAGTCGCGCGTGCATCGCGTCTCGGTCCTGGTCGGCGTACACGGCGACAGAGGAGATTCCGGAGTCCCGGGCGGCGCGGATGATGCGTACGGCGATCTCGCCGCGGTTCGCGATGAGCACCTTGGCGATATCAGGCATGACTGTCAGCCTAGCGAGTGCCGGCGCGATCCTTTTGACGACTCTCCACAAGAAATACCGCGAACCGTGGTGCGGGGCTCACTGCGCCGCGGTCGCCTCCTCGAGGGCTGCCGCGTTCCACAGGTCCGTCCAGGTCACGCCGAGCTCGCCCGCCAGCCGCCGCAGGGTCGACAGCGACATCCCCACGACGGTGGACGGGTCGCCTTCCACTCGTGTGATGAAGGCGCCGCCGAGGCTGTCGACGGTGAACGCGCCCGCGACGTGCAGCGGCTCGCCGCTGGCGATGTAGGCCTCGAGCTCGGCATCCGTCACATCCGCCGCGAAGGTGACCGAGGCTTCGGCGACCGCCGTCGCCTCGACCGGCGGTGCGTCGGGCCGCACCCGGTGCACCGAATGCCCGGAGAACAGCACGCCGGTGGCGCCGCGCATCCGCTGCCAGCGCTCGCGCGCGGCTTCGGGCGTGTACGGCTTGCCGTAGACCTGGCCGTCGAGGGCGAACATCGAGTCGCCTCCGATGACGATCCCGTCGAAGCGGGGATGCTCCGCAGGCAGCCGCCCTGCCACGTCCGCGGCCTTCGCCCTGGCCAGCAGCAGCACGAGCTCGCCGGGGGTGAGGGGTGCGCCGCGCTCTGCCTCGGCGGAAGCCGCGACGGCGTCCTCGTCGACGTCGGGCGCGAGGATCAGCGGTTCGATGCCCGCCTGCCGCAGCAGCATCAGACGGGCGGGGGAGGTGGAGGCCAGGCAGACGCGCATGTTCCCACGGTATCCGGGATGGATGCCGTGCCGTGGGAGGATTGGAGGATGACCTCCTCCCCGGGCGACGAGCTCGAGCTCGACATCACCGGCATCGCTCATGGCGGCACCTTCGTGGCCCGTCACGAGGGCCGGGTGGTGTTCGTCGCGGACGCGATTCCCGGCGAGCGGGTGCGCGCTCGCGTGACCGACGCGTCGAAGAGCTCGTTCTGGCGCGCCGAGACCCTCGAGGTGCTCGATGCCTCGCCGCATCGGAGGGATCACATCTGGCCCGAGGCCGACATCGCCCGCGCACCCGAGGACCGCGTCGGCGGAGCCGATCTCGGTCATATCGCGCTCGACGAGCAGCGCGCGCTGAAGCGACGCGTGCTGCAGGAGGCGCTGGACAAGTTCGCCGGTGCCGGGCTCACCGCCCCCGAGGTGCACGGTTTGGATGCCGGCGACGGCACCGGGTGGCGCACCAGGGTGTCGCTGCACGTGGACGCCGACGGCCGCATCGGCCCGTACGCCGCGCGCAGTCACCGCGTGATCGACGTCGCGACACTGCCGCTCGCGCGACCGGCCGTCGCGGATGCCGCCAGGACGCTGCAGGGGCAGCGACCGGGTCGGGTCGACCTCGTCGAACCCGGTGACGGCCGGGTGCGCGTGCTGCCGCGGCCGGAGGGGCGTCGCGAACGACGGCCTCGCCCCGAGACGGTCTTCGAGCGCGTCGGAGACCGTCGGTTCGAACTCGACGCGGGCGCGTTCTGGCAGGTGCACCCGAAGGCGGCTGCCACGCTGCACGCCGCGGTCGCAGAGGCGCTCGCCGGGCGCGTCGACCCGGACGCCACCCACTTCGACCTGTACGGCGGGGTCGGGCTCTTCGCGTCGACGCTCGGTGAGCAGGGCGCGACCGACATCGTCACCGTCGAGTCGGACCGTCGTGCCACCGAGCACGCCGCCCGGAACCTCGAGCGCTTCGATGCGCACGCCGTCACCGCCCGCGTCGACCGCTTCCTCGACGGCCTCCCCGAAGGCACCCGAGCGGGTGCGGTCGTCCTCGACCCTCCCCGCGCCGGGGCCGGGCGCGGGGTCGTGGAGTCCGTTCACGCTCTGCGGCCGGACGCGGTCGTGTACGTCGCCTGCGATCCGGTGGCGCTGTCCCGCGACCTCGGCACCTTCCGCGGACTGGGCTGGGACGTGGCATCGCTGCGCGCCTTCGACCTCTTTCCCCACTCCCATCACTTCGAAGCCGTCGCGCTCCTCACCCGCTGAGCGGCGCGGGCGACTGGATAAGCTGACACCATGAGCACCGTCGCCCTCATCGACGACCACGAATCCGTCCGTCTGGGACTGGAAGCCGCCTGTCTGCGCGACGGCGAGCAGGCCGTGGTCTTCTCCGGCGCCACCGTGAAGGAATACCTCGCCTGGCGCTCCTCGGCGGCGGTTCCTCCGGTGGATGTCGTCGTGCTCGACCTCACGCTCGGCGACGGGACCACGGTGACCGAGAACGTCGCGACCCTCGTCGCCGACGGAGCCAGCGTGGTGATCCACAGCGTCGCCGATCGTCCTGCGGCGGTGCGCGAGGCGCTGGTTGCCGGTGCTGCCGGCGTGGTCAGCAAGTCGTCCGCGCTGGACGACGTGCTCGACGCGATCCGCACGGTCGCGCGCGGCGAGGCGCTGAACAACGTGGAGTGGGCGAGCGCCGTCGACGGCGACCGCGAGTTCGCCGACGCGCAGCTGTCCAGCCGCGAGCGCGAGGTGCTGCGGCTGTACGCCACCGGCCTGCCGCTGAAGGCGGTGGCGGAGCGTCTCGGGGTGGCGTACTCCACCGCCAAGGAGAACATCACCCGCATCCGCGTGAAGTACGTGGAGGTGGGCCGCCCCGCTCCGACCAAGGTCGATCTGCTCCGGCGCGCCATGGAGGACGGGATCGTCGCCGCGGACGGGGTGACGAGTGCCGGTTGACGCCCGCACCATCCGCGAGGCCTGGAGCAGCATCCCTTCGCCCGGAGCGGTCGGGGCCGGGATGGAGCGGTTCACCGGGCAGCGCATGGAGCGCATCCTCGCGATCGTCGCCGCGATCGGTTCCGCCGCACTGGGCGTGCAGGCGCTGCTGGCGGCGGTCACGAGGCTCGGCATGCCGGACGCCCCGCGCCTGGCGATGATGATCATGGTGTTCCTGCCGCTGCTGTGGATGATCCTCGCCTGCCTGACGGGACACTGGGTGAGGCAGGCATGCGGCGCGTTCGCGGTCGCATACGTGCTGGCCCTGTTGCTGTGGCCCATGGTGGTCGACCGGACGATCCGCACGCCCGAGAGCCAGCCGTGGATCTTCTTCCTGGTGAACGTCGGCGTCGTGGCGGCCCTGCTGGCCTTCCCGCCGCGGCTGCAGTTCGCCTGGGCGATCGGGCTGCCCTTCGTGTACGGGTACGTGCGGCTGGCTCAGGGCGACTTCACCCAGAGCTTCTGGATCACGACCGCGTTCGATGTGTCGTTCACGCTCATCCTCGGCCTGGTGATCGTGTCGCTGGGCTGGATGTTCCGTCAGGTCGCGAACGGCGTCGACGACGCGCGCTCGCGTGCCGTGCAGTCGTACGCCTCGGCGGCCGGCGCGACGGCGGCGGAGGAGGAGCGGGTGTCGATGGCGGCCCTGATGCATGACAGCGTGCTGGCGGCGCTGATCGCGGCGGAGCGCGCCGGCAGCGAGCGCGAGCGCACTCTGGCGGTGGCGATGGCACGTGAGGCGCTCACGCGCCTGGCGAACACCGAGGCGTCGATAGCCCAGGAGGGCAATGACGAGCCGGTGACGCGCGCGCAGGTCGTCGCCGAGCTGCGTCGCACGCTCTCGGAGCAGGGGGCGGATGCCATCGTCGAGGAACGCGGGGTGCCGGCGGCGGTACCGGGCCGGGTGGCGCGTGCTCTCGTTCTCGCGGCCCGCCAGGCGATCGGCAACGCCGTGGCGCATGCCGGCGGACGCGGCCTGCACGTCGTCGCGGAATCGGCCACGGCCGACCGTCTGACGTTGACGGTGGTGGACTCCGGCCCTGGCTTCGATCCGGACGCGATCGGCGAGGACCGTCTCGGCATCCGGGCATCCATCGTGGCGCGCATGGCGGCGGTCGCCGGCGACTCGGAGATCGTCACGGATGCCGGTGGCACGACCGTGCGGCTGGGCTGGGAGCCGTCATGAGGCGCACCGTTCGCAGCATGGCGACCGCGCTGGCTCTCGGGTTCGCGGTGTACTTCGCGGCGCGCGCGATCTGGTGGATCGTGCAGCCCACCGCACCGCTGCTCATGGTTGCCGCGATCGCACTGTATCTCGGCACCGTCCTGACGGCGGTGCTCGTCGAATCGGCGAACACCGTGCGGATGCCGCTGCTGCCGGCGATCATGTCGCTCGTCGCGGGTGCCGTCGTGCCGACGCTGGTGAGCCTGTCGCTCGAGCCGTCGACGCGCGGAGCGCCGTTCGCCACCTGGTACATCGGCGCGACGGGGCTGCTCGCCGTGGTGTGCATCGTGCGCCGGCGACTGATCGTCGGCTGGGCGATCCTGCTGGTCCTCGTCGTCGAGGCGTGTGCGTACATGGGGATCGGGGAGGCGTTCACGCTGGGCCTGGTCGGGTCGATCACCTGGGTGGTGGTGGCCCAGCTGCTGGTGCTGTTCTGGGATCGAGCGGTGCACGACACCGAGCGACTCGCCGACATCCAGCGGGCCGTCTCCGCGTGGCACGCCACCCAGCTGGTGCGTCAGCGCGAGCGGCGGGTGCGCGCGCAGCGCGCCCTGGCGGTCGCGGGTCCGGTGCTCAGCCGTACGGTGGCCGCGCGCGGTCAGCTGACCGAGCAGGAGCGACTGCAGGCGCGCCTGGCGGAGGGGACGCTGCGCGACGAGCTGCGCGGGGCGCAGCTGCTGAACGATGCGGTGCGCGACGCGATCAGCGGCGCACGGGCGCGCGGCACGCTGGTGACGGTGTTCGACGAGGGCGGCCTGGAGGGTCTGGACGAGACGCGGGTGAGCGAGATCCGCGACGAGCTGGCCGGTGTGATCGCCGAGGCGCGGGCGAACAGGGTCATCATCCGGGCGGGACGGGATGACGTGCTCGCGGTGACGGTGGTGGGTCGCGCGGCCGGCGGTTCGCGCGACGACGACGCCGTCGAACTCTGGCACGAGATTCCGCGCGAACCGCGCTGATCCGCGGCATCCGAGCGGGGTTCGGGGTGCGGGAGGAGAGTGGGCGAGGGGCGGCGAAGCCGCCCGCCCCTCGCCAGTGCGGACCAGTTACCCGAAAACTGTCCGCAGGGGGCGGTGATGCGTCTGTCTACCCTGGGACAGAGCAGCCGCCTAACGCGAAGCGTTGCTACCAGTCTGCTGACGTGCAAGCGCTCTGTCTGTAGGTATTTCGGGGGACAAAGTCGGCGTCAGCCCGAGAAGCGTCCCCAGGGGATGTCGCGCCGCAGCGGACCGCGCAGGGATCGCCGGGTGCGCTGCCACACCGACACCGGGGGCTCCTCGGCGACGGCGTCCTCGGACTCGCGGACGTATGCCTCGCTGACCACGGCGAGGAGGGCGGCGAGCTCTTCCTCGCTGGGGTTGCCGCGCACGATCTCGACGTGCGGTCGCTCCGCCGCCGGGTCGGTGCCGTCCGTGGCGCTCACAGCGGGATGTTCCCGTGCTTCTTGGGGGGCAGCTCGGCGCGCTTGCCCTTCAGCGCGCGCAGCGCCTTCGCGATGGCGACGCGGGTGTTCGCCGGCTCGATGATGCCGTCGATCTCGCCACGCTCCGCAGCGAGGAAGGGGGAGGTGACGCTGTAGGTGTACTCGTTGGCGAGGCGGGTGCGCACGGCGGCGACGTCCTCGCCGTTCTCCTCGGCCTTCTTGATCTCGTTGCGGTAGAGGATGTTCACCGCGCCCTGTCCGCCCATGACCGCGATCTCGGCGGTCGGCCAGGCGAGGTTGACGTCGGCGCCGAGCTGCTTGGAGCCCATCACGATGTAGGCGCCGCCGTAGGCCTTGCGAAGGATCACGGTGACCAGCGGCACGGTGGCCTCGGCGTAGGCGTAGATGAGCTTCGCGCCGCGGCGGATGACGCCGGTCCATTCCTGGTCGGTGCCCGGCAGGTAGCCGGGCACATCGACGAGCGTGACGATCGGGATCGAGAACGCGTCGCAGAAGCGCACGAAGCGGCTGGCCTTCTCGCCGGCCTCGATGTTCAGGGTTCCGGCCATCTGGGAGGGCTGGTTGGCGATGATCCCGACCGAACGGCCTTCGACCCGGCCGAAGCCGATGACGATGTTCGGCGCGAACAGCGGCTGCACCTCGAGGAAGTCGCCGTCGTCGACGACATGTTCGATGACCGTGTGGATGTCGTACGGCTGGTTGGGGGAGTCGGGGATGATCGTGTTCAGCCGCTGATCGGCATCCGTCGTCTGGAACTCGAACGCGGCCTCGTAGCTGGGCAGCTCGGCCATGTTGTTGTCGGGCAGGAAGCCGAGCAGCGTGCGGGCGTAGTCGATCGCGTCGTCCTCGTCCTCGGCGAGGTAGTGCGCGACGCCGGAGCGGGTGTTGTGCGTGTGGGCGCCGCCGAGCTCCTCCATGCCGACGTCCTCGCCGGTGACGGTCTTGATCACGTCGGGACCGGTGACGAACATCTGGCTGGTCTTGTCGACCATGATGACGAAGTCGGTGAGGGCGGGGCCGTACACGGCGCCGCCGGCGGCAGGGCCCATGATGATCGAGATCTGCGGGATGACGCCCGAGGAGCGGGTGTTCATCTTGAAGATCTCGCCGTACTTGCTGAGCGCCAGCACGCCCTCCTGGATGCGCGCGCCGCCCGAGTCGAGGATGCCGATGACGGGCATGCCGCTGGTGAGCGCGAACTCCATGATCTTGATGATCTTGTCGCCGGAGACCTCGCCGAGCGAACCGCCGAAGGTGGTGAAGTCCTGGGAGTAGACCGCGACGGTGCGGCCGTGGATGGTGCCGATGCCGGTGACGACGGAGTCGCCGTAGGGGCGGTTGCGGTCCATGCCGAAGGCGGTGGTGCGGTGACGCACGTACTCGTCGAACTCGACGAAGCTGCCGGCGTCGACGAGGAGCTCGATGCGCTCGCGGGCGGTCATCTTGCCCTTGGCGTGCTGCTTCTGCTGGGCGATCTTCTCGGGCTCGACGATGGCTTCGCTGAAGCGGGCGCGGAGATCCGCGATCTTGGCGGCCGTTGTCGAGAGGTCAGGCGTGTCCGTCACGGATTCCACCCTAGCGGCGGGTGCCGTCGAGACGTTGGATGCTCGCCACAACGGGTTCGCCGATCATTTGGCGACCGGCGTCAGCAGCCGGGGGCCTGCGGGCGCTCGGTGCAGGTGTGTGCGACCAGGGCGGTGTGGGCTTCGTAGATGCGGATGGCCTGGTCGGGTCCCGTCGTGGTGAGCTGCCCGGTGATGGGGAACCAGCCGACGCCGAGGTCGATCTCGGCGGTGTAGGCGACGTCGACTCGCGCGGTGTACGTGCCTCGGTCGGCGTAGGTATGGCTGGTGTCGGTGGGCGTGAACTGCGGCAGGTCGAGGGCCTCCCAGGTCTGCCCGCCGCTGTCGGCGGTGAGGCTGTCACCGTCGCCGAAGTGGAAGGTGAAGGATGCAGGCGTGAAGCGCACGCTGATGGGGTAGCCGAACAGCTCGCCGTCCTGGGTGTGCGTGTCGGCGGTGGCGACGAAGTTGGCGGGGAGTCCTGCGACGCCGAGGTTGTCGGGCTCGGCGGTGAGGGTGCTCGCGTCGGGAGCGAAAGAGGCGAGGTCGGTGATCGTGATCGGTGGGAGTGCGGGGGCGGGGTCGTCCGTCTCTTCCGCCTCCGCGCGATTGAGCGCGTCGACGCAGCGCATCATCAGATCCCAGTTGTCCTGGCATTGCGTGAAGGGATCGGGTCGGGGTTCCACGTCGACGACAAATTCTGTTCCGCCCAGGTCGGGACGCGATTCACTATCGGTGTGGTGAGTGCTTCCGCTACCAGGCGAAGTAACGACGCCTGATACGTCCAACCGGCCCGGATGATCGGTAGGAACCTCGGCCCAGACCTGATCTGCGCCGACCTGATCTGATGGCGGTGGAGGAGCTCCGGTACTGGCCTGAAGGACGAGGAGCAGCAGCGCACCTGCGCCCGTCCGAATCAACATTTGAAGTTCTCCGCGATCGTGTTCGAGCGGATCACCAACCCGGTCTGAGAGTCGCCCGGAACCATCTCGAGTTCGATAGCTTGTCGCGGCGATCGGCCCGCAGGAACGATCGAAACTCCCTCCGCGTTCAACAGATCCACTTCGGAGACGTCGAGACACACCCGAGCGGTTACTAGCTCGTCCTCGTAAGAAAAGGGGGTGAATCTATCGAAGGATGTCATCCCCGTGCGGGTTACGGACTCTGCGTGGTACAGGCTGTAGTTCTTGCGGCTTGCAGCCTCGGCCGGGTCGGTGAGCAGCGCGTAAACCGGCTCGATGGTACTTAGGTCGGACAGGTCCGTAGCGTTCACGGCATCCGTGTACGCCCGGTACGTCTCCTCGGCCGCCGCGAAGGCCTCCTCCTCCGAGGAGAACAGCGCGGTCTCGGTCGGCGTCGGGTCGGGCTCCGGCGTCGGCGTGCACCCCGCGAGCATCCCGAGCGCGAGCATGCCGGCTGTCAACGCGCCGAGAGTGCGCAAAGGGGTGGTCGCGATCGTCACCCGGCCACGGTAACCCCAACGGCGTGGTCTTCGCAGAAGTTGTCCACAGGTCAGACCCCCGGCTTCCGTCGCTCGATCTCACCCCGGCCTCAGAAGGGTGCGGGCGCTTCCACGTCGGTTTCGGTTCCGACGTCGGCTGATCCTTGTTCCCACTCGGGTGGCCCGGAGGGGACGAACATGACGCGGCGGGGTGGCCGGTCGGTGTACTTTCGGCCGAGGGGACTGGTCCACTCGAGAGTGCCATCGGGTAGCTGGACGGCGTTCCACCGGTACAGGTCGGGGACATCAGGGTGCTTGAGCGCATGGTGCGCGCGGCACAAATGCGCGAGGTTGTTCGTTGACGTCTTGCCGCCTTTGGCGTAGTCGAGCGTATGGTCGAGATCGCAGCGATGAACGGGCATGCGGCACCCCGTGAAGCGGCAGTGCTCGTCTCGCGCGTGCAGGAAGCGGCGCATCGACTCGGGCGGTGTATAGGTGTCGCTCTCGGTGACCATGCCCTGCGGATCGAGGAAGAGCCGGGTCCAGCCGGTGGTGCCTCCGGCGAGGCGGCGGGCCACATCGGGGTCGAGCGGGCCGTGTCCGTCGAGTTGAGCGGGCCGATCGTCGGCGCCGACGAGGGTCGTGGCGGCGACCGTGACCTGAATGCGAGCAGTGATGCGGTCGAGTCCGGAGCCCTGGATCTCGGAGGGGTCGGCCGTGAGGAGCAGATCGGTGAACAGGTCGGCGCGAATCTGATCCAGCGTTCGCGTCTCACCCGGCACCTGCTCGACCTGCGGTCCGTCGGCCAGCATGCGGTCGACGGCGGCCCGGTAGGAGGCGGCGCCCTCCGCATCGTCGCAGATCGCCGGCGCCGGCACCCAGGCTCCGGACGGCGCGGGATCGTCGCCGCCGAAAGGATCGATGGTGAACGTGTCGTCCGCGCCGAAGATCGCATCGCCGTCGTACGCAGGCGGCTCCAGGTGAGGGTCCACCGGCACGCGATCTTCAGGATGCGTCTTCTGATGGCGGGCCATCGTGGTGAGGCGGTCCATGATCGCCTGCGCCTGATACTCGGGCACGATCGCCTGCAACAGTGCCAGACCGTCGCCGACCGAGCGTACGGTGACCGATCGCTCCTCGACCGCGGCCTTGTGACGCTCGACCACCGTCACGCCGGCGAGCGCGGCGGCGATCTCGCGAACATGCGCGCGGGTGCGGGCGGGCGCCTCAACTTCGGCGAACTCCACCGCCGCCGCTTCGTACACGGCGAGCGTCGCGGCTTCGACTGTGCCCGCGACGATCGCCTGCGTGACGGGGAACGCCGCCCGCACGATCTCGCGCACGTGTGCAGGCGAAACCAGACCTGCTTCGAACGAAGACCGCAGAGTCGGAAAATCGGCGGCGAGGCTGCGCGCATCGGTGAAGGCGTGCTCGACGGCGCCCTTCGCCATGCGGCCGGCCGCCGAGTACTCGGCGACCATCGATCGCCAGATGGTGTCGCGGTGCAGGGGTGCCTGCTCGACGTCGCGCTCCATGAGGGCTGCCCGCTGTGCAAGAAGACCGGCAGCTTTCGCCTCCCACGCCGCGGCCTGCCGGCGCGCCTCGACCCACTCGTCGAGCAGCATCGCCTGCTGCTCGAAGTCGGGAAGAGCATCGTCGTTCATATCTCTAGTTTAGAACAAAACTTCGATTTTGGGAAGGGGTGGCCGGAGATTTCCACCCGATCGGCCACCCGCGGAGGCGGCTCGAACAAGGTCGGTGAGATGCAGCATGCCGTCACGCTAAGCGGGTGCGCCGACATTGCCAGGTACGGCGGGAGGCAGACTGCGGAGCCTGTGGAGAACGAGACCTCAGCGCCCTTCCGCGGAGAACGAGTCATCGTCCCTGGCGTCCGCCGCATCCAGGGCGTCAGCCGCGCCCTCGGCATCCGTCCCGCTTCGCCGTCGCAGCATGCCGCCCGCACGCCGGGCGGCCTCTCCGAGACCTCTTCCTGCCTCGCGGCCGGCTGAGCCGATCCCCCTCCCGGCCACGCCGAGGCCGCGGCCCACGGATCCCGCGATGCCGCTGACGCCACCGCCGACGGCGCGCGCGCCCTGCAGCATCCGCCTCTCGATCCGCTCGGTGCCCGGCACGGGCTCGAGCTCCTGCGGCAGCGCCGCCGGGGGTACGCCGAACGCGCGCCGGGACGTGGTGAGAACGCGGCGCCCGAGCAGGTGGTTCCCCGCTCCGCCCACGACGGCGCCGACGCCGAAGGGAAGCGCCTTGCCGAGGACCGATGCTCCGCCGCGTGATGCGAACTGGCGCACGAATGCCGACTTCAGCCGATCGACGAGCGGCCCGACGGCCGCGCGGGGCAGCGACTTCGTGACCAGCTCGCCCCAGTAGGACGAGCGCGTCCCTCCCTTGCCGGTCGCCTGTCTCGCCAACTGGGAGACGAGATCGACGCCCTCTTTGCCGAGCATCAGCGTCATGACCAGCGCCCTGGCCCGCTCGGGGTTGTCGATCGCGATCCCGTGCACCTCGGCCACCGACTGTGCGAACAGCGCGGTCGACTCCATGAAGCCCACGGTCTCGACGCCGGACAGCGCCAGGGTCACACCGGTGCCGATCCCGGGGATCACGGCCGTCGCTCCGACGGCCGCGCCGCCGGTGGTGACCGCGGCGAGATAGCGGTTCTCGAGCATCCGCACGATCTGATCGGGCGTCGCCTCGGGATGGCGCAGACGGATGCTGCGGATGTGCGCGATCACGAGCGGCCGCTGCACGGAGAGCACGCGGTCGAGCCCGCGCACGGCGAGCGGATGCTCCGGCGAGCCCACCGGGGGCACCGCGCCGTCCCACGGCGCATCGTCGGGGAGGGAGTGGATCTTGTGCACCTTGTCGCGCATAGGGCGATCCTAAGGAGTCGGCACCCTGAGAACGCCGAAAGCCCCGACCCCTTGCGGGGCGGGGCTTCCCATGCGTAGGGGAGTCACACGAACTGGTTCGCGCGCTCCAGATCCTCGGCGAAGTCGATCTCGACCGCGTACAGGTCGGAGACGTCCATCGGCTCGAGCAGCAGGCCGTCCTCGGCGATCGCCAGTTCGAGGCCCCGCTCGAAGTAATCCTGATCGTCGACGCGCTGCAGCTGGCGCATGAAGGCCTTCTTGTCGCGCGCGGAGATGTAGTTGATGCCGACCGCCTCGCCGAGACCGCCCTTGACCGTCTTCGACAGCTCCTTGATGTAGCCCTCGGCGGTGACGGTGTACTTGACCTCTTCGTCACTCACCTTGGAGGTGTTGACCGTGACGAAGGACTGGTCGCGCTCGATGTACTCGATCGCGCGGCCCAGGATGCGGGGGTCGAACACGACATCGCCGTTCATCCAGAGCACGCCGCCCTTGCCGGTGGCCGAAAGCGCGCGCAGCAGGCTCTTGGAGGTGTTGGTCACGTCGTAGCGCTCGTTGTGCACGTAGTTGGCGCGCGGGAAAGCCTCGATGATCGTCTCCGCGCGGTAGCCCACGACGGCGGTGATGCGGGCATCGCTGCCGAAGGCGGCACGGATGTTCTCGTGCTGCTGCTGCATGATGGTGCGGCCGTCGCTGAGCTCGGTGAGCGGCTTCGGGAGGGCGCGCCCGAGGCGCGAGCCCATGCCGGCCGCGAGGATGACGGTCTGAAGAGTCACGAAATCTCCTAAGGAACTGTGTTCACTGTCGATTCATCGACGGGACACCTCTTCGTGCCACGGCAATGCTACCGATGCCACCTGAGAACACCGGGGGCAGTCCCCGTCACGTTGTCGTTTCGTGACCGATTGCACACGGCTCTCCCAGGATCGCCGGAGGACCGAAATGTCCCTGATTTCCGCCACCGGTGCTGACAGGTCCGATTGCTATCGTAGTCCGCGTGACTGCTTCCCTCGACTCCGGAGACGACCCTGTGGACGCTGCGAAGGGCGAGAAGACGGATGCCGTCGCGCCGGCTCCTCCCGCGAAGAAGGCCCCCGTGCGCAAGCCCGCGACCAGGTCGAGTACGCCGGCGAAGAGCGCGGCAAGGGCGAGCGCCACCAAGGAAGCGGCGAAGAAGACGGCCACGAAGACGACGGCCACGAAGACGACGGCGGCGAACAAGACGAGTGCCCCCGCGACGGCTGCCGCCGAGGGCGCGCCGACGGAGGCGCCCGACGCGACGGCCGACAAGCACAGCACGGCGAAGCGACCTGCCGCGAAGAGCGGCACGACGAAGAAGCCCGCGACGAAGACGGCCACCGCGACGAAGAAGCCCGCGACGAAGACGGCCACCGCGACGAAGAAGTCCGCCTCATCGAGCGCCCGCACGGCGGCCGCGAAGGAGGCGTCCACGAGCGCGGCCTCGGCGAAGACCGCGTCCGCCAAGCGCGCAGCGACGGCCACGGCCGACAAGACCGCAGCGGTGAAGAAGGCGGCCTCCGGCACGGCCGCGGCGAAAGCGGCGACGAAGACGGCCGCGGCCAAGACCGCCGCCGCCAAGACCGCCGCCGCCAAGACTGCAGCCGCCAAGGCTGCAGCCGCCAAGGCGGCGAAGGCGGAGGCCGAGAAGGCCGCGAAGGCCGCGCAGAAGCAGGCGACGAACGGTGCGCCCGAGGCGTCGCGAACGAAGGGCGCCCGCACGGGCACCTCGAGCGCGCCGAAGACGGCCGAGCGGACGACGGGGCCGGCGACGAAGCGCCCGGCTGCGACGGCGACCCCCGAACCCGTGATCGACCTGGTCGTCGACGGCCAGGCGACGCGTCCCCTGATCGCTGCGTCCAACAGCGCGCCCGACCTCGCCGAGGCGCACCCGCCCCGCAAGCGCGACCACTCCGCCGATGAGCCGGCGCCGGCGATCCGCCAGCCGACCGAGCACCGTTCCGCCGAGCCGGCCGCGTCTGACGCCGGATCCCTTCTCGTGTCCATCGACGAAGCGCCCGGCGCGGACGCATCCGCTTCGACGGCATCCGACGCGGCAGCCTCTCCTGCCACCGCGTCTGACACGATGGCACCCGACACGGCAGCGGCCGACACGACGGCGCCCGAGATCACGGCCCCCGATCAGGCAGCGCCTGACACAGCAACGCCCCACATCACCAGTTCCGACGCGGAAACCGCCACCGCGGAAGCCCCCGAAACGGCAACCCCCGAAACGGCAACCCCCGAAACGGCAACCCCCGAAACGGTAACCCCCGAAACGGCGGCACCCGAGACCACAGCCGCGGACCTCGCGCCGGCCGACGCAGAACCCGATGCTTCCGGCGCGTCAGACCTCGAGGTCACGCCGGCCGCCGATGCGGCCGTGACCGACGCGATCCGCATCCGAGGCCTGGTCAAGCGCTTCGGCGATCACCGAGCCGTCGACGGCGTCGACCTCACGGTCCCGGCCGGCTCCTTCTACGGGCTCGTCGGTCCGAACGGCGCCGGCAAGACCACGACGCTGTCGGTCATCGCCGGCCTGCTGCGGCCCGACGACGGCACCGTTCACATCAGCGGCATCGACCAGCGCGCCGAGCCCCTCGCCGCGAAGCGCATGATGGGCGTGCTGCCCGACCGGCTGCGCACCTTCGACCGCCTCACCGGGCGGCAGCTGCTGCACTATTACGGGCAGCTGCGCGGGCTCGAGCGTGCCGTGATCGAGAAGCGCACCGCCGACCTGGCGCGCGCGTTCGATCTCACCGAGGCACTGAGCCGCGTGGTTTCCGACTACTCCGCGGGCATGACCAAGAAGCTGATGCTCGCGGGCGCGCTGATCCACTCGCCGCGCGTGCTGGTTCTCGACGAGCCCTTCGAGGCGGTCGACCCGGTCTCGTCGGGCGTGATCCTCGACATCCTCCGCTCCTACGTGGATCACGGCGGAACCGTGATCCTCTCCAGCCATGGCATGGACCTCGTCGAGCGGGTCTGCACGCGCGTCGCCGTGATCGTCGGCGGCGAGGTGCTCGCCGAAGGCACCATCGACGAGGTGCGCGCGGGTCAGACCCTCGAGTCGCGCTTCGTCGAGCTCTCGGGAACCGGCGGCGAAGTGGAGGGGCTCGAGTGGTTGCACACGTTCTCCGACTGAGGCTCGCGCTTCTCGCGGGCTCGCTGCGCGGAGACCGTGTCTGGCGCAACGCGCTCACGATGATCGCCGCGATCGCCGTGACGGCCGTGGTGTGCACGGCGACGCTCGGCCTGGCCGGCGCCCCGCTCGCCACCGCGCGCACCGTCATCGTGCTCGGCGGCGCGGCGATGTTCGTGGCGTTCCTGCTCGGGCCGATGCTCACCGGCACACCTGATCAGCTCGACCCGCGCCGGTTCGGCCCGTTCGGCGTCGACGAGCGGCGGATGCCGTGGGTCCTCGCCCTCGCCGCCCTGATCAGCGTGCCGAGCTTCGTCCTCATCGCCGTCGGCACCTGCGCGGTGATCGTCGCGACGGCGTCCGGTGTCGCCTGGCCGGCAGCCGCGCTCTCCGCCGCGATCGGCGTGCTGTCCACCGCGCTCGCCGCGCGCATCGGCATGGCCGTCAGCGCCATCCTGCTGCCGGAGCGCCGCTCCCGCGAGCTGACCGTGCTGTTCACGATCCCGGTGATCGTGATCGCCTTCCCCGTGGCCGCGTACTTCGCATCGCTGGAGTGGAACGGGCAGGTGCCCGCTGCCGTCGCGGCAGCCACCTCGCTCGTCGGCTACACGCCGCTCGCCGCACCCCAGGCGTTCCTCTTCCACCTCGCGGCGGGTGAGACCGGCGCAGCCTGGATCAGCGGGCTGGTCGCGGTCGCCTCGCTGGCAGGCCTCGCGGCGCTCTGGGCCTTCCTCGTGCGTCGCATGCTGACGACGACCGAGCGGCCCGCCGCCGCACGTGAGCGCAGCGGACTGGGCTGGTTCGGACCTCTTCCCCACAACGCCTTCGGTGCCGTCGCGGCGCGCAGCCTGGTCTACTGGCTGCGCGATCGCCGTTACATCGTCAACGTCATCGTCGTGCCCGTGGCCGGCGTGCTCACCGTGTTCCCGCTTCTCGTCGCCGGCGTGCCGCTGAGCATCGCCGCACTGGTGCCGGTTCCGCTGATGGCGCTGTTCTTCGGCTGGCTGCCGCACAACGACGTCGCGTACGACTCCACGGCGGTGTGGATCCACATCGCCAGCGGCATGCGCGGCCTGCCCGACCGGCTGGGACGACTGGTGCCGGTGCTTCTCGTGTCGGTGCCCGTGCTCGCCGTGTCCATCTCGGTCACCCTCGCCGTCATCTCGCAGTGGTCGTTGCTGATGCCGCTGATCGGACTCACCGCCGCCCTGCTGCTCACCGGCCTCGGGCTGTCGAGCATCCTGTCGGTCGTGGCGCCGTACGCCGTGTCCCGCCCGGGGGACAGCCCGTTCCAGCAGCCGCAGCGGTCCTCGTCGCACGGCTCGTACGGTGCGGCCGGCACGTTCCTCGGCGCGCTGGCGCTCAGCGCGCCGACGGTGTGGCTCTTCGGCCTGACCCTCGTCGAGGGTCCGCAGCATGCACCCGCGACGTTCTGGGTGGGGGTGGCGAGCGGAGCGCTCGTGCTGCTCGGCGGCGCCGTCCTGGGCGGGCGCATCTTCGAGCGCAGCGGCGAGCGGCTGATGGAGTTCGCCGAGACCACCTGAGCGGGCCGCGGGCGCAGCGGATCGCCGACCCATCGGTGCGTCGGCGGACTAGAATCGCGGGATGAGTACTCCGCTGGACAGCCCCGATCAGGGTGGCGTGGCAACGCTCGATCGCGAACTCGAAGAGCTTCTCCGCGAGGAGAATCTCGAGCCTGGCGACCACGAGCGCTTCTCCCACTACGTGAAGAAGGACAAGATCCTCGAATCCGCGATCACCGGCAAGCCGGTGCGCGCGCTGTGCGGCAAGAAGTGGACGCCCGGCCGCGACCCGGAGAAGTTCCCGATCTGCCCGACCTGCAAGGAGATCTACGAGAGCATGGTCGCGTAGCGCGAGCTAATCGGCGTCGACGAACGCGGTCGGGATCGCGGGATCGGACTTGCTGAGCGCGAGGGCGCGCACCGGCAGCTCCTCGCGCACGCGCAGGTGGTGCTCGCGGGCGGATGCCGTGCCCGAGGCGCCCTCGTACGCGGAGTCGATCTCGCCGTGCTCGACGAGCGTCACCTGCAGCGCCCGTGTTCCGGGGTGCTCGGCCGCCGTCTCCACCTCTTCGAAGCCGTCGGACACGACGATCGTCTCGGCGGTGGCGACGCCGTCGTCGAGGCTGCGGAACGCCGCTTTGCGGCCGCCTCTGGAGCCCTTGTCCGTCGAGGCCTTCGCCACCGCGACCCAGCCGCCCGCGGCGTCCTGCCGTGCGACGAGCTTGTAGACCATCCCCGCCGTCGGGTAGCCAGACCCGGTGACGACGGAGGTGCCGACCCCGTAGGAGTCCACCGGGGATGCCGTGAGAGCGGCGATCGCGTATTCGTCGAGATCGCTGGTGACGGTGATCTTCGTGCCTGTCGCCCCGAGTCCGTCGAGCTGCGCCCGCACCTCTGCGGCGACGAGCGGCAGGTCGCCGGAGTCGATGCGCACACCGCCGAGGCCCGTGCCCGCCACCCGGATCGCCGTCTCGACGCCGGTGCGGATGTCGTAAGTGTCGACGAGCAGGGTGGTGTCGGTGCCGAGACTGTCGACCTGTGCGCGGAAGGCATCCTCCTCGCTGTCGTGCAGCAGCGTCCACGAGTGCGCAGCGGTGCCCATGGTCGGGATTCCCCACCGTCGACCCGCCTCGAGGTTGCTGGTCGCGCCGAAGCCGGCGATGTACGCGGCGCGGGCGGCGGCGACCGCGGAGTGCTCGGCGGCGCGTCGCGAGCCCATCTCGGCCAGCGGCCGCTCACCGGCGGCGATGCTCATCCGCGACGCCGCCGTCGCGACGGCCGAGTCATGGTTCAGCACGCTCAGCGCCAGAGTCTCCAGCACCACAGCATCGGCGAACGACCCCTCGACGGTGAGGATGGGGGAGCCAGGGAAGTACAACTCGCCCTCCCGGTACCCACGGATGCTGCCGGTGAAGCGGTAGTCCTCCAGGTAGCGGATCGCCTCGGCGTCCACGACGTCCTCGTCACGCAGGTAGCGCAGCTCCTCCTCGCCGAAGCGGAACTCGCGCAGCAGCGTCAGCAGACGCCCCGTGCCCGCGACGACGCCGAAGCGGCGGCCGCCGGACAGCCGCCGGGAGAACAGTTCGAAGACGCTCGGCCGCCGCGCGGTGCCGTCGCGCAGCGACGCGGCGAGCATGGTCAGTTCGTAGCGGTCGGTGAGGAACGCGGAGCTCATCCGCTCAGTGTATCCAGCACGCGAATCGGGAATACTGATCAGGTGCCGGAGGGCTCCGGCGCGCACACGCGCGAGCAGACGAGGACTGACTGTGATCGATGACGACGAGCTGATCCGCCTGGCGAACAGCGTGCTGTGGCCCGGCTTCCTCGGCACGACCGTGCCGTCCTGGCTGGCGGACGCCCTCGGGCGGGACCTCGCAGGGGTCGTCTACTTCGCACAGAATCTCGGATCCGACACGGCCGCGCTCAGCGACGAGATCCACCGGATCGCCCCGCACGCTCTGATCGGCATCGATGAGGAGGGCGGCAGCGTCACGCGACTGGAGACCGCGACCGGCTCGACGGTTCCCGGGGCGGCCCAGCTGGGCGCTCTGGACGACGTCGACGCCACCCGCGCCACGGGCGCCGAGATCGCGCGACGGGTCGCGATGATCGGGGCGGACGTCGTCATCGCCCCGGTCGCCGATGTGAACACCGACCCGCGCAACCCCGTGATCGGCGTGCGCGCCTTCGGCGACGACACGGAGCGGGTCTCGCGCCATGTCGCCGCCGCGGTGCGCGGCATCCAGGAGGGCGGCATCGCCGCGTGCGCCAAGCACTACCCCGGCCACGGCGACACCCACGTCGATTCGCACCACGACCTGCCGCGGCTCACCCTGACGCAGGACGCGATCGAGGCCGTGCACCTTCCGCCTTTCCAGGCGGCGGTGGATGCCGGGGTGCGCTCGATCATGACCGCCCACATCTGCGCCGAGCAGTGGGGCGCGCTGCCCGCCACCCTGAACCCGGCGGTGCTGGGGAGGCTGCGCGAGACGGGCTTCGACGGCGTGATCATCACCGACGCCCTCGACATGGCCGCGATCCGCGAGAACCACGGGGTCGGCGGGGGAGCGGCGCTCGCGCTCGCCGCGGGCGCCGACCTGCTCTGCGTCGGCAATCCCACCAACCCCGGCGACGCGATGCTCGCCGATCAGGATGAGCACGACTACCGCGCCGCCCGGGACGGCATCGTCGCCGCGCTGCGCAGCGGCGAACTCCCGCGGGAGCGCGTCGAGGAGGCCGCCCGCCGGGTGCGGATGATGGCGGATGCCGTGCGCGCGCGGCCCGCGCCCGCGGCGTCGACCGACTACGACGGCGACACGATCGCGGACAGGGCGCTGAACGTGCGCTGCACGCTGCCGGTCTTCGATGACGTCCCCACCATGGTCATCGACCTGCGAAGGCCCTCGAGCCTCGCCGTCGACAGCGCCGCTTCGCACGTCGCGCTGGCACTCGCCGCCGGCGGGGAGATCGTGCGCCTCGGCGCGGAGGATGTCGCGGATGACGCGATCGAGGAGACGGCAGCTCGTGCCGCGCGATCACAGACCGTGGTGCTGGTGGACCGCATCGATGACGGCGCACCGCAGCGGATCGTGCTCGACCTCATCCGCCTCTCCGCTCCCGGAGTCGTGACGGTCAACGTGGGGCTGGCCACGGCGTCGCGCGGTGACGGTCCGGTCATCGATGCCCGAGACGCCGGCCTGCTCGCCGCGCGGGCCGCCCGCCGCGCTCTGCTCGCCCCGAACCGGAAGGACGCCTGACCCATGGACGACCGCGAAGAGCTGCGCTCCACCCTCGAGACCCTCGCCACCGAGCGCGTCGACCCCGCCTTCGCAGAACTCGACATGCTGGGCACACTCGACCAGGTGACGCTGATGGCCGAGCAGGGCGTCGTCGCCGCGAAGGCGGTGGCGGAGGAGCGCGAGAGCATCGCGCGCGCCGTGGACGGCATCGTCGAGCGGCTCGGCCGCGGTGGGCGCCTGGTGTACATCGGCGCGGGAACCGCCGGGCGCATGGGCGTGCTCGACGCGAGCGAGATCCCGCCGACGTACGGCACCGATCCGTCGCTCGTCACGGGCGTCATCGCGGGCGGCGAGCATGCGCTGCGCAACGCCGTCGAGAACGCGGAGGACGACGCGGACGCGGGCGCCGAGGTCGGCGCGACGCTCGGCCCGGACGACGTGATCGTCGGGGTCTCGGCATCCGGCCGCACCCCGTACGTCGCCGCAGCGCTTCGCGCCGCGCGCGAGCGAGGGGCGTTCACGGTGAGCCTGGCGTGCAACCGCGGGGCGGAGATCTCGCAGGGCGTGGACGTCGCCATCGAGGTCGTCGTCGGGCCCGAGGTCGTCGCCGGCTCCACGCGCCTGAAGGCCGGCACCGCGCAGAAGCTCGTGCTGAACACGCTGTCCACGCTCGCGATGGTGCAGTCGGGCAAGGTCTACGGCAACCTGATGGTCGACGTGCAGTCCACGAACGAGAAGCTCCGTGCTCGCGCCGAGCGCACCGTCATGCACGCCACCGGATGCACGCCGGAGGCGGCGGCCGCGGCGCTCGACGAGGCTGCCGGCTCGGTGAAGCTCGCGATCGCGATCGTGGAGACCGGCGCGGATGCCGACACCGCCCGCGCCGCCCTGGAGGAGGCCGGCGGCCATCTGCGGGCCGCGCTGGCTGCGACCCGGTCGGCGGGGCGGGACGGCTAGGCTGGTTGATCATGAACGACGCGCCGATCGGGATCTTCGACTCCGGGGTCGGCGGGCTGACGGTGGCCAGGGCGATCCGCGCGCAGCTGCCGCGCGAATCGCTCGTCTACATCGGTGACACCGCCCACTCGCCGTACGGGCCCAAGCCGATCGCCGATGTGCGCCGGTACGGCCTCGACGTGCTCGACACGCTGGTCGATCAGGGCGTGAAGATGCTCGTGATCGCGTGCAACACGGCATCCGCCGCGCTTCTGCGCGACGCGCGCGAACGCTACGACGTGCCCGTGGTCGAGGTGATCGGCCCGGCTGTGCGCCGCGCCGTTTCGACCACCCGCAACGATCGCGTCGGCGTCATCGGTACGGTCGGCACAATCGCATCCCGCGCCTATCAGGACATGCTCGAGGTCAATGAGCGACTCGAGGTCTTCACCGCGGCCTGCCCGCGTTTCGTGGAGTTCGTGGAGGCCGGTGTCACCGGCACGCCCGAGGTGCTCGCCGTCGCCGAGGACTACCTCGCCCCGCTGCGCGACGCCGAGGTCGACACCCTGGTGCTCGGCTGCACGCACTATCCGTTCCTGCGCGGCGCGATCAGCTACGTGATGGGCGACGGGGTGAGCCTGGTCTCCAGCGACGACGAGACCGCGGTGGACGTGTACCGGCAGCTGGTGCGCCGCGATCTGCTCGCGCGCGAGGACGCCGTGCCCACCTATGTGTACGAGGCCACGGGCGAGTCGGCCGACGCCTTCACGGCGCTGGCGAACCGGCTGATGGGCCGCGAGGTGCGCGATGTGCAACTGGTGCAGACCGGTGTCATCGCGCTTCCCGATCTGTCGGGCGCATCCCACGACTGAACCGATCCGAGAGGACACCATGACCGACACCGCCCCCGCACAGCCCGGGCCCGCGCAGGGCATCGTGCGCGCCGACGGCCGCGCCACCGACCAGCTGCGCGAGATCACCATCGAACGGGGCTGGTCGAGCCATGCCGAGGGGTCGGCGCTGATCAGCTTCGGCGGCACGAAGGTGCTGTGCACGGCGTCGTTCACGAACGGCGTGCCGCGCTGGCTCACCGGCAAGGGCAAGGGCTGGGTCACCGCGGAGTACGCCATGCTGCCCCGCGCCACGAACAGCCGCAACGACCGGGAGAGCGTGAAGGGACGCATCGGCGGGCGCACGCACGAGATCTCGCGGCTCATCGGCCGCGCCCTGCGTGCGGTGGTCGACACGAAGGCGCTCGGCGAGAACACCGTCGTGATCGACTGCGACGTGCTGCAGGCGGACGGCGGCACGCGCACCGCCGCCATCACGGGCGCCTACGTCGCGCTCGCGGACGCCATCGAGTGGGGCAGGGCGAAGAAGTTCATCGGGAAGAACTCGACCCCGCTGCTCGATACGGTCGCAGCCGTGTCGGTCGGCATCATCGACGGGGAACCCATGCTCGACCTCGCCTACGTGGAGGACGTGCGGGCGGAGACCGACATGAACGTCGTCGTCACCGGCCGCGGGCTGTTCGTCGAGGTGCAGGGCACCGCCGAGGGCGCGCCGTTCGACAAGCGCGAGCTCGACGCCCTGCTCGACCTGGGCGTCAACGGATGCGCCGCCCTCAGGGAGCACCAGCTCGCCGCCCTGGCGGCCGAGCGATGAGGATCGTCCTCGCCACGCACAACCCGCACAAGGTGGCGGAGTTCCAGCAGATCGTGGCGAGCACCCGTCCCGATCTCGAGGTGATCGGCTACGACGGCCCGGAGCCCGTGGAGGATGGCGTCACCTTCGCCGAGAACGCGCTGCTCAAGGCGCGGGCCGCCGCCGTGCACACCGGACTGCCGGCGCTCGCCGACGACTCGGGGATCTGCGTCGACGTGCTCGGCGGCTCACCAGGAGTGTTCTCGGCGTACTGGGCCGGCCAGAGGAAGGATGCCGCGGCGAACCTCGCGCTGCTGCTCGACCAGCTGCGCGACATCGCCGATCCGCATCGCACGGCGCAGTTCCGCTCCACCATCGCGCTGGTCGCGGCGGACGGCGCCGAGCACGTCGTCGAAGGCGTCTGGCCAGGGCGGCTCGCATCCGCACCGGCCGGGGAAGGAGGGTTCGGATACGACCCGATCTTCGTCCCGGACGGGCAGGAGGCGGGCGAGGAGCGCACGGTCGGTCAGTTCACGGATGCCGAGAAGCAGGCCCAGTCGCACCGCGCCAGGGCGTTCCGGGCGCTGGTCCCGCTGCTCGCGGAGCTGTGACGACCGCCCGGCCAGGCTGTTGAGAAGCGTTACCGTTCCCGAGTTCGGCGAAACGGCGCCGGGGCGAGAAGGCCCTGCCTAGCCTGGAGGCATGCACGATCACGCGCACGCCCACACGGGCCTCAGAGGAGCGGGAAACCGGCGCCTGCTGGCCGTCTCGCTGAGCCTGACGGCGACGGTGATGCTCGTGCAGGTCGTCGGAGCGCTTCTTTCGGGTTCGCTCGCGCTGCTCGCCGACGCCGCGCACATGTTCACCGATTCCTCGGCGCTGGTGGTCGCACTGATCGCCAGTGCGGTCGCCGCGCGGCCCGCCGATGATCGGCGCACGTTCGGCTATCAGCGCGCCGAGGTCTTCGGGGCGCTGGTCAACGCGATCATCCTCATCGTGCTGATGGCGGTCGTCGCGGTGCAGGGCGTGACGCGCCTGATCGACCCGGGCGAGGTCGAGGTCGCCGGTCCGCTGATGCTGATCGTCGCCGTGGTCGGCCTGCTCGCCAACGCGTTCGCGATGTGGCTGCTGAGCTCGGCGCAGAAGACGAGCATCAACGTGCGCGGCGCGTACCTCGAGGTGCTGGGTGACCTGATCGGCTCGGCGATGGTGATCATCGCCGCGATCGTCATCGTCACGACCGGCTGGATGCCCGCCGACGCGATCGCCTCGCTGCTCATCGCCGTGATGATCCTTCCGCGCGCGGTCTCGCTGCTGCGCGAGGTGTTCTCGGTGCTCGCCGAGTCAGCCCCGAAGGGCACCGCCATCCGTGAGATCCGCGCGCACCTGCAGGGGTACGCGGGGGTGGTCGGCGTGCACGACGTGCACGTGTGGCAGCTTACGCGGGGAGCGCCGGTGTTCACCGCGCACGTCACCGTCGACCCGGCCGTGCTCGCCGCAGGCGGTGCGGCTCCGCTGCTGCAGGAGCTGCAGGGCTGCCTCGCCGACCACTTCGACGTCGCGCACTCCACGTTCCAGCTCGAACCGGCCGACCGCGCCGAGTGCGAGGCGCGGCACGCCTGACGCATCCCGGACCGCGACGTCCGTGCCGGCGGTTCACGCCTCGACGGTGACGTCGGCGACCGCCTTGTCGGGTCTCAGCCCACGCCATCGCGAGTGACGCAGGATGCCGCCGGGCGACCAGTTGCCGAACTCGACCTCGCCGACGAGTTCCGGCCGCACCCACAGGGCGTCTCTCGACTCGGGGCGAGGCACACCCTCCAGCGGGGCGCGGTCCGTGCGCAGCGCGTCGAGCCGAGCGGAGAGGTCCCGCAGCATCCGGTCGGTGAAACCCGTCCCGACCTTGCCGACGTAGCGCAGCGCGCCGGCGTCGTCGGGCACCGCGAGCAGCAGCGAGCCGATCATGCCGTTGCGGCCGCCCTGGCCGGGCCGGATGCCGACGATGACGACCTCCTGGGTGTGCGTGTTCTTGAGCTTGATCCACGACGACGAGCGCGCGCCCGGCCGGTACGACGAGCCCGGGTCCTTGGCGACGACGCCTTCAAGGCCGTGCTGTCGGCTCATCTCGAGCGCCGCGTCGAGATCGTCGAACACCGGCGGCACCTGCACGGGCGCGTCGAGACCGCTCGCGAGGCGCTCGAGCAGTTCGCGTCGCTCGCGAAGCGGGACCCGCGTCAGGTCGTGCCCGTCGAGGTGCATCAGGTCGAAGAGCATGTAGACGATGGGCGTACGCACGACCTCGCGCTCGATGTCGCGCCCCTTGGTGAGGTGCATCCTGTTCTGCAGGCGGGCGAAGCTCGGCCGGCCCTGGGCGTCGAAGGCGACGATCTCACCGTCGACGACGGCATCCGTCGCGGGAAGATGAGGCGCGCCGTCGGCGGTGAGCTCCGGGTAGCGCGCGGTGATGTCGTTGCCGCTGCGTGCGCGCAGCGTGAACCGGCCGTCGCGCCAGATGCCGACCGCGCGGATGCCGTCCCACTTGATCTCGGCCCACGCCGCGGCTCGGGACGACCGCGCGAGACCGGGCGCACCGGACTCGGCCAGCAT
Source organism: Microbacterium sp. NPDC058345 (assembly GCF_042723855.1). NCBI lineage: Bacteria > Bacillati > Actinomycetota > Actinomycetes > Micrococcales > Microbacteriaceae > Microbacterium > Microbacterium sp. NPDC058345. Next base: position 156,446 of record NZ_JBHXIG010000004.1, read on the forward strand.
GGGGGAGAGGTCGGTGGGAACGGCTGCCGGACGACGCGTCTCCCGCGCGGCGGGGGTGTCGTCCTGGTCGTCGCCGGCCGCGTCGGGATCCTCAGGTCCGTCGGTGGGGTCCGGACGGCCGCCGTCGTCGGCCGTCCGGATGCGCACCTCGCGCGCGGGCTTCGCCGGCGGCGTGCTCGCGGGAGCGTGCCGGCCGGCATCCTTCATGCGATGCAGCAGCCACTGCGACTTCTCGCCCTCGCCCTCCGTGCGGATCAGGGCGAGCCGGGCGGAGCCCAGCCGTCCGCCGGCCTGGCCGGTGAACGTGCCGATGACCTCGTCGTCGCGCCACTTCTCCAGCGCGACCGCGCCGGTGTCCCACACCGTCATGGATCCTGCCCCGTACTCGCCGCGTGGGATCTCGCCCTCGAAGGTCAGGTACTCGAGCGGATGGGGTTCGGTCATCACGGCGAGGTGGTTGCGCTCCGCGGTCTCGGGGACCCCCTTGGGGACGGCCCAGCTGATCAGCACGCCGTCGCGTTCGATGCGCAGGTCGTAGTGCAGCCGGCTGGCGTGGTGCTCCTGGATCACGAAGCGCGGGTCGCCGCTCGATCCGGCATACGCCGTGCTCGGCATGGGCTCGGGGGTGCGGGAGGCGTCGCGCTTGGCGAGATACGCCGCCAGGGCCGGGCTCTGCGGTGCGAGCGGGGCGAGCGGATCGACACCGGCATCCACGCGCTCGAGGACCTCGTGGAAGTCGAGATGGCGCAGATCGGGATCGTCCAGCTCCTCCCAGGTGCGGGGCGCGGCGACCCAGGGGCGGGCGCGACCGCGCAGCGAGTACGGGGCGATCGTGGTCTTCGACGCGTTGTTCTGACTCCAGTCGATGAAGACCTTCCCGCCGCGGGCCGACTTGGCCATCGTGTGGGTCGCCAGCTCCGGGTGGTCGGCCTCGATCAGCCGGGCCAGTTCCTTCGCGACCGAGGAGACCTCGTCGCTGGTCTGCCGGCCCGTGCCGTCTTCGGTGGTCGGCAGCCGCGCATAGAGATGGATGCCCTTGCTGCCGCTCGTGACCGGCATGGGCTCGAGGCCCATGCCGCCCAGGATGCCGCGGGCGATCCGCGCGACCTCCGCACACTGGGCGAGGTCGGCACCCGGACCCGGATCCAGATCGAGCACCAGCCGGTCGGGACGCCCCCGCCCGCCGGAGTGGGTGAATCGCCACTGCGGCACGTGCAGCTCGAGCGCGGCGATCTGGGCGAGCCACACCAGGGTCGCCATGTCGTCGGCGAGGGGGTAGTCCTTGGGGCCGTCGGAGTGCTCGATCGGCATCCGCCGCACCCACTCCGGAGCGCCCTGCTCGAGCTGCTTGGTGAAGAAGCTCTCGCCCGGAGCATCCGTCGTGCCGACGCCGTCGACCCAGCGCTTGCGGGTGACGGGTCGCCCGCGCACATGCGGCAGCATCACCGGCGCGATCCGGGAGTAGTAGGCGATGACCTCGCCCTTCGTGGTGCCCGTCTCGGGGTACACGACCTTGTCGAGGTTGGTGACGCGCAGCCGACGGCCGTCGACCTGCACGACCTGCCCGCTCGCTGCCATGGGGCAAGAGTAGCCCGGGTTGCGCAAGCCCCTGGCCGCGGATGCTGTGACTCGTGATACTGGTGTGATGAGAAGCATCTGGAAGGGCGCCCTGACCTTCGGACTCGTGAACGTGCCCGTGAAGGTGTACTCCGCGACCGAGGATCACGACGTGTCGCTGCACCAGGTGCACGACGAGGACGGCGGGCGCATCCGCTACCAGCGCACCTGCGAGGTGTGCGGCAAGGTCATCGCGTACAGCGACATCGACCGTGCCTACGTCGACGACGACGGCACGACCGTCGTGCTCACCAAGGACGACCTCGCCGCGTTGCCGGCCGAGAAGAGCCGCGAGATCGATGTGGTGGAGTTCGTGCCGAGCGACCAGGTCGATCTGCTCACCCTCGACCGGGCGTACTACCTCGAGCCGGATTCGAAGTCACCCAAGGCCTATGTGCTGCTGCGCAAGACGCTGGAGCAGACGGACCGCACCGCGATCGTGCGGTTCACGCTGCGGCAGAAGACCAGGCTGGCCGCCTTGCGGGTGCGCGGCGACGTGCTGGTGCTGCAGACGCTGCTCTGGTCGGACGAGGTGCGCGAGGCGTCGTTCGCCTCGCTCGACGAGGACGTCAAGATCAGCGACAAGGAGCTTCAACTCTCGTCGTCGCTCGTCGACAGCTACTCCAGCGACTTCGACCCCGAGGAGTACGTCGACGAGTATCAGAAGGAGCTGCGGACGCTCATCGAGGCGAAGATCGACGCCGGCGAGACCTTCGACGTCTCCGAGACGTTCGAGGAGGAGGGCGAGGGAGCCGGCGGCGAGGTCATCGACCTGATGGAGGCGCTGCGCGCCAGCGTCGAGAAGTCCAAGTCCGCCAAGAGGGATTCCGGGTCGAAGGACTCCGGCGGCAAGAAGAAGACGTCGGGCAAGAAGAAGGCCGGCTGATCGGATGCAGACGACGCGGCCCGGATGCTCATGTGGAGCATCCGGGCCGCGATCATTCCGAGGTCAGTGCTTGCCGTCGCCGTCGATGTCGGGCGCGCGGTCGAAGACCTCGGCGTCGAGCTTCAGGTCCTGAGCCTCGGCGGCGTCGGTGACGACGTCGGCGCCGGCGGCCGCGGCCTTCTTGGCCTTGTGCCGCTCGCTCAGGTAGTGCCACAGGGTGACGAGGGCCGTGCCGCCGACGGCGGCGAGCAGGATGAGATCGATGTAGTCCTCCACGAACTTGGCCACGGGAGGGATGAAGCCGATCACGTAGCCGAACATCGTCAGGCCGAAGCCCCAGAGAACCGCGCCGATGAGGTTGTAGAGCGTGTACTTGCCCTTGTGCATGTGGCCGACGCCGGCGGCGACGGGGGCGAAGGTGCGCACGATGGGCACGAAGCGGGCGAGGATGATCGTGATGCCGCCGAAGCGCTCGAAGAACTGGTTCGTGCGTTCGACGTTCTTGCGGCTGAAGAGCCCGGATTCCTTGCGCTCGAAGACCGCCGGGCCGCCCTTGTGTCCGATGAGATAACCGACCTCGCCGCCGACGAATGCCGCCAGGCCGATCAGCAGCGCGACCCACCAGACGCTGATGCCGAACACGCCGTTCACGGCGTACGGCTGCGAGTGCGACAGCAGCCCGGCGATGACCAGCAACGTGTCGCCCGGCAGCAGGAAGCCGACGAGCAGGCCGGTCTCGGCGAACACGATGAAGCACACCACCAGCAGCGCCCAGGCGCCTGCGGCGCCGATGATCGTCGCGGGGTCGAGCCAGGGGATGAGGGCTGTCGGCGCCTGCAGGGCGGTCTCAATCATGATGTCCCGTCGTCAATGGTTCGGCGGATCGTGCTGCTGCGTCGGCGATGCGGATGGCATCGCTCGGTGCGGAAGGTGGGACTTGAACCCACACGCCCTGAGGCACAGGAACCTAAATCCTGCGTGTCTGCCAATTCCACCACTCCCGCGGGCAGTCAAGTCTATCGATCCGGGTGTGCGGGTTTTCCGTAGATGTGCCGAGCGTGCACCCTTGGACGACTCCGAGCCCTGAGCTTCTCTACTGCCGGTCTGGACCGTCCTGGCCATCAGCCGGACGGTTCGCCCGCGAGAACACCTCGAGGATCGCCTCATGCACGACGTCGGGCCGCTCCTGAGGGATCATATGGCCGGCGTCGTCGACCACGATGACGCGACCCTGCGGCACGGTTTCCATCAGGCTCGCCGCGATCGCATTCCAGCGCGGACGCAGCTTCGCCGTTGCGCGGGTCGTCTTCCCGCCCTGCAGACTGACGGTCGGCACGTCCGGGGTTCCGGCTGCCTCGAGCCGCTCGAGCAGCGGGACCGCTGGAGTGATCTGCTGGGCCTCGCGCCGGCCCGCCGCCATCGCCTGCGCGCCGGCGTAGTCGCGGGCGAACAGAGCCTGGTCATCGGAGCTGATGGTGTCAGCGAATCCATCCGGAAGCATCGCTCGCACGATGAGATCGCCGCGACGAAGTCGGGCGAGCAGCGCGTTGACGCGGAAAGAGACCAGGTTGAGGCGCACGATGCCGGGTGTCATCAGCTCCGCGACCGTCGCGTCGACGAACACCATCCCGGCAACGCGCTCAGGATGCCGGTCGGCGAAGCATCGAATGATCGGTCCGCCCCAGCTGTGGCCGACAAGCACCACAGGTTCGCTCTCACCGATCGCATCCAAGAGGCTCGTGAGGTCTTCGGCCAGTCGCTCGAGGGTGCGGTCGGACCTGTCGACGTCACTGCCGCCGTATCCTGCCCGGTCGTAGGAGAGGGTGCGCGCGAACGTGCTCAGCTCGCGTTGGGTGTGAGCCCAGCAGGCGGCAGGAGCGCTCATCCCCGCCTCGAGAACGATCAGCGGTCCGAATCCGTCGCCGGCGCGGATGGTGCGGATTCGCCTGCCGTCGGGCAACTCGACGATCTGCTCATCGAGTCCAGCGCCCGGATCCAGCTTCGTTGCTGGAGGGATGGTTTCTGACATTGCGATTACCTCTTTCATCGGTACCACTGAGGAGGGTGGAGGACATCCCAGAGACCTTCGTGCTCCAGTTGCGCGGCGAGCGAGAGCAGCGCGGCATCGTGTCGGATGCGGCCGATGAGCTGGATGCTGTAGGGCAGACCGTCGTCGTCGAGATGGGACGGCAACGAGACCGCCGGCTGACCGGTGAGGTTGGCCCATGGCGTGTAGCACGACCACTCGATCATCCGCCGGCTGACGTGTTCGATCCCTTCGGACTCGAAGTGGCCGACGGGAACGGGTGGCCCGCTGGTCGTAGGGGTGAGAGCGATATCGACGTCGTCGAGTGCGGTCAGGAAGGTCATCGCGTACTGGGCGAGAACCGCCTGCATGGTCAGCACATCGGTCCCCGTCATCGCTTCGCCCGACGCGGCGAGGTGCTGCGTATGGGGAGTGAGCCGGTCACGTCTGTCAGGGGGAACCAGGTTCGTCACGCTCATGGCGGCGGAGATGCTCAGCATGTCGCTCAGCGCCTGGGCTGTGGTCTCGTCCCACGGGGCGGGGAGAGCGACCTCGACCACCTCGTGTCCGAGGTCGCGCAGCAGCTCGGCGGCACGATGCACCGCACGGATCGTCTCGGGGTGCGGCGCGACACTCTCGAAACCCGTGTCGGTCCACCATGCGATCTTCAGACGCCTGTCGGGCTCGATGCGACCCGCCCGCGCCAGGTCCGAATCCGACGTCCAGTGGTACAGGTCGCCGGCCGGACCGTGAGCCATCACATCGAGCAGGAGCGCAGCATCCTCGACGGTTCGCGCGAGAGGGCCTTCGACGCCGGCCGCGAAGAAGGAACCCGCCGGGGCCAGGCTCACCAAGCCCCTGCTCGGTTTGACGCCGACAAGATGACACGTGGCCGCGGGGGTGCGGGTCGAGCCGGCTCCATCACTCGCGTGCGCCAGCGGCAGAAGACCCGCCGACACGGCGGAGGCTGCACTACCGCTCGAGCCGCTCGAGTAGCGACCTGTGTCGAAGGGCGTGACGGACGGCACGGGGGCCATCACGCCGTCGACGTAGCAGGCGACGCCGAACTCCGGTGCATTCGTCTTTCCGAGCACGACCGCTCCGGCCCGTCGGATCAATCCGACGGTCCAGGCGTCATCGGTGGGCACCGATCCGGCGAGTGCGGCAGACCCGTAGGAGGTGGCGAGGCCTGCCGTCGCGTGAAGGTCCTTGATCCCGATCGGTATGCCACCCAGCGGCGTGTGCAGGTGGTGCGCCAACTGCTCGTCCGCGCGATCGGCTTCGCGGAGGGCGAGCTCGGGATCGACGGTGATGAATGCCCCGAGCTCGCCGTCGAGCTTGTCGATCCGATCCAGATAGTGCTCCGTCAGGGCGCGCGCTGTGAAGTCGTGATCGCGTAGGGCGCGCAGCTGTTCGGCAGTGGAGAGATCGTGCAGCTCGCTCATCGCGTCGCCGCCATGGAGGTGATGACACGATACGCAGCGTCCGCAACGGCGTCGAGGAGCTCGGCGGACGGTGGACGGCGGGCGACGATCCGAGAGTGCATCAGCGGCCCCTCGAGCAGACCGCTGATCAGCTGGGCGTCCGGAAGTGCCGCGATCTCGCCGCGTTCGGCGGCTCTGTCCAGGGACAACCGCAAGGCGCGTCCTCGTCGCAGCCCCATCTCGCGAAAGGTGGTCTCCGCTTCGGCGTCGTCGACCAGCTCGGACAGCCACCCGACGACGCTGTCCATCCACGGCGCCGACCACGATCTGGTGAGGTCATCGAGGTACACGCGAAGGTCGGACCGAAGGGATCCGGTGTCCACTTCAGACATCGGTTGCACGTGCGCGTTCAGCGCGTCTGCGACGAGGCGGCTCTTGGTGGACCAACGACGGTACACATCGCTGCGATGGGCGCCGGCGCGCGCGGCGACGCGCGCGAGCGTCAGTTCCGCGTAACCACCTTCCGTCATCAGGTCCCACGTCGCGGCAAGCAGTCGCTGTTCGAGATCTGGATCGCGCGGTCTTCCGGCCATCGTCGGCTCCTCTTCATTGACTACACGGTGTAGCGCTACGGTGTGTAGCTGATAGTAGGGGACGGGACCATCGACCACAAGAGTGCTGTCGATGATCGGTGCACGCTCCTGTGGAAAACTTCCGCGAGGGGTTCCCGGAATCTGTCATGATGCCCGCGTGAGCCATCCGTCCGTCGTCGTCGCCGAGCGCGTGCGCAGGCGTCTGCGCCTGGAGCACACCGATCCCTCCTCGCACCCGGAGGAAGCGCGCCGGATCGCTCAGACGGAGGTGCGCCGCCACAACGACCTGGCTCTGCAGCGCGGGCAGGCGCTGATCGACGACGAAGCCGCCCTGGTGCGCGATGTGCTCGCGTCGGTGTCGGGGTTCGGTGTGCTGCAGCCGCTGCTGGACGATTCCGAGATCGAGGAGATCTGGATCAATCGCCCCGACCGCGTGTTCGTCGCGCGCGGTGGCGAGACCCATCGGGTGGATCTGGCTCTGACCGATGTCGGGCTGCGCGACCTCGTCGAGCGGATGCTGCAGTCCACCGGCCGCCGCGTCGACATCAGCCAGCCCTTCGTCGATGCCTCGCTGCCCGACGGATCGCGACTGCACGTGGCCATCGCCGATGTGGTCCGCGGCTCGTGGGCGGTCAACATCCGCAAGTTCCTGCCGCAGCACCGCACGCTCGAGTCGCTCGTCGCCCAGGGTTCGATGCCGGCGGAGATCGCGGAGATGCTGCACCGCGCCCTGCTCGACGGGCGCAGCGTGATCGTCTCCGGCGCTACCCACGCCGGCAAGACCACTCTGCTGGGCGCTCTGCTCGCCTCGTGCGCGGATGCACAGCGCATCATCACCGTCGAGGAGACCTTCGAACTCGCCGTCGACGGCCCGGACGTCGTCGCGCTGCAGGGGCGGCAGGCCAGCCTGGAGGGCTCGGGCGAGATCACGCTGCGCCGCCTGGTCAAAGAGGCGCTGCGCATGCGACCGGAACGACTCGTCGTCGGCGAGGTGCGCGATGCCGAGGCACTCGACCTGGTGCTGGCGCTGAACACGGGCGTTCCCGCCGCCGGCACCGTGCATGCCAACAGCGCCACGGAGGCGCTGGAGAAGCTCGCACTGCTGCCGCTGCTCGCGGGCCGCAACATCGACCGCGCGTTCATCGCGCCGGCACTCGCCGCGTCCATCGCGCTTGTGGTGCACTGCCGTCGAGAGGCCGACGGCTCCCGGCGCATCGAGGAGATCATCGCCCCCACCGGCGAGGTGGTCGACGGGCGGATCGTCAGCCGGCGCGTCTATCACGCGGAGGCGCGCGCATGACCCTGCTCGTCGGCGCGCTGCTCGGCACCGGGCTGCTGCTGTGCGCATCGCCATGGCTGTGGCCACCGCGAGAGCGGCCGCCCAGGGCACCGCAGCGGGGGCGGCTCGTGCGCCTGATCGAGGAGGCAGGGTACGGACGATCGTCGGCGCGCACGGTTCTCGTGATCATGGTGGCCGCCGGCCTGGTGGCGGCATCGGTCGTGTGGGTGGTCACCGTGCTGCCCGTGCTGGCCCTGCTCGCCGGACTCGCCGGTGCCGCCGCGCCCGTGCTGTTCCTGCGTGGTCGGCGGCTGCGGCTGCGCAAGGCGCGACGCCAGCTGTGGCCTGACGTGTGCGACCTGCTCGTCGCGGCGATCCGCGTGGGGCTGTCGCTCCCCGACGCCGTCGCGAGCCTGGCGGAGTCCGCGCCGCCCGCCGTGCGCCCGGCCTTCGCCGTCTTCGCACGCGATCTGCGCGCGACAGGACGGTTCGAGACGAGCATCGACAGGCTCAAGAGCACGCTGGCCGACCCGATCGCCGATCGCATCATCGAGACGCTGAGGATGGCCCGCCAGGTGGGCGGCACCGAGCTGACCGGCGTGCTGCGCGCGCTGTCGTCGTCGGTGAGGGCCGATGCCGCGCTGCGCGGGGAGGTGGAGGCGCGCCAGTCGTGGATCCGCGGTGCCGCCGTTCTGGGCGCTGCGGCGCCGTGGGTCATCCTCGGACTGCTGGCGATGCGCCCGGAAGGGCGAGAGGCGTACGCGTCGACCGAGGGAGTGCTGGTGATCGTCGTCGGCGCCGCGGTCTCGCTGATCGCCTACCGGATCATGCTGCGCATCGGAAGGCTGCCGGAACCCGAGCGGTGGTTCGGATGATGAGCGCCGTGACCGACATCGCCTTCGCCGTGCTCATCGGCGGCGCATTCGCCCTCGGAGTGCTCGGCATCCTCTCTGCCCTGCCGCGCTGGGGCGCGCAGCCCCTCGACCGCCGCATCGCGCCGTACGTGCGCGACGTGGTGCCGGACGAACTGCTGCCCGCCGGGATGCTTCCCCGCGCCGGTGTGCTGCCCGTGCAGGGACGACGCCTCTGGGATCGGATGCGCACCGGGTTCGAGCGGGTCCTGGGCGGCGGCGACAATCTGCGGCTGCGGTTGTCGCAGGCGGGGCTCGCCCTGACCCCGGCGCTCTTCCGTGGACGACAGCTCGCCTGGGGCATCGCCGGTCTGCTGGGCGGCGCGGTGCTCGTCATCGTGCTGGCGATCGCAGGACGGATGACGCCTCCGGTGGTGCTTCTGCCCTTCATGGCCGGGGCGGTGGCCGCGGTCGGTTACGACATGCTGCTCACGGCCCGCGCGAAAGCCCGCCGAGCGCGGCTCGCCGACGAGCTGCCCACCCTGCTGGAGTTCCTCGCGCTGTGCCTGTCGGCGGGGGAGTCGCTGCTCGACGCGCTGCGGCGCGTCTCGTCCATCGGCACGGGGGAGCTGACGACGGAGCTGGGCCAGACCGTGCTGGCGGTGCACACCGGTTCGCCTCTCGCGGACGCCCTCGGTGAGACGGCGACCCGCCTGCAGCTGCCGGGACTCACCCGGGCGGTGGATCAGATCGGCGCCGCCCTGGAACACGGAGCGCCGCTGGCGGCCGTGTTGCACGCGCAGGCGGCGGACGCGAGGGACGAGGCCAAGCGCGTGCTCATCGAGCAGGCCGGGCGCAAGGAGATCCTGATGCTCCTGCCGCTGGTCTTCCTGATCCTGCCCCTGAGCGTTCTGTTCGCCGTGTACCCCGGACTGTTCATCCTGAGGGTCGGTCTGGGCTGAGCGCCCGCACTTCGAATCATCGACACGAGGAGTCATCATGACGACACTGAGACGCTGGATCGCCACCGCCACGCACCGTACGCAACGCCTCATCGACGACGAACGCGGAGACGTTCCTGGCTGGGTCCTGGTCACCCTGATGACCGCTGCGCTGGTCGTCGTCATCTGGGCCGTCGCAGGACCCGCGCTGGTCGACCTGTTCGAGCAGGCCATCTCGCGCGTGTCCGGTATCTGATCGCGGCATGCGCCGGTCGTCGCTGCTCACGGACGAGCGCGGTTCCAGCCCCGTCGAGTTCGTACTCGTCGGCACCCTGCTGACCGTCCTCACCCTCGCCGTGATGCAGCTCGCGTTCGCGGTGTACGTGCGCAACGTCGTGCACGACGCCGCCGTCGAGGGCGCCCACTACGCAGCGCTGGCCGACACGACTCCCGCCGAGGGCAGGGATCGCACGCGAACGGTGATCACGCGCGCGATCGGGGCGGAGTATGCGGCCGAGGTCGCGATCGGCGAGGACGCGAGCCTCGGACATCAGAGCGTCGTGGTGCGGGTGAAGACGACGCTGCCGGTGATCGGGCTGATCGGAGTGCCCTACGGAATGGAGGTGGCGGCGCGTGCGCCGGTGGAATCGTTCGGCGAGGATTGACCCGCTCGACGAGGAGGGCTCGGCGGCGCTCGAGTTCATCGTCGCGGGCGTGCTGCTGCTCGTGCCGCTGATCTATCTCGTGCTCACCTTGGGGGCCGTGCAGGAGCAGACTCTCGGCGCCGAAGCGGCAGCACGGCACACCGCACGTGTCATCGGCCAGGCGGAGAGCGCCGAGGCCGCGTCGGCCGGCGGTGATGCCGTGCTGGCCAGCGTGATGCGCGAGTACGGCATGGACCCTGACACGGTCGGTGTCGGCATCACCTGCGCACCGGCGGCCGCGGCCTGCCCCTCGGCCGGGGCCACGGTGATCGTCACGGTCCGCACGAAGGTCTCGCTGCCGTTCATGCCGCCGATCTTCGGTCTCGACGAGCTCGCCGCCATCCCCGTCGAGGCACAGTCCGCGCAGAAGGTGTCGCGCCTGTGGGGGAGCGGATGAGGGCGATGCGCCGGTTTCGCGCGCTCGCGGATGACGAGGACGGCAGCATCCTGCCGCTGATCCTCGGCTACGTGCTGCTCGCCATCGCCGTGGTGCTGGTGTGCGTGTGCGCCACCGACCTGTACATCGCCCAGAAGCGCCTCGACTCCCTCGCCGACGCCGCCGCGCTCGCCGGCGCGGACGGCTTCACCATCGACGCGCGCGACGACGCCGTGTTCGCCGAGCTGACGGATGAGGGCGTGCGCGAGCAGGCGGACGCCGTGGTGTCGGCGGTCTCGACACAGGCGCGCGTCGTGTCGGCCGGCACGCCGGACGGGGTCTCGGCGCGGGTCACCGTGGCAGCGCCGTGGCATCCACCCGTCTTCTCGCCGTTCGTGCCGGAGGGCGTTCCCCTCGAGGCGACGGCGACCACCCGCACGGCCCTGAGGTAGGACAGCGCTCAGTCGCGCTGACGCGGGATGAAGCGCGGGATCCAGCGGAGGAATCCGGCCGCCCCGAGCAGCGCGACCGCGCCCATCACGCCGGTCGCGAGCGACAGCGAGACCACGGCGGTGAGCGCCGAAACGAGCAGCGGGGCGGCGGCGCCGCCGGCATCCGTCAGCGTCCGCCACGAACCGAGGAACGTCGCCGGCTCCCGTTCCGGCGCGAGGTCGGCTCCCACGGTGAGCAGGATGCCGCTGGAGAGGCCGTTGCCCACACCGAGCACGGCGGCGAGCACGCCGTACCAGAGCATCGCCGCGTCGAGCTCGTGCGTGACCGAGAGGGCGATGAATCCGAGGCCCATGAGCAGCATCGCGGGCATCGCCGCCCAGACCCGGCCGAACCGGTCCATCACCTGGCCGCTCGCGTAGAACAGCGCGAAGTCGATCGCGCCGGTCACGCCCACCACCAGCGCGATCGTCTCGGCATCCAGACCGAGGGAGACGCCCCACAGGGGCAGGATCACCTGCCGGGCCGAGCGCACCGCCGACAGGGCGGCAGCCGCCAGCCCGAGGCGCGACAGCACGGCGCGGTACGCCCAGATGGTGCGCAGGACGCCGCGCTGATCCATGGTGGGGATGGAGCCGGTCACGACCTCGCCGGAATCCTCGGCGACCGCCGCCCCGGTCGGCTTGAGCAGAGCGGGGCTGCTCTTCTCGGGGTCGGGGCCGACGAGCACCAGCACCGTCATCACCGCCACGCAGCCGATGAGGAACCAGATCGCGGCGTGCTCGCTGGCCGTCACGCGGATCAGCGCGGCGGCGACGAACGGGCCGATGAACACGCCGAAGCGGAAGCATCCGCCCAGCAGCGACAGCGCCCGTGCCCGCACACGCGTCGGCACGCGCGTGGTCATGAAGGCGTGCCGGGCCAGACCGAACGCGGCGGCGCAGAACCCGAGCAGGAACACGGCCGCGGCGAAGAGCGCCAGAGACTCCGCCACCAGCATCCCGATGCCGGCCAGCGCCGACACGACGCCCGCGATCACCATGGTGAAGCGCTCGCCGATCTTCGCGACCGCCCAGCCGGCGGGAATGTTGCCGCAGAGCTGACCCACGACGAGGGCGGAGGTGACCAGGGCGGCCGTCGGCACGTCGGCGCCCAGCTGCGTCGCCAGCACCGGGATCAGCGGGATCACCGCGCCCTCACCGAGGGCGAACAGCACCGTCGGCAGGTACACCATCGGCCCGAACCGCCTCAGGACCACCGCCGCGCTCTCACTCACATGCCCACGCTAGTCGCGCGGCAGAGCCGCGCAGCGCAGACATTCCCGCCGCGCTCGGAACCGCCGACACGGCGCGATAGGCTGAACTGCCATGTTCGAACTCGATCTCTCCGCCGACATCCAGGCCCTGCGACAGACATTCGGCGACATCCGCGAGGTCGTCGACATCCCCTCACTGCGCGACGACATCGCGCGCCTCAGCGATGAGGCCGGAGCACCCGATCTCTGGGACGACCCCGAGAAGGCACAGAAGGTCACCAGCGCGCTCAGCCACAAGCAGGCCGAGCTCAAGCGCATCACCGAGGTCGAGCAGCGTCTCGACGACCTCGAGGTGCTCGCCGGCCTCGCCAACGAGATGCAGGACGAGGACTCGGCCGCCGAGGTGCGCAGCGAACTCGCCTCGCTCACCGAGACCATCAACCAGCTCGAGGTGCAGACGCTGCTCGACGGCGAATACGACGAGCGCTCCGCGATCATCACCATCCGCTCCGGCGCGGGCGGCGACGACGCCACCGACTTCGCCGAGATGCTCATGCGCATGTACCTGCGCTGGGCGGAACAGCACAAGTACCCGGTGAAGGTCATGGACACCTCCTACGCGGAGGGCGCCGGCATCAAGTCGGCCACGTTCGAGATCGACGCGCCGTACGCGTTCGGCACCCTGTCGGTCGAGGCGGGCACCCACCGCCTCGCGCGCATCAGCCCGTTCGGCTCTGCCGACAAGCGGCAGACCTCGTTCGCGGCGGTCGAGGTGATTCCGCTCATGGAAGAGGCGACCGAGGTCGACATCCCCGAGAACGACATCCGCGTCGACGTGTTCCGCTCCTCGGGGCCCGGCGGCCAGTCGGTGAACACGACGGACTCCGCCGTGCGCCTCACCCACCTGCCCACCGGCATCGTCGTGTCGATGCAGAACGAGAAGTCGCAGATCCAGAACCGCGCGGCCGCGATGCGCGTGCTGCAGACCCGCCTGCTGCTGCTGCAGAAGGAGGAGGAGGCGGCCAAGAAGAAGGAGCTCGCCGGCAACATCACCGCGAGCTGGGGCGACCAGATGCGCTCCTACTTCCTCTACGGCCAGCAGCTCGTCAAGGATCTGCGCACCGGCTACGAGTCGGGCAACCCCGCGACCGTGTTCGACGGCGACCTCGACGGGTTCATCTCGGCGGGCATCCGCTGGCGCAAGCGCAAGGACGAGGACTGATCCCCGGCTGAAACACCGAGGCCCCGGAAGCGATGCTTCCGGGGCCTCGGCGTTTCAGCGGCGCACCGGCCTCACTCGGCCGTGCACTCGACGATGGCTTCGGTGGTGACGGACTGCACCTCCTGGGTGTCGGCGCCGTACACGTCCTCTCCGCCGGCGATCGTCCGCAGCGTCTCGTCACTCAGATCCGAGTCGTAGAAGTACTGCCCGATGCACGACGAGACCTCGGGGTCGTCGAACTCGGTGACCTCGGCGTCGTGGAGAACCACGAGGAAACCGGCCGCAATCTCCTCGGGCGACGGGCGTCCTGTCGCGTCGCCGGGCTCTTCATCCGTGGGCTCCTCGCTCGTGAACGAGCTCGGGAAATCCGTCGGGAACTCGTCGGCGATCGTGTTCGCGAAGTTCACGAAGTACACCACCACGACGATGCCGCCGACGATCGCGCCGACGACCGACAGCGCGAGACCGGCGATCGCGGGCCACTTCTTGGTCTTCATGAAGATCGCGATCAGCGACACGACAAACGCGGCGAACAGCAGGAAGAAGCCGAAGCCGGTGAGCACCGGCGGGATGCAGGCGAGGATCGTTCCGACGACGGCGAGGCCCAGACCGATGAAGCCGAGGATCGGAGGCTTGGCGGGGCCCGGCTGCTCGACACCGTAGGAGGACCCACCGTAGGGCTGCGCGCCACCGGGGTACGCGCCGGGGTATGGGCCGCCGCCGGGGTACGAACCGGCGGGATAGGCGGCGGTGGCGTTCGGGTCGCCGTATGCGGGTGCCGCCGGTGCGGCGTAACCCGGCGCGGCGGGAGGCGCGTACGCCGAGGTCTCGTACGCGGTCGGCGCCGCGTGATCCGCGACAGGCTGCCCGAGAGCATCCGGTGCGGTATACGCCGCGGGCGCCGACGGCTCGACAGGCTCCACGGGCTCGACGGGCTCGATGGGTTCCGCTGCCGCATCGAACGAGGCATCCGCATCGCGCTGCGGCACGTCCTCGCGGCGGACTGTGGCGTCGAGGTCGTCCAGCTCTTCAGCGGACGCGGCCGCATCGGACTCCCCGGTCGTCGCCTCCGTGGCGGACTCGCCCTGTGCCGGGGCGAAGTGCTCGGTCCACTGCTGGCCGTCCCACCAGCGCTGTCGTCCGGAGCCGTCGTCGTACCACCCAGCGGGAACGCTCATGGCGGCCCTCCTCATCTCATGTTCGTCTTCGCGGTGCCGATGCACTCGCGATCCCCTGCCGGCGCGGGAAGCGCCCTAACGTGTATATCAGTCCGCCGTGACGCGGACATCGGGGAGAGCTCCCCACCCCCGTCGTCTCCGAGGGGTGTCGCTGAACGTCGATCGGCCGCGCGCGCATAGGCTCGTATGGCCATGATCCGGTTCGAGAACGTCACCAAACGCTATCGCGGCACCAAGAGACCTGCGCTCTCCGCGGTCGATTTCGAAGTCCAGTCGGGGGAGTTCGTCTTCCTCGTCGGCGCTTCGGGCTCCGGCAAGTCGACCTGCCTGCGACTCATCCTGCGCGAGGACGTGCCGTCGTCCGGCCGTGTGGCCGTGCTCGGCCGCGATCTGCGCTCGCTCGCGAACCGCAAGGTGCCGTACTTCCGCCGGCACATCGGCTCCGTCTTCCAGGACTTCCGCCTGCTGCCGTCGAAGACCGTCTACCAGAACGTGGCGTTCTCGCTGCAGGTGATCGGCGCCTCGCGCGGCTTCATCCAGCAGGCGGTCCCGGAAGCGCTCGCCCTGGTGGGTCTCGACGGCAAGGGCAAGCGGATGCCGCATGAGCTCTCGGGCGGTGAGCAGCAGCGCGTCGCCATCGCCCGCGCGATCGTGAACCGACCCAAGGTGCTGCTCGCCGACGAGCCGACCGGCAACCTCGACCCGGCCACCTCCGTGGGGATCATGCAGCTGCTGACGCGCATCAACGCGGGTGGCACGACGATCGTGATGGCCACGCACGAGGCCGCGTTCGTCGACCAGATGCAGCGCCGCGTGATCGAGCTGCAGGGTGGCGAGATGGTGCGCGACGAGCTCGGCGGCGGGTACGGCGACACGTCGAACATCCCGCGCCTGACCCCGGAGGCGGTGCGCGGCGCCGCCGCCGTCGCGGCGCTCACGGCGGTGCAGGAGGTGCAGCGCGAGACCAGCGCTCTGCCGGTGCTGCCTCTCGACGCGCTCGCCGCCTCGCAGGCCGCCGCGAGCCGCACGGAGGCGCCCGCCGCGCGGCGTACGGAACCGCCCGCCGCGGCATCCGCCCCCGCTGCCTCCGCACCCGCCGCATCCGCGCCGTCAGCATCCGCCCCGGCAGCATCCGCCCCCGCCACTGCGGCGGCGCCCGCCGCCGAGCCGGGCACCGTGCCGACCCCTGCCGAGGAGTCGTCCCCTGCCGGGCCCCGCACCAACCCGATCGTGCTCCCGGAGGTGGAGGTCGCCGAGCTGGGCGTCGCCGATCGCCTGGGACTGTCGGATGCCGATGACGATGAGGAAGTGGGCCCGACCACATGAGATTCGGACTCATCGTCGGCGAGGCGCTGCTGGGCCTTCGCCGCAACATCTCCATGGTGATCTCGGTGGTGCTCGTCACCTTCGTCTCGCTCACCTTCGTCGGCGCCGCGATCCTCATGCAGTCGCAGATCGGCACCATGCGCGGCTTCTGGGGCGAGCGCGCCGAGGTGACGATCTACATGTGCTCCCCGCTGTCGGTCTCGGACACCTGCGTCGGCGGTGAGGCCACCGAGGAGCAGATCGACAAGGTCAGGCAGACCCTCGACGGCGACGCGCTCTCGCCCCTGATCAGCGAGGTGCGCTTCGAGACGAAGGAGGAGGCGTTCCAGGACTTCGTCGAGAACTTCGGCGAGGAGCAGGCGAACGTCGTGGGGCTCGAGCAGATGTCGGTCGCCTTCCGGGTGACCATGCAGAACCCGCAGCAGTCCGAGGTACTGAGCGAGGCATTCGCGGGGGAGCAGGGCGTCGATGAGGTGAACGATCAGCGCAAGCTGCTCGATCCGCTCTTCTCGGCGCTCACGGTGGCGACGTACATCGCGGTCGGGATCGCCGCGCTGATGCTCATCGCCGCGGTGCTGCTCATCGCGACGACGATCAGGCTGTCGGCCTACGCGCGGCGCAAGGAGATCGGGATCATGCGCCTGGTGGGCGCGTCGAACCGGTCGATCCAGACGCCGTTCGTTCTCGAGGGCGTGTTCGCCGCGTTCCTCGGCTCGGTGCTGGCCAGCGCGGCCGTGCTCGCCGGGGTGCATTTCGGGGTGGAGGGCTATCTCGCCGAGCGCGTGCCCTTCATGCGGCCGCTGATCGGGATGCAGGACGCCGTCTTCGTGGTGCCCGTGATCGTCGGCATCGGCGTCGTGCTGGCCGCGCTGTCGGCCGGTTTCGCGATCCGGCGCTGGCTGCGCACGTGAGATCGCGCCGGATCCGCACGTCGTCGGTGCGGGGCCGGCGAGGATATAGACTGGCGGGCTGGTCCGTCGTCAGGAGAAGAACATGCCCAGGGAACGCGGTGAGAAGGTCATCGCGACCAACCGTCGCGCGCGTCACGACTACAACCTCGAGAAGTCGTACGAAGCCGGCCTGGTGCTCACCGGCACCGAGGTGAAGTCGCTGCGCCAGGGTCGCGCGAACCTCAGCGACGGATACGCCTACATCAAGGGCGGCCAGGCGTACCTCGACGCCGTGCACATCCCGGAGTACTCGCAGGGGCACTGGACCAACCACTCGGCGAAGCGCGTGCGCAAGCTGCTGCTGCACCGCGAGGAGATCCACAAGCTCGAGCACGCGGTGTCGGCGGGCGGCTACACGCTGATCCCGCTGCGGCTGTATTTCTCCGACGGCCGTGCCAAGGTCGAGATCGCGCTGGCGAAGGGCAAGCGCGAGTACGACAAGCGGCAGACGCTGCGCGAACGGCAGGACACCCGCGAGGCCGAACGCGCGATGCGCACCCGCAACCGGATGGGCGAGTAGCGGCCGCTACAGCCGCGGCTCGAAGCCGAACACCCCGCCGAGGAAGGTGAGCTCGGTCTCGAGCGACGAGATGATCGTCTCCGCCCGGCGGAAGCCGTGCCCCTCGCCCTCGTACAGCACGTACTCGTGCGGTACGCCGCGGGCGACCAGCGCGTCGCGGATCGCCTCGGACTGCGAGGGGGGCACCACGCGGTCGTCCTCGCCCTGCTCCAGCAGCACCGGCACCGAGATGCGGTCGGCGTGAGACAGGGGCGATCGGGCGATGTACACGTCCTCCGCCTCGGGAAGCGGGCCGACGAGGCCGTCGAGATAGCGCGCCTCGAAGTCGTGCGTCTCGGCAGCCAGCATCCGCAGGTCCGCGACGCCGTACCGCGAGATACCCGCAGCGAACGCACCGCCGCGCACCAGAGCGCACAGCACCGTCCACCCGCCGGCCGAGCCGCCGCGGATGGCGATGCGCTCCGCATCGGCGAGGCCCTCATCGGCGAGACCGCGCGCGGCGGCGATCACGTCATCGACGTCGACCACCCCCCACTGGCCGTTCAGGCGATCGCGGTAGGCGCGGCCGTAACCGGTGGACCCGCCGTAGTTCACATCGAGCACGCCGATGCCACGACTGGTCCAGTAGGCGTACGCGGTGGATGCCGCGCCGGACACGTGCGCGGTCGGTCCACCGTGCACCATCACGATGTACGGCGGCAGCTCGCCCTCGGGGGCCGCCGCATCCGGCTGGGTCGGACGGTAGTCGAACGCGTGCACCGGGCCGTGCGGGCCGTCGAAGGTCACCGGGATGCCGTGCGGCACCCACGCCGGGTCCGCCCCGTGCCCGCCAGTGACGAGCGTGGTCGTCGCCGTGTCGATGTCCACGCACCACAGACCCTGCCCGACCTGCGCGCCGGAGCCCGAGACGAGAACACGGCCGCCGGTGGCGTCGTCGATGCTCGCCCCGGCCGTCACCGGCAGGGCGAGGGGCTCCACCCGTTCGCCGTCCGCCGAGATCCGCACGACCCGGTCGGCGCCCTGCGTGCGCACCGCCACGATGCTCCCGTCGCCGAGCTGACCGTACCATCGGTTGCCGAGCACCCACAGGCCACCGCCGGTGTCCGCGTCGACCGGCGGCGTCACGGGCTGCGTCGAGGCCGAACCGGAAGCATCGAACGCCGCGCGCACGAGGTTCCAGCGGCCGTCCACCTCGTCCAGCAGAAGCAGCTCGTCGCGGCCGCGCCACTCGGGCTGCAGCGCCGTGCGGACGGGAACCTCCGTCACCGTGCCGTCGCGCAGCGAGAGCACCGAGAGGCCGGATTCGTCCCACGGCATCCGCTCGATCGTCCACGTCACGTACGCCAGGCGCTCGCCGTCGGGCGACAGCGCCGGGTGAGCGAAGAAGCCGGGTCCCTCCGCGTGCACGCTGACGGCGGTCTCGTCCTCCGCGGCCGACCCGTCCAGCGGGATCTCGATGATGGCTCGCCGGTGCGGCGCCGGCCGCAGATCCTCACGCACGGCGAACAGGCGGCCGTGCTGCACCGTCAGTCCGCCGTGATTCGCGCCCGCCGCGGTGAGCGGCTCCGGAACGCCACCGCGGGGCAGCCGGTGCACGCGCTGATCCGCCGCGTTCACGAAGAACAGCGTGCCTTCGGCATCCGCGGCCCACGCTCCGCCGCCGTACTCGTGCACCTTCGAGCGCGCATTCCACGGCTCAGGCAGCAGCTCGGTACCCGATGAGCTGCGCACGGTGACGCGTCCACCCTGCGACGGCACCGACTCACCCCACCAGATCTCGTCGCCGACGAAGCGGGCTCCTTCGATGCGCGGTGCGGATGCCGAGATGTCGGCCGCGCTGAACGGAGAGGGCCAGGAACCGAACGGAGAGGTCATCTCCCGAGCCTATCCGCGCACCTTCCGACACACGGCGTCACACAGCGTGCGCCCGCGATCGGGGCTGCTCTACCGTGCTGAGAACACACCCGTCGACGCCCCGTGAGGAGAATGCCGTGAGTCGCGTCCCGTTCTCCTTCGAGCTCTATCCGCCGCGCTCCGCTGCGTCGGCGACGGCGCTGCACGAGACGATCGACAGGCTCGCCGCCGCCGGTCCCGACTTCCTCTCCGTCACGTACGGCGCGGGCGGCTCCACGGGCGGGCGCTCCCTCGAGATCCTGCGCTACATCCGCAGTCGCACCTCGGTCGAACCGCTGGCGCATCTCACCTGCGTGGGGAACACCTACGCGGGCGCCACGCGCCTGATCCGCGAGTTCCTGGATGCCGGCATCCTCAGCTTCCTCGCGCTGCGCGGCGACCCGCCGGCCGGGCTCGACGAGGGTGCGCCCTTCCTCGGCGACCTGGAGAGCTCCGCACAGCTGGTGCAGCTGATCGACCGGGTGCAGGCCGAGCGGGCACCGTACGAGGAGTCGCCGGTGCCCGGAAACCCCGGCGCGGTGCGGGTCGCCCCGCGCCGGAAGGTGAGCATCGCTGTCGCCGCCTTCCCGAACGGGCACCCGCGCTCGGCGTACAGCAGCCAGCACGTCGACGCTCTGCTGGCCAAGCAGGCCGCCGGTGCCACGCTGGCCATCACGCAGCTCTTCTTCCACCCCGACGACTACCTCGCCTTCGTGGAGCGCGCACGCCACGCCGGAGTCAGCATCCCGATCCTTCCCGGCATCATGCCGATCACCTCGCCGGCGCGGCTCGCCCGCGTGCTCGAGCTCACCGGCGAGGAGCTGCCGGGGGAGCTGTCGATCGCGCTCGAGGTGGAGCCCACGACCGAGGGCCGCCGCCAGGTCGGCATCGCATGGGCCGCCGATCTCGCCCGCGCCGTCGTCGACGGCGGCGCGCCCGGGGTGCACCTCTACGCGTTCAACCAGCACGAGACCGTGCTCGACGTGCTCGCTCACGCCGGGATCATCCCCGCGCTCGAGCTGTCTTCTCCACTGAAAGGAAACCCATGACCGCTTTCCCCGCCGGGACGATCCTCGGCTACCCCCGGATCGGCCGTCGCCGCGAGCTGAAGAAGGCCGTCGAGGCGTTCTGGGCCGGACGCATCGACGAACGCGCCCTCGAGAGCGCCGCCGCCGAGCTGCGCGCCGCGAACCGCGATCGTCTCGCCGGGCTGGGTCTCGGACGCGAGGACTCCTCGATCCCGGAGTCGTTCTCCTTCTACGACCAGGTGCTCGACGCGGCGGTCACCGTCGGCGCCGTCCCCGCACGCTTCGAGGATCTGCGCTCCGGCGACGGCACCATCGGGCTGCCCGCCTACTTCACGATCGCCCGAGGCGAGGGCGATCGGGCGCCGCTGGAGATGACCAAGTGGTTCGACTCCAACTATCACTACCTCGTGCCCGAGATCGGCCCGGAGACGGCCTTCTCGCTCTCCAGCGATCGCCTGGTGCGCGAGGTCGCCGAGTCCGCCGCCGCCGGCTACCGCACCCGCCCGGTCATCGTGGGGCCGGTCACCCTGCTCGCCCTCGCCAAGGCCTCGGATGCCGCGCCGGAGGGCTTCGACCCGCTGTCGCGCCTGGACGAGGTGGTCGCCGTGTACGCCGAGCTGCTGACGAAGCTCAAGGCCGCCGGCGCCGACTGGGTGCAGCTCGACGAGCCCGCCCTGGTCAGCGAGTCCCTGCCCGCCTCGACCGCGCAGCTGGCGGATGCCGCACGGCGGGCCCTCGCGGCGCTCGGCGGCGCTGCAGACCGTCCGTCGATCTTCGTCGCGGCACCGTATGCGGAGCTCGGCGAGGCGCTGCCGGTACTGGCCGCGGCGCCGGTCGAGGCCATCGCGATCGACCTGGTGCGAGGCGGCGTTCCGGATGCGCTCCCCGACCTGGGGGCGAAGACCCTTGTCGGCGGCGTGATCGACGGGCACAACATCTGGCGCGGCGACCTGGACGGCGCGTTCGCGAAGCTCGAGGCGCTTCGCGCGCTCGGCGCCGCATCCGTCTCGGCCTCCACGTCGACCTCGCTGCTGCACGTGCCGCACGACGTCCAGGACGAGGCGGCCCTCGACGCCCGGCTGGTCTCGTGGCTGGCGTTCGCCGACCAGAAGGTCGGTCAGATCGTCACGCTGGCCCGCGGCCTCGCGGCAGGGCGCAACGCCATCGCCGCGGAGCTGGCGGAGGCATCGGCCGCGCTCGCCGACCGGAAGGACGCGCCGGGCGTGCGTGACGGCGCGGTGCGCGGTCGCACGCTCGCCGAGGCGGACTTCTCGCGCGTCTCCTACGAGCAGCGCGAGTCGGCGCAGGAGGCCCTGAACCTGCCCTCGCTGCCGCTCACCACGATCGGCTCCTTCCCGCAGACCGGCGACATCCGCCGCGCCCGCGCGCAGTTCCTCCGCGGCGAGCTCCCCGCGGACGACTACGAGGCGTTCCTCAAGGCCGAGATCGATCGTGTGGTCGCGCTGCAGGAGGATCTCGGACTCGACGTGCTGGTGCACGGCGAGCCGGAGCGCAACGACATGGTGCAGTACTTCGCAGAGAACCTCGACGGCTTCGCCGTGACCGAGCACGGCTGGGTGCAGTCCTACGGATCGCGCGCCACGCGGCCGTCGATCCTGTGGGGTGACGTGTCGCGTCCCGCGCCGATCACGGTCTCCTGGGCGTCCTACGCGCAGTCGTTGAGCGTCAAGCACGTCAAGGGCATGCTCACCGGGCCGGTCACGATCCTCGCCTGGTCGTTCGTCCGCGACGACCAGCCGCTGGGCGAGACCGCCGACCAGGTCGCCCTGGCGCTGCGCGACGAGATCGCGGACCTCGAGGCGGCGGGGATCGCGATCATCCAGGTCGACGAGCCGGCGCTGCGTGAGCTGCTGCCGTTGAAGACGGCGGACCAGCCCGCCTACCTCGACTGGTCGGTGCGCTCGTTCCGGCTCGCGACGGGAGGCGCCGCCGCGGCGACACAGGTGCACACGCACCTCTGCTATTCGGAGTTCGGCGTCGTCATCGACGCGATCCGCGCGCTGGACGCCGACGTCACCTCGATCGAGGCGGCGCGCAGCCGCATGGAGGTCGTCGCCGAGGTGGCCGAGGCGGGCTTCGACCACGGCATCGGCCCCGGCGTCTACGACATCCACTCGCCCCGCGTGCCCAGCGCCGATGAGGTCGAGTCGCTGCTGCGGCGGGCCGTCGACGAGCTGCCGCTGCGTCAGCTGTGGGTGAACCCTGACTGCGGTCTGAAGACGCGCGGCTACGACGAGACGGTGGCGTCGCTGCGCAACATCGTCGAGGCCACCCGTCGCGTCCGCGAGGACGTCACCGTCCCCGCCTGATCGAAATGAGGAACGCCTCGTCCGGATGCTCCGGACGAGGCGTTCCCCGTATGCGCAGGAATCTCAGACGGCGCGCAGCACCGCCACGACCTTGCCGAGGACGACGGCGTCGTCGCCGAGGATCGGCTCGAACGACGAGTTGCGGGGGAGCAGCCAGGTGTGTCCGTCGCGCTGCCGGAAGGTCTTCACGGTGGCCTCATCGTCGAGCAGGGCCGCGACGATCTCACCGTTCTCGGCGGTGTTCTGCGTGCGGACCACGACCCAGTCACCGTCGCAGATGGCGGCATCGATCATCGAGTCGCCGTTGACCTTGAGCATGAACAGGTCGCCCTTGCCCACCAGCTGCCGCGGCAGCGGGAAGATCTCCTCGACCTGCTGCTCGGCGGTGATCGGCACGCCGGCCGCGATCTGCCCGACCAGCGGCACCAGGGCGGCGTCGCCGACCGCGGGCGCACTGTCGGCCGGGTTCTCGGTGCTCGTGCCGGGCAGGTCGATGAGCACCTCCATGGCACGCGTCTTGCCCGGGTCGCGGCGCAGGTAGCCGCTGAGTTCCAGCTGCCCCAGCTGATGCGTGACGCTGGACAGGGACTTGAGGCCGACGGCGTCGCCGATCTCGCGCATGCTCGGCGGGTAGCCGTGGCGGGCGATCGAGGTCTGGATGACCTCGAGGATCGCCATCTGCTTGGCGCTCAGGTTCTTGCGCCGACGCGTGCGCGGCGCCTCGGATGCCGGGGCGGGGTTCTCGCTCATGCTGCTCCTCCATGCGCTCTGTCGAGGCGTCCGGTTCGAATGTCGGTGGCCCGTGGTGGGCTGTCGTTATCGAAACCGTATCCGAGATTTCGCCGAATTCGGAAGATCTGTTCGAGCGTGTCGGCCTGATCGGGAACGGAAGTTCGAAGAATTCTTGACAGCTGTTCGATATCGAAGATACATTCGGAACACAGCTTCGCATCCGGCATTCCCGGCCGAATGCCGGATGCGAAAGCTTCCCGCCGTCGAGGCGGAGAAGAAGAGGAGCACACCATGAGCACCATCAGCATCCAGCCGCCGATGACCGCACGCACCGCTGCGCCGGCGACACGGCTGCGACTGACCGCACGCGGTCGCCGCGTGCTCCTCGCCCTCGCCTCGGCGCCGGTCGCCGCCGGGATCGTCTTCTCCGCGCTGGCGGGCGGATCCGCGCTGGCCTCGGGGGAGCAGGCCGCAGTGCCGTCGTTCGAGACGGTCACGGTGATGCCGGGCGACACTCTGTGGTCGATCGCGGCCGATGCGGCGCCCGATGCCGACCCGCGCGAGGTCGTCGACGCCATCATGCGTCTGAACAGCCTGCCGAGCGGCATGATCCAGACCGGCACCACGCTGGCGCTTCCCGCGGAGTACGCCGACTGAACCGTGTGACGTCACGCGCAGGGTCGGCCGAGGTGCGCGCTCTACGATGGGAAGGGTGACCTCTCTTGACGATCTGCCCCTTCGCGACGACCTTCGCGGGCTGACTCCGTACGGCGCGCCACAGGCGCCGCTGCCGGTGGCGCTGAACGTGAACGAGAACACCCATCCGGTGCCCGATGAGGTGGCCGACGACATCCTCGACGGCATCGCCCGGGCCCTGCGCGAGGTGAACCGGTATCCCGACCGGGAGTTCACCGCGCTGCGGCAGGCGTTCGCGACTTATCTCGGCCACGGTCTGACCGCCGAGCGCATCTGGGCCGGCAACGGATCGAACGAGGTGCTGCAGCACATCCTGCAGGCGTTCGCCGGTCCGGGTCGCACAGTCTTCGGCTTCGGGCCGACCTATTCGATGTACCCGCTGCTCGCACAGGGCACCGGCGCGCGCTGGACGGCCGGCACCCGCGAAGACGACTACTCGATCACGGCTGACGAGGCGGCGCGGCAGGTGCGTGCCACCGACCCTGATGTCGTGCTGCTGTGCTCGCCCAACAATCCGACCGGCACACCCCTGGGATTCGACGTCGTCGAAGCCGTGTACGAAGCCGCGCGGGGGGTCGTGATCGTCGACGAGGCCTATCACGAGTTCGCCCCGCACGACGCGGCATCCGCGCTCACACTGCTCGACGGGCGCCCTCGGCTGGCGGTCTCTCGCACCATGAGCAAGGCGTTCGCCTTCGCGGGCGCGAGGGTGGGCTATCTCGCCGCTGATCCGGCGTTCATCGACGCGCTGCGCCTCGTGCGCCTGCCGTACCACCTCAGTGCGCTCACGCAGGCGGCAGCGGTCGCGGCGCTGCGCAACTCGACGACGATGCTGCGGATGGTCGACGAGATCGTGGTGCAGCGCGACCGCATCACGGCCACCCTGGTCGCCCTCGGCTATGCACCGCACGAGTCGTGGTCGAACTTCGTGCTGTTCGGCGGCGTCGACGATCCGAAGGCGGTCTGGCAGGCGCTCTACGAGCGGGGCGTGCTGATCCGCGACGTCGGCATCCCCGGTCACCTTCGGGTCACCGCGGGCACCGAGGCCGAGACCACCGCGTTCCTCGACGCCCTGGCCTCGATCAGCGATCCGTCGCCCGCCGCCTCGGTAGGATCGGCGTCATGAGCGCACGCACCGCACGTCGCACCCGCAGCACGTCCGAGTCGACCGTCGAGATCGAGCTGAACCTCGACGGCACCGGGCGCAGCAGCATCGACACCTCCGTGCCGTTCTTCGACCACATGCTCACCGCCTTCGCGAAGCACTCGCTGACCGATCTGACCGTACGCGCGTCCGGCGACACGCACATCGACGCGCACCACACCGTCGAGGACGTCTCCATCGTGCTCGGTCAGGCGATCGGCGAGGCGCTCGGCGACAAGGCGGGCATCTCGCGTTACGGTGACGCGCTCGTGCCGCTCGACGAAGCGCTCGCGCAGGCCGTCGTCGACGTCTCCGGGCGTCCCTTCCTCGTGCACCAGGGCGAGCCCGCCGGCTTCGAGTTCCACCTGATCGGCGGGCACTTCACGGGTTCGCTGGTTCGTCACGCCTTCGAGGCCCTCACCTTCCATGCGGGCCTCACCGTGCACGTGCGCGTGCTCGGCGGGCGCGACCCGCACCACATCGCCGAGGCGGAGTTCAAGGCGTTCGCTCGCGCGTTCCGGCAGGCCAAGGCGCTCGACCCGCTGGTCGAGGGCATCCCGTCGACGAAGGGTGCGCTGTGAGCCGCGCACCTCGCGTCGCCGTCTTCGACTACGAGTCCGGCAACGTGCACTCCGCCGTGAAGGCCCTCGCCGCCGCCGGTGCGGACGTCGAGCTGACCGGTGACCGCAGCGCGGCCCTGGAGGCCGACGGACTCCTCGTGCCGGGTGTCGGCGCCTTCGCCGCGGTGCGCGAAGCACTGCACGCGCGTGGCGGCGATGAGATCATCGAACGCCGACTCGCCGGAGGTCGTCCGGTGCTCGGCATCTGCGTCGGCATGCAGGTGATGTTCGAGCGCGGCGTCGAGCGCGGGCAGAACACCGAGGGCCTGGGGGAGTGGCCGGGTTCGGTGACCGAGCTCGACGCGCCGGTGCTGCCGCACATGGGGTGGAATACGGTGCAGGCCGGCGAGGGCAGCGTCCTGTTCCGGGGCATCGAGCAGGAGCGCTTCTACTTCGTGCACTCCTACGCGGCCAAGACCTGGGAGCTCGACGTGGTCGCGCCGTTCCCGCGGCCCGCCGTCACGTGGGCCACGCACGGGGAGCGCTTCCTCGCCGCGGTCGAGAACGGTCCGCTGTCGGCCACTCAGTTCCACCCCGAGAAGTCCGGCGACGCCGGCATCCGTCTGCTGCGCAACTGGGTCGAGTCCCTCTGACCGGTGCCGATCCGCCGGAGGGTTTGATGCCCGCTCGCGCCCCGACTACCCTCGTCTCTCGTGCCTGCACAGCCATTCCCGATTCCCTCTCCTAGGACGTCATGAACGATTTCGCACAGTCACCCGCCCTGATCCTGCTGCCCGCGGTCGACGTCGCCGGCGGCAAGGCGGTGCGTCTCACCCAGGGTGAGGCTGGCACCGAGACCAGCTACGGCGACCCCGTGGACGCCGCGGGCGAGTGGGTCGACCAGGGGGCGCAGTGGATCCACCTCGTCGACCTCGACGCGGCGTTCGGACGCGGCAGCAACGCCGGGATCCTGCGCAAGGTCATCAAGCAGTACCGCGGCGTGAACATCGAGCTCTCCGGCGGCATCCGCGACGACGCCAGCCTCGAGGCGGCTCTGGAGTCGGGTGCCAACCGCATCAACCTCGGCACCGCGGCGCTGGAGAACCCCGAGTGGGCTGCGGATGTCATCGGACGCTACGGTGAGGCTGTCGCCGTCGGGCTCGACGTGCGCGGCACCACGCTCGCGGCGCGGGGATGGACGGAGGACGGCGGCGACATCTGGGAGGTGCTCGAGCGTCTCGAAGAGGCCGGATGCAGCCGCTACGTCGTCACCGACGTCACGAAGGACGGCACGCTGCGCGGACCCAACCTCGACCTGCTGCGCGAGATCACCTCGCGCACCCCGAAGCCGGTGATCGCGTCCGGCGGCGTCTCGAGCCTCGACGACATCGCCGCGCTGCGCGAGCTCGTGCACCTGGGCGTCGAGGGCGCGATCGTCGGCAAGGCGCTGTACGCCGGCAAGTTCACCCTCGCCGAGGCGCTGGATGTCGCCGGAGACTGACGGCTGCGATCACGACACGCCCCATTCGCACGGCGACGCCGGCGACTCGGCGGGAGTGCCGTGGGAGGGGCGCAGCTTCGAGTCCAACCCGCACGCCGCGGATGACGGCTCCGCAGACCCCGCGCTCCTTTCGGCCCTGCTGGGCTTCCGCGCGGGGGTAGGCAGCCAGGCCGAGGTCGTCGATGCGTTCCGTGACGCGCGAGTGCTCGTGCCCCTCGTCGCGGCGAAGGGCGAGGAGGGCGTGGGCCCGACCGGGCTGAAGGTCGACAAGACGCAGGAGCTCTCGATCGTCACGGTCGCCGCCCCCGACGGTCGCCGCGTGCAGCCCGTCTTCTCGTCGGTCGAGACGATGGCACGGTGGGATGCCACGGCGCGGCCGATCCCCGTCGAGGCCAAGCGCGTGGCCCTGTCCGCGTCGAGTGAGCAGACCGACCTGATCGTGCTGGATCCGGCGTCTGACACCGAGTTCGTCATCCGGCGCCCTGCCGTGTGGGCGGTGGCGCAGAACCAGCGGTGGGAACCGAGCTTCCTTTCGCCAGAGGTGTTCACGGCGCTCCAGCAGAGCGTCGCGCACGAACTGGCGGTGATCGACGTGTCGGTGGGCGCGGGAGACCCCGACGCGCGCATGCGAGGACCGGAGCTGATCGTCACCCTCGAGCTGGCGGACGGCCTCGAACGCGAGACGCTGGATGCGGTGCTCGCGCGTCTGGCTCAGCGCTGGGCGGCCGACGACCGCATCGCCGTGCTCGTCGACTCGCTGACCGTGAAGCTCACCAAGGCCGCCTGATCCCGTGTCGCTAGAGTGCCCTCATGCGCAGAGTGCTCGCGGTGGTCGGCCTCGCCCTCGCAGGCCTGCTCGCTGCTGCGTGCTCGCCGGACACGCAAGTCTGCCCCGCGATCGGTTGGAACAACCACATCGAGGTGGACGCCACCGCCTTCGGTCAGGACGCGTTCGTGCAGCTGTGCACGGAAGCCGGTTGCTCTCCACAGCCCGGAGCGCACCGGACGCTCCCGACGGACCTCTCCGTTCCAAGTCCTGATGCCGGGGCGTTCAGCGTCGGGATGACGGCGCCGGAGTCCGTCACGATCCGCGTCTACGACGCGACGGGCGCTCTGCTGCACGAGTCCGAGCGCTCGGTCGACTGGACGCATTCACCCGGGCCCTGCGGCGGCCCCAGCACGGCCACTCCGGTCGTCCTCGCCCGCTGACCCGCGAGCGCCGATCCTTCCTCCCAAAGGTCAAGCAGCACGGAGCGGAGGCCGGGAGGTTCCCGGAGCGAGCATCGGGAGGGGCCCGCGAAGCGGGAAGGAACCCGCTCTGCGAGCGAAGGGAACCTCCCGGCCGAAGCGGGGAAGAGGACTAGTTGACCGGCCCCGTCCACTTCTCGCCCGGCCCCTTGCCGATCGGGTCGGGGATGACGGATGCCTCGCGGAACGCGAGCTGCAGGGAACGCAGCCCGTCGCGCAGCGAGCGGGCGTGCATGTCGCTGATCTCCGGCGCCCCGGCCGTGATCAGACCCGCCAGCGCGTTGATCAGCTTGCGCGCCTCGTCGAGGTCGAGCTGGTTCTCCGGGTCGTCCGCCAGGCCGACCTTCACGGCGGCGGCGCTCATCAGGTGCACCGCGGTCGTGGTGATCACCTCCACGGCGGCGACGTCCGCGATGTCCCTGGTGGCGGCTTCGGCCGCCTCCTCCTGCTTCTCCCAGCGCTCGTGGCGCTCGTCGCCTGCGGCATCCGATTCCGGAATCGTCACTTCATGGTGCTTTCTGGTAGACTTCTGCGGGCTTCGGAGTGTCATGCTCCGATACGAAAGAGGATTCAATTCCCACCCGCGCTTGCCGTTCCAGGCTACCGGGTCTTGTGCTCCGCCGGCCGCGCGCCGGCAGGCCGGTGTCCGCACCGGCGAAAGGGCACGGAGCCGGCTTCTGAGATGCCGGCATGGGTGGGGTGACTCCTGTTTCGCCCGAGACGCGGACCGCGTCCCGGTGGCCGAGAACCCACATCTAAGGAGCTCCGCATCAGCGATCCCCGCACCAATGAGCGCATCCGCGTCCCCGAGGTCCGCCTCGTCGGTCCCGCGGGTGAGCAGATCGGCGTCGTCCGCATCGAGGCGGCGCTGCGCCTCGCCCAGGAAGCAGATCTCGATCTCGTCGAGGTCGCGCCGAACTCGAAGCCGCCCGTGGTCAAGATCATGGACTACGGCAAGTTCAAGTACGAAGCCGCGCAGAAGGCGAAGGAAGCGCGCCGCAACCAGGCGAACACGGTCCTCAAGGAGGTCCGGTTCCGTCTGAAGATCGAGGCGCACGACTACACGACCAAGCTCAAGCGTGCCGAGGGATTCCTGAAGGCGGGCGACAAGGTCAAGGCGATGATCCTGTTCCGGGGTCGCGAGCAGTCCCGCCCCGACCAGGGCGTGCGTCTGCTGCGCAAGTTCGCCGAGGATGTGGCGGAGTTCGGCTCGGTGGAGTCGAACCCGACCATCGACGGTCGCAACATGGTGATGGTCATCGCCCCGGTCAAGAACAAGTCCGAGGCGAAGGCCGAGCAGAACGCCGCCCGCGCCGCCAGCAAGCAGGCCGCCCGGGACGCGAAGACCACGGGCCCTGCCTCGTCCGCGGAGTGATCCGCCCCTAGACTCCCGCTCCCAGCGGGTTACCCACCGTCGCCCTGCTGGGCGCCACACGAAGGAAGAGAAATGCCGAAGCAGAAGACCCACTCGGGTGCGAAGAAGCGCTTCAAGATCACCGGAAGCGGAAAGCTGAAGAAGCAGCAGGCCGGTATGCGCCACAACCTCGAGCACAAGTCGAGCCGCCGCACCCGCCGCCTCAACCAGGACCAGGTGCTGTCGGCCAACGACACCAAGGTCGCGAAGAAGCTTCTCGGTCGCTGAGCGCCGATCGCACGGATAGGAACACACGAAAATGGCTAGAGTCAAGCGCGCAGTCAACGCGCACAAGAAGCGTCGCGTCATCCTCGAGCGCGCCTCGGGCTACCGGGGTCAGCGTTCGCGCCTGTACCGCAAGGCGAAGGAGCAGGTCACCCACTCGCTCGTCTACGCGTACCGCGACCGCCGCAAGCGCAAGGGCGACTTCCGTCGTCTGTGGATCCAGCGCATCAACGCCGCTGCCCGCCAGAACGGCATCACCTACAACCGCTTCATGCAGGGCCTCGGCCTCGCCGGCGTGCAGGTCGACCGCCGCATGCTCGCCGAGCTCGCCGTGACCGACGCCGCCGCGTTCGCGTCGCTGGTCGAGACGGCCAAGAAGGCTCTGCCCTCGGACGTCAACGCTCCGAAGTCGGCTGCCTGATCGATTCGATCAGAAACGGGCGTCTCCCCTCGGGGAGGCGCCCGTTTCCGCATCCCGACACGGCCTAAGCTGAAGTCGTGCTCGAGAATCCCCGCTCGCCCCGCGTCCGCGCGGTCGCCAAACTGACCAAGCGCAGTGCCCGCACCGAGACCGGGCTCTTCCTGCTTGAGGGGCCCCAGGCCGTGCGCGAGGCGCTCACCTACCTTCCCGAAGCCATCGTCGACCTCTTCGCGACGCCGACCGGGTGGGAGAAGCACGCCGACGTGCGTGCACTGGCGGCGGATGCCGAGGTCGAGGTCGAGTACGTCACCGAGGATGTGCTCTCCGCGATGGCCGACACGGTGACGCCGCAGGGCGTCATCGCCGTCGCCAGGCAGACGCCGACGTCGGTGCGCGACATCTTCGCGGCATCCCCGCGGCTCGTCGCGATCTGCGAAGAGGTGCGCGATCCCGGCAACCTGGGCACCATCATCCGCGCGGCCGATGCGGCGGGTGCGGATGCCGTGGTGCTCACCGGCCGCACGGTCGACCCCTACAACCCGAAGGTCGTGCGCTCGACCACCGGATCGCTGTTCCACCTGCCGATCTCGGTCGGCGGAGAGCTCGACGACGTCATCCGGCGAGCCCACGGCGCCGGCCTCCAGGTGCTCGCCGCCGACGTGAAGGGCGACGACCTGCTCGCCGCCCGCGCCGACGGGGTGCTGGAGCAGCCGACCGCCTGGCTGTTCGGCAACGAAGCCCGCGGGCTGGACGAGGACGCGCTCGGACTGGCCGACCGCCCGCTGCGACTGCCCATCTTCGGCCGCGCCGAGTCCCTGAATCTGGCCACCGCGGCCAGCGTGTGCCTCTACGAGAGCGCGTTCGCCCAGCGCGCGCGCGGCTGAAGCGCGGTCACGAATCGGTAACCACGTGCACGGCGCTTCGGCGGCCCCGGCCGGATCCTCCTAGTCTGTTCTCATGGCAGAGAGCAGAGACGCCCTCGTGGTGGTCGAGAACGTGCAGAAGCACTACGGAGATTTTCAGGCTCTGAAGGACATCGACCTCACGGTGGACAAGGGCGAGGTCGTCGTCGTCATCGGGCCGTCGGGTTCGGGGAAGTCGACTCTGTGCCGCACCATCAACCGGCTCGAGACCATCACGAGCGGCACGATCAGCATCGACGGCAACCCGCTTCCCGCGGAGGGCAAGGGCCTCGCGAATCTGCGCGCCGAGGTGGGGATGGTCTTCCAGTCGTTCAACCTCTTCGCCCACCTGACGATCCTCGAGAACGTCACCCTGGGGCCGATCAAGGTGCGCGGCGTGAAGAAGGCCGATGCCGAGAAGGAGGCCATGGCGCTTCTGGAGCGCGTCGGCGTCGCGCAGCAGGCGTCGAAGCTGCCCGCGCAGCTGTCCGGCGGTCAGCAGCAGCGTGTCGCGATCGCCCGCGCCCTGGCCATGCACCCCAAGGTGATGCTGTTCGACGAGCCGACCAGTGCGCTCGACCCCGAGATGATCAACGAGGTGCTCGACGTGATGATCGGGCTCGCCAAGGACGGCATGACCATGATTGTCGTCACCCATGAGATGGGCTTCGCCCGCAAGGCGGCGAACCGCGTCGTCTTCATGGCCGACGGTCAGATCGTCGAGGAGGCGACGCCCGAGGAGTTCTTCACGAACCCGAAGAGCGACCGCGCCAAGGACTTCCTGTCCAAGCTGCTCACCCACTGACCTTCCCTCCGCAGATCCAGCGAACACAGCACACGAAGGAGACGCACATGCGACGCACCAAGACTCTGGCGGCGGTCGGCATCGCCGCCACCGCACTGCTCGCCCTGACCGCCTGCAACAGCGGCAGCCCGTCCAACCCGGGCGGTGGCGGCGGCGACGGCGACGGCGGTGACACGCCGATGTACGAGGTGGCCGAGGACGTCACGCTCGAAGGCAGCCCCACCTATGACGCCATGGTCGAGCGCGGCGGCCCGATCATCGGTGTCAAGGAGGACCAGCCCAACCTCGGCTACCTCGACGTCACGACCGGTGAGCGCAGCGGGTTCGACATCGAGATCGCCCGCTGGATCGCCGCCTCGCTCGGCTTCGAGGAGAGCGACATCACCTATGAGCCGATCGCGTCGGCGAACCGCGAGCAGGCGCTCGTGAACGGCGACATCGACTACTACGTGGGCACCTACTCGATCACCGACTCTCGCAAGGAGCAGATCGACTTCGCCGGGCCCTACTTCGTCACTGGCCAGGGCTTCCTCGTCAGCGCCGACAGCGAGATGACCGAGGTCAACGACGTCACCGACTTCAACGGCATGACGGTCTGCTCGGCGACGGGCTCCACGCCGATCTCGAACATCAAGGAGAACTACCCCGAGATCAAGACGCAGGAGTACGACATCTACTCCCAGTGCGTCGAGGACCTCCTCGCGGGCAAGGTCGACGCGGTCACCACGGATGCCGCGATCCTCATCGGCTACGCGGCGCAGAACCCCGACGAGCTGAAGGTGCTCGACGGCCTGTTCACCGAGGAGCGCTACGGCGTCGGCATCCCGAAGGGCGACACCGCCCTGCTGGAGCACATCAACACCCTGTTCACCGAGGGCGGCGACACCTGGCAGGCGATCTTCGACGCGACGCTCGGTCAGTCGGGCATCGAGGTCGAGCAGCCGGCCGTCGACCCGGCCGAGTAATCCTGACCGGTGGGGAGCACGCACCGGCGTGCTCCCCACCGTCATCTCAGAGAGGGAGGGCGCGTGGACGCCATCTTCGGCAACCTCGACCTGTGGCGCGAGGGCATCACGTACACCCTGCTGGTGTTCTTCTTCGGCGGCATCATCGCGTTGGTGCTGGGAACGATCGTCGGCGCCATGCGGGTCTCACCGGTGCCGATCGCGCGCGCCGTCGGCACGGCGTACGTCACGCTCGTGCGCAACACCCCGCTCACCCTCGTCTTCTTCTTCTTCGTCTTCGGGTACAGCGCGCTGGCGCTGCCCACGCTGTCGAACACGGTGCTCGGCATCCTGGCGATCGGCGTGTACACGGCGACCTACGTGGCGGAGACGCTGCGCGCCGGCATCAACACCGTGCCCGTCGGCCAGGCCGAGGCGGCCCGTGCGATCGGACTGCCGTTCGGGCAGGTCATGACGCAGGTCGTGCTGCCGCAGGCGTTCCGATCGGTCGTGCCCCCGATGATGAGCGTGTTCATCGCCCTGCTGAAGAACACCACGGTCGCCGCCGGCTTCTCCATCGCCGTGCTGCCCCAGCTGCAGTCGACGATCTCCAACTCGCACACCCGCCCCGGCAGCCCGATGGAGGTCCTGCTCTGGGTCGCCGTCATCTTCGTGGCGCTGGTGCTGCTGTTGACCTGGCTGCAGCGAACTCTCGAGAACCGGTGGAGGATCGCACGATGAGCTCGGTTCTGTTCGACGTTCCCGGCCCCCGCGCCCGTCGTCGCAACATGATCCTCACGATCGTGACGGTCGCCGTGGTCGTCGCGGTCATCGCCTTCCTGGTCTGGCGTCTGTCGCTGACCAATCAGTTCAGCGCGGCGAAGTGGAACGTCTTCACCTACACCGCCGTGTGGTCGTCGATCGGCCAGATGCTGCTGAACACGCTGCGCGCCTTCGCGCTCGCCGCCATCCTGAGCCTCGCGCTCGGCTTCCTGCTCGCGATCGGGCGGCTCTCCGACCACGCCTGGGTGCGGGTGCCCGTGACGGTGATCACCGAGGCGTTCCGCGCGGTGCCCGTGCTCGTCATGATGATGATCCTGTACTACGGCCTGCCCACCCTCGGTGTGAAGACGGATCCGTACTGGGCCGTCGTGCTCGCGCTCATGGTGTACAACGGCTCGGTCCTGGCGGAAGCGCTGCGCGCGGGCGTGGAGTCCCTGCCCCGCGGCCAGGGGGAAGCCGGGTACGCGATCGGCCTGCGCAAGAGCGGCGTGATGACGCTGATCCTGCTGCCGCAGGCGGTGCGGGCGATGCTGCCCGTGATCGTCGCGCAGCTGGTCGTGGCGATGAAGGACACCGCGCTCGGGTTCATCATCACCTACCAGGAGCTGCTGTACTACGCCAAGCTGCTCAGCTCGCAGCAGGGACGACCGATCCTGCAGGCCGCGCTGATCATCGGCGGCATCTACATCATCATGTGCCTGATCCTGTCTGGGATCGCGAAGTGGCTCGAGATCCGCACGAGGCGCTCGCCCAAGCTGAAGGGCTACACGCCCGACGCCGGCGGGGGAGACCCGCGCGTGCATGACGGCTCGACCGTCACCGAGGTGATCGCCGCGCAGCGGGGCGCCGGCAAGTTCGACGGCACGAACACCGGCGCCGGACCGCTCTGAGCGGTGACGTGGCCTGAGGCGGTCCTCGCCCGCCGGTAGACTCACCTCTTGTGTCTAGTGCTCCCGATATCACGCCCGAGGCGGTGGAATCCGCGGTCGCTGCAGCGCTCGCCGCGATCGAATCCGCGGCCGACACCGCCGAGCTGAAGGCGGCACGCGCCGCGCACGTCGCCGAGGGCTCGCCCCTGGCCGCGCTGAACGCGTCGATGCGCCAGGTCGCCCCCGAGCACAAGGCCACGTTCGGCAAGCTCATCGGGCAGGGCCGGGGCCGGGTCACCCAGGCACTCGCCGCCAAGGAGGACGAGCTCGCCGCTGCCGAGACGGCCGCGCGCCTCGAGGCGGAGCGGGTGGACATCACCGCCGTCGCCTCGCGTTCGCGCGTCGGCGCCCGGCATCCGCTCACCCTGCTGCAGGAGCAGGTGTGCGACATCTTCGTCGGCATGGGCTGGGAGATCGCGGAGGGCCCCGAGCTCGAGCACGAGTGGTTCAACTTCGATGCGCTGAACTTCGACGAGGACCACCCCGCTCGTCAGGAGCAGGACACGTTCTACGTCGACCCCGCGTCGCGCCATCTGGTGATGCGCACGCACACCAGCCCGGTGCAGGTGCGCTCCATGCTCGACCGCGAGGTGCCGATCTACGTGCTGTGCCCAGGGCGCACCTACCGGACCGACGAGTTCGACGCGACGCACCTGCCGGTGTTCAGCCAGTTCGAGGGTCTCGTCATCGACAAGGGCATCACCATGGCCCATCTGAAGGGCACCCTCGACCACTTCGCGCGCCAGATGTTCGGGCCGGAGGCCAAGACGCGGCTGCGCACGAACTACTTCCCGTTCACCGAGCCCTCGGCCGAGCTCGACCTGTGGCACCCCACGTTCAAGGGCGGCGCGCGCTGGATCGAATGGGGCGGATGCGGGATGGTGAACCCCAACGTGCTGCGCGCCGCCGGGATCGATCCGGAGGAGTACAGCGGATTCGCGTTCGGGATGGGTATCGAGCGGACTCTGATGTTCCGCAGTGATGTGAAGGACATGCGCGACATGGCCGAGGGCGATGTGCGCTTCAGTGAGCAGTTCGGGATGGTGGTGTGATGCGCGTTCCGCTTTCCTGGCTGCGCGAGTACGTCGATGTGGCGGCGGATGCCACGCCGGAGGACGTGCTGGCGTCCCTGGTGACGGTCGGCTTCGAAGAGGAGGACATCCACCGCTTCGAGATCTCTGGCCCGGTCGTCGTCGGACAGGTGCTGTCCTTCGAGGAGGAGCCGCAGAAGAACGGCAAGACCATCCGCTGGTGCCAGGTCGACGTCGGAGAGGCGAACGGCGGCGTGCGCGGCATCGTCTGCGGCGCGAGCAACTTCGCGGTCGGCGACAAGATCGTCGCGACGCTGCCCGGCTCGGTGCTGCCCGGTCCGTTCCCGATCGCAGCCCGCAAGACCTACGGCCACGTCTCCGACGGCATGATCGCCTCGGCGCGCGAGCTCGGCCTCGGCGATGAGCACGACGGCATCCTGGTCCTCTCCGAGATCGGCGTCGACGCGCCCGTCGGCGCGGACGCGATCGCGCTGCTGCATCTCGACGACGTGGCGGTGGAGATCAACGTCACCCCCGACCGGGGGTACGCGTTCTCGCTGCGCGGCGTGGCGCGGGAGTACTCGCACGCCACGGGCGCGTCCTTCCGCGACCCGGCCGAGCGCGACTTCGCCGAGCTGCAGCCCGGTTCCGGCTTCCCGATCGCGATCGACGACGCGAACCCGATCCGCGGCCGTGTCGGCGCCAGCGAGTTCGTCGCCCGAGTGGTGCGCGGCGTCGACCCCTCGCGGCCGACCCCGCCGTGGATGATCGCGCGTCTCGCCCTCGCCGGCATGCGCTCACTCGGCGTGCTCATCGACATCACCAACTACGTGATGCTCGAACTCGGCAACCCGATCCACGGCTACGACCTCGACCGGCTGCAGGGCGGCATCACGGTGCGGCGTGCGACGGCGGGCGAGCGGATGACCACGCTCGACGGGCAGGAGCGCGCGCTGCACGTCGATGACCTGCTCATCACCGACGACTCCGGGCCGATCGGCCTCGCCGGCGTGATGGGTGGCGGCACCACGGAGATGTCGGCCAGCACCCGCAACGTGCTCATCGAAGCCGCGATCTTCGACCAGGTCTCGATCGCCCGCACCGCCCGCCGCCACAAGCTGCCCAGCGAGGCGTCCAAGCGCTTCGAGCGCGGTGTCGATCCGCTCATCCCCTTCGCGGCCGCCCGGCGCGTGGCCGACCTCATGGTCGAGCTCGCCGGGGGCGAGCTGACCGACGAGGGCGGCGCGCTGTTCGCCGAGGTCCTCATCGAGGGCATCGCGCTTCCCGCCGGCTTCGTGCAGGGTTTCGTCGGTGTGGACTACACCGACGGCGAGGTCGTCGGTGCGCTCGAGACGATCGGCGCAGAGGTCACGCCGACGGATGCCGGGTGGCAGGTCATCCCGCCGAGCTGGCGCCCCGACCTGACCGACAAGTGGACGCTGGTCGAGGAGGTCGCCCGCATCCACGGTCTCGACCGCATCCCGTCCGAGCTGCCCGTGCCGCCGTCCGGCCGCGGCTACACGCCGCTTCAGCAGGGCCGTAAACGCGTCGCCGACGCGCTCGCGGCCGCCGGCCTCGTCGAGACGCCGGCGTTCCCGTTCACCAGCGAAGAGCAGAACGACCTGCACGGCTCCGCATCCGGCGAGCACCTGCCGAGCATCCGCCTGGCGAATCCGCTCGACGGTCAGGCCGGGTACCTGCGCCGCTCACTGATCCCTGGTCTGCTGCAGACCGCGCACCGCAACATCGCGCGGGGGCTGACCGACCTCGCGATCTTCGAGACGGGCGTCGTCTTCGCGCCGCAGGCGGGGGTCGAGTACGGCACCGACTTCATCCCGCCGTCCGGCGAGCGACCGTCCGACGAGACGCTCGCCGCGCTGAACGCGTCGATCCCGGCGCAGCCGCGGCACGTCGCCGTGCTGCTCACCGGGAACATCACCCCGCGCCAGCCCGGTCGCACGGCGGAGCCGGCAGGTCTCGCCGACGCCCTCGATGCGATCCGGGTGATCGGCGCCGCCGCCGGTGCCGAGATCGACGTGGCGCAGACGCAGCGCGCGGCGCTGCACCCGGGGCGTGGCGGAGTGCTGCGTGCGCTCGGCGAGGAGATCGGCTACGTGGGCGAGCTGCACCCGCAGGTCTCCGCGGATGCGGATCTGCCCGGCCGTGCCGTCGTGGCGGAGCTGGATCTCGATCGTCTTCTCACGCTGGCGGGTGAGCGCGTCGTGGCCGAGTCGCTGTCGACGTTCCCCGCCGCCACGCAGGACGTGTCACTCGTCGTGGGCGTGGAGGTCCCGGCCGCAGACGTGCGCGACGCGGTCGCCGCCGGTGCGGGCGACCTGCTGGAGTCGGTGCGCCTGGTCGACGACTATCGTGGCGAAGGCCTCGGCGAGGGGCAGAAGAGCCTCACCTTCGCGCTGCGCTTCCGCGCTGCGGATCGCACGCTCACCGCGGCCGAGGCGACGGAGGCCAAGATCGCGGGCGTCGCCGTGGCGACCGAGCGGTTCGGCGCGAGCATCCGCGACTGAGCAGCGAAGCGCGACGAGGAGGAACGATGAGCGACTACCAAGTGACCGAGATCGGCGGACTCGACGCATGGCGCGACCACTTCGGCGGCTTCGCTCCCTCTCGTTCGAGGGACGGGCGCAGAGTCGTCGACCACGAGCTGACCATGCAGTACATCGGCATGACGGCCAACGCGCTCCAGCCGGGGGAGCAGGCCGGCTACTGGCACACGCACGACAAGATCGAGGAGCTCTACGTCTTCCTCGAGGGGCGAGGGCAGCTGGCGCTGGACGACGACATGGTCGACGTCGAGGCGGGCACCGTCGTCCGCGTCGGTCAGGGCGTCTGGCGCACCTGGCGCGCGCGCCCCGACAGCCCCGGCGAGCTGCGCTGGCTGTGCATCCGCGCCGGCGGGGAGCAGCTGCCGCACCTGCCGGACGACAGCCGGCGCGATCCGGAGCGCCCGACGCCCTGGGCCGACGCCTGAGCCCTGCCCGCCGCCGACAGCAGAACGGCTTCCCTCCGCGACCGGATGCTGGTGGGATGGGCACATGACGAAGGTGCTCGTTCTGGGTGGAACCGGATGGCTCTCCGGTCGGATCGCGACCCGCTGGAGGGATGCCGGCGCCGAGGTGACCTGCCTCGCCCGCGGGGAGCGGGCGGCACCGGACGGCACCGTGCTCGTGCGCGGCGACCGCGATGACGCCGAGGTGTACGGTCTGCTGGCCGAGCAGCAGTGGGACGAGGTCGTCGACATCTCCTCCCGTGCGCGGCATGTGCGCGACGCGGTGGCCGCGCTCGGCGATCGGGCCGGTCACTGGACGTACGTGTCGTCGATGTCGGTGTACTCCGACGACCTCGCCCGCGGCCTGGACGAGTCGGGCCCGATCCACGCACCGGCGGACGACGGCGACGAGTACGACTACGGACGCGAGAAGGTGGCCGCGGAACAGGCCGTCGGCGCGCTCGGCGACCGCGCCTTCATCGTGCGCCCCGGCCTGATCGTCGGACCGGGTGACCCGAGCGATCGCTTCGGATACTGGCCGGCTGCCTTCGATCGTGCGGGTTCCGGCCCGGTGCTCGCACCCTCGACCGAGGGACGCTCTGCCCAGGTCATCGACGTCGACGACCTCGCCGCCTTCCTCACCGCGCAGCTGCGGCACGGCGTCGTGAACGCCATCGGCGACATCCACCCCCTCGGCGATGTGCTCGCCCGCATCCGTGCGGCCGCGGGTCATGACGGCGACGTGACCGAGGCCCCGGACGACTGGCTGGAGGAGCACGGGGTGCAGTACTGGATGGGGGAGCGCTCCCTGCCGCTGTGGCTGCCCGCGGACATGCCGGGGTTCATGACGCGCGACAACACCGCTTACCGTGCAGCAGGAGGGCCCGTCTCGCCGCTCGACGAGACGATCCGCCGTGTGCTCGCCGACGAACGCGCGCGCGGTCTCGATCGCGAACGGCGGTCCGGCCTGTCCCGGGCCGAGGAGGCCGAGCTGCT
Source organism: Microbacterium sp. NPDC058345 (assembly GCF_042723855.1). NCBI lineage: Bacteria > Bacillati > Actinomycetota > Actinomycetes > Micrococcales > Microbacteriaceae > Microbacterium > Microbacterium sp. NPDC058345. The sequence continues at coordinate 196,633 of NZ_JBHXIG010000004.1, forward strand.
CGACCAGCTGCGCTGACCGACGCCTTCTCGCGGCGCAGAGGCGCAGCTCGTGTGACGCCGCCGATTTGCGGATGCTCCGCCGTCGGCGCTACTGTCGCGTCATGCCTTCGGCCGCACCGCTTTCGCTGACGCTCGCTCCGAGCGTCGCTCCCGTGCGCCGACGCCGCGGCGGCCGCCGAGTCTAGGCGACCCCGCACTCCTGTCGTGTCTCGGCGGGTACACGTGCCGGTGTCGCCGCCCCGGCCAGGCCCGTCATCGGGCGAACCCCGACCGTTAAGGTAGAAGCATGACGTATTCCGTCGCCGTCTCCGGCGCATCCGGCTACGCGGGAGGCGAGATCCTGCGGCTTCTCGCGGCCCATCCCGACGTCGAGATCCGCACCGTCACGGCGCACTCGAACGCCGGCCAGCCGCTCGTCGACCACCAGCCGCACCTGCGCTCGCTGGCGCACCTGACGTTGCAGGACACCACCCCCGAGATCCTCGCCGGGCACGACGTCGTCTTCCTGGCCCTGCCGCACGGGCAGTCCGGTCAATACACCGACGCGCTGGGCGAGGCGCCGCTCGTCATCGACGCCGGCGCCGATCACCGGCTCACCTCGCAGAGCGCGTGGGACGCCTTCTACGGCGGCGCCTTCCATGAGCCGTGGGCGTACGGCGTCCCCGAGCTGATCGTCGAAGGCGCCAAGCAGCGCGAGCGTCTGCGCGACGCCACCCGCATCGCCGCTCCCGGATGCAACGCCTCCACGGTGAGCCTCAGCCTCGCCCCCGGGGTGGCGGCCGGTGTCATCGATCCGTCCGACATCGTCAGCGTCCTCGCCGTCGGTCCGTCCGGCGCGGGCAAGAGCCTCAAGCCGCACCTCCTCGGCAGCGAGATCCTGGGGACGGCCAACCCGTATGCGATCGGCGGCACCCATCGGCACATCCCGGAGATCCGCCAGGCGCTCGCCGCGGCATCCGGTGCGGACCCCGAGGGCATCCGCATCTCCTTCACTCCGGTGATCGTGCCGATGTCTCGGGGCATCCTCGCCACCGCCACGGCACCGATCGCGGAGGGGGCCACCGACGAGCAGATCCGCGGCGCCTGGCAGCGCGCCTACGGCGACGAGACCTTCGTGCAGCTGCTGCCCCAGGGACGCTTCCCGCGCACCGCGGACGTGCTCGGCGCCAACACCGCCCTGATGGGTCTCGCCGTCGACCGGGCGGCGAACCGCGTCACCGTGGTCACCGCGGTCGACAACCTCACCAAGGGCACCGCCGGCGCCGCCGTGCAGTCCATGAACATCGCGCTCGGCCTTCCCGAGGACCGCGCCCTCACCGTGAACGGAGTGGCCCCGTGACCGTCACCGCGCCTCAGGGATTCGAAGCCGCCGGCGTCGCCGCCGGGCTCAAGTCGACCGGCAACCCCGACGTCGCCGTCGTCGTCAACCGCGGACCCCGCAAGGTGGGCGCTGCCGTGTTCACCACCAACCGCGCCAAGGCGAACCCGATCCTGTGGTCGCAGCAGGCGATCGCCGACCGCGTCGTCGAGGCGATCGTGCTGAACTCCGGGGGCGCGAACTGCTTCACCGGAGCCTTCGGCTTCCAGACCAGCCACCTCACCGCCGAGAAGGCCGCTGAGCTGCTCGACGTGAGCGCCGGCGACGTGCTGGTGTGCTCCACCGGTCTCATCGGCACCGGTGACGAGGCGTTCCGCGCCCGGGTGCTCGAGGGCGTCGAACGGGGCATCGCCGAACTCGACGCCGACGGCGGGCAGCGCGCCGCCGAGGCGATCATGACCACCGACACGGTCGCGAAGACGGCGGTGATCAGCCGCGACGGATGGACGATCGGCGGCATGGCCAAGGGTGCGGGGATGCTCGCGCCGGGGCTCGCGACGATGCTCGTCGTGATCACCACCGACGCCGACCTCGAGGCCGTCGAAGCGGACGCGGCGCTGCGCAGGGCCACGAACGTGAGCTTCGACCGGCTCGACTCCGACGGATGCATGTCGACCAACGACCAGGTGACACTGCTCGCCAACGGCGCGAGTGGTGTGAAGCCCGAGCTCGACGAATTCATCGCGGCCCTCACCGAGCTGTGCCAGGACTTGGCCGGCAAGCTGCAGCGGGACGCCGAGGGCGCCAGTCACGACATCACCATCGAGGTCAGGAACGCCGCCTCGGAGGACGAGGCCGTCGAGGTCGGCCGGTCCGTGGCGCGCAACAACCTGTTCAAGGCCGCGATCTTCGGCAACGACCCGAACTGGGGGCGTGTGCTCGCCGCCATCGGCACGACCTCGGCGCAGTTCGATCCGTACGACGTGGACGTGTGGATGAACGACGTGCGGGTGTGCACCGGCGGCGGGCCCGACCGGCCGCGCGAGGACGTGGATCTCACCCCTCGCGCCATGCACCTCGTGATCGATCTGAAGGTGGGTGAGGCCGGCGCCACGATCCTCACCAACGACCTGACCCACGACTACGTGCACGAGAACAGCGCCTACTCCTCATGACCGATCTGCAAGACACCGCACCGGAGGAAGCCGCCGTCAAGGCCGCCACGCTCATCGAGTCGCTGCCCTGGCTGAAGCGGTTCCGCGACCAGATCGTGGTGGTCAAGTACGGCGGCAATGCCATGGTGTCCGAGGAGCTGCAGGACGCCTTCGCACAGGACATCGCCTATCTGCGCTACGTCGGCGTGCAGCCGGTCGTCGTGCACGGCGGCGGCCCGCAGATCTCGAACATGCTGGACCGCCTCGCCATCCCGAGCGAGTTCAAGGGCGGCTACCGGGTCACCAACACCGAGGCGATCAGCGTGGTGCGTATGGTGCTCACCGGGCAGGTCAACCCGCAGCTGGTCGCCAAGATCAACTCGCACGGCCCGATCGCGACGGGTCTGAGCGGCGAGGACGCCGGGCTGTTCGGCGGCCGCCGGCGTGGCGTCGTCATCGACGGCGAAGAGGTCGACCTGGGGCGCGTGGGCGATGTCGTCCAGGTGGACCCGACGCCCGTGCTCGACCACCTCGCCGCGGGACGCATCCCGGTCGTGTCGTCGATCGCGCCCGATCTCGACCACCCCGGGCAGTCGCTGAACGTGAACGCGGATGCCGCCGCATCCGCCCTGGCCGTCGCGCTGAACGCCCGCAAGCTGGTGATCCTCACCGACGTGCCGGGCCTGTACGCCGATTGGCCCAACCGCGACTCGCTCGTCTCGCACCTCACCTCGAGCGCGCTCACCGAGATGCTTCCCCGGCTGGAGTCGGGCATGATCCCGAAGATGCGCGCCTGCCTCGATGCCGTCGAGGGCGGTGTGGATGCGGCCGCGATCATCGACGGTCGTGTGCCGCACTCGGTGCTCGTCGAGCTGTTCACCAGCAAGGGAATCGGAACGGAAGTGGTCGCAGGATGACGAACTGGCAGGACGACGCCGCGCGCGACCTGATGAGCCTCGGCGGGCGGCTGGCGCTGCTCACCCGCGGTGAGGGATCTCACGTGTGGGATGCCGACGGCACGCGCTATCTCGACTTCCTCGGCGGCATCGCGGTGAACTGCCTCGGTCATGCCCATCCGGTGTTCGTGGATGCCGTCTCGACCCAGGCCGCGACGCTGGCGCACGTCTCGAACTACTTCGCGAGCCCCGGGCAGCTCGAACTGGCCGGGCGCCTCAAGCGCCTCGCCGGCACCGGAGAGCAGGGGCGCGTGTTCCTGACGAACTCCGGCGCCGAGGCCAACGAGATGGCGATCAAGCTCGCCCGGCTGCATGGGAACAGGTCGGGGCGCACCACGATCCTGGTCGTCGAGGGCGCCTTCCACGGTCGCACCATGGGCACCCTCTCGCTCACCCCGAAGCCCGCCTACCGTGACCCCTTCCAGCCGGCGCTGCCCGGCATCCGCACCGTCGAGCAGTCGCTCGAGAGCCTGGAGGCGGCCTTCGACGACACCGTCGCCGCGATGATCGTCGAGCCCATCCAAGGCGAGGCCGGGGTGGTGGAGCTGCCCGAGGGCTTCCTCGCGAGGGCGCGGGAGCTGGCCACGGCCCACGACGCGCTGCTGATCCTCGACGAGGTGCAGACCGGATCCGGCCGCACCGGCGAGTGGTTCGCGTTCCAGGGCGCGGGCATCGTCCCGGATGCCGTGACGCTGGCGAAGAGCATCGGAGCAGGCTTCCCGCTCGGCGCGCTGATCACCTTCGGCGCCGCCAGCGAGCTGTTCTACCCCGGTACGCACAATTCCACGTTCGGCGGCAACCCGCTCGCGAGTGCCGTCGCCAACGCGGTGCTCGGACACATCGAGAACGCCCACCTGCTCGAGAACGTGAAGGTCCGCGGCGCGGCGCTGCGCGACGCCGTGGCGGAGCTGCCGCTCGTGGCGGGCACCCGCGGTGCGGGGCTGCTCATCGGCATCCGTCTCACCGCACCCCTGGCCGCCGAGGTGCGCGCCGCGGCCCACGAGCGCGGGCTCATCGTCAACGCCCCCACCGACGACGTCATCCGCATCGCTCCGGCATACACCATCGGCGACGCCGAGGTGGCCGAGTTCCTCACCCTGTTCGAGGCGGCCCTCACGGCCGTCGCCCCGTCCGCCCCCACCGCTTCGGAGATCCCCGCATGACCCGCCACCTGCTTCGCGACGACGACCTGACCGCTGCCGAGCAGGCCGAGATCCTCGACCTCGCGATCGAGCTGAAGAAGGACCGCTGGGCGAACAAGGCGCTCGCGGGACCGCAGACCGTCGCCGTCATCTTCGACAAGTCCTCCACGCGGACCCGCGTGTCGTTCGCGGTCGGCATCGCCGACCTCGGCGGCTCGCCGCTGATCATCTCCACGGCGAGCAGCCAGCTCGGCGGCAAGGAGACGCCGTCCGACACCGCGCGCGTCCTGGAGCGCCAGGTCGCCGCGATCGTCTGGCGCACCTACGCGCAGTCGGGCCTCGAGGAGATGGCGCGGGGCACGCGCGTCCCCGTCGTCAACGCGCTGTCCGACGACTTCCACCCGTGCCAGCTGCTCGCCGACCTGCTGACCATCCGCGAGCACAAGGGCGACCTGAAGGGCCTCACGCTCACCTTCTACGGTGACGGACGCAGCAACATGGCGCACTCCTACGTGCTCGCCGGGGTGACGGCGGGCATGCACGTGCGCATCGCGTCGCCGACCGCGTACGCGCCCCGCCCCGACGTCGTGGCGGACGCCGAGCGCCGAGCCGCCGAGACCGGCGGCTCGATCACCCTGCTCACCGACCAGCGCGAGGCGGCGGCCGGAGCAGACGTCATCGTCACCGACACCTGGGTGTCGATGGGCAAGGAGGAGGAGAAGATCTCGCGGCTGCGCGACCTCGGCGGGTACAAGGTGACCACCGAGACCATGGCGCTCGCCGATCCTGAGGCGATCTTCATCCACTGCCTGCCCGCCGACCGCGGCTACGAGGTCGACTCCGAGGTGATCGACGGCCCGCAGAGCGTCGTCTGGGACGAGGCGGAGAACCGCCTTCATGCGCAGAAGGCGCTGCTGGTGTGGCTGCTCGGCAAGAACGAGGAGGTCGCCCGATGAGCGGCGCCGCGGGCGGATCCACGAACGACGGCGCGCTCTGGGGCGCCCGGTTCGCCGGCGGGCCGTCGCCCGAGCTCGCCGAGCTGAGCCGGTCGACGCACTTCGACTGGATCCTGGCCCCGTACGACATCGCCGGCTCGCACGCGCACGCGCGCGCACTGGAGGCGGCCGGTTACCTCGAAGCCGACGAGGCGCGCGTGATGCACGCGGGTCTCGATGCGCTCGCCGCCCGGATCGCCGACGGCACCCTGCTGCCGGATGCCGGCGATGAGGACGTGCACGGCGCGCTGGAGAAGGCGCTGATCGCCGAGGTCGGTGCCGAGATCGGCGGACGCCTGCGGGCGGGCCGCAGCCGCAACGATCAGATCGCGACGCTGGTGCGGATGTATCTCATCGACCACTCCCGCGTGATCGCCCGCGACCTGCTGCGGGTGATCGACGCCCTGGTGGCGCAGGCCGAGGCGCATCCGGATGCGATCCTGCCGGGGCGCACGCATCTGCAGCACGCCCAGCCGGTGCTGCTCGCCCACCACCTGCAGGCGCACGCCTGGCCGCTGGTGCGGGAGCTGGAGCGGCTGGTGGACTGGCGCCGCCGCGCCGGCGTCTCGCCGTACGGCGGGGGAGCGCTGGCCGGCTCGACCCTGGGACTCGACCCCGCGCTGGTCGCTCGCGAGCTCGGGCTCGACCGGCCCGCCGAGAACTCGCTCGACGGCACGTCCGCGCGCGATGTGGTGGCCGAGTTCGCGTTCATCGCCGCGATGACGGGCATCGACCTGTCGCGTCTGAGCGAGGAGGTCATCCTCTGGAACACGCGCGAGTTCGGTTTCGTCACTCTCGACGACGCCTACTCGACGGGGTCCAGCATCATGCCGCAGAAGAAGAACCCCGACATCGCCGAACTCGCGCGCGGCAAGTCGGGGCGCCTGATCGGAAACCTGTCGGGGCTTCTCGCGACCTTGAAGGGCCTCCCGCTGGCGTACAACCGCGACCTGCAGGAGGACAAGGAGCCGGTCTTCGACTCGGTGCAGACGCTCGAGGTCGTGCTCCCCGCGTTCGCCGGGATGATCGCGACGCTGCGCTTCGACACGGAGCGGATGGCCGCGCTGGCCCCGCAGGGGTTCTCGCTGGCGACCGACGTCGCGGAGTGGCTGGTCAAGCGCCGGGTGCCCTTCCGCGACGCGCATGAGATCTCGGGTGCCCTGGTGCGCGCCTGCGAGGAGCACGGTATCGGCCTGGAGGATGCGTCGGACGAGGTGCTCGCCGCGGTGTCGGCGCACCTGACCCCCGAGGTGCGCGAGGTGCTGTCGATCGAGGGATCGGTCGCGTCGCGCTCCGGCGCCGGCGGGACCGCTCCGCAGCGCGTGGCGGAGCAGCGCGCCGAACTCGTCGCGCGCGCCCAGTCGGCGGCGCACACACTCGGGCTCTGACCCGCGCCCGCCGCGCGGCGCTCCGGCGGCGGGTCAGTGCAGGGCGTCGTCGGCGGCGCTGCGCGTCCACCGCGTGAACCGCACGACCAGGCCCGATCGCTGCGCACGGCGGTCACGACGGCACCCAGCCCCAAGTGCGGGTCCGCGTGCTCGACACCGGCCTTCACCCAGTGCTCGGGATCGGCGCGGACGAACAACCCCGCCTGGTCGAACTGGCCCTCCCATCGCGCGGGGGATGCGTCCAGACGCCCGCGCCCCAGGGGATGCTGATATCAGGCATATTCCGTCTTCATTGCCGCATAGTGCATATCTGCGGATTATTCGTGTTATGGTTATCGCATGGTCATCGCTGTGATCGCCGACATCATCGGCTCCCGCCGACTCGACGACCGTGCGTCCGCTCAGCGGATCCTCGACGAGACCATCGCGCGCGTCGAGGGCGACCTGCCTCTCGCGACGCAGCGCCTGACGCCCACCGTAGGCGACGAGCAGCAGGGCGTCTACGACCGTCTCGGCGATGCGCTGGCGTCGCTGCTGATGCTGCAGCTCGCCCTGCCCGACGGCATCTCGTTCCGATTCGGGCTCGGGGTGGGAGACGTCCGCCCGATCGCCTCCGTGCACGGCACGCTCTCCGACGGACCAGGATGGTACGCGGCGCGCGACGCCATCGAGACCGTCCACACCCGTTCGCTGCGCGCCATGCCGCGCATGCGCACCTGGATCGTCGGTGCCCCGGGGCAGGATGAGGTCATGGCAGGCGAGATCGCGGCATCCAACGCATACCTGCTCGCGCGGGACGAACTGGTCGGGGAGATGAGCGAGCGAGAACGACGACTGACCTACGGCCGCCTGACCGGATCCTCCCAGGCCGCCTTGGCCCGTGACGAGGGAGTCACGCAGCCCAGCGTGTCGAAGTCGCTGCGCAGCGCGGGCGCGGCCGCCCTCATCGAAGGGCTCGCGCAGCTGAGGGGAGAGCGCGCATGATCCTCGCGGGATTCCTGCTGTTGTCCGTCGGGGCGGTCGACCTCGTCCGTCAGTTCGTGCCGCGAAGGTGGATCGGCTACCTCGCGACGCTCATCGTGCTGCTCGTGCTCGGCAGCGTCTCGGCGGCGGTGCTGCCGATGCTCGCGGCCATCGCCGCCGGCGCCGCATGGATCTGGGCGATGCCCGCCGAGCGCGATCCGCGCTTTGGGTTCTGGCCCGCCGTCGTGCTGGCTCTGGTGTGCTCGCTCGCGGTGGTGTGGCTGGGCGAGCGGCGCGACGCCGGCATCATCGGCCGGAGCTGGCAGCTGGACTCTCCGTTCGGGCCGATCTCCTTCGATCTCGCGCTGCTCGTCGCGGGCGTCGTCGTCTTCCTGCTCGAGTCGGGCAACCTCGTGGTGCGCGCCGCCCTGACCAGCGAGCACAGCTGGTCGCCCGACGATGTGGAGGTGCCGCACGCGGCGGTCCGCCGCGACGACACCGCAGCGGGGGGTGAGCGACCACGCGGCGGTTTCAAGGGCGGCCGCCTGATCGGTCCGCTCGAGCGCGTCATCGTGTTCATGCTCACCCTGACGGCGGCCTATCCGCTGCTGGCGGCGACTCTGGCCGCGAAGGGCATCGTGCGCTTCCCGGAGATCTCCAAGGACGGCGAGACGGGCGCGCGGGCCGAGTACTTCCTGGTCGGCAGCCTGGTCAGCTGGGTGATCGCGCTGGGCGCGGCCTTCCTGGTGTGGTGGGGCGTGCACAGCTGAGCGGGTGCCCGCTGATAGCCTGGAACGCGTGCCGAATCCCGCTGTGACGCCTGCTCCTCAGACGATCGACCGCACGTTCGAGAACGTGTGGGACGAGATCGTCTGGCGCGGCCTCGTCCACGTGTCCACCGATCAGGAGGCGCTGCGCGCCCTTCTCGCCGGCGGCCCGATCACGTACTACTGCGGCTTCGACCCGACCGCCCCGAGCCTGCACCTCGGACACCTCGTGCAGCTCCTGCTGCTTCGCCGGCTTCAGCTCGCCGGGCACAAGCCTCTCGGGCTGGTCGGCGGATCGACCGGCCTGATCGGCGACCCCCGCCCGACGGCGGAGCGCACGCTGAACACCCGTGAGACCGTCGCCGAGTGGGTCGGACGACTGCGCTCCCAGGTCGAGCGCTACCTGAGCTTCGAGGGCGACAACGCCGCGCGCATGGTGAACAACCTCGACTGGACGGCGCCGCTGAGCGCCATCGACTTCCTGCGCGAGATCGGCAAGCACTACCGCGTCGGCACGATGCTGAAGAAGGATGCCGTCAGCGCGCGCCTGAATTCGGATGCCGGCATCAGTTACACGGAGTTCAGCTACCAGATCCTGCAGGGTCTGGACTTCCTCGAGCTGTACCGCCAGTACGACTGCGTGCTGCAGACCGGCGGCAGCGACCAGTGGGGTAACCTGACCAGCGGCACCGATCTCATCCATCGCGTCGAGGGCGTCTCCGCCCACGCGATCGGCACGCCGCTGATCACCAACAGCGACGGCACGAAGTTCGGCAAGAGCGAGGGCAACGCGATCTGGATCGATGCGGACATGACCAGTCCGTACGCGTTCTACCAGTTCTGGCTGAGTACCGCGGACGCCGATGTCATCGAGCGCCTCAAGGTCTTCACCTTCCTCACCCGCGCCGAGATCGAGGAGTACGCGGCGCTGGTCGAGAGCGAACCGTTCCGCCGCGCCGCGCAGAAGCGTCTCGCGCTCGAGGTGGTCGCCATCGTGCACGGCGCGGAGGCGACGGCGGCGGTGATCGCGGCATCCGAGGCGCTCTTCGGGCAGGGCGACCTGTCGACGCTGGACGCGGCGACACTGCGCTCCGCTCTCGAGGAGCTTCCGAATGCGACGCTCCCCGCAGGCGTCGCCGTGACGGATGCGCTCGTCGCGACCGGCCTGGTGTCGAGCGTCTCCGAGGCGCGCCGTGCCATCGCGCAGGGCGGTGTGAGCCTCGACGGCGTACGCGTGACCGACGACACGGCCACGGTGCAGGGCACGCTGCCGGGCGGCGTCTCGGTGCTGCGTCGCGGTAAGAAGACCCTCGCGGGCGTGTTCCTCGCGGGCTAGCCACACCGTCTCGCCGACAGGACCCGCGATGCCGTTCACTCCCAGCCACGCCGTCGTCGCACTCGCGTTCGCGCGGACGCCGCTGGTGCCCGCAGCGATCGCCGTCGGCGCGATGACGCCGGATCTGCCGCTGTTCCTGCGCGGCGTGGGGCTGCCGTACGGTTTCACCCACGACACGAGCAACGTCGTCTGGACGACGCTGATCGCCTTCGTGCTGCTGCTGATGTGGCGCGTCGTCCTTCGCCCGGGGCTGACCGAACTGGCCCCCGACGTGATCGCCGCGCGTCTGCCCGACGACTGGCGCCTCTCGGGCCGGCGCGCCGCCGTCGACCTCGTCGCGCCGCGCGAGCGCTTCGGGTACCCGCTGCTGCTGGTGCTCTCGCTGGTGCTCGGGGTGCTCTCGCACATCGGCTGGGACCTGTTCACGCACGAGGGGCGCTGGGGCGTCGAGGCGGTTCCCGCCCTGCAGCAGGTGTGGGGTCCGCTCCCGGGCTACAAGTGGCTGCAGCACGGCTCGAGCGTCATCGGCCTGCTGGTGATCGCCGTCTTCGCGCTCGTCTGGCTGCGTCGCCGGCCGGTGAGCACGCTGCCGCGGCGAGTGCCGGCGGGAGTGCGCCGGGTGTGGATGCTGACCCTTCCGGTGATGCTCGCCGGGGCGCTGGCCCTCGGCCTGGCGGTGTACGGCCCGCTCACCTCGGCCTTCACGGTGCAGCATCTGGCCTATCGCACGCTCCCCGCGGCATCCGGACTCTGGGGTGCCCTCACCGTGGCGCTGTGCGTCGCCATCACGGTGACCCGGTCGCTCCGGTCCCGCCGGGAAGAGCAGGTGCCGCCGCGCGTTGACCGGGAATGAACCCCGACGAGAGGAAACGGATGCCGCTCCTGCCACCTGTCGACGTCATCGCCATCGACGTGCTCGGCACACTGGTCGACGAACCGGGGGCGCTGCGCGCCGCCATCGCATCCGCCGCTCCCGATCTCGACGCGGCCGCGATCGAGATCGCCCGCGCGGCATGGGAGCGCCGTGTCGGCACCGAGCAGGAGCGGATCGACCGTGGCGAGCGCGACCATGCGGACGCCGACGCGCTGGCGGCCGAGACCGCCGCGCACATCGCACCCACCCTCGGCGTCACCGACCCGGCCGTGGTCGCGACGCTGGCCCGGCCGGACCGGCTGCTTCAGCCGTGGCCGGATTCCGCCCAGGGGATCGACCTGCTCGAACGGCGCGTTCCGGTCTACGGTCTGTCGAACGCGACGACGGCGACGCTGGACGGGCTGGCGGATCGCGCCGGCTTCCGATGGCACGGTGCGTTCTCCGCCTCCGCGGCATCGGCCTACAAGCCCGCGCCCTCGGTGTACGCGCTGGTCTCGGATGCCACGGGGGTTCCTCCGCAGAGGGTGCTGATGGTGGCGGCGCACGCGTGGGACCTGCGCGGCGCGCAGGCCGTCGGCATGCGCACGGCCTACGTCGCGCGGCCGGGCGGTGATCCGCCGCGCGCCGACGACCGGTTCGACGGCGCCTTTCGCACCCTGGCGGAGCTGGCCGACGTGCTGGGGGAGCGCTGAGCGGCGTTCACCACTCGGCGGCGTCCTGACCCCACGGGCGAGGCGCGGTGAACGTCATCGGCGAGCCTGCCCAGCGCACGGCGGGAGCGACCGTGATGACCCGCCGACCGGCGACGTCGAACGCCTGGGTGCGGATCTCGCCGTCCGATCGCGACTGCGGTGAGGAAGCGTGTCTCGGCATCCGCAGCAGCTCAGCGGCGACCCGCCGCAACGAGAGCCGCACTCGTCGAGCGCCGCCGGCCTCCGCGCGCTGTCGCAGCGCGGTGGCGATCCCCGCAGCCAGCAGATAGCCCGCCGTGTGGTCGAGCGCCTGGGCGGGAAGCGCGCCAGGGGCGCGACCGTCCGCGGACTCGATCCAGGAGATGCCGCAATCCGCCTGCACGATGCTGTCGAACCCGCGTGGCGAGTCGGGCCCCGGCCATGCGCTCAGCTGCGCGATCACGAGGTGCGGGTGCTCGTGAGCGAGCCGCGCGGGCGAGAGGCCGAGGCGGGAGAGCGCCGCAGGACGGTAGCCGAGCACCACGACGTCGGCGCCGGCCAGCAGCTGCGCGATGCGCTCGGACTCCTCGGCGACGTCGAGCAGGGCGGATCGCTTGCCGTGCCCCGTGTCGAGATGCTGCCAGATCGGTTCGGCGAGCCGGGGTGGATCGATGCGCAGGACGTCTGCTCCGGCGAACGCCAGCGTGCGCGTCGCGACGGGCCCCGCGATGACGCGGGTCAGGTCGAGCACCCTCACGCCGGCGAGGGGTGCGTCCTCGCTGGCCGCGGGGAGAGGACGCCGGGGAGCGTCGTCGAGCCGGGAGATCTCGACGAGCGGATGCCGGCACAGGTCTTCGTCCCTCTCGGGACGTTCGCGTTTCACCGTCGTGCAGACGCCGCCGGCGTCGCGGATGTCGGCCGTCGCCCGGTCGGCGGGCAGCTCCCGCAGCCGGGCGGCGACCGCCTCGGCGTCCGCCGCATGATCGAGGCCGAGACCGGCGCGGAGGGCGGCGGCATGGTGCGGGTAGTTGCCGTGCGTGCGCACCCAGCCATCGGATGCCGGCCAGAAACGTGACAGAGGGGACCACACGTCGGGGGCGGTTCCGTCGATGAGCAGATGACGGTCACTGCGGTAGGCGGCGGCGACCCCGGCGGGATCCGGCGCCCGCACGTCTGCGGGGGAGAGAGCGGCACCGGTGGCCAGCACGCTGAGCCAGGCGAACTCGCCCACGGGGAGCGCGGACGGCAGCGGGACGGATGCGCCGGGTGCGCGGACGGCGGTGAACCGTCCTCCGTCGAGCTCGAGCTCCCGCAGCAGGCGGGCGAAGACCGCGGAATCGCGCAGCTCTCGTCGTGCGTCAGCCCCAGGCACCATGGCTCGACCCTACGCGTCGTCACGGCGCGACACGCCCGGCCGGAGGCGAGGATTTGCCGGGTCCCCGGGATCCACGTAAGTTATTACCTGTTCGCCCCAAGCGGTTGAGCGGAAGGCCGGAAGGCCTGGCTCCCCTCCAAGCAGCGAACCACCCACCTCCTCCACTCCTCGCGAGTGGCCGGCTCTCGAGCCGGAAGAGCGTGGTCGTCCCGCCGGGATCGTTGATTTGACAAGCCGGCCGAGACGGGTACGATGGACAAGTTGCCCCGACAGGGGCGCTCATCCGCTCGGATCCTCACGGCCAGTCGATTTGACAGCCAGGGCGAGACGGATAAGATTGTGAAGTTGCCCTGCGCGTCCTGCTTTGGTTGGTGGGTGTGTGGGTGCGTCCGATCCTTGAGAACTCAACAGCGTGCACTTGTCAAATGCCAAATTATCCTCGTCCGGTCTTTGGATCGG
>NZ_JBHXIG010000005.1:0-1575 GCF_042723855.1 Microbacterium sp. NPDC058345
GGTGTATGCATTTCTTTTTTACGGAGAGTTTGATCCTGGCTCAGGATGAACGCTGGCGGCGTGCTTAACACATGCAAGTCGAACGATGAACCGGGTGCTTGCACTCGGGGATTAGTGGCGAACGGGTGAGTAACACGTGAGCAACCTGCCCCTGACTCTGGGATAAGCGCTGGAAACGGCGTCTAATACTGGATATGTCCCGTCACCGCATGGTGTGCGGGTGGAAAGATTTTTCGGTTGGGGATGGGCTCGCGGCCTATCAGCTTGTTGGTGAGGTAATGGCTCACCAAGGCGTCGACGGGTAGCCGGCCTGAGAGGGTGACCGGCCACACTGGGACTGAGACACGGCCCAGACTCCTACGGGAGGCAGCAGTGGGGAATATTGCACAATGGGCGGAAGCCTGATGCAGCAACGCCGCGTGAGGGATGACGGCCTTCGGGTTGTAAACCTCTTTTAGCAGGGAAGAAGCGAGAGTGACGGTACCTGCAGAAAAAGCACCGGCTAACTACGTGCCAGCAGCCGCGGTAATACGTAGGGTGCAAGCGTTATCCGGAATTATTGGGCGTAAAGAGCTCGTAGGCGGTCTGTCGCGTCTGCTGTGAAATCCCGAGGCTCAACCTCGGGCTTGCAGTGGGTACGGGCAGACTAGAGTGCGGTAGGGGAGATTGGAATTCCTGGTGTAGCGGTGGAATGCGCAGATATCAGGAGGAACACCGATGGCGAAGGCAGATCTCTGGGCCGTAACTGACGCTGAGGAGCGAAAGGGTGGGGAGCAAACAGGCTTAGATACCCTGGTAGTCCACCCCGTAAACGTTGGGAACTAGTTGTGGGGTCCTTTCCACGGATTCCGTGACGCAGCTAACGCATTAAGTTCCCCGCCTGGGGAGTACGGCCGCAAGGCTAAAACTCAAAGGAATTGACGGGGACCCGCACAAGCGGCGGAGCATGCGGATTAATTCGATGCAACGCGAAGAACCTTACCAAGGCTTGACATACACGAGAACGGGCCAGAAATGGTCAACTCTTTGGACACTCGTGAACAGGTGGTGCATGGTTGTCGTCAGCTCGTGTCGTGAGATGTTGGGTTAAGTCCCGCAACGAGCGCAACCCTCGTTCTATGTTGCCAGCACGTAATGGTGGGAACTCATGGGATACTGCCGGGGTCAACTCGGAGGAAGGTGGGGATGACGTCAAATCATCATGCCCCTTATGTCTTGGGCTTCACGCATGCTACAATGGCCGGTACAATGGGCTGCGATACCGTAAGGTGGAGCGAATCCCAAAAAGCCGGTCCCAGTTCGGATTGAGGTCTGCAACTCGACCTCATGAAGTCGGAGTCGCTAGTAATCGCAGATCAGCAACGCTGCGGTGAATACGTTCCCGGGTCTTGTACACACCGCCCGTCAAGTCATGAAAGTCGGTAACACCTGAAGCCGGTGGCCTAACCCTTGTGGAGGGAGCCGTCGAAGGTGGGATTGGTAATTAGGACTAAGTCGTAACAAGGTAGCCGTACCGGAAGGTGCGGCTGGATCACCTCCTTTCTAAGGAGCACTGCGGTCTTCGGGCCGACAGAG
>NZ_JBHXIG010000005.1:1673-3355 GCF_042723855.1 Microbacterium sp. NPDC058345
TGGGGTTCGTGGTGGGGGGACCGCCCGTACTTTGAGAACTACACAGTGGACGCGAGCATCTTAAAGAATTATTGATCACCAGTCTTTTCCTGGACTGGTGGTCACTCATGTGATTTCAAGTCTTTAAGAGCAAACGGTGGATGCCTTGGCATCTGGAGCCGAAGAAGGACGTAGCAATCTGCGATAAGCCTCGGGGAATTGATAAGCGAGTTTTGATCCGAGGATTTCCGAATGGGGAAACCCCGCTGGGCGTTTATGCGACCTGGTGACTCCCGCCTGAATATATAGGGCGGGTAGAGGGAACGTGGGGAAGTGAAACATCTCAGTACCCACAGGAAGAGAAAACAACAGTGATTCCGTGAGTAGTGGCGAGCGAAAGCGGATGAGGCTAAACCGGGTGTGTGTGATAGCCGGCAGGCGTTGCATGCCCGGGGTTGCGGGACTTTTCGTACCATTCTGCCGAGTGGTGAACGTGATGTGAGGGTATAGACGAACCGTCTTGAAAGTCGGGCCGTAGTGGGTGACAGCCCCGTAGTCGACATGCCCTGCGCAGCGTGAAGAGTATCCCAAGTAGCACGGGGCCCGAGAAATCCCGTGTGAATCTGTCAGGACCACCTGATAAGCCTAAATACTCCCAGATGACCGATAGCGGACAAGTACCGTGAGGGAAAGGTGAAAAGTACCCCGGGAGGGGAGTGAAATAGTACCTGAAACCGTTTGCTTACAAACCGTTGGAGCCTCCTTAGTAGGGGTGACAGCGTGCCTTTTGAAGAATGAGCCTGCGAGTTAGTGATATGTGGCGAGGTTAACCCGTGTGGGGTAGCCGTAGCGAAAGCGAGTCTGAATAGGGCGATTCAGTCGCATGTCCTAGACCCGAAGCGAAGTGATCTATCCATGGCCAGGCTGAAGCGACGGTAAGACGTCGTGGAGGGCCGAACCCACTTAGGTTGAAAACTGAGGGGATGAGCTGTGGATAGGGGTGAAAGGCCAATCAAACTTCGTGATAGCTGGTTCTCTCCGAAATGCATTTAGGTGCAGCGTTGCGTGTTTCTTGCCGGAGGTAGAGCTACTGGATGGCCGATGGGCCTCACCAGGTTACTGACGTCAGCCAAACTCCGAATGCCGGTAAGTGAGAGCGCAGCAGTGAGACTGTGGGGGATAAGCTTCATAGTCGAGAGGGAAACAACCCAGACCACCATCTAAGGTCCCAAAGCGCGTGCTAAGTGGAAAAGGATGTGGAGTTGCTCAGACAACCAGGAGGTTGGCTTAGAAGCAGCCACCCTTGAAAGAGTGCGTAATAGCTCACTGGTCAAGTGATTCCGCGCCGACAATGTAACGGGGCTCAAGCACGCCACCGAAGTTGTGGCATTGACATTATTGGTAGGCCTTCGTGGTCCAGCCGTGTTGATGGGTAGGAGAGCGTCGTGTGGCGAGTGAAGCGGCGGTGTGAACCAGCCGTGGACGCCACACGAGTGAGAATGCAGGCATGAGTAGCGAAAGACGTGTGAGAAACACGTCCTCCGGAAGACCAAGGGTTCCAGGGTCAAGCTAATCTTCCCTGGGTAAGTCGGGACCTAAGGCGAGGCCGACAGGCGTAGTCGATGGACAACGGGTTGATATTCCCGTACCGGCGAAGAACCGCCCCAGCCAATCCAGTGGTGCTAAGCGCCCGAACCATCACA
>NZ_JBHXIG010000005.1:3451-5217 GCF_042723855.1 Microbacterium sp. NPDC058345
ACACCGCCGCCTTCGGGTGGCATCGTGGTGGGGAGCGCGCGACCCCATGCTGGTGCGGCTAGCGTATTAACAGGTGTGACGCAGGAAGGTAGCCCAAGCCAGGCGATGGTTGTCCTGGTGCAAGTGCGTAGGCCGAGTCATAGGCAAATCCGTGACTCATACAGGCTGAGACACGATGCGGATGAAAAGTGGGTGATCCTATGCTGCCAAGAAAAGCATCGACGCGAGGTTCAAGCCGCCCGTACCCCAAACCGACTCAGGTGGTCAGGTAGAGAATACCAAGGAGATCGAGAGAATCGTGGTTAAGGAACTCGGCAAAATGCCCCCGTAACTTCGGGAGAAGGGGGGCCATCCACTTATACCGCCTTGCGCGGGAAAGGGTGTGGTGGCCGCAGAGACTAGTGGGTAGCGACTGTTTACTAAAAACACAGGTCCGTGCGAAGACGCAAGTCGATGTATACGGACTGACGCCTGCCCGGTGCTGGAAGGTTAAGAGGACCGGTTAGCCGCAAGGCGAAGCTGAGAATTTAAGCCCCAGTAAACGGCGGTGGTAACTATAACCATCCTAAGGTAGCGAAATTCCTTGTCGGGTAAGTTCCGACCTGCACGAATGGCGTAACGACTTCCCAACTGTCTCAACCGCGAACTCGGCGAAATTGCATTACGAGTAAAGATGCTCGTTACGCGCAGCAGGACGGAAAGACCCCGTGACCTTTACTACAGCTTGGTATTGGTGTTCGGTGTGGCTTGTGTAGGATAGGTGGGAGACTGTGAAGCGGATACGCCAGTATTCGTGGAGTCATTGTTGAAATACCACTCTGGTCACTCTGGATATCTAACTTCGAACCGTGATCCGGTTCAGGGACAGTGCCTGGTGGGTAGTTTAACTGGGGCGGTTGCCTCCCAAAAAGTAACGGAGGCGCCCAAAGGTTCCCTCAACCTGGTTGGCAATCAGGTGGCGAGTGTAAGTGCACAAGGGAGCTTGACTGTGAGACTGACAGGTCGAGCAGGGACGAAAGTCGGGACTAGTGATCCGGCAGTGGCTTGTGGAAGCGCTGTCGCTCAACGGATAAAAGGTACCTCGGGGATAACAGGCTGATCTTGCCCAAGAGTCCATATCGACGGCATGGTTTGGCACCTCGATGTCGGCTCGTCGCATCCTGGGGCTGGAGTAGGTCCCAAGGGTTGGGCTGTTCGCCCATTAAAGCGGTACGCGAGCTGGGTTTAGAACGTCGTGAGACAGTTCGGTCCCTATCCGCTGCGCGCGTAGGAAGTTTGAGAGGATCTGACCCTAGTACGAGAGGACCGGGTTGGACGAACCTCTGGTGTGCCAGTTGTTCCGCCAGGAGCACCGCTGGTTAGCTACGTTCGGGATGGATAACCGCTGAAAGCATCTAAGCGGGAAGCCGGCCTCAAGATGAGACTTCCATCACCCTCGGGTGGAGAGGCTCCCAGCCAGACGACTGGGTTGATAGGCCAGATGTGGAAGCACGGCAACGTGTGCAGCTGACTGGTACTAATAAGCCGATGACTTGATAACACCAATTCTTTCAAAGATGTTCCGCGTCCACTTTGTGGTTCTCGACGTACGGTCGGAACCAAACAACACACACGTGTGTGTTGCCGATGAACATGTCAATAGTGTTTCGGCGGCCATAGCGTGAGGGAAACGCCCGGTCACATTCCGAACCCGGAAGCTAAGCCTCACAGCGCCGATGGTACTGCAGGGGGGACCCTGTGGGAGAGTAGGACACCGCCGGACTTCT